>MKGP02000097.1 GCA_001913845.2 Limnothrix sp. CACIAM 69d | reverse complement strand
CCGCTTCGATTTCTTGAGGCCCCACTCGCTGGGGCCCCACTTGATTGGAAACCGGTAGGGGCGTACGGCCGTACGCCCCTACCTGAATTGGCGCTACCTGCGGGTGGTTTTTTGGGGCCCATTTCGCCTCAAGGATTCAGGCCGTCAACCCTCGCCGATCGCCCCCTGGCTGTGGGCCAAACACCACTGAAAAACCCGATGCAAACAACCCAAAACGATCGGCCAGCCGATCGCCCCTTTAACTTGTTTGGGCCAACCCCAAGCGCGATCGCCCCGGCAGACCATGGCAGAATGAGAACCGGTTTTCCGTCCCAAATCGCAACCCGGTAACTGTCCTATGCCCCCCCGTTGGCCCCGTGAACCCGATCGCGCCGACCCTGAATATCGCAAACTCGACGATCGGATGACCTTTGTCACCCATGTGGCGATTTTTGCCGCCAGCAACTCTGGCCTGTGGTTTTTTGAAACCCTGAACCGGGCGAGTGATCCTTGGGCCGTTTGGGTCACCCTAGGCTGGTTGGGAGCCTTAACCCTCCATGGGGTTTACATCTTCGCGATCGCGGACTATTCCGCCTAGATGGGTTGCCCATGACTGCGCTGCTAGAGGCGATCGAACAAGCCCTGGATCATTGGGATCGTCAGCCCTTTGCGCCGGAACCCCTGGCCCAATTGCGGACTCTGCGTCGTCAATTGGCGGAACAGTGGCTGGCCACGCCGGACGCAGCCATGGCGACCCAATGGGAAACCGGACGCGCCGCCCAAGCGGCCCTTTGGGATTGCAACTTGCGCTATGAGGCCTTGACCCCCGAGGAACGCCAGTGGCTGGAGCCGATCGAGCGGGAATTGGCCGCCACTTGGCCGGCTCCCCGCCTCCAAGCGGTTTGGGCGATCGCCCTCTATCAACGGGCCGAAACCTGGCTGCCCGATTTACATGGATTGCAACTGCCGCCTTGGGCAATCGAACCCTTTTTTGACTATTGTTTGGCCTTTCCCTGCTTTTTTCGGGAATTGGGCGAGGTCGATCGCTATGCCAACTTCACCATCGCCCTGGTGGACTATTTGCATGAACAAATTTTCCGCTATCCGCAATCGGCACAATGGCAAAAAATCGCCCTGACCTTTAGTAATTTGGTGAACCTGGTTCCGCTTTATTTTTGCGATCGGAATTTGCGATCGACCTTTGCCAAACGGGCCGCGATTTTGGAATTTTCCCTGCGGTTAGCCGGCCATCAATTGGAATATGACTTTGTACCCCGATCGCCCGATCGCCCCAAAATTCGGCTCGGAATCCTGAAAACCAATTATTTATCTCACCCGGAAACTTTTACAACGTTTCCGGTGTTTGAATGGCTTGATCGCGATCGGTTTGAAGTGATTTTGTATGTCATTGATCGCGATCCAGATTTGCTGAATGCCTATCAACAACGCCGATCGGGAGATGCGATCGTGCCGCTGGTGGGCGATTTAAAACAACAGGTGGCCCGAATTCGGCAAGATGATTTGGATTTGCTGTTGGTCGCCACGATCGTCACCAATTCCCTGCATCGGGTGTTGATGATTGGGGCCCATCGGTTGGCGCGGGTGCAAATCCATTCCGTTTCTTCCCCCGTCACCAGCGGCATGACCCATATGGATTACTACCTGTCGGGTCAGCTTACGGAAACCGCCACCGCCGCCGCCCATTATCAGGAAAAGTTGCTCTGTGTGTCGGGGCCCGCCCACTGTTTTGACTATTCCTTGGAAGCCGCCGAACCGCGATTAGTGATCGATCGGGCCAGTGTGGGGATTCCTGAGGGAGCGATCGCCTTTGTTTCGGGAGCGAATTTATATAAAACCATCCCCGAACAGCGGGAAACTTGGGCGAAATTGCTGGCCCAGTTTCCTGATAGTTACCTATTGCTTTGTCCCTTTGGAGCCAGTTGGAAACGCAACTATCCCAAGGTGCAATTTTGGCGGCGCTTGCGGGAAACCTTGGCCGCCCATGGAGTCAATCCCGATCGAGCCATTGTGTTTGACCAACTGCCCAGCCGCGCCGATGTGAAAGCGGTGTTGCAGTTGGCTGATATCTATCTCGACTCGTTTCCCTTTGGTGGGGCGAATTCCATTGTGGATGCGATCGAGGTGGGGTTGCCGGTGGTGGCCCGCGAAAGCGACTGGTTTCGATCGCGCCAAGGAGCTGCCATTTTGCGCGATGTGGACTTGGGAGATTGGGTCGCCCGCTCAGAGGCAGATTACCTGGCTCTGGCGGGGCGTTTGGCAGCGGATCCAACCCTGCGGCAATCGATTCGCCATCACCTGACCCAAGCCTTGGCCCAGCCGCCGCGCTGCCTGGATAGCCGAGCCTACGCGGCCGAGGTGAGCCAGCAGTTGATGCGGGCGTTGGAACGGTGGCAGGGCGATCGGGTTGAGTGACCGAACCTAGTAGCGCGACAGGCTTAATACATTGGGTCAAAGTTGCGGAGCCAGTCAAAGTTGCGGAGTCAGTCGTGAACAGCCATATCATTTGACCCAGCGAATTAAGGCAGCCATGCTACTAGGGCGCAGTTTGACCGTCGCCGGTCGATCGTTGCATTTGCAGCAGCGACCCGTTGTAGGGGTTCGGCAAGTCCTGCGTCCGAATCCAAGGATCCGACAGGCTTTGGCGTTGCAGCACCTCGTAATACAGGCGGCTGATGTTGCGGCTGTCGGCGTTTGTGCCCTTTTCGGGGAACGGCAGCCCTAGGATGACCTGCAACTGTCCCCAAATCGTTTGATCGGTGTGGGTTGGGGGGTTGTGGCGATAAAACGTTGCGTCAAAGGCTTGGGGAATGGTGGTGATCGGAATGGCGGCCGAGGAACGACTGCCGGGAGTACCGGTTTGCGCCGGGCCGCTGCCCAAGGGGTCGTTTGGCCCCGGCACAATGACCCGATCGCCATAGTCAGCCGACTGGGCCAAGGCGGGGCCCACGCTCAAAACCGTGGCGGCGATCGCCGAGCCGATCACAGTAGCCCAAGTGGTGGTCTTCATTTGCTTTGCTCCTAATCGATCGCAGTCTTGCATCGTGCTCGATCGCTTCTCAGACGACCGCCAACGAGTCACGGGCCAATGGCTCCAAAGATCAGCCCCATCTTGCCACGGGTTCCCGAAAGGATGCAATGGACGAAGAGTTTGCAGAGTCCTGATTCCCAATCCTTAAAGATCCAAATAACGCCCAGAACTGTCCTGGGGGCGGGCATGGAGATAGCGGCCTGTGGTGGCAATGCTGGCATGGCCCAGGGTGGCTTGCACCAGGTGAATCGGCGCACCCCGATCGAGGCTGTGGCTGGCGTGGGCGTGGCGCAACCAGTGGGGCGAAACATTGGCCTCAATGCCCACTCGCTGGGCTGCCGATCGCACAATTCGCATCAGTTGCGAGGGATCCAGGTGGCCCCCCTTGCGGCTCCGAAAAATCGGATCTTGGCGATGGGGCAACGGCTCGATCGACTCGCGATAGGCCTGGAGTTCTTGCCAGAGCGTTGGCGGCAGCAACACCGCGCGGGTTTTGTTGCCCTTGCCATAGACCGTCACTTGGCCCCCATCCCCCCGGGGTTGTAAATCTCGCCAACATAGTCCACAAAGCTCACTAGCCCGTACCCCGGCCGCATAGAGCAATCGCAACATTAATCGATTTCGGAGCTGGGGTTCTGCCGCCAGCATTTCTTGTACTTGAGCTTCACTTAAAATCCGCTCCGAAAGAGTGTCTTTCGTGCTGGGGACTTTGAAAGCCACCGCCGGATTGTCGGGAGCCAGGCCCATTTGATGTGCAAACCGCAGCAGGGATTTAATTGCCGCGATCGAACGGCCCATGCTGCTCGGAGCCAGTCGATCGCGCTCCAGCTCATCCAAAAACCCCTGCACATCAATGGCGCTCACCTGCTCGATCGGGCAATCCACAAAGGCCAGAAACCGCAAGGCCTCCCGCTGGTAATAACGACGGGTGTGGCGACTTTTGCCATGGAGCCACAGGGCCAGGAGTCGTTCATGGGCTGGCGAAAGGGGCAAATCTGGGCGATCGACCCGATCGGGTTCAGGCCGTGAGCCGATCGATTGTCGAGAAGTGCGGCCCAATTTCGCCATGAAACCTTTCCCCCAGAACCTATTCCATAATCATCATAATTGTTTAAACAGAAGTTTAAAGTCTCAAAGCCTGTCACAACCGAGTTTTAAGCGAATGTTTAGGATATTAAAAAAGCCCAAATTAATCTGCTGTTGATCTGATTGATGATCACTCAGATCATTCGATTGATCAATGAAGATGAGAGCTACCGATCAATTAAGACAAGGGGCTTAAGCCCCTTGCTTCCAGGTGATGGAAACTATGATCGAAAAATGACCACCAATCCCACCATAATCATCATCACCGCCGCCACCCGATTCATCATCACCCCTAGCCGTTGGCCAAAACGCAACCTAGCACGACTCGCCAAATAGACATATCCCAATTTAACGCCACCCACCGCCAAAGCCGCAATCGCCATCAGCAACAGAATATCCAAAGTTGTCAACCGCTTCAAATCGACAAACGCTGGCAAAAATCCTAAATAAAACAAAACAGCCTTTTGATCACCCAAAGTAATCGCTAAACCGGTGATGAAATGTCCCCAACTCGATGTCCGCATAGAAATAGTTTCGGTTGGTTCCAATTTCTCCATCTCACTCAAGGAGTCATGGTTAATGCGCGATCGCTTCATTGAACGCCACAACAAACAGCCGATCGCCATCAAATAAGCACCGCCCAAATACTGAACAACAGCAAAAGCATTCCCCAGCGATTCAACCAGTAGGGTTAGACCAAACACCGCCAGCAAAATCAACAGTAAATCCCCCAGAACAATGCCCAGCGTTGTCCAAGCGCCTGACCGGAATCCTCCTTGAGCTGAGGCCGCCACCACCGTGAAAACACTGACACTGGGTAATGTGGCCAGGACTGTCATTGCTCCAAAAAGTGCAATTATGCTAGAAAATTCAAAGCTCATTTGAGTTTCTATTTTCAAGTGATTTGATTGAATAAATTATTTGGATATTTGTAGGTTTGGTTTTTGTAAGGCAAATTTAAATTATTTTTAGTGAATTTTGTGCAATACATAAAGCCTATCATAAAAACTTGCTTTAAAGATTCTTTGAGTACCCTTAAAGCGCTTTTATTGCACCCACTGTAACGCAAACAGGCGCGATCGCCCCTCAAAGCCAGCCTATCAGCCGCCATGATCATGATTGTGGCCTATAAATTGCGATACAAAACCACAAAGCTACAAAACCAGCTCAGCCGCGTCGATCGCCCCATTGCGCCCAACCAAGGCCAGCCCTCGATCGCCAACCAAGACCCCATGGGCGATTCAGAACTTGGAACAGTCCACAGGGCCAGCGAAATGAGTCGTCTATGATATGCACAATCGTGCAGCGGGGCTGATGGCTAGCTCGCACGGGGTGAGGAGTTGCACCGGGTTTCAGAGCTATGCAGTCGCCAGGAAATTTGCCCGATCGGGAGCCGGATCAGCCCTCCGAGCTTGAGCCATCCCCACCCAGATCGCGCCGCCCCCAAAGGACTCGAAGATCCCTATGGCGTTGGGTGGGCCGAGCGGCCGTTTTGGGGTCGATCGGGCTGGTGGCCGGGGGGTTGGGGTTTGGTTGGTACTGGCTGCACTATCGATTTTCGGATTTTTTGTCCGCGGCCCTCAGCGATGCCCTGATGCGGCCGGTGAAGGTGGGGCCCCTGACGGGGGTGTCTCTGGGCGGGCTGACCTTTGGGGAATCGGCCCTGTTGCCCACGGCGCAGGATCCTGACCAGGCGAAGGCCGGTGCGGTTGAGGCCAGGTTTGATTTTTGGTCGATCGCCCAGTTGCCCAACTTGCTAGGCGATCGCGTCATCCCGATCGCGATTACCTTTCGGGAGCCGTCGGTGTATGTGGAGCAAACCAACGACGGCAATTTATTTGAAGTGCGCTTGAAGTCGGGCCCTAAGCCGCCCTTTGAGCTGCGTCCCAGTCGGTTTGAGTTCCAAAATGCCCAGGTGACCTTGGTGCCTGCGCCGGCCTTGGTCAATCGACCCCGGCGATCGGCCCCGCCGTTGCCCGTGAAGATGGTGGCTTCCGGTTCGGCGGATTTGGAGCAGTGGCGTGCTGGCCAACCGGAATTGGCGCGGTTTTCGGTGTTGGGAACCGTGGGGCAAGGGCGGCCCGGACAGTTTGACCTCAAAGGAGAGTTCAAAATTCCGACCCAGGAGTTGGCCGTGCGATCGCGCCTGCAAAACCTGGATGTGACCGGATTAGCCCAGGCCATGCCCGCCCCGATGACGATCGAGCGGGGACGGGTGGATGGGGTGGCCGATGGGCGATATCAATTGGGGACGGGCATTCCGGCGCTTCAGGGCACGCTGCAACTGCGAGATTGGCGAATCACCAGCCCCCTCGTGCCCAAGCCCATGGCCCTGGCCACGGGGCGGTTGCGGTTGCGGGGGCCTGTTGTGATGCTGGATCAGGCCCAAGGTCAATATGGATCCTTGCAGGCGATTGCGAATGGGCCGGTGGATTTTTCAGGAACAGTGTTGAATCTGCAAAATCCCCTAAAAACCACCCTGGAAGCTGAATATGATCTGACGTTGCGGGCGGAGGCATTGCGGCCGGCGGATCTGGCAACCACGCTCGATCAGACCTTGCCGCTCCCGATCGTGGGGCCAGTGGAGGTGAATGCAAGGCTACGGGGAACGCTCGATCGCCCGCAAATTACCGGCAATTTCGTCTCGGTGGGCGGCCTACGGGTCGATCGCCTGGCCCTTCGGCGCGTTCAGGGCAATTTCTCCGCGATCGGCCAAGGATCGGAACCACCCGAAAATTCTCCCCTACGCCTGTTTGAAAATTGGCAAAGTCGGTTAGTTCGGGCCTTTCCTCTGGCGGCTCGGCTCGATCGGCTGCGCGTTGAACCAACGGCCGGGGGTGCAATCACCGCCGATGGTTCGGCTCGTTTGTTGGCGAATGGGGCCTTGGATCGGTTGGGCATCGATCGGCTGTCGGCCGATTGGCGGGTTCAGGATCTGCCCCTGGCCCCGATCGCTCAAACCTATGGCCTGAATTTACCCCAGGATCCGGGGCCGGTTTCCGTCACGGGGCGATCGCGCGGCAACCTAACCGCGCTGGACACGGAGGCTCGCACGGAACTGCTGGGTGGTCAAATCACAACGGCGGTGCAACTGCGCGATCGGGCTTGGGCTGGTTCAGCCCGGCTGCAAAATCTGCAAGTGGGGCGGGTGATTCCGCAACTTTCGGGCCAATTGACCGCCACGGCCCAAGCCCGGGGCACTTTAGATCGTCCCTTGACCGGTTTGGCTGTGCAGGCGGCGGGGAACTTACAGAATTTGGCCGGCGGCAAGCTGGATTGGGCCGCCCAGGCCACGGGCGATCGCTGGCAATTGCAAACCCAGTTGGCGGGCATTCAGTTGGCGCGGATCGTGCCCCAAGCCACCGGCCAACTCAGCAGCCAGGTCACGGCCCAAGGCACCGTGGCCGGCCTGTTGGCCCGCAATCCTGCTTCGATCGCAGCCCAAGTCACGGGGCAACTGCGGCCGGGCGATCGCTCCAGTTTGTTAACCGTTGCCCAGGCCAATTACCTCAACCAACGGCTGCCGATCGACTTTGCGGCCCGTTGGGATGGACAAGCCATTCGGCTCGATCGGGCTGTGGGGCCCGGGTTGCGGGCCGAGGGTTCCTTGTTTCCCTCTATTCCCCCACAACTGGCCGGTTTGCCCACCCTCCGCCATCTGGATTTGCAAGTGGCGGTGCAAAACGTCAACTTGGAACCCTTGCCCGGTTTGGTTCCTAATCTAATTCCGGCCGGGGTGCGGGATGCGTTTCGCGATCGGCCCCTGCTGGCGGGGCGGGCGAATTTTACCGGCCAGATCAATGGCCCCCTGGCCGGTTTACGGGCGATCGGGACGGCCAACTTGGTGGGGTTGGAAGCGGCGGGCGCAAACTTTAACCTGCTGATGAGTGGGCCCGTGGACGTGAGCTTGAATCGGGGATTGTCGATCGACCTGCGGGGCGAGTCCGATCGTCTGGCCCTGCGGCTCGATCGACAATTCCTGCCCACCAGTTTTGATTTGCAATGGCAAGGGGCCACCGCCACCGGCCGCCGCCAAGGGCGAGATTTCTTGGCCGAGCTGGCGAATTTGCAATTGGAGCGGTTGCGTTGGCCCGCGGCCCTCACGGAACCGGCCGGCATTCCCCGAGGGACGATCGCCGCCCAAGCACGCTTGAACCTCGATCGCTTCACCGCCCAGGGCCAAATCAGCGCCGAACAACCGGGCGTGGGGGTGGCCTTTGGCGATCGATTCACCGGCCTGTTTGGGTATGCCAACAACCGCGCCGTGCTGACCGATGGCAAATTAACCCAAGGGGACAGTGAATATCTCGTGGGCGCGGAATTGGTGGTGGCCGCTGATCCGCGCTTCAAGGGCCAGGTGCAAGCCCGCAACGGCAAGCTAGAAACCCTGATTCGGATCCTGCAACTAACGGATTTTGAATCCGCGGCCCAATGGGCCAAAAACCTGCGGCCGCCCACCTATGCCGCCGCTGCCCAGGTGGTGCCCTTGGCGGTGGAAGTGGCGGATCAACCCCTTTCCCAACAGTTGCGGAAGTTAGCGGAAATCAAGGCCCTGCTGAACCAGTCGATCGCCGATCGCTGTAATGCCAGCCCGATCGCTAATCTCGATCGCATCCGGGGCGGGTTTGGGGCCAACCTCACCTTCAACGGCAGCGTGCAAACGGGCATTGCCGCCAAGTTCAATCTCTCGGGTCGCGACTGGAGTTGGTTACCGGAAGAGGCCTGTAGCTTGGCTCAAGTGGCCCTGAATGCGGATCAGGTGGATATTCGCGGCGACTTCCAAGACAACACCCTCACCCTGGCCCCCCTGGAATTTCGCCGCAACGATATCCTGCTGGCCTTTGCGGGGCAAATTGGCAAAACCCAGTCGGGTCAATTTCAGCTCACCAACTTTCCCGCCGAATCCCTGGAAAATATTCCCCAAGTCCGTGAACTCTACGGCCGCACCGGTTTGCCTCGCCTCAGCGGCCGGGTGAATATCACGGCGGCCCTGGCCGGCACGATCGACGATCCAAGGGCCGTGGGGCAGGTGGTGCTCAACAGCGGCAAACTGAACAACACCCCGATCGAAACGGCCACCAGCAACTTTAGCTATGCCCAAGCAAGACTGAATTTCAGCAGTGCCGTGGCGGTGCAAGGCAGCCAAGACAAGGACCCGATCGCGATCACCGGCAGCATTCCCCAAAAGCTTCCCTTCGCCAAGGTGGAACCGGACAACGACAGCCTGCGCCTGAATGCCGAACTGGAAGATAAGGAACTGGGGTTGGCGAGCCTGTTAATTCCGCAGTTCCAATGGCTGGGCGGCCAGGGGCGCGTGCGGCTGAGTGTGGGCGGAACCTTGGCCCAACCGCAGGCCACCGGAGAGGCCCAGTTTGCCAACGCGGCGATCGGGTTGCAGGGTCTTTCCCAAACCATCACTAACATCAACGGTCAAGCCACCTTCACGGGCGATCGGCTGGTGGTGAACGGCATCAACGGAGCCTTTGGCCAAGGACAAATTCGGATGGGGGGCATCTTGCCCATTGCCGACACCAAGGCCCTCGGGCCCAATGATTCACCCCTAAACGTGGCGTTGGATCAATTGCAGCTTAATTTTCGGGATCTCTATGAAGGAGGCGTGAACGGCCAAATCAGCATCACGGGCACGGCCCTCAAGCCGATCGTCGGCGGCAGCCTGGGTCTGGTTAATGGTCGGGTGATTTTGCCCACGGATCCAGCGGCCCTGATGGCCAGCGCACCCAATGCCGCCACCGTGGGAATTACCCCGCGCTTCCAAAACCTGCAAGTGAACTTGGGTCGGGGTCTGCAAATTTTGAAATTGCCCGTCTTAAACTTCCTGGCGGAGGGTGGCCTGGAGCTGAACGGAACCTTGGCCGATCCGCGCCCCAGCGGCCGCATTCGACTGCAACGGGGCCTAATTAACCTGTTCACAACGCAATTCACCCTGGAGCGCGGCGAACCTCAATTTGCGGAATTTCGCCCCCGATCGGGTCTGGATCCTTACCTGGATGTGAAGATGGTGGCCTTTGTGCCCGACTCCACCCGCAACCCCCTGCAAACGGACAACACCAGCGGCTTCAACCCCGCCGAAATTCGAGAAAGTGTGGTTGGATCCGTGGGATCCACTCGCACCGTTCGGATCAAGGCCACCGTTCAAGGTCGCGCCAGCCAACTGCTTGATCAAATTCGCCTCACCAGTCGGCCCGCCCGCAGCGAGGCGCAAATTTTGGCCCTGATTGGTGGCAGCTTGATTAATACCTTTGACGATCGCAGCGGTGGGGCCGTGGTGCTGGCTAACTTGGCCGGCGCTGGGTTGCTCAACAACATTCAAACCAACATTGCCAGCGCGATCGGGCTGACGGATTTTCGGATTTATCCCACCACCGTCACCGCCCGGCCTCGGGGCGACAACAACCGAAACGATCGAGCCACCGCCCTCGGTCTCGGCATTGAAGCGGGCATTGACCTGAATAACAATCTCTCCGTTTCGATCGCCCAGATCATCTCGGAAATTAACAACACCACCCGCCTCAATCTGGACTATCGCCTCAACGACGACACCGTCATTCGCGGCTCCACAGACTTTGCGGGCGAGTCGCGTCTTTCGGTGCAATTCGAGCGCCGCTTTTAGGGGGCTAGTCCGCTCCCTAGCGGTCAGCCATGGCCGCTTTGTCTGCTCATTCGTCTATCGAACCCTCGCCAAACCCTCGCTAGACAAGGGGCTTAAGCCCCTTGTTTCCGCCATCTCAGGCCCTTGTCTCCGCCATCTCAGCCCCTTGTCTCCGCCATCTCAGGCCCTTGTCTCCAACATCTCAGGCCTCTCAGGCCTTTGTTTCCAGAATCTTGCAGCGCACCTAGCGAGCTGCCGCCGCCAAATAGCGGGCAATTTCCATCAGTTGATCCTTGGGGAACGTGGAAATCAGAATCCGAGCAGCACCCTTGGGATCCCGGGGAATGCTGACTTGGCCATTGGCCGGAGCTGGGGACGGAGCTGGGGACGGAGTAGCGGCCGGAGCGGCTGGGGTCGCGTCGGGAGCGGCCGCAGCGGCTGCGGCGGCCGGTGGAGCGAATTTTTGGAGTTCGGGGCCCAGGGTGATGCTGTGGCCTTTGCCCCCGGCCATTAACTCAGTGGCCTGCCTCAGATCCCGCACCACGATCGGGGCGATCGCATTGAAGGGCACTTTGGGATGGGCGATCGCCCGGCGGGTAGCTTGGATCAGGGTTTGCCAAGTGGCATAGCCATCACCCAATTGCAGCAGCTTTTGACAGAGGCGATCGAGCTGTGAGCGCAACTCCGGCGTGGCCGGTTGCTTAAACAGCACCACCATTTGCTTCAGCGCTTCCATCACCAACGGGCCAAAATTGGCCGGCAGTGGTTTAGCCGCTGGGGCAGGCGCTGGGGCAGGTGTTTCCGGTTCGCCCGCCGCCCGCTTCTTAATTCGTTCGTATAGGGCTTCCAGGGATGGGCGCAGACTGTCTACCGCCGGAACGGCCTGCTGATCGTTGTAAGTGCCACCCTCCAGGGCCCGGGTCAGTTTCTCCAAAAGGGCGACACCATTTGCGAAATCTTGCTGATCTCTGGTATCTAACTTGATAGGGTTTTCGCGCAGGAACTTAAAACAGTTTTCAAGCAACAAAGCTAGGTGGCGCATTCCCTCAAAGCCAAGCATGGCCGCACTGCCCTTAATGGTGTGGGCGGCTCGGTAGATGGTGTTGCACTCCTCATATTCTTCGATGACTGCTTGCAAGTTCCCCAGGGCCGCCTGCATCGCCTCCAGATGCTCATTGGCTTCCATGATGAAGTACTTGACAACTTGTTCGTTACCACTCACGGGCGGCACTCCTCGCGACGACAGGACGGAAGCAGCGGCCGGGCTAGGATCCAGGGCAATCAAAAGGGGGGCAAACCCCCTGGAAGATGTGATGCCGCTGAACTAGCCCGCGTTGGTTGGCACGGCTGGGGAATAGCTACGCCCGCGCCACTGCGTCGGCGTTTGCACCGATGATAGCCCAATTCTCAGGGCGGCCAAGGGATCCGCCAAAGGCGACAGAAAGAAAAGCCAGGGAAGCTTTGCGCCGCTGAGATTATAGGACGGTGCGATCGCCCAATTTAAGGCAAATCGGATGAGCAACAGTGCCAGATTCAGGCCCCAGGCGGCGGTTACCAACCAGGAAGCACTGGCACAGGCCGGCTCGAATAATAACAATACCAAGGGTAAGGGCAAGCCCTGCACTGCTAACAAAAAGAGACAATCCCCCAGGGTTTGGGCCCGAGGGCTGGCATCCTTAAGATCGAGCGATCGGCCCCACTCTTTCCAGGTTTCGGCGGCCCCTTCATACATGCGCACCTCGATCAGCTTGCCCCCATCCAAAAAGCCCACCTTCATTCCCTGGGCCGCCGCCGTCCGCGCCAGGGTCACATCATCACAAAAAGACCCCCGAGCGCTGCTATAGCCGCCCAAGTCCACGAGCCGATCGCGTCGCACCAAAAAGCATTGACCATTGGCCATGGTGCGAGTGGGCCCCCCGATCGAGCTGCCCGCCGGCCCAAACCGATACACCAGCGTCATCAACAGGGCCGGTTGCAAAATCAGCTCACCGGGCGTTTGCAGCAAAAAGCGCGGCGAAAAAGAAACCAGGTCATAGCCCCCCGCTTCGGCCGCCGCGATCGCCGCCGACACCAAGCCCGCCTTGGGCCGAGTATCCGCATCAATCCCCAAAATCCAACGACTTTGTTCGTTGCTGTGGCGAAATCCTGTGTGCAACGCCCAGGGCCGCCCCACCCAGCCTCCTGGCAAGGGATCATCCGGCAACAATCGCAGGCGGGGATCTTGGCGACCGGCGGCCTTCACCAGTTCCGGCGTGCCATCGGTGGAGTCGCTGTCAATCACCAAAATTTCCCGCACCTCGTAGCCCTGAAGCCCCAAGCCCGTTAGGCAGGGCCCCAGCCGTTCCGCCTCGTTCAGGGTGGGCACCAGAATGCTGACGGAACCAAGCTGGTCGTGGGTGGTGTCCCTGGGTTGCAGGGGCTGTTGGCGACCGGGGCCTTGCATTAACCGAGCCAACAAAATGGCAACGGCCGGAAGCTGCACCAATAACAACCCAAGGGCGATCGCCCCCCAAACTACCGCTCCGGTCTCAGTTTCCGCTCCGGTCACCATGCTGCTGTTCTCCAGTGGGATTGATCGCAAAGGGCGATCGAAACAAGGCGCAATATCAAGCGCAATATAAGGCGAAATTCGTCAGCCCAAGGCATTCGTGAACACCCGTCAGGCTCTCAACGTGAATTTTACAGGGGGCTTGCGGCCAATTGGAGCTTGCATCCCTGGCTGAATGGTTTGCTGAACCTCTGGTTGGATTTCTGGCTGAATGCTTCGCTGAACAACAACCCCCCGCACCCGCTCAGAGGGGATTGGGGGGAAAGATTGGAGTTATGGTGCGATCGGCCAAAAGCGGCCAAGCTCCCGTTCGTTACTGAGCAACCACTACTTAGCAACCACTTCCAGCGGGGGAGCATTCAGGGGCGCAGTCTCCGCCGGTTCCGCATTGGGAGCCTCCGTCGGCGCGATCGCCCACAACAGCACCGCCGGCAACACCCCGATCGCCACACTCATCATCGTGGGCACCAGGAAGCCCGGATCCAGCGAAAACACCGTAATCGCTGCCCCAAAGGCAAAGTTCACCAGATAGACAATCACCGGAACCGTCAGTTGCGATCGGGTCAAATTCAACCGCTGACCACGCCACAACAACGCCGCCACCGACATAAACACCATCCCCGTCGCCACCCAACCCGACAGGTTGCGATAGGGCATTCCAAAGAACTCGCCAATTTCCTCAAATTCCCAGAAGGGCAGAGACGTTTGGCTCATGGCCGGATCCAACACCAGATCCCAAGCCATCAGCAACACCGCGCCGCCCACCACGGCCCCCGCCTGGCGCAGCAGCCCCGGCAAATTCAAACGCTCCAGCCCGACCATTACCAGCAGGTAGCAAACCGCACCCATATAAAACCAAGACAGCGGGATCGTGAACGGCACTAAACCCGCAACCTTATATCCCAACCCCGACAGGTAGTGATAGTGGCCAAAGGGGAAGCCCGTGCTGGTTCCGAGCAGTTCGCTACCCAAGGACAAGCCCACCGAGGGCAAGAAAAATAGCAACATCCGTTGCCAGCCCAAAACGCGGGCCAGGTACAGGGCCACGGCCGCTGCACCCAGGATGATGTAGCCAACACCCCCCTGACCCATACTCCATTGAAAAAACTGGATTCCGATGGGCGGCAAGCTGGCGATCAGGTCAGGACGAGGCAAGACGTACAGCAACCCAGCCAGGCCAAACGCCATGGCAATAATGTGACCTATCAGGCAAGCGCGCTCAATCAACGAGAGCGGCTGTTGGGGCAGTGACTTCATGACACTCCTCAAAGTTTCGAGACACCGATCGCATCCGGCCAGTCGGGCCCGGATGGTGTCTAACTAGTTTACGAATCTTTAAGAGGATTTTTTAAAAAAGATGAGATTTTGCCAATCGGGGGCCGATCGCTCCCTCGGATTGTGGCCACCTCGGCGGGATCGTTCCCAACGGAAGGTCTTGGCCCAAGGGATGGCCCTCAAGGGTTCCAGAGGCCAAGCCCTAGGTTTCCGGATGGGCCGTTGGGCCCGTTTGGTGGTGCGGAATTTCAATGACAAAGGTGGCTCCCTGGCCGGGCGCAGATTCGCAAATCAAGCGGCCCCCATGGCGCTCCGTCACGATTTGATAGCTGATGGACATGCCTAGCCCCGTGCCCTTGCCCACGGGCTTGGTGGTAAAGAAGGGATCAAAGAGTCGTTGCTGGATGTCTGGGGCGATGCCTGGCCCGTTGTCTGAGAGTTGAACTTGCACCCAACGCGAGTCGATCGCCCGGGTCGTGATCGTGATTTGGCTCGGATGGTCTTTGATGGTTTCGGTGTCGCGGAGGCGATCGCGCTCCTCAAGGGCATCGATCGCATTCACCAAAATATTCATAAACACCTGATTGAGCTGCCCCGCATAGCACTCCACCCTCGGCAAAACACCGTATTGCTTCACCACCTGAATGCCCGGATGCTCCGGCTTGGGTTTCAGGCGATTTTGCAAAATCAGCAGGGTGCTATCAATTCCCTCGTGCAAATCCACCTCCTTCACATCCGCTTCGTCCAGTCGGGAGAAGTTCCGCAAGGAGGAGACAATTTCCCGAATTCGATCGGTGCCCACCCGCATGGATTGCAATAGCTTGGGCAAATCTTCCGCCACAAATTCCAAATCCACTTCCTCAATCAGGTCGTTGAGGTCTGGGTCTGGGTTAGGAATTCGTTCTTGATAGGCTTGCACAATTTCCAGCAGGTCTTCCGCGTAGCGATGGGCATGGCTGAGGTTGCCATGGATGAAGTTCACCGGGTTGTTGATTTCATGGGCCACGCCCGCCACCAACTGCCCCAGGCTGGACATCTTTTCGCTTTGGATCAGTTGATTTTGCGTATGTTGCAGATTCAGCAGCGCCGCTTCTAGGTCGGCGGCCTTTTGTTGGAGGGCATCTTCGGCTTGGCGACGCTTGGTGATGTCGATCGAGGTGGCCACAATTCGATAAACACGCCCCTTCTTGTCAAACAGCGGATTCAGGGTGGTCAGCAGCCACAAACGTCCCCGCTGAGTGGTGACATATTCATCCTGAACAATGGTTTGGCGTTGGTCTACGCAACTCCAGTAATGGGCCTCCATGATGGTTCCGTATTCTTCGCCAAACACTTCAGTGGGGGTGTGGTGATAAACCCGGGACTCGTGCAGGCCGGTTAAGCGGGCGCTGGCCGCATTCCAACCGATATATTCCAACCGGCGATCGGGCAGGACGGCCAAAACAAAAATGGGATATTCCACCCCGTCAAAGATGGTGCGCAGGAAGGCTTCGCGATCGAACAGTTCCAGTTCCGCCAACTTGCGATCGGTAATATCCGTGTGAACCCCCACCCATTCATAGACATTGGCCACATCATCCAGAATCGGCACGGCCCGCACACTCATGTAGCGATATTGCCCGTCATAGCGCCGCAGCCGGTGCTCCAGGGTGAAGGGCTGTTTGCTGATGATGGAACGAGACCAGGCGGCCTCCGTGGCGGCGCGATCGTTGGGGTGAATGGCATTCAGCCAACCCCAGCCCAACAAATCCTGGCGCGATTGGCCCGTAAAGGCCCGCCACTTGGGTTGATCGGCCGCAAACTCTCCCAGGCGGCTGGTGACCCAAACAATTTGCGAGGTGGCCTCAATCAGGGTGCGGAACCGCACTTCGCTCCGGCGACGGATGGCCTCCGCCTGTTTGAGATCACTGATATCCATCAAAATGCCGTAGACCCGCACGATTTGGCCGTTGGCATCTCGCTCCGGCAGTCCCTTGACGCGGAAGTAGCGCGATAACCCGTTAATTTGCTCGATGCCTTCGAGTTCCAGATCGTAGGATTGACCGTCGCTGAGGCATTCTTCAAACGCCATCTGCAAACGTTGCTGGGAGGAGGGGCTGTAGAGGGAAATCGACTGATCAAACTCCGGCACACCTTCCTCGATCGGGTAGTTAAAGAGCCGAAAAATTTCCTCTGACCAACTGACTTCACCGGTCGCCACGTGATATTCCCAGGAACCCAAATGGGCCACCCGTTGGGCCTCTTGCAGGCTTTCGGTGAGGCGACGGAGCCGCTCTTGGGCTTCGTAATACTCCGTCACGTCATACATCACGACCATGGCCCCGATTTGGTAGCCGTCGCTTTCCCGCAGAGGTTCCGAATGGCAAACAATTCGATGGGGATCTTCGTTGGGCACATGAACCACCATCTCGAAATCATGCACCGATTCCCCTAGAATTGCCCGGCTCAAGGGCATCTGGGCCGGGGCGATCGGGGTGATGCCATCCGGCTCCAGGACGGTGTAAAGGCTCATCCACTCTTCGGGCAAGAGTCCTTGCAGGTTGCAGTTGTACCACTGTCGGGCCGTGTGGTTGGCGAGGGTGATGCGTCCGGTCATGTCACAGGCCATCACCCCGTCGGAAACGTTATCCAACACCAACTGCATGAGCGATCGCTCCTGTTGTAGGGCCACTTCAGCGGCCTTGCGATCGGTCACATCCAAAATCAATCCATCCCAGATCGATCGCCCGTCATTTAGAAACCGTCCTCGAGCGGCGGACTGGAGCCACTTCACTTCCCCTTGGGGGGTAATGATTCGATACTCGTACTGCCAATTGGTGCGGGCTGCAATGGCAACCTGAATCGATGCTTGGACATTGAGCAAGTCATCGGGGTGGGTCAGCGTCCAGAGACTGAGGGGATCGTTTTGGCCGCGGATGGGGTCAATGCCATAGACCTCCTGGCAGCCGGGACTGAGATACAGGAAACGCCCTATGGGATCATTGCCGGACGTTTCGTACTGATAAATCACGCCGGGTATGCTGTCCGCCAGCCGCTGGAACCGATCGCGCATTTGCTCTAGGTTTTGCAGCGCCAACTGCCGATCGGTAATGTCCAGCAGCAACCCATCGGCATGTAGCGTGCCCTCTTCACCCATCACCATGCGCGAAATGCCCTGAATCCAGCGCAATTCACCCGAGGGCAACAGAATTCGATATTTGTGTCGCCATTCCAGGCCATGGTTCACGGCCCGCTCCATGGATTCCACAAAAGCAGTCACATCATCGGGATGCACACAACCCCACATCACCGCCGAATCCGCCAGGATCGCATCCGGCTCCACCTGGAAGATTTCGCGCACTCGGGAGCTGATATAGATAAATTCCCCGAGGGGGTCGCCGGTTCTGCGTCGGTACTGGAAGACAATGCCCGGTAGGTTATCGGCAATTTGTTGAAACCGGCTGTTGGCCTGGCGCAAGGCCGTTTCGATCCGCCGCTGCTCTGTGATTTCAACCACGATCGTCCCGATCGCGCTGATGGTTCCTTCTCGATCCCAAATGGGGAAATAGGACAGGTTCCAAACCCGATCGGGGTCGGGGTGATGCAGTTGGGCCCCGGTCAACTCCAGGTTGGAAATGGCCTGGCCCGTTTGCCACACCTCTTCATAGATGCGTTCCAAGTGAGGGGCCAGGTTGGGCGCGGTGACCTGCATCGTTTGTCCGAGGTGGTCTGCCACCGTGAGGCCGTTCAACTCGGACAAGCGATGATTGGCTTCCAGAATGCGATAGTGGCGATCGGTAATCGCAATCCCGATCGGGGCCGCCGCAATCAGGGACTTCAGCAACGCCTGTTGCCGCAACAGCTCCTGTTCAGACTGGTAGCGCTCCGTCACATCCTCGTAAATCGCCATCAAATACTGCGGGCGATCGCCGTTCCAAATGGCAATGCGGCGGCTTTGTAACCAACGCTGCTCACCACCAATCCGCATGGGCGTTGGCGGCTGATCCAAAATTTGTCGTTGGGCCAAGGCTGCCCGATCGTCCGATCGCAACTCCGCCGCCTGTTCCGGCGCAAACAGTTCATCCATGGGCCGGCCCAATAGATCCGCCGCCGCCACCCCAAATAACCGCTCTGCGGCCGGGTTCAAGGTGCTGACTCGCAACTCCGCCGCTTCCTTCACCACCACCGGCATCGGCAAAGCATCCAACACCGCCGACAGGAACCGTTGAGTGCGCCGCAGCTCCTCCTCCGCCTGTCGCTGCTGCGTCACATCAATCACCAAGCCATCCCAAAGCGTCCTCCCATCGGCCAAGCGTTCCGGCCGGGACACCAAGCGCAACCAACGCTCTTTCCCCGAGGGCAACATGAACGGCCCTTCCCAGTGAAAATCCGACAGGCTTTGCCGCGATCGCTCCGTGGCCTGCATCAGGGTTTCCCGATCGGCCAGCGACAACATCTCAATCGCCTGGATCATCCCCTCCGGTTCCACCTCGAATAGCTCACGACAGCCGATCGAGGCGTAGGGAAACGTCATTTCACCCGCCGCGTCCACTTGGAATTGGTAGACCACGCCCGGTAGGTTTTGCGTTAGACGATCAAACTGAGTTTGCTGCTGATGAACCTTCAGGCGCAGGGTTTCTAGCTCTTGCTGAAGAGCATTGAACACTTCTGGTTCCAGAACAATCGAAGCAGTCATGGCAGGCGCAGGATGGGGAGAAGGAGCAACTAGGAAGCAACTGATGAACTAGAGCCAATTGGTCAACCTCAGTGGGTGAATCTGAAGAGCAACTAGAGCCAATTGGTCAACCTCAATTGATCAATTTCAAGCTCATCAATTTGAAATGGTGAAATGCGAGTAAAACCTGATGGAAATTCAGCAAAAACACAATATTTCACGGTTTTGCTGTATGTCATGGTTTGTACCTCGGTTGCAAAAAGAAATCCATGAATTCGTTGGCGGCAATTGGCAGAAATTGATAGCAATTAATCACCATTGATTCATGACTCAATCATAATCATCCGTAAAAACATCCACGATCACCATGCACGATCGATATTTACGATTAATGATTACCATTCATCATGGTCACTAGCGATAGTCACTGATTATTGCACCCATAGTGATTGGTCATTTCCCCCGCAACTAATCAACCATAGGATTACAAAATCCGTGAATGCTGATTAATGATCTAGAAATGGTCGATCGGTTCAGAATTTCAGGGCAGGATTTTGGAATTGAAGATGAAATGCAACCTCAATTTGTGAAATTGCGCCCCAAGATTGCTCCAAGTAGATCACCAATAGATCACCAATCTCCAAAACCCAGGCCCGAAACCAAGGCAGAACGTAGACGTTAGCAACTGAGCTGGCAAAAACGAAAAACCCAGCACGACTGACTCAAGGTGCTGCTGCCCAAAGGTTGGCTAGCATTTGTTTCGTTTTTGTGAATGAATTTTCGAGAACCCGGATGATTTGACCCGATCGACCTGAGTTCAGCCTATTGACGCAAATCCGGGAGTGATGCATTTGCTGATAGTCTAAGTCTATTCATCCAAGATCCCCAAGTATGAGGATGCCAAAGCTGTTTGAAGCTTGGAGATTGCAGCTCAAAAATGTGCATCGGGATCGTGCCTCGGAAATGCGCAATCGAATCTTCAAATTGCAGCATTGGGTAGAGCAGTGACGGGTTTGGCTGTGATCGAGAGAGCATGAAGGCGGTGGTCATCCTTCGGACTCTCAACAAGACTGAAGAAGCACCCAAAACCGGACGATTACCCATGCATCACCCGTGAATCATTATCACTCTTTGCAGCATAAGGGAGCGTAAGTAGAATGGCTCAGCGGGCGATCGCCCAATGGTGGCCCTTGGCTCAATTGCCGGGGCTGAGTGCGAAGGATTTGTTGCAACTTCAGGAGTTGGGATTGGTCGATACCCGATCACTCCTGCGATCGGCCGCGAGTCGCGACCAACAACGGGCGATCGCCACCCAATTGCAGCTCCACGAGCACCATGTGCGTAAATGGGTTGCCTTGGCGGATTTGGCCCGGGTTCCCAGTGTTGGCCTAGATTACTGCGGTTTGCTGTTGCATTCAGGCATCATTAGTACCGTTCAACTGGCCCAGCAACCGGCCCACAAACTCCATCAGCAGGTGTTGCGGTTGCATGTGCGGGAGTTGCAGCGGCGCAATCTCTGTCCTGGCTTGGGTGAAGTGACGCGCTGGATTTTGCAGGCCCGAGAGTTGGTGGGGCGATCGTCGTCCTGATCGCCTCCCCCGATTGCTTGAGTCCCCAGTGGATTCCCAGTTAATTCCAGAGCGAATTCCAGCGGCGATGGCTAAATCACGCGCAGGACGCTAGCGACCGATCGAATGGCATCGCTGGCGTGGATGTCGGCCAGGGCAGCACGGAAGTCCCCTTCTCGCACCGCATGGGTGACCACCACCACTTGGGCTTCGTCGCCGTTCACCTCCGTTTGCACCAGCGATTCCAAGCTGACCAGACGGTTCCCAAAGCAACTGCCGATATGACCGATCGTGCCAGGGCGATCGCTCGTCAGGAAGCGAACATAGAACCGGGTTTCCAGATCATCCAGCGAGGCAATGGGGCAAAAATCGCTGTGGCTACAAGCCAGCATGGGATTAATGACCGGTGTGGGCCGATCGCCCATGGCTTGCATGGCCGCCGCCACATTCAACACATCGGAAACCACGGCGCTGGCGGTGGGGCCAGACCCGGCCCCGGGGCCAAAGAACATCACCTGACCGATCGGCTGGCCTTCCACAAAAATTGCATTGAATGCGCCGTCCACACGGGCCAGGGGGTGGCTGTGGGGCACAAGGGTAGGATGCACCCGCAGAGATACGGCAGGCCCCTGACGACGGGCGATCGCCAGCAATTTGATCGCAAAGCCCAACTTATCTGCGTAGGTGATATCCGTGGCGGTGATGTTGCGAATGCCTTCCGTATGCACCGCTTCCCGCTTGATGCGGCCTCCGAAGGCTAAGGAGGCCAGGATTGCGATTTTGTCGGCCGCGTCCAGGCCGTCCACGTCGGCGGTGGGGTCGGCTTCCGCATAGCCCAACCGTTGGGCATCGGCGAGCACATCGCCAAAGTCGGCTCCTTCGGCGGTCATCCGCGACAGGATGTAGTTGGTGGTGCCGTTGATGATGCCGGTGATGCCATTAAGGCGATCGCCCCCCAAGGATTGTTTCAGGGGTTGAATGATTGGGATGCCACCGCCCACGGCCGCTTCCAGCATCAAATAAACCCCCGCTTCCTTGGCCGCATCAAATAGCTCTGGGCCAAAGCGGGCGATCGCGGCTTTGTTGGCGGTCACCACATGTTTTCCGTGGCGGATGGCTTCCAACATCAGCGATCGCGCCGGTTCCAGTCCGCCAATCACCTCCACCACAATATCCACATTGGGATCGGTGACGATCGATTGCAAATCGGTTGTGAGCTGTTCGCGGGGAATTTCCACCGGCCGGGGCTTATCAAGCGATCGGGCCCCCACCCGATAGAGTTCCAACGATTGCAGGAGCGGGCTGCGGCCGGTCGCGTCCAGCAAAATCTGCGCCACACCCGCTCCAACGGTTCCGAGACCCAACAGACCGACTTTGAAACCCACGACTTTTCCCAACTTTCTCTAAACAATTCGTCCTGGGCCAGGGTGGCCACCCACGGAAGCCACTGACGGAGGAAACACCCGATCGCAATTGGGAGCGCTTGCTCAACGAGCCTGCTTAGCAAACCACCCAAACCAGTTTTCGGAGTTTCGCGATCGATCAAAGTCCCAATCGTCAAATTCCTGACCATGGATATTCTGACATTGGGCGGCCCGCTCAAACGGGCCGGTTCCCCGGGTTCACCCATCACCAAACGATCGCCAGGCAGTCACCAGACAACGGCTGGGCGATCGCTAGACAACGGCTGGGTGATCGTCCCTAGGATTCTGAATCCATTTGCTCTAGGTCGATTTGATTCAGGTCGATCGGTTGCAGTTGCGATTCAAAGGGCTTAGTGAATCGGGCGGCCGCAATTTCGTTTAGCTTGTCCAGCGGCGTATCCCAAATAAATTGGGTTGCAGCCTTGGCAAATTCCTGATTTGGGCATTGGTCACCCAAAACACAACCATTGACACAGGCGGTTTTACAGTCGATCGACTGGGGATCCAGGGAATTCGTGATTTGGCTCATGGTGATGATTCCGGCTCTTCTCTGGCCCCTTAACATAGCTGATTTTCCCGTTCAAGCCATCGTAGGTAAGGTGACCTTGCGGGTCTCATCAACTGACACAGACAAGGGGCTTAAGCCCCTTGCCCCCACGACTGCTCATGATTGCCCTCTACCAAAAGACATGCTTCAGATATCCTTCCAAAATAAGGGTTTCAAGGATTTTTGGCCGATCGCAGGTCGATCGCAGGGATCTAAAAACTCGCCTTAGCTGTGAACCCGTGCTTGGGGATGCAGCGTCGCCAAAACATTGCTTTCGATCGCCGCCAACTCCGCCAGCCGTTCCATCACCACCGGGCGATCGTAGTAGGTATCCGCCAAAACCCAATAAATCCCGTAATGTCGAGCCTCGGAAGCCATTAGGCTGCGATAGAAGGCCGCCAACTTCGGGTTAGGGCAATGTTGCGCCAACAGGCCCAGTCGTTCATGGCTGCGGGCTTCGATTAGCCCCGCCACCAGCAGGGAATCCAGCAGGCGACCGGGTTCCTGGCGGCGAATTTGCGATCGCAGGGTGGCCCCATAGGGCGGAGCTGCCAAGGCCCGAGGGGCAATTCCCAGGCGATCGAGCCATTGGTTCACCTGCTCAAAATGCTCCAGCTCTTCCTGGGCAATCGCGGTGAGCTTGCGCACCAGCAGCGTTTTTGTGGGGTATTGGCCCATCAGTTGCAAGGCCACCCCGGCCGCCTTCCGCTCGCAGTGGGCATGGTCAATTAACACTTCATCCAAATGGGCGATCGCCTGGTTCACCCAAGCTTGGGAGGTGGGCTGCTGCAAAAAACGCACCGAGGGCAACTCAGAAACGGCCGGCGGCGGCAGGGAAGGGGAAGACATGGCGAGCGGGAGGAAATTGCAAAGAACTTGAATTGTCGATGAAGTAATCGATCGGGCAAGTTCACCAACCTGGCGATCGATTGGGCGATCGATTGGGCGATCGACTCAATGCGAACAAATCCAGTGAACCAGGCCATTGAACAACTGGGCAACCCAAGAGACCCAAACACCTCAAACCGGCCGCGGGCGATCGGGACTGCCCCGAAACCATCCCGGAATTCGCGAAATACAATGGCAAACGATTCCTAGTCGATTCCTAGTCGATCGGGCCAGTTCGCCGCCCCGTCCGCAACCTACGCCGCCGCCCCTCACTCTCCCCACCCCCGTCTATGGCCGTCGCTCGCAAAGCCAAAGCCCGCCCCACAAAAGCCAAAAAACGCAACACCAAAACCAAGAAAAAACGCAATCAGAAGCGAAAAAACACCAAGGTTAAGGTTGATCCCAAGGAGCTGAAAAAGCGCCAGCGGGAACAAGCCAAAGCTCGCCAAGCCTTTATTCAATCCCTCACGCCGTCCCTCATTGTGGGGGTGATTTTAGGGGCGATCGCCGCCGTTGCCGTTGATCCCAAAATGGGCGTAGTGGCCGGTGCGGCCATTCCGGTTTTGTCCCTATCTTTGAAATATCCGCGCCAGGCTTTTTGGGGCTTTTTAATGTATTTGCCCCTCAGCGGCACGGTTACCTACGCCTTGGGTGGCAGTGTGGTGTTGCAATTGGCCAAAGACGGCATTTATTTACCTGCTTTGATTGGCATTTGGCGATCGTGTCGGCAAATGCGAATCCCGTTTTGGGCCTCCAAAGCCCTGCAACCCACGCTCCTGATTCTGTTAACTTGCTCCGTGATGACGCTGCTGTCTGTGAATGGAATGCAGCAGCTTAAAAAGCCCTTCCCCGATGACAAATCTCCCCTGGCCTTGGGAATTTTGGGCTTCAAGGTTTTCATGGGTTATATTCCCATTATTTTCTGCACCTATCACCTGATTCGTAGCAAAAAAGAATTGCTCTTTGCCACGCGAATTACATCAGTTCTGGCCATTGTTTGTTGTGCATTAGCCTATGTGCAATATTACTTTCTGCTGACGGGGCGCTGTGCGGGCACTGACCACTTGGAAGGATCGGGATTGTTTAAGGCTTCGATCGATGCTCGTTGTTTTGTGGGTGGCTCCTTGGTGTGGAGTCCGTCGCAAAACATGGTGCGACTACCGGGAACCTTTGTGGCTCCTTGGCAGTGGGCTTGGTTCCTAATTTCCAATGCCTTTTTTACCTATACGACGGCTTTTAATGACCCATCTCCCCTGTGGCGGTTGATTGGCTTGGGAGCCATGGGTGGCATCTTCATGAATGCGGTGATTTCAGGCCAGCGAATTGCCTTGGCGCTCGTGCCAGTGGTGACGGTGATTCTGTTGGTTTTAACGGGGCAAGTCACCAACTTAAAACGCTTTTTGCCGATCGCCCTCGGTTTGGTGTTGCTGTTGGGTGGAGCTGCGGTTTTATTCCCTGATGTGTTGCAAGAGCGGATTGATAGTTTCACCAGTCGTTGGGCCGCTTCTCCGGCCGATGAATTCATTGGGGAACAGTTTGGATTTGTGCTTAAAAAAGCCCAAAACAATCCCTTTGGAGCGGGCTTAGGCCGAGCCACTAATTCAGCGCGGGTTTTTGGTCGCACAACCTTGATTGAAACCTGGTTTCCCAAGGTGATGTGGGAGGTGGGTTTTCCGGGCATCGCGGCGTTTTTGGCCTTCGTCACGGTGATTACCATCACCACGTTTAAGGCCTATCGATCGGTCAAGGAAAAAAATCTGCGCGGCATCGGAGCCAGCTATTGGGTGTTTGTGCTGTTCATCAGTTATCAAACCTATTACTACCCGTTGGATGTGGATCCAGTGGCGGTTTATTACTGGTATGCAGTCGGGGTGCTGTTGCGATTGCCCGAGATCGATCGCGCCGATCGCAAGCAACGACTCTTGGAAGCCGAGGACGATTCAGAAGACTTAGAGGCAGATTTAACCGATGATTTGGAGGAATCAGCCAATAATGGAACCAGCCGCCGGGGAACCGCCAAGGCCGCTCCCGGTTAGCATCTGGTTTTAGCATCTCGCTATTTTTGTGCCAGTCTTGTGGGATTGAATCAACGAATCATCAGGAGCGTCAGGGAGCTTTGTGGATGAGACTGACACCCAACACCAAGGTTTTGATTTGCGGGATTGCCGAACCGCTGGCGATCGCCCATGTGCCACTGATGCGGGACTATGGCACACAGGTGCTGGCGGGTGTCAGCCCCGGCGAAGGGGGCCGATCGATCAATGAAATTCCCGTTTTTGATTTGGTAGAAGAGGCGATCGCCACGGTGGGGCCGATCGATGTGGTGATTGTTTTTTCGCCAGCCTATGCGGCGGTGGATGCGGCCTTGGAGGCGATCGCGGCCGGCATTCGCCAGGTGGTGATGGTGTCGGCCGGTGTGCCGCCGTTGGATATGGTGCGCCTGGTGCGACGGGCAGAGGCCACCGATACGTTGGTGCTCGGCCCCAATTGCCCGGGAATTATTGTGCCGGGACAGGTGTTGTTGGGAATGCACCCGGCCGAATGCTATCAACCGGGGTCGATCGGGATTGTCAGCCGATGCAGCACCCTGGCCTATGAGGTGGCGCTGCAACTGACGCGGGCTGGGTTTGGCCAATCGATCGCCGCTTGCATTGGGGCCGATCGCGTGGTGGGATCGTCGTTGCTACAGTGGCTGCAAATGCTGGATGAGGACGATCGCACCGAGGCCATCGTGCTGCTGGGCGAAGTCAGCGGCGATGGGGAACTGCGGGCCGCGCGTTACATTGCCGAAACGATCGATAAACCCGTCATTGCCTACATTGCCGGACACTTTGCCCCCGTGAACCGCTCGATCGGCCATGCCAACCAGATCGTGGCCTCGCGCACGGAGTTGGGCAAACGGGGCAAAACCGATGTGGCTACCAAGGTCGCCGCCCTCAAGGCTGCCAAGGTGAGAGTGGCCGATCGTCCCTCCAAAATTCCCGAGCTATTGCAAAGGGCCCTGAACACCAAAGCCAAGGCCCCTAGCGCTAAGGGATAACCAGTTGAGTTAGATCTGCTCTGCGGCCAACCTTAAGAAGCAGCCAGCAACTCATCTAGCTTGCCTTCCTGCTCCAGGGCGTGGATATCATCACAGCCGCCCACATGCTGGTTATTGATAAAAATTTGGGGAACCGATCGCCGACCATTGGCCCGTTCCGCCATCTTGGCCCGCCCTGGCTCATCGCCATCTAGGACATATTCCGTATATTTCACACCTTTGCGGTCGAGCAATCGCTTGGCCCGAATGCAAAAGGGGCAAGTTGTCCAGAGATAAATTTCAACGTTGGCAGCCATAGGATGCGATCGCGGTGGTGTTCAAGATTTATGAAGGATTGTATCTAGTTTCTCGATCGCTTGTGGCCTAGTCCAGGTTCCAGCCCGCCTTCAGACACCAAAAGGGCGATCGCCCCGTCGGTCGATCGCCCCTCCATTCAGCCCCCATTACACCAAGACACATCGGGACCAGCACCCCAGTGAGCCACCGCGATCAGCCGGTGTTCCGCATTCCGGCCGCAATTCCGTTAATGGTCAGCAGGGCCCCGCGCAACAGCTCGCTGCGGCTATAGCGCGATCGCGCCATGCCAGTCGCTGACTGTTGTTTGTGTTGGCGTAACCGCTTGAGCAACGACGCTTGCAGGAAACCGAGGGGCACGATTGTGCCGTTGCGCAACTGCACCGATCGCTGCAATGCCGGGTCTCCATCCAACAGGCGATCGTGGCCCGTAATTTTCAGCACCAGATCCCGAGTCGTCATGTACTCATGGGCAATTTGCTCAAACAGCGCCTCAAACCGGTCTCGGTTGGCCGGCTGAGTCAACTCATTGGTGTAGTGGCGGGCAATTTGCAGATCCACCTTCGCCAGGGTCATTTCCACCTTCGAGATTGCCATCTTGAAGAACGGCCACTTGAAGTAGAAATATTGCAGCAGCTTCAGGTGTTCTTCCGGCTCCTGATCCACAAAGTCTTGCAGGGCCGTGCCCACCCCATACCAAGCGGGCAACAGGAAGCGGCTTTGGGTCCAGCTAAACACCCAGGGAATGGCCCGCAGGCTGCTGAGATCTTTCTTGCCGCCCCGGCGGGCCGGCCGCGAAGAGATTTGCAATTGACTAATTTCCTCGATCGGGGTGACCTCATGGAAAAAGTCAATGAAATCCGGTTGTTCGTAAATCAGCGATCGGTAATGTTCCCGCGATCGCGCCGACAGGGACTCCACAATCTCATTCCAAGCCTCGATGTCATCAAACCCCGTGCCCAGCAGGCTTGATTGAATCGTGGCGGCGGCCACCTTCTCCAGGTTATAGAGCGCCAACTCGGGCAAGGAATATTTGGAAGCCAGTACTTCCCCTTGCTCCGTGATTTTGATCCGGCCTTGGATACTGCGGCCCGGTTGGGCCAAGATAGCTTCGTAAGCTGGGCCACCGCCACGCCCCACGGATCCACCCCGCCCATGGAAAATCTTGAGGGCCACCCCAAAGCGATCGGCCACCCCTTGCAGCGCCTTTTGGGCCTTGTGAATTTCCCAATTACTGCTGAGGAAGCCCGAATCCTTGTTACTGTCCGAATAACCGAGCATCACCTCTTGCTGATTGCTGGTGGGGGTGTGGGGGCGCATTTTGGCGAATTCTGCGCCCGTTTGCCCTTCGGTGGCCGCTTCCAAAACAGCATCGAGGCGATCGTAGCCCCCTGCCAACAATGCGCGGTAGAGCCGCATGGAGAACAGCCCCTCCATCACCGACGGCGCACATTTCAAATCTTCCACCGTCTCAAACAGCGGCACAACGCGCAGGGTTCCTGATCCGGTGGCGGGGTCATAGAGGCCCGCTTCCTTGGCCAGCAACAACACCTCCAGCAGATCGCTGGCGTTGTGGCTCATGCTGATGATGTAGGTTTGGCAGACTCCGGGGCCAAACTCGTGCTGTAGCTGTCGCACCACCCGCAGGGTTTCGATCGCCTCGCGGGTTTTGTCGGAAAAGGGCAACTCCGCCGGAATCAAAGGACGACGGGTGCTTAATTCTTGCACCAGCCAGGCCGTTCGTTCTGCCTCGTCCATTTCCCGATAGGGCTTGGGCAACAGTTGCAAATATTCCGTGATTTCATCGATCGCAGCCGAGTGACGGCTGCTCTCTTGGCGAATATCCAAATGGGCCAAACTAAACCCAAAAATTTCCACCCGACAGATCAGATCTTCCAAATCCGAGCAAACTAAGCCCGTTTGTTGCAAACTGCGCCGAATGAGATTCAATTCCGCCAAAAATTCCGTCCCCGATCGATAGATGCTGACCGGATTGTTTTCCAACATATCCGAGTGCAATTCATCTCCTTCATAGAGCCGGTTCGATCGCGCCAGGGTGTTCATCAACCGCTGTTCAATGTAAGCCAGCTTCAGGCGATAGGGTTCTTGGCGGAAACGCACCGCATATTTTTCGTAAATATCCGGCAGTCGAGCCTGCTCCTGTTCCAAGGATTCCAGCAGCTCCGGCAGCACATCGCTCCAGTGCAAAGAAAGGCTCAACAAACTGCTGAGACTTTTCACCGATTGCAGATATTTTTTCAGCACCAAGTTGCGCTGATAGCAAGCGGTTTTCCAGGTCACTTCTGGCGTGACGGAAGGGTTGCCATCGCGATCGGAACCCACCCAAGATCCAAACCGACAAAAATCGAAACGGGGCGGAGTCAGGCCCGGAAATGACGACTTCAAGGCCCGATCGAACCGGTGATAGAGCTGGGGAATCACCTCAAACAGCACTTCTTCAAAATAGTGCAAGGCGTAGTCCACCTCATCGAGCACCGTTGGCTTGAATTGGTGTAATTCATCGGTGCGCCACCAAAGGCGAATTTCTTCTGTGAGTTTTTGGCGCAAAGTTTGGGCCTCGATCGAGGTGCTTAATCCCCGATCGCGCAAATCTTCCTCCACCAAATCCAGCTCCCGCAAAATTTTCACCAACCGCCGCTGTTTGTCGCGAATCGTGTGGCGCACAATTTCCGTTGGGTGAGCCGTAAAGACCAACTGAATATCCAATTGATCAATTAACTTTTGAATTTGCCGAGGTGGCACATTCAGTTGCTGCAAATAGGGAAATAGCCAATAGAACGTCCCGCAATTATCCGGAATCTGATCCGGTTTAGGAATGCTTCGCTCCAGCACCTTTGCTTCAATTCCGCCCTTCGATTCAGGATTGTCAAAGGGGCTATGGTTGCTAAAAAGCTTCGTCGAAATGGGTTGACTGCTGGCGGTTTCGTATTGCCGTTGTTGATCGCGTTGTTCGTAATGTTGCTCAACGATATTAATCAGTTGAAAATAAAGGGCAAAGGCACGCGCAGCCCGAATTGCCGAATTAAGGTCTAGGTTTTCAACCAGCTTCAAAACATCAGCTTCGCAAAAATCAGCGGCTTGGCCGTCCGGCGCGCAGAGATCCAACAGTCGATCTAGCAGGGATACCAATTCCTGACCGCACTCCTGTTGCAACACCTGCCGCCACAGGTCTTCCATCACCTTGAGACGATGCCGCAAAAACAAGTCTGATGCCGAGGCTGCGGCAACTTCTCGATCGAGCGAATGGATGGTCGAACTCATAGAGCGATCGGCTGGCTCGGTAAGGTTGGTCATGCTCCCTAGATTATAGGAAGGCGGGGCTGTAGAAACCCATCCTCATCCCGCCAGCTCGCCAGCGGGTGGGTTGTTGATGAGGGAAGGGAAACCTGAATCCTGTTTGGGTCTGGGGGTGGGCAGTTTCCCCCCAAGGAGCCAACATGGTGCATGAAATCCCGGATGGATTGTGCGTTTAAACGGCCCCAGAATCGGTATAGCCCTGTACGGTTTCCGGGTTTTGCAGCCGAATTAAATCATTTGCTTGGCGGGTTTGCATCGGATCAAGATTTTTGATCACCAATAGGTATTGATCTTGGTCAAGTCGATTGCGATAGGCCAGCACATCGCCGTTACCTCCCGTCAGGCCCAGGCCGCCCCCAACGGTCACGCTGCCCATGGCTCCCCCGATCGCCCCCAACAGGCCACCCACCAAGTGGTTGCCTACCGGGCCGGCCCATTCCGTGAAGGTTTGCAACCCCGTCGCCAGGCTGAATCCCACGCCGGCCACAAAGCCAAAGGGAATCGTCCAAAAAGCCATCATCTTAATTTGGCGACGAGCTTGCTGGCTGGGGTCAATGAATCCAAATTCATCGGCGGTTTTGTAGCCCTTGCCCAAAATGGCCATTTGCTTGAGGTCAAAGCCTGCCGCTTCCAGGGCCGTGTAAGCCGCTTCCACGCCCATGCGATCGGCAAAGACAGCAATTAGGTAGTTCATCAACCAACTCCAAGAAACAAGCCCTAAAAACCAAAATCAGGATTGAGCTTACACTCAATCCTGATTCTGACTCGACAGGCATCATAGCCTACGCACTGTCTTGAGGATTGCCACCGGGCAATCTGACGAGTTGCGGGGCCGGTTGCTGGTCTAGTTGCTGGGCAGGTTAATGGCCATCAGCGATCGATCCAAACCCGCCGAAGTGGCCAGCGCTTGCCAAGCGGCCGCTCGATCGCCCGATCGATCGGCTTCAATCACGCTGCTCACCGCGTCGTACCAAATGCCCGCACGAGCATAGGCCGCCGCCGCCGCCAGTCGATCGGGAGCTGCCGTTGCTTCCGCCACCGCAGAGCTGGCTTCCACCCGTTGAATCCAGCCGCTAGCGAAGGTGTTGCGCGGTTCTTCGCCGTTGGCCGTTTCGCAAGCTACCGAAACGTACCACTGATAGGCTTTGCCAGCGGTCAGGCCTTGGCCCTTATCCCGCAGCTTCACCTGCACCAGGCCGCCTTCCTGGGGAAGGGCGATGGTTTGCTCGTCCAAGTCGGCTTCCGTTGCGTCCGTCAACCGGAAACGAGCTGTGCTGCCCATCCCAGCGGGCACATAGACCCACAGCGAAGGATGAGCACTGGCCGTCAGCGCACCCTGTTGGCCTGGAACTAAGGGCATGAGGGCCAAGGCCGAGGAACCACAAGCACCGCGCCGGCCTCCACTGACCGTGTGGCGAAGGGTGCGGTTACCCCGGGGAGCGAACCCAGCTTCTTGGCTCGGGAGCGAATTAAAGCTAACGGCGGGCCCTTCTGAGCCAGCTTGACCGTTAACCAAAGGCATTCCTGCCGAAGCGGCGAAACTTGAAAGGGCGATCGCCCCGGCCGTCAAAACCGAGGAAACAAAGAATCGGGAGAGCATGCGATTGGGCACCATAAGAACTACCCCTTATGAGACTGATACAAGCAAAAGCAGTAGCGACCTACAAGGGCTGGATGTTATCTGTCCTCGCGGCTGCTGTTCCCTACCCCTGAGACTCTATTGAAAACGATACTCGGGAAAAAGTAGTGAACCATGTTCCGATCGCGGCTTCGGTTGGGCCATGGTCTGGATTGATCGTGACCATAGCTGTGCCCTGCGAACCGCAAACTCAACACCAGGCGAGGACGGAAGCGAATTCCCCTTCAGTCAATAGATGCCCCTGGAAGCCGAGTCCGTCTAGACAGTTAACAAACTGTCTCTCAGTGTATGGCATTCCCCCAAACCAGCTATGTACTGATCAACACTCAGTTCACGGTGAGCTGACTGATCTTACCGGTGGGCTGACGCGGAACAGGAACCAGAGCGATCGCGCTAAATCCTACGCTGAGCGCGGAACGCCCCTTGCGAAGCACGATTCAAAAAGCAGGTTTGGGGAAAGCTTGGCGAAAGCAGTCCCCTATTCGGAATTTTGAAGAAATGTAAAGAGTTGCAAACAATCGCAAGCTTGAGTTGGGCTTCCTCAAGCTGGATTGAAAAGTTGGATCGAATTTGACTCAATTTGATGGACCCAACTTGAACTCAACTGAATTTTGGGGAGCGGGGCAGCCCCTTGCCGGCCGGTTCTGAAATCTGAAAACCGTGCTTTTGCCGTTGATCAACCCATTGGCTCCCTAACCCATTAACCCATCAGAATTACCCGATCGAGCACGTGGATCACGCCATTGGCTGCCTCGATGTCGGCCGCCACCACCGTGGCATTTTTCACCTCAAAGTTTTTACCAACCCGTACTGGAATTGGAGCACCTTCGAGCGATTCCAGTTGGGTCACCTGGGCCAAATCCGCTTGGGTGTATCTACCAGCCACCACGTGATATTTCAGGATGCGAGCCAGTTGTGGGGGGTTTTGCACCAGGGTTTGCACCGTGCCGGGTGGGAGCTGAGCAAAGGCCTGGTCGTTGGGCGCAAACACGGTGAAGGGGCCTGGACTTTTCAGGGCTTCGACCAATCCAGCCACCTTGACGGCGGTTACGAGGGTTTCAAAGGAACCGGCATTAATGGCAATGTCAACAATGTCGGGCATGGTCTAAGGATGGGGGTGAAGTCCAGGTACAGGGCAATGCGGAGCCGCTGGGGCCCAAGGTTGCCGCTAAATCCCAATCATCCTACCGCCGATCGCCCGATCGATTGGAGATGGGCAATTTTGGAGTTTTAATACCTTCGATTGGGCATGGTTGGCCCGCCTCGCTGTCCTGGGTGTAATGATTGCCAACCCAAAACAGCGGAGCAGGACTCAACCTAGCGACTGGGAGCTACATCGATCGATCTTGATTGATCGACCTTGAGCGCGATCGATTCGGCAACGGATCGCCGCCTCGTTACCAGCCCAACACGTAGGCAAACACCAACGGAGCCACGATCGTTGCGTCACTTTCAATCACAAACCGGGGCGTGTCGATCGACAGTTTGCCCCAAGTAATTTTCTCGTTGGGCACGGCTCCCGAATAGGAACCATAGCTGGTGGTGGAATCGCTGATTTGGCAGAAATAGCCCCACAGCGGCGTTTCCCGCAGCAGGTCTTGCTGCAACATGGGCACAACGCAAATGGGGAAGTCGCCCGCAATGCCGCCCGCAATTTGGAAGAACCCGATCGACTGGCCGCTTTCGATCGAAACCTTCGTGTAATAGTCCGCCAGGGCCATCATGTATTCAATGCCCGTGCGTACCGTGTGGACATTTTTGATGTCGCCCTCAATGCAGCGAGCCGCAAAAATGTTCCCCAGGGTCGAATCTTCCCAGCCGGGCACAAAGATCGGCAAATTCCGTTCAGCCGCCGCCAACATCCAGGAATTCTTCGGATCGATTTGGTAATACTCCTTCAAGGAGCCATTCAGCAGCACTTCGTAGAAGAATTCGTGGGGGAACTTCCGTTGCCCAGCCGCATCGGCCGCTTTCCACACATCCAGCACGGCCTTTTCCATGCGGCGAATGGCTTCCTCTTCCGGAATACAGGTATCGGTGACCCGGTTCAGATGCTTGTCCAGCAGTTTTTGTTCATCTTCTGGGGTCAAGTCCCGATAGTTCGGAATCCGCACATAGTAATCATGGGCCACCAGGTTAAAGATGTCTTCTTCCAGGTTGGCCCCCGTGCAAGAAATCGCGTTGATTTTGCCTTGGCGAATCATTTCCGCCAGCGACAGGCCCAATTCTGCCGTGCTCATGGCTCCGGCCATGGCCAGCAACATCGGATTTCCGGCTTCCACATGCACCTTAAATGCTTCAGCGGCATCCACCAAGGCCGCTGCGTTGAAGTGGCGGTAGTGGTGTTTGATGAACTGACTGACGGGGCCCATAGGTTACTTGCCTTTCAACAAAAGAGTGCGACACAACCAGCAGCCCCGGAATTTGCGTCCAAGGGTCGATCGCGCTGCCCCAGCGTTGACTGAGGATGATTCAAGCCCAGCATCCTTCGGCCCAGGGGGCGATCGCGCGCGATCGAAAAAACGGGGCTGCAATCCAAAACGATCATCCTACCGCCTTGGCCTCAACGAAACATTAAGAAGCGGCGCAAACCCGGTTCCGTCCCCCATGTTTGGCGGCATAGAGATAGCGATCGGCCTCTGCAATCATTGCCTCATAATCTCCCAAGGCTAAATGGTCAGAAACACCAATGCTGAGGGTGACGCTGAGTTCTGGGTGAATTTTGGGCCAAGGCGCTTGCTCGATCGCCTGACGAACTTTGTTGCAAGCCGCCACCGCATCCCCTGAGCCTATGCCCGGCAGTGCAATCACAAATTCTTCGCCCCCATAGCGAGCACAAAGATCACTCGATCGCAGATTTTTTTGCAGAATTTGCGCCACACCTTTCAAGACCCGATCGCCCACCGCGTGTGAAAACCGATCATTGATTCGCTTAAAGAAATCCACATCCCCGATCGCCACGCTCAAGGGAGAACGATAGCGCTGAGCCTGCTCAAATAATTGGCTCATTTGCCCATTAAAGTGACGGCGATTAAACAGTCCCGTCAGCTCATCTCGAATGCTCAATTCCGTGATCTTGGCGTTTGCCTTTTCCAGATCCGAGATCTTTTGATTCAGGGCCTGTTGCAGTCGATAAATCTGTAAATGGGTGTTGACCCTTGCCAACACTTCCAACTCTTGAAAGGGCTTGGCGATATAGTCCACACCGCCCACCTCAAACCCCTTAACCTTGTCATGAACGGCGTTGGCCGCGCTGATAAAAATGATCGGAATAGACTGCGATCGACGATCAGCCTTCAAGCGTTGACAAACTTCATAACCATCTAGATTCGGCATCCGAATATCCAACAAGATCAGATCTGGGCGATGGGCCGCGATCGCCTTCAGTGCCTGTTCTCCGCTGTTGACCGGCCGCACCTTGTGACCCTCCCGCACCAGCAACTGGCTCAAGACTCGCAGGTTCACCAAATTATCATCCACCAACAAGATATTGCCTTGCACTGTCGGGATTGTGCAGGGCGGTTGCGCCAGCTCATGGATGGCTTCATGCTGGCCATCTTGTGGGGGGACACGATCGATCATTGAATAGTTCATCGGCTCTGCATCCTGAAGATTGTGGTCTTGAGTTTCTGAAAATTTGCAAATTTAATTCACAAATTGTGAAACTCGCATCATGAAATTCGTGAATTTATACTAATTGCCAATGCAGCGAAGGAGCAAAATACAAGCACAATACTTAAAAAATTCGCTGAGCGCTAATTGTAAATACCAATCAAATATCCATCAAATTCTATGACAGTTTCATGTCAGATTTATACTCAATAATGACTGTAGTTGATCATAGTCATAATCATGTAAAATACGATTCAGTTGAGCAATGATTAATGTCTCTTCTGGGGGTAGTTGATGAATCAAATATTCCAGTTCAAAAAAGTCCGCTTCCTGGGCTGCTTTCAGCATTTGCCTGCGCCAAAGTTCTGGCAAATTTCGTAGTTTTTGACTCACGCGATCCGTTAGTTCAGGGCTGGTGACGGGCGATCGTCCGCTGAAGCTGCTGCTGATCTCGCTTTCCAAACCGGTGGATAAGTTGGCATACAGATAGCGAACTTGGAGATGATAGGCGATCGCATCCAGAATCGTTTGCTCTCGGAAGGGTTTGCGCACAAATCCATCAAAACCGGTTGCTAAAACCTGCTCTTCATCTTCCTGAAAAGCACTGGCCGTCAGGGCTAAAATAGCCACAAACTGCTGTTTTGAATGGGCTAGTTTCTTAATTTGTCTCATGGCCGAAATGCCATCAAGTTGTGGCATTCGTAAATCCATCCAAATCAGGTGGGGCTGCCATTTAGACCACTCCTCGATCGCCTGATAGCCGTCATGCACTTCCCGGACAGCAAACCCCACGTGCTTGAGCAGTTGACTCAAAAGGGTGCAATTTTCCGGGCGATCGTCAGCAATCAAAATGCGGGGAATTGGGGAATCGGGCGCTAACCCAATAATTTGCCGGGGATCGGGGTTGGCGCTGTTCGGCTCTCCAATGGGCGCACTGATCCAAAAATGAAAAGCAGTTCCCTGATTGGGCTGGCTTCTGACCGTAATTTCGCCCCCCATGAGTTGTATAAAAGAGCGACTGAGGGCTAAGCCCAATCCGGTTCCCACACGGCTCGATCGCCCCGATGCGGTTTGCTCAAAAGACTGAAATAACTTGGGTAACTCAGTCGGTTCAATGCCCACCCCGGAATCAATCACCTCCACCATCAGGCGATCGGGTGGTGCATATCGCACTTGCACCGAAATGCCCCCTTCCGGCGTGAACTTAATAGCATTGCCTAATAGATTGACCAACACTTGGCGCAATTTTCCATCATCCATCACCACATAGGCAGGCAAGGCTGAATCCAGTTCAAAATCGAGGCGCAATCCCTTCTGATGGGCAGCCAACTCGAACATAGCCACGACTTCTTTAAAGAGCGATCGCACCTCGATCGACTGTGTAACGAGTTCCGCCTTGCCCGCTTCAATCTTGGCCATCGACAGGAAATTATCAATAAGTCTCAATAAATGCTCGCCGCTCATCTGAATCACGGCCAGGTTAGTTTTTTGATCCTCGGTTAGGCCAATATCGCGCTTCATCAGTTGTGAAAATCCAATGACAGCATTCAGCGGCGTTCGCAACTCATGGCTCATATTCGACAAGAATTCACTCTTAGCCTGATTGGCTAATTCTGCCTGGTGCTTGGCTGCTTCGGCTTGCTGTTTTTGGCGGGCTAATTTTTGCTCTGCCAATTGCCGTTGGGATCGCATGGCCACAAACTCAGTCGCCAATTGGCCAATTTCACCATTGGCCTTAACCTCGATCGCGCGGTCTAAATCACCTCGCTTCATTAGACGGATAGCTTCTGTTAATTGCTCCAAGGGCTTGGCGATCGTGTTTCCCAAAAAATAACCCATCATGCCAATGGGAAGCGTTGTGACCAAAAAAGCCAACAGAAAACTAACTCGCACACTTTGTTCATAGGCCAGGAAGCTATCATCTACTTCCGAGTCATTTTCAAACACAATGAAGCCAATGGTTTGCTCCTTCAATTGCAGCTCAGAAATTCGCTGCGACCATGCTTGAGACCACCAACGTTGCAAGTCGAAAAATGGGACGCGATCGCCCCGCGCCGCCCGCTCAGAGGGCAAGATATAGTTGCCTTCTGAGTCCACCACGGAAAAAAGCGGTCGGCCTGCCCTGGGTTGTCCTGGGTTGGGGGGCAAAAACCAACCAGGAGCCATCGCCGGATCTTCCTGAAGTGCTGGGCGATCGGACGGCCAAGCAACTTCCGCATGACAGGACAATGTGCCCAAAGGCCCCTGAGCCATGGGAGGTGGGGAGGGCCGCCCAAACATCACCAGGGGGCCTAACCAGGCTTTGAGCCGCTGAAGCCAGCTTTCAACAGGGCAATCGATCGGGCGGGGATCCCTAGGCAGGTCAGCGCTGTGACTACGGGCTAGTTCTGCCCGCCGGCGCTGGATGAAGTGGCCTAAATCTTCCCGCTGCTTGGCCGCATCCCAAGATCCAGCCGATTGGTAATAGGCCAACACATGCGATCGATATTTTTCCTGGTGTCCCTGCACGGTGGCTGGCGAAAAGGAAGCCCGCATCATTTCCAGGGTTAAGTGACCGACCAGCGCCGCCCCCACCCAACCACTAGCCATCACAGCAAGGACAATTTTGGTGCGCAGGGGCAAAAACTTCATGGGCAAATTAGGGGCTGAAGACCCTTGTTTCTCACCAGTTCAGTCCGCGATCAAAGTCCACGATCGCACGCCACGATCGCCAGAGGGCAGGCTTGGGGATCAAGGGATCAACTGCACAACCTATCCCTTGGCGCGGCGGCGATGCTTGCGGGCAGCCCGCTCCACCTGGTCTTGTTCATAGTCAATTAGCCGGCCAAAGTAGGGATGTTGTCCCAAATCGAGCGACATATAAACGTGGCGGCGCACATTGTCAAAGCCCTTGCGGGTAAAAAACTTCACCGCCGGTTCATTGGCAGGATCCGTGTCAATGAATAGGCTGCGGGCCCCTTGGTGGATCGTGCGCTCCACAAATCGATCGACCAAGGAGTCGGCCACGCCCCGGCGCTGGAATCGGTGATCAACCCCGAGCCAATTGATGTAGCCGTAGGTCATCTGCTTTTCAATCACCGTCCCCAACACAAACCCCGCAAACTCGCCTTCCACTTCCGCAATCAGGCAATATTCCGGATCCGTGTTGTAGAGGCCCGAGACCTCCCACTCATCCCAAGTGCGGTACAGCGTGGGATACAACTCATTTTGAAAAAGCTGTTCGCCCAGGTGAAAGACCGGAGCGAGGTCATCGATCGTCATGTCGCGAATGGCCACCGCATTGGCCGGGGCCGGCGGGGTGGCCGCAGCTTCTGTTTGGGGTGAAGACTCAGACCCAGAACCAGCATTAGCCCCAGCTTCCGATGGGGACGGCAAATTAGACGGATGAGAAGGCGATGCGTCAGTGGCCACAGTAAACTCTAGGGCCGGTTGAACAACACCAAAACCAGCCCGTGATCGCCATTTTATGCGATCACCATTTGTCCAGGATCAACAGAATCAATGGGAACGGATGCGGAGGGACTCGAACCCCCGACCCTCAGAACCGGAATCTGATGCTCTATCCAACTGAGCTACGCATCCAGGGTCGGCTACGCCAGCGGCCGCACAAGTGCCACTCAACATTGCTTGGCTATATTACCACTTCTGACAGCGATCGCCCCTCTCATTTTAAAATTTTAGGGTTGTAAAAATGGTTTGATATTCGCCAACCCCATCACAACCAACCATTACACCCAACTAAGGAGACGCTCGCTGTGGTTGCCACTGCCCTTAACACCACCCGTTCAGAAGAAATTTTTGCCGCTGCCCAAACGCTGATGCCCGGTGGCGTGAACTCGCCCGTGCGTGCGTTTAAGTCCGTGGGTGGTCAGCCGATCGTGTTCGATCGCGTCCAAGGAGCCTATGCCTGGGATGTGGACAACAACCGCTACATCGACTACGTGGGCACTTGGGGCCCCGCCATCTGTGGCCATGCCCATCCCGAAGTGTTGGAAGCCCTGAAAGCCGCGATCGACAAAGGAACCAGCTTCGGAGCGCCCTGCTACCTAGAAAACGTGCTGGCCCAGATGGTGATCGATGCCGTCCCCAGCATCGAAATGGTGCGCTTCGTCAACTCCGGCACCGAAGCCTGCATCGCCGTCCAGCGCCTGATGCGTGCCTACACCGGCCGCACCAAACTGCTGAAGTTTGAAGGCTGCTACCACGGCCACGGCGACATGTTCTTGGTCAAGGCCGGCTCTGGCGTGGCTACCCTCGGCTTGCCCGACTCCCCCGGCGTGCCAAAAACCGTCACCGCCGACACCCTGACCGCCCCCTACAACGACCTGGAAGCCGTCAAGGCCCTGTTCGCGGAATATCCCGGTGAAATCGCGGGTGTGATCCTGGAGCCGATCGTGGGTAACGCGGGCTTCATCGTCCCCGAACCCGGCTTCCTGGCCGGCCTGCGCGAAATCACCAAAGAAGACGGGGCGCTGTTGGTGTTTGACGAAGTGATGACCGGCTTCCGGATTGCCTACGGTGGCGTGCAAGAAAAATTCGGCATCACTCCCGACCTGACCACCCTCGGCAAGGTGATCGGCGGTGGGTTGCCCGTGGGCGCTTACGGCGGCCGTCGCGACATCATGCAAATGGTGGCCCCCGCTGGCCCCATGTACCAAGCGGGAACCCTGTCGGGTAACCCCCTGGCCATGACCGCTGGCATCAAAACCCTGGAACTGTTGCGTCGTCCCGGCAGCTACGAATATCTCGATCAAATCACCGGCAAGCTGATTAACGGTTTGCTGGAAATTGCCCGAGAAGCGGGTCACGAAGTCTGCGGCGGCCACATCAGCGGCATGTTTGGCATGTTCTTCACGGCGGGCCCCGTGCGCAACTACGAAGAAGCCAAGGCCGCTGACCTGACCAAGTTCAGCCGTTTCCACCGGGGCATGTTGGAGCGGGGTGTGTACCTGGCTCCCTCGCAGTTTGAGGCGGGCTTCACGTCGTTGGCCCACACCGACGAGGACATTGAAGCGACTTTAGCCGCGGCCCGCGAGGTACTGTCGAGCTTGTAATCGCCAACTGCGCTGAATGACTCAGTTTATGAACGGGGACAGGTTTTGGATCTGTTCCCGCGCTGAGTTTCATCAAACAGCAACCCAAGTCCGACAAGCCAGCAACTGTAACTCCGACAAGGGCCGAGTTTGATAGAGATATCGAGTTCGGAGGACAGCCCATGGAAACCCTCGAAGACATCAAGTTGTTGTTGGAGGTGACGGCGGCTTTGGCGGCGTTGTCGCAAACCTTTCCGGTGGCGGCGATGTTGGCTGGTTCGGCGGCGATCGCCTGGTTGGTGTTTCCTGGCTTGAAGCGATCGCGTGACAAGAAGTGTGACAAGAAGTAGGAGCGATCGAGGGCGTGGGAACTAGCAACCCTGCGCCCTCAATTCGTTTGGCGCAACAGGGCAACAAAACCGGCTTGTTCAAAGTGGCGATCGTGGGCGAGGGCTTCGCGAATTTGCCGATCGCCCATCACACAAAAGGAAATGCAATCGGTGTGGCTCCAAGCGGAATCGGGGCGATCGCGATAGAGCTTCAGGGCACGGTCAAAGAGTTGAGATGTTGCTGGAATGATTTCAACGTTGGGATCGCTTTGGAGCGACTCAACAAACGCTGCTGCTAGTTGACGAACCCGGCGATCTTTTTTGGAAAATGCGTTCAGTAATTCGTTGAGTACCCAATCAGTGGTGATAACTCGAAAAGGGAAAAGTCGCTGGCTCACGACTTTGGCGATGTCGTGTAGTGGATCTTGTGGATAAAGGGTTGCAATCCAATAGCCAGTATCAGCAAAGAAGGTTTTCATTCCTCGACCTTCGGGCTGCCATAGAGGTAGTGATCAAGGTTGATGGAAAAATCGGCTGGCCAATCTTTCCAGGCTTCTTCGGGAAGATCTGCACTTAGGCGCTGGGCGGTGGCAAAAAAGCTGGGTAATGGTGCAGCTTCATCCGTAGCAAATTCTGGTGTCTCCGCTTGGGATTGTAGTGATGACTGAAATTGTTGCTGAACAAACATCAGAAACATCAAAACAATCTCTAGGACGGTTTCGGGGGCTTGGTCGATCGCCAAGAGGAGTCGTTCTTTGACAGTCATCATAATGTTGGCTCGCTAGGGTTGGTAGAAGGCTTTGTTGGTGCGATCGATCTGGAGTGGGGCATCGAACGATCGATAGAGTTCTTGGGCGCGATCGGACAGCACCTTTAACCTAGATTATTGCAGGGCCAGTACTAAGGGACGAGGCAAGCGATCGCCCCCAGCAACATTTTGATAGTGACCCTTGAGAATTATCGTACTAAAATCAAGCAATGGTTGCCGTAACCGCCGCTGTTGCGGCCGTTCAAATGGTCTCTGATGGAGGAGGCGCGATCAATGAAAGGTCACTGTCTGTGTGGGGCGATCACCATTGAAGTTCCCGACAGAACCACCGTGGATGCTTGTCACTGTGGGATGTGTCGTCGATGGAGTGGTGGCCCAGCGCTGGGGATTGCTTGCGGTTCCGATGTGCAAATCGAAGGAAGCGAGAAACTGAAGGTTTACCGATCGTCAGACTGGGCCGAGCGAGCATTTTGCGGTGAATGCGGCACTCATTTGTTTTATCGGCTGGTTCCAACTCAGGACTATTTTGTGCCAGCGGGATTATTTGCTGATGACCAGCCTTTTGAATTCACGGAGCAAATTTTTGTCGATCGCAAACCCCATTACTATGACTTTGCGAATCAGACGGTGAACCTGACGGAGGCGGAAGTGTTCGCTAAGTTTGCCGCGATCGCCCCTGACTCCTCGGAAGGGGAACCCGCATAGTTCCAAATCAATTTGCTGAGTTGAAGTGTTCCATGATTTTGGGTTTCCAACTCGATCGGGGCGTTGCAATCGTGACTGTGAATCATGAAAAACACTGGCAGGGCGATCGATTATTTTCGATCAACTTGCCAGTATTTTTTGGGACTGATTGCCCATGTATTTCCCAAAAAGCCAGTAAAGTTTGATTTTTGGGTTGTTAAAGAGCGGTTCCTAGATTTGCTCGGGAACCCCAATTTTCATCACCTTCATGGGAGTGGTGATCCGTCTGGATTGCAAGGCTGCGGCAAACTGTTCCGGTGTACCCGGCAATGAGAACAAGCCGTAGTGCATGGGCACCACTAATTTGGGGCGCACCAGTTCCACCGCTTCAGCGGCGCGATCGGGGCCCATGGTGAACTTGCCGCCAATACAGGTCAACATCAAATCCACGGGGCCAAATTTGGGAATGAGGGCCATGTCTCCAAACAGGTCTGTATCGCCTGTGTGGTAGAGGGTGGGGCCGTTTTTCACCTTGATCCAAAAGCCACCCGGGTTACCTGCATAAAAGGGTTGGGGGTTGCCATCGGTGCTGACGGTGGAACTATGAACCGCTGGCACGAAGGCCACTTCCACATCCCCGTCCAGCAAGGAAATTTGACCGCCAAAGTTGCCGAGAGCCGGAAACTGCATTTGTTCTTGGGGGTAGCCCAACACGGAAACCAGGGCCTTGGCTAGGTCAAAGGTGGCCACCAGTTGGGCTCCGGTTTTTTTGCCGATCGCCACGGCATCTCCCACATGGTCGTTGTGTCCATGGGTGATGAGCACCAAGTCAGCGCGATCGAGCTGGTTCAGGACTGCTTTGCCTTCGGGGTTGGCCGGATTTTGCAGCCAGGGATCGAGCCAAAGCACCTTGCCCGAAGGGGTGGTGAGCTTGAAGGCCGATTGGCCATACCAAACCAGTTCCGTGCCGCCGGGGGTTGCGGCCTGGCTGGGCTGGGTGGCTCCCCAACTGACGATGCCCCCGATCGCGGCCAGGCCAATGACCAACATGGTTAAGAGTCCCCATTTCAGCCTGCCCAAGGGGGGCCAGTGGGGTCGCCAACGGGGCGATCGCGCCGCCAAATTACGCATACTGATCAACCTCTTAATCTCTGAATTTCTGCAACCAAGGTTCTACGCAGGCTTGACGAAGGCTCGACAGTCGAGTTTTCTCGAAGTTTTGCGATCGAATCACCGTCCCATCACCCCCTCATCACCGCTCCAAACGGCATAAGGCGATCGATCCTCTGCGGAGATAATGACTACCCCATTTAGAATTCCCTGGGGTAGATCAAGCCAATGGTAAAGTAGACGGCGTTTGGTGTGCGGGTGCTAACGGCATTCTTGGGCCCCGCTCCCTGAATTTCCCGTCACTTTCCTGTTTTTTGAGGCGATTATTTCGCATGAGTAGCAATCCCCCAAGCATCGCTAACCATCCCGCTCTGGTGGATCAAAATGAGCCAGGCGATCGCTCTGGGGAAACAGCCTATCCTGCTTTTTCTTTGGTATTGCCGGTTTTTAATGAAGAATTGGGTGTTGCTCCCACCATTGAACATTTGCAAGACACTCTCAGGGCTTATCCGGGTGTCTATGAAATCATTGCGGTGAACGATGGTTCCAGCGATCGAACCGGTGAAATTTTGCATCAACTGCCCGGTCTTCGGGTCATTGATCACAACATCAATCGGGGCTATGGTGCGGCCTTAAAAACCGGAATTCGTCACGCCAAATATTCTTTGATTGTGATTACCGATGCGGATGGAACCTATCCCAATGAACGGATTCCGGCCTTGGTGAATTTAATTCAACTGGCGGAAGCGGACATGGTTGTGGGGTCGCGAACTGGGGAGAATGTGCAATATTCCAATTTGCGGAAAATTCCCAAGTGGTTTCTCGTTCGCTTTGCGGAGTGGATTACCAAAACCAAGATTCCTGATTTGAACAGTGGGTTGCGGATTTTCCGGAAGGAAATTGTCGATCAATTTTTGAATATTCTGCCCAATACCTTTAGCTTCACCACCACCATTACGGTGGCCATGCTCACCAATGGCTATACGGTGCATTACGAGCCGATCGACTATCACCCACGCCAGGGCCGCAGCAAAATTAAACCGATTCGGGATACCTTGCGATTTGTGCAAATTATTTTGCGCACGGGGCTTTATTTTGCGCCGATGCGAATTTTGATGCCCGTTTCAGCGGCCTTTGCGATCGGGTTTTGTGTTTCGTTGGCGCAAGATATTTTTGTGCGCAATGACCTGACGGAAACCACCCTAATTTTGCTGTTGGCTGCCACCCAAACGGCCATTTTGGCCTTGCTGGCCGACATGATTGATAAACGGCTTTGAGGGCTGTTTTGTGGGTTTTACGTGGCGTTTGCGTGGGCTTTGCGAGTCAGCGCGAATTAACCGATTGACCCACGGCCCCTTAAAACTTATTGGGTTCGGGTTTGGGGGCTTCGCAGGGTTGCCGCACCAACGTGCCATTGGGCAGGGTTGCCCCACATAACTCGGCTCCGTCGCTCCGAATATTTACCAGGTGAGCATCCCTGAGGTTGGCATTGGCCAAGCTAGCTCCCCGCAAGTCCGCGAACATCAAATTAGAACGAGCAAAGTTCACTCGATCGAGCTGAGCTGCACTGAAATTGGTGGCCCGCAAATTGGCCCGTTCTAAATTCGCTCCCCGAAAATCGGCCCTGGTGCAGTCGGCTGCGCCTAAATTGGCCTCTGCCAAGTTTGCCCGCTGGAGATTGACGTTTCGCAGGTTGGCTCCGTAGAGATTCGCCGATCGCAGATCCGCATCTTGCAGGTTCAAACTGGTGAGGTCTCGATAGCGCAGATCGCAGCCTTGGCAACGGTTGAAAGCCCGCAGTTGTGCCAGCGGATCCAAATTGGGACGGGCGGCAGAAACTTGGGCCACAGGGGCCAACGGCAACCCGATCGCCAGGCCGACCCCCAAAGCCATGCCCCCGATCGGCCCTAAACGGGCCAGTCGATCAAGATTGCGCCAAGACTGGTGAGCGGTAATTTTGGCCACGAATCCAAATCCTCAGGGGAGCGGGAGGCAACGCTTGGGAAAGCGCCTCTATCCTAGCCAGACCCGGGGGCAAGTGGCAGCCACTGAAGACCGCCCGATCGCCCCCAACGCACTGCTCGCGAAAAAACCTTGAAAAACCTTGGTCAAAGCTTTGCGTTTTTTCAGGAGATCATGGTATGGTGATAACCCGTTGCGGACGTATAGCTCAGTTGGTTAGAGCACCACGTTGACATCGTGGGGGTCACTGGTTCGAGTCCAGTTACGTCCATTAAGGCTCCGCAAATTTTTCTACAAAACCTAGTAAAAGAATCTGGCAAAAACTAGCCGGATCATTCGCTCGATCGCAACTGGGTGACCAACGCCCGCAGCCCCAGCCGGTAGCTTTCGGGGCCGAAACCAGAAATTTGCCCGATCGCCACGGGAGCAAGGTAGGAATGGTGGCGGAAGCTCTCCCGTTTGTGGATATTGCTGAGGTGTACTTCCACGGTGGGAATGGCCACCCCGGCGATCGCGTCGCGGATGGCCACGCTGGTGTGGGTGTAGCCACCGGGATTAATCACCAAACCGTCAAATTGCCCCAGCGCCTCATGGATCCAGTCAATTAAGGTTCCTTCGTGGTTGGACTGGCGACAGTCGATCGCCACTTGCAGCTCCGCCGCATCCTGTTCCAAACGTTCGTTAATGGCCGCCAGGGTCAGGGTTCCATAGACTCCCGGTTCCCGTTGCCCCAGCAAATTCAGATTAGGGCCATGCAAAATCAAGATTTTCACGCGGATTTCGGCGCTCTTTCGCGGTCTAATTCAAGGGACTGAGTAGCCCATTCTCGCAAAATTTCAGCCCCAGTTTTTCTGGGGGTCGCGCCAACCTCGGATCGGAATTCGCTCCCCCAATCCCCTAACTCCACCGTGGCGAGATCGTGGGGGGCAAGGGGCTTAAGCCCCTTGTCTGCCGTGGTTGGGACTGCCGTGGTTGGGACTGCCATGGTTGGGACTGCCGTGGTTGGGACTGCCGTGGTTGGGACTGCCGTGGTTGGGACTGCCGTACTTGGGACTGCCGTGGTTGGGACTGCCGTACTTGGGACTATGGTTTGGATCAGAAAATTAGCATTCCCATGGGGTTAATTGACCGTGCCCAACCCCTTCTTAAAGCACAAGCAAGAGGATAGTCCCCTTGCTTGGCGAATCGTCGGTTTAAATCGGTTGTTGAAAGATACGAACGCTTGACGCTAACTTCTCAGGACAAATATCCAATTAGCGGCGGCGATAGGCGCGATCATCCACAGGCACGGGGATCGGTTCCGCCTCCGGCTGGGCCTGTGGGCCAAGCAGCGCTTCGATCACCTTCTGTGCCCACTGTTTCAGCTTTTCTATCACCTGTTCGATATAGTCCATTAATCGAAGGCTCCTTGACGGCGGTTCGATCGACTGTTGAGGGATCGCTCAGAGTCGCATGTCTTTAGATTAACCCAATCCTCTGTTGAGATGGTGCAAATTTGGTTGCAGTTTACCCGGTGATTTTGCGCTGAATTCTGATCGAAGGGTGGGGCGGCCGCTCTGGGGCGTTAGGTATGGATCCGTTAAATTTGCTAAATTTGCGAAGTTAAGTGTAAAGCCGAGCGCAATGTTGTGCCCTTGGCGCGGGGCTGACCGATGCTTTGGCTCTCCTGCGCTCTGGCCAGGGAACGAGCGATCGCGCAACGAGCAAGGACGAAACCGTGAGTGTAAGTGATCTGTTTACCAAGGGCGGCCCGGCCATGTGGCCGTTGTTAACACTGTCGGTGCTGTCAGTGGGGACGGTCTTTGAGCGCTGTTGGTTTTGGGGGCGCATTTTGCTGCGGGAACGGGAGGTGGCCGATCGAATTTTGGAGTCGGCCCGCAATGACTGGAGCAGCGCCGGCCCGATCGCCAGCAAGGCCCGCGACCAACCGATCGGGCGGTTTTTGGCAGCTCCCCTGAAGCTAGAAGACCCAGACCCGGAACTCTTTCGCCTGGCCCTGGAGTCGGCCGCCGAAGAAGAACTCAGCGCCATGCGCAAGGGCGACAAGCTGCTAGAGGCGGTGATTGCCCTCTCGCCTCTGTTGGGCCTGTTGGGCACGGTGTTGGGGCTGATTGGCTCCTTGGGATCCATCCGAATTGGGCAGTTGGGAACCGATGCCACGGCGGGGGTCACCCTGGGCATTGGGGAAGCGCTGATCAGCACGGCGACGGGGCTGGTGGTGGCGATCGGGTCGTTGGCGTTTTATCGCCTCTTTCAAGGGTTAGTGTTTACCCAAGCCAAGCTGTTTCGGCGGGCGGGCAACGATTTGGAGTTGCTCTATCGACAACTGTGGGCCCAGCGGCGCGATCGCCCCGTTCCCCATGGAGAAACGGAGCCAACCCCGGAAGCCTAGGATTTTTAATCCATTGCGATTGACTCTGTATTGATCTGCATTGATCTGCATTGACCTGTGCCGATCTGTCCCGATCTGTACTGATCCATTCCATATCGATATTGATCGCTATCGATCGCGGCGATCAGCCACAGCCGATCGACCCTTGTTATCTCGACCGTCGTTATCATCGACCGTAGCGATTATGGCGCTGTTAAATTCTGATTCCATGCGGCAAGCGTTAACCTGCGATCGCCTACCGCTGGCGGTTTACCGTGAACTGGCGGCCCACCTGAACTTGGTCGCTGGGGTGCAGGCGGTCTTGCTGCCCCAAACCTCCCAGGAGTTTGATTATTTGCAAAGCCAGGTGGGAGGCGTGGCGATCGAGCTGGATCCGGTGCTGGGCGATCGGGCCCGGCAACAGGTGGAAGCCATTTTGGATCACTACGCCGATCGGTTTGGCCCCTGGCGATCGCTCCCCACGACCTAACACGACCTAAGAGGATGTCTGCAAAGTCGAAACAGCAACCTTTTGGCTCTCATCAACCAGCGCTCTCATCAACCAGCAAGGACAAGCAACCAGCAAGGACAAGCAACCAAGACAAGGGGCTTAAGCCCCTTGCCCCAACGATGACCAGTGCTTTGTAAGTACCCCAATTTGCTTCTCAGACATTCCCTAACAAGTTGCGGGGATTAATCAACAGAATTTGCAGGATCTCGGGGCCCCAACCGCTCTAGGATATTGAACGCTTCACCACCATTTCAATTCGATTTTTTTACCTCGACTCGATCGCCTGCCATGACTGCCATTCAAGCCCTACGCGGAACCAAAGACATTTTGCCGACCGAAATCGGCTATTGGCAGCATGTGGAAGCCACCGCCCGCCAAGTGCTGGGCCGCGCCGCATTTCGGGAAATTCGTACCCCCATCTTTGAGCAAACGGAGCTGTTTGCCCGGGGCATTGGGGAAGCAACGGATGTGGTGGGCAAGGAAATGTATACCTTCACCGATCGGGGCGATCGCTCCTTGACCCTGCGGCCGGAAGGCACGGCGGGCGCAGTGCGGGCCTTTGTGGAGCACAAGCTCTTTGCGGCTGGCGGCCCTCAGCGATTGTGGTATTGCGGCCCCATGTTCCGGTACGAACGGCCCCAGGCCGGCCGGCAACGGCAGTTTCACCAAATTGGCGCGGAACTGTTGGGCAGTGGGGATGCGCGGGCGGATGTGGAAGCGATCGCGGTGGCCGTGGAGCTGCTGAATTGCTTGGGGTTGAAATCCTTGCGAATGTTGCTGAATTCCGTGGGCGATCGGGTCGATCGCGCCACCTACCGGGCCCAACTGGTGGACTACCTCACGCCCTATTTTGCGGATTTGGATCCGGATTCCCAAGATCGCCTCAATCGCAATCCCCTGCGGATTTTGGATAGCAAAGTGGCCAAAACCCAGGAAATTTGCCAAGAAGCCCCCAGCATTTTAGATGCCCTCTCGCCTGAGTCGGCCGCGCGGTTTGCCAAGGTGCAACAGGCCCTGACGGATTTGGGCATTGCTTATCAGGTGGATTCGCGACTGGTGCGGGGGTTGGACTACTACAGCCACACGGCCTTTGAAATTCAGTCCGATGATTTGGGCGCACAGGCCACCGTTTGCGGCGGTGGTCGCTACGATGGCTTGGTGAGCGAGCTGGGGGGCCCGGAAACGCCGGCCGTGGGCTGGGCGATCGGGATGGAACGGTTGATTTTGCTGTTGCAGCAGTTGCAACCCTTGACGGGCGATCGGGTGGATTTTTACGTGGTTTCCCGGGGCGAACAGGCGGAACAACAGGCCTTGAAAGTGGCCAAAGTGCTGCGTCAGGGGGGCTTTGCGGTGGAAATGGACTTGAGCGCCAGTGCCTTTGGGAAGCAATTCAAACGGGCCGATCGTGTCGGAGCTGCCGCTTGCGTCATTTTGGGCGATGCGGAGGCCGAAAACGGCACGGTGCAACTCAAGTGGCTGGCTTCTGGGCATCAGGAGGCGATCGCCCAAGCGGACTTGGCGGCCAAGGCTGAACAGTTTCGTCAGCAGATCACCCAGCAGATTCTCCAATAAATCTGCAAAAGCACTGCAAATGACCCAAATCAGCGCTTATTTCTGAGCTGCTTATGGCTGATCTTCAGAGGTGCGATCGGGAATGCGGGCCGCCGTGCGCAGGATTTGGCCCGCCAGGATCGCCGCCCCGAAGCCATTGTCAATGTTCACCACTCCCACGCCCGCCGCGCAGGAGTTGAGCATCGTCAGCAGCGGGGCCAATCCGTTGAAGTTGGCCCCATAGCCCACGCTGGTGGGCACGGCCACCACCGGCACATCCACCAGCCCCGCCACCACACTGGGCAAGGCCCCTTCCATCCCCGCCACCACAATCAACACATCCGCCTGAGCCAGGCGATCGCGGTGGGCAAACAGCCGATGAATGCCCGCAATGCCCACATCCCAGAGCCGATCGACCCGAAATCCCATTAACTCAGCGGTCACCGCCGCCTCCTCCGCCACGGGTAAATCAGCCGTCCCCGCCGACACCAGGGCGATTGTGCCGGGTCGAAGTGGGCGACGCAGGGCGGCCGGCGACTGCCAAGCACAAATCCGCGCCAAGGCGTGGTAGTACAAATCCGGCACGATCGCGGCAATTTGGTCATAGGCCGCGCGATCAACCCGCGTTGCCAAAATCACGGGCGCACCCCGATCGCGCATCGCCAACATAATTGCTGCAATCTGTTCCGGGGTTTTGTTTTGGCCCCAAATCGCCTCCGGGAACCCCGTGCGCTGTTCCCGTTGCCAATCCACCTTGGCAAACCCTTCCACCGCAAAAAAACCCTGATCTTGCAGGTTGGCCATGGCCTGGTCAGGGGCCACCCGTCCTGCGGCGACCGCCTCCAGCAACCGTTTCAAGTCCTCCATGGGTGCGCCCTGTTCCATCCTTGCCTTAACGTTTCCCAAACTGCCCAGGTTGTACGGCCATCTTGGCTCCTAGAGATCCAGTTGCAAAATGGGCGATCGGGGATTGGCAATCGTTCTAGCGATCATTTCCGCCACCAATTCCGGCGCTTCCTGAATGCGTTGTTCCCCTTCCAGGGGCAAAAAAGCCTGTCGCGTGCGGGCCAGCCAAGCCGCGTGGGGCCCCTTGGCCGAACGTCCCCGATCGCGCCCGGTTTCGCGCACAGCCCGCAACGTCCAAACCGGACAAACCAGGCTATCCCAATTCTTCGTTTCCAGAATTTCGGCCCGAACTTTGCCCCATTCCAGATTGATCGGTGATTCAGGCGATCGAACCGCTCGCTTCAGCAAGGATGGGGCCGCTGTTTGTCGCCTGCGACGGGGGGAACCCAACTGCGGCCACCGGAATCGTAATTGAGCGCCTTTCAGGGTTTGCTCCGGATCCACCAGCAACACCCCCAACACACGCTGGGGACGATACAGGGCATAGCTGATGGCGATCCAAGCGCCCAAGTCGGCTCCCAACAGCCACAGCCGATCGACCCGCAGCGCGTCCAACCACTCATCGATCGCCGCCAGCAACCCCGACAACGACTCCCAGCGCTGCCGCCCCGACTCCCCCACTCCGGGCAAGTCCGGCGCAAGGCAATGGGTCGATCGCCCCAAGGCTTCCAAAAGTCCCTGCCACTGGCCGCCGTCATGGGCCGCCCCGTGCAAACAAACCACCGCCAGCGAGTTCGGCTTTCCCGCCTCTCGCCAAAACCAATCCCCTCGCGGCAACCGCATTCGGGCATTACGCACCAGTTGGGCCGCTTCCTGGGGTTTAATCCACAACGGCTTGGCCTCTGAAATAATCCTGGACTTGTCTCGCATGATCGTGCGCCAACAACATCCCTCCGATCGAACTTGGCGCAAACAAGCCCACTTCTGCGATTTCCAGTTGATCCACCGGGGCGATCGCCCCAGTCACCTGCACTTCCACGGAAATGTTCACGGCATGGATCCGAGGGTCGCGGTCAAATGCCGAATAAACCCCCACTAACCGCCCCACCGCCACAACGGTGAGACCCGTTTCCTCCGCCAACTCACGGTGAATGGTCGAAGCGATCGTGTCGCCCCAATCCACCAAACCACCGGGCAGCGACCAAAGGCCATTGTCCCGCCGTTTCACCAGCACGAACCGGCCATCCGGCATCACCGGAATCATCGTCACACCCACCAGGGGATGGCGAAACACCACGCCCAAAACCGTTTTGACATAGCGCCAAACTTGGGCCCAAGGACGAAAACCGGTCACGGCCAAACTTCCCAGTTCATTCAGGGGATGCCAACGAGGGTGAGAGGTCAGCGAGAACCTGAGCTGGATGAATTTCAGGCTTCACTTTCCGATAGATTTGCTCAATCCTACCATCTACCCCAATAACGAAAGTCTGTCGGAAAACTCCGATATATTCTTTGCCCATGAATTTTTTCGGGCCATAGCTCTCATAGGCTGTGGCGACGGAACCATCGAGATCGCAGAGTAACGGAAAGGGAAGTGAAAATTTTTGAGTGAATTTCTGGTGAGCTTTTGCGTCGTCTGCACTGATACCCAAGATCACGGTGTTTGCTGCTTGAAATTCAGCGTGATGATCGCGGAAACCGCAGGCCTCTTTGGTGCAACCGGGCGTGTTGTCCCGGGGATAGAAATAGAGAACCACCCGCTGGCCCCGCAGCGCCGACAGTTGCACAAGGTTGCCCTCGCCATCGGGCAAGGTGAAATCGGGAGCGAGATCGCCAACTGAAAGGGTCATAGGCCAAAAAACTCACTGCAAGATGGATCTGGAAGCAACGGAGCTGAACTCAACCTGAATTCAACCTGAACTCAACCGAAATTCAAATAGCCAACTCCATCGAAAAACAGCAAAACCCGATCGAGTCAGGCCAATCCCACAGCAGGGCAGCACCTGAACGAGATCGGGTTGCCAATTCGTTCATCCAACCTTTAAACGGTCATGATGTCCTTTTCTTTTTCCGCTAGCAAGCTGTCAATTTTGGAGATGAATTTGTCCGTGGTTTTTTGCACCTGATCTTGCAAATCACGGGCCTCATCTTCTGACAACTCGGCGCTCTTTTCTTGCTTACGAATTTGATCGATCGCCTCTCGCCGCACGTTGCGAATGGCGACCTTGCCTTCTTCGGCATACTTCGAGGCCACCTTCACCAATTCCTTGCGGCGATCCGAGGTGAGCGGCGGAATATTCAGGCGAATCACTGAACCATCGTTATTGGGCGTGAGGCCAATATCTTCATCCATCGAGATCGCTTTTTCGATCAACGACAGGGTGGTTTTATCGTAGGGCTGAATCGCAATGGTGCTGGCATCGGGGGTGCTGATGCCGGCCAAAGACTTCAAAGGTGTAGGAGTGCCGTAATATTCCACCACAATTCGATCGAGCAGGGAGGTGTTCGCCCGCCCCGTTCGAAGCGTATTAAAAGAGCGCAGGGTGGCTTCCACACTCTTTTGCATGTTGCTTTCAACGTCAGCTAACTTCACAGCGTCCTCCTACAATCGTGCCGACTGATTCTCCCATGACCGCGCGCTGAATATTGCCACTAACGGTCAAGTCAAACACCACAATCGGGATGTTGTTTTCCTTGCACAGGGCGATCGCGGTGCCATCCATCACGCGCAGATCCTGCGTCAGAACATGATTGTAATTGAGGCTGGTGTAGCGTTTTGCCTCAGGATTGGTCTTCGGATCCGCATCGTAAATCCCATCCACCTTCGTGGCTTTGAAGATCACATCCGCATCAATTTCCGCCGCTCGCAGTGCTGCCGTTGTGTCAGTGGTAAAAAACGGGTTGCCGGAACCAGCCCCAAAGATCACCACTCGCCCCTTTTCCAGATGACGAATGGCACGCCGTCGAATGTAGGGTTCGGCCACTTCTTGCATGGCGATCGCGGTTTGCACCCGGGTGGGCACTCCTTGGCGCTCTAGGGCATCTTGCAGGGTCATGGCGTTCATTACCGTGGCGATCATGCCGATGTAGTCACCCGTGGCCCGATCCATGCCGCCGGCCGCCGCCTTGACTCCTCGGAAAATATTGCCACCGCCCACCACGATCGCCAGTTGCACCCCCGTGGCCATCACCTCCGCCACTTCGCGGGCAATGCCGTGGACAATTTCGGGATCGATGCCATAGGACAAGTCACCCATCAGCGCTTCGCCGCTGAGTTTCAGTAGAATTCTTCGGTATTTAGAGTCCATTCGGCTACGATCTCGCGTTGCTAGAGTCCAAGCTTCCCCCATAGGATATCGCAAGGCATTCCATGCGTATCAGCTTGCCTGAAGGGGCTGCCGCACGACCCTTGGGCGATCGGGCGATCAATAGCAGCCGTCTATTCGGGCCATTTTTGTAAGCTTTCTAAAAAAACCATTAAACTCTTTATGGCTATCCAGTTATACTTATTGGGTCATTGCGTATTGGGCAATCTTGCTCCTGTGCTCCCATGCTGAATTGCCCTCACTAGCAGCCTGTTTGCTCCCAAACGCTTGCTTATTCTCCAACGCCATTGCTTGGCCCCCTTCTGGCATGACTGATCAAGATTGCAACCCGCTGACCCCTGAAGTTTTGACCTCGATCGCCGACTATTTCAAGGTGCTTTCGGAAGTGAGCCGCTTGCAAATTTTGTGTTGTTTGCGATCGGGGCCCATGAACGTGATGGAACTGACGGAAGCGACGGGTTTCAGTCAAGCCAACTTGTCCAAACACCTAAAGATTATGACCCAGGCGGGCATCTTGTCCCGGCAGCCCAAGGGCGTTAGCGCCTATTACGAAGTGGCGGATCCCAAAGTGTTTGTGCTTTGTCAGAGTGTTTGCGATGGCATTGGCGATCGACTACGACAACAGGCTCAACAGTTCCAATTGGGCCCGACGGGAATCGGCGATCGAGCAGGGCGATCGGCCGCCCAAAGCCACCCCGGATGATCGCGGCAATTGCGCCAGAGCAACCATTCAAGCGGCCATGATTAGCGATTAAACAGGCTGTTAACCGAATTCATCGATAGGAAATCACGGACTTTATGGACGTGCAAGAACTGATTCAGCGCGGTGCAGCGGGTGAACAAAAATTCCATCTCATCCAAATGCGGGATGTGGAATTAACCGCCATGAATTTTCAGGGGTTTGATTTTAAGCAAGCGGATTTTCGGCAAGCAAGATTAGGCAAAAGCAATCTGAGCCATTGCAATCTGCAACAGGCGGATCTCAGTGAATCCTTGCTTTGGGGAACGAATTTACATGGAGCAAATTTGAGCGAGGCAACGCTGCGAGAGGCAGACTTAACGGGGGCAATTTTGACGCAAACTTGCTTGAAGTTCGCCAACTTTTGCAAGGCAATTTTAAGCGGCGCGGATTTGGCGCGGGCAGATTTGCAAGGGGCTGTTTTGTATGAGGTGGATTTTCGATCGACCCCCAATCACCACACGAATTTGCAGCACGCCCACTTTGCAGAGGCAGATTTGAGCTATGGCCAACTGAATGGGGCAATTTTGCGCCATGCATCTTTGGAGGGGGCCAAGCTCTGCCGCGCCAATTTACGCCGTATTTCCGGCGCAACGCCTCTGATTACGGATCTCACGGGGGCCAATCTGAAGCGTGCTGACCTCAGCTATGCGGATCTGACGGGGGCGATTTTACGGGATGCGGATTTGCGCGGGGCGGATCTGACCGGAACCCTGCTGGGGCAAGCGGATTTGCAGGGAGCAGCCCTGCCAGATGGATTTGCGTTGCCGGTGTCCTAGGGGCGATCGCCCGATCGGGTCGATGGCTCGATCAGCTCCATATCGTTCTGGCGATCACTCAGGCTGTTGAAGCTGCTCAAGATTGCCACCCGCTGCCAGCGCTCATCTTTCAGCTATTGCTTCGGGCAAATTAGAGATCATCCGTTTCCTCGATCGCCTGGTGCTGCAATCGGCGGGAGGTGCGGCGAAATCGTTTGCTATTCAACCGGGGTTCCAGGACTTCGCGCCCGTCTCGTTGGATTTTGCGCTTGAAGGAGCTTTCGGCTTGGCGTTGGCGCTCTTGGGCGGCTTCGTAGTCGATCGCCTCCTCAAGCAACTCCAAGTAGAAAGGATATCGTTCCCAGTCGCCACGCACGGCGCAATCTGGCTCATTGCGGTGGCGACAATCCCCATAGCGACAGGGGGCGATCGCCAACCGTTGCTGAATTTCGGGAAATAGGGCCGGAATGGCGGCGGGGCCACAGGTCAGTTGAGGCTGGTTGAATCCTGGCGTATCCGCCAGCAGACCACCACCCGGCAGCTCAAATAGCTCCACGTGGCGGGTGGTGTGGCGGCCGCGGGCTAATTTGCCAGAAACGGCCGCCGTTCGCAGATCTGTGCCAATTAAGGCCCCGATCGTGCTGGATTTGCCAACGCCGGACGGGCCCGCCACAACGGTTGTTTGCCCCGAAAGGGCCCCATGCAGAGTTTGGAGTCCCTGTTGTTGATAAACACTAATCAATAATGGGTCATAGCCCCAATTTCGCAGCCGATCGCGCCATTGTTGGCAGTCCGCCGCCGACAGCAAATCCTGTTTGTTCAAACAAAGGGTGACCGCCAGCCCCGTAGACTCCGCTTTCACCAAGAATCGACTCAGTTGATGGGGATCCAAGGTGGGTTCCGCCAGGGCAAACACCAACAACACCCGATCCACATTGGCCACGGGCGGTCGATCGAGCCAACTGCGGCGGGGTAAGACTTCTTCGATCGCTCCCCGTTGGCCTTGCCAGTCCGGTTCCACCACCACCACCCGATCGCCCACGGCCACTTGCTGACCCACCTTTTTCAGGCGGGCCCGCCGCAAACACAGCAACCGTTGAGTGGCGCAGGTGTCGGGAATGGGAGAACCAGGGTCAAGCTGCACCCAGTAATAGTTGGCTTGCACGGCCAACACCGTGCCCGTTAACCGCTCGATCGCGGTCGGTTCAGAGGGGGGAGTTGTCGCTTGCCCAGTCATGACTCCGCAGCAGCAGCGGCCGGCTTGCGCACTTGCAGCACAAAGTGACCATCTGTCGCCTCGGGTTGGGGCCCCAAAAACTCGATCGCATAGCCCGCCATGGTTAAGCTATCGGGCACTTGCTCGATCGGCTCCCCCGCATCCAGCCACACTTCCAGCAACGCCCCGGCTGCCATCTGTTGCAGTTTCAACTTGGTGCGCACAAAGTTGATGGGGCAGGGCGTTCCCCGCAGATCAAGCTGTTCATCCGGTTCCAGGGCGATCGCCGCCATCCTATCAACTCCCTTTCCAGTCCTCTAGTGAAACAAATTACCTAAAAAACCGCGTCCCCCCTTGTGGGTTGAGTCGCCACGCAGGGCCGCTAATTTCTCAAGAATTTCCCGCTCCTCATTGCTGATCCGCGCGGGAATCTCAATCTGCACCGTAATCAGGTGATCGCCGCGCTGGCTGGGGTTCCCCAGGCGAGGCACGCCCTTGCCTTCCAGGGTTAACACCGTGCTGGGTTGGGTTCCGGCCGGAATTTCCAGCGCTTCCGTGCCATCGATCGTTTCCACCTCGATCGTGGCCCCCAAAATAGCCTGCAAATAGCTCACGGACAGTTCCGACAGAATATTGATGCCATCCCGCTGGAACTGCTCCTCCTCATTCACAAACAGGTAAACGTAAAGATCCCCAGGCGGGCCGCCGGCCTTGCCCGCGTCGCCTTCGTTGGAAACCCGCAGTCGCGTGCCGTTGTCTACCCCGGCTGGGATGGAGATCTTGAGCTTTTTGGTGACCTGTTTCGTGCCGCGGCCGCCGCAGTCGGTGCATTTGTCCTCAATCACCTGACCCGTACCGTTACAGGTCGGGCAAACGGATACTTGCGCAAAACTGCCGAAGGGCGTGCGGGTGGCTCGGCGCACCTGGCCCGAGCCGCCACAGGTGCCACAGGTTTTGGGGCTGGTTCCCGGCTTGGCTCCGGAACCGTTGCAGGTGTTGCAGGTTTCCAGATGGCTAATCCGGATTTCCTTTTCCCCACCGAAAATGGCTTCCTTGAAATCCAAACGCAAATCGAGGCGGAGATCATCCCCACGCACCGGCCCGCTGCGTCGTCGGCCACCACCGGGCCCCCCAACCCCGCCAGCTCCGGCAAACCCGCCAAAGAAGGTTTCAAAAATGTCGGCGAAGCCCCCCATGTCGCCCACACCAAAATCGCTGAAGCCTGGCCCCCCGGCGGCTCCCGACACACCGGCTTCACCGAAGCGATCGTACCGGGCCCGCATTTCTGGCTCCGAGAGCACTTCGTAGGCTCGGTTAATTTCCTTAAACCGCTCTTCTGCCCCCGCCTCTTTGTTCACGTCGGGGTGATACTTCCGAGCTAACCGACGGTAGGCTCGCTTAATTTCGTCCTTATCTGCGTCGCGAGATACGCCGAGAGTCTCGTAGTAATCAGCCATAGCGCGATTTCAATCGGTGTGTGGGTGGTTAGGGGCAACTCCAACAGACGAAACTTAACAAAAGGGGGTGTGACGCTGCAACTGGCGAGGGGGCGTAATTGCCGTCTATGGATCAGGGGGGTTACCAAGGCCAATCTTTGGAGAGCTGACCTTGGCTGGCGACTGTTGGAATGGGTCGGAATTGGATTGGAAATTGGATTGGGAATTGGATTGGAAATTGCTCGGAACTGGATCGATCGGGCGCTTAGTCCTCGATCGCCTCGTAGTCGGCCGCGATCGTGGAGTCATCGTATTCCGAATCGTCATCGTCCGGTAACTCAATGCCCAAATCCGTGAGGGCGATCGAGGCGATCGGGGACGGCGGATCCACACTCAATTCCGGCATCGAAAGGCTATTCCCATCCCCATTGGCCAACAGGTTCACCGCAGGCGCAGCAGGGGTGACCGCCGGAACCGGGCTGGGGCTGGGGACGCTGACAGGCGCGGGACTGGTGGCCACGGGAGTCCCGGGCGGCGCTGTGACCGGGGTGGAGGCGATCGGGGGGGAACTGAATGCTGAACTGGTTGGCCCCGTCACGGAAGGAGCGGGAGCGGGGGATGGGAATTGCGGGGAAGATGGGGGCTTGTTGGCAGCGTCCGAATTCTGATAAGCCCGTTTACCCACCGAGAGCAGGGATTCCTGAAGTGCATTGAACGCCGATTGTAAATCCTCAAAGCGTGCTTCTGGGTCGCTATCCAATCGCCCAAGGGTGTCAGCCTGGGTTTTCAGCACTTGGCGCAACGAATCATCGATCAAATCGGCATTGCTTTGGAGTGCCGATTCATAGCTATACATCAGGCTATCGATCTGGTTTTTCAGATCCACGCGCTGCCGTCGGTTGCGATCGAGATCTGCAAATTTTTCCGCATCCTGCCGCATCCGCTCCACTTCTTCCGTGGACAGACCACCGGTATTGGTGATCCGGATACTTTGTTTTTGGCCCGTGCCTTTGTCCACGGCGGAGACCTTGAGGATTCCGTCAGCGTCGATTTCAAAGGAGACTTCAATCTGTGGCAGGCCGCGGGGAGCGGGGGGAATGCCGGTTAGCAGGAATCGGCCAAGGCTCTTGTTGTCGGCAACCATGGCCCGCTCCCCTTGGGCCACATGGATTTCCACGGAGGTTTGACCATCGATCGCGGTGGAAAAGACTTGCGATCGGCAGGTGGGAATCGGGGTGTTGCGATCGACAATCCGCGTAAACATGCCCCCCAGCGTTTCCAACCCCAAGGACAGGGGAGTCACGTCCAGCAACAGCAGGTTTTGCACTTCGCCGCCCAAGACCCCTGCTTGGATGGCGGCCCCCAGGGCCACGGCCTCATCGGGATTCACGGAGCGATCGGGCTGACGACCCGCAAACCGAGCGCTGACGGCCTGTTGGACGGCGGGAATGCGAGTGGAACCCCCCACCAAAATGATGCGATCAATCTGATCGGGCGAAAGGCCCGAATCCCGAATGGCTTGATCCACCGGGTCGAGCGTGGCCTGCACCAAGTGTGCCACCAGTTCTTCAAACTTGGTGCGGGTCAGCTCCATTTCCAAATTCTTGGGCCCCGTTTCGTCGGCGGTGATAAACGGCAGGTTCAAGGAGGTGGTTGGGGAACCGGACAGTTCAATTTTGGCCCGCTCTGCCGCTTCCCGCAGGCGCTGGAGGGCCATCTTGTCTTCGAGCAGGTCAATGCCCTCGATCGCCTTGAACTCTTCGATCGCCCAGCTAATGATGCAGTTATCAAAGTCATCGCCCCCCAGGTGGTTATTCCCGGCCGTGGCCTTCACTTCAAAAACCCCATCCCCCAGTTGCAACACCGACACATCAAACGTGCCGCCGCCCAGGTCAAACACCAGCACCGCCCGATCGACATCCTGCTTGTCAACACCGTAGGCCAAAGCCGCCGCCGTCGGTTCATTCACGATCCGCAGCACTTCCAGACCCGCAATCTGGCCCGCATCCTTCGTGGCCTGGCGCTGGGCATCGGTGAAATAGGCAGGAACCGTGATCACCGCTTGGGTGACCGCCTCCCCCAGGTAAGTCTCCGCGTCCTGCTTCAGCTTGTTCAGCACCATGGCAGAAATCTGCTGGGGCGTGTAGGACTGGTCGCGAATTTTCACATCCACGGTCTCATCGCGCCCGGCCACACAGGTGTAGGGCATGACACGCCGCTCGGAGTCGGTTTCATTCCAACGACGACCGATAAAACGCTTGATGCTAAAGACCGTGTTTTCGGCGTTGGTGACCGCCTGCCGTTTGGCCAGCTCCCCCACCAACCGTTCGCCCCCCTTGCCAAACCCGACAATGCTGGGAGTGGTGCGGGCCCCCTCCGAGTTGGGAATGACGATCGCTTGGCCGCCTTCCAGAACGGCGACGCAGCTATTGGTCGTGCCAAGATCGATCCCGATAACTTTTCCCATAGTTTTCAACTCAATGGCAGCAGCGGTTCAATCATCCCCATAACGGCAAGATTGATCGATACCTCATCAATACCCAGGCGGTTTCCATTGGCCTTCATATTGACCGGTTTTCGGAACAAACACACCGCAACCCGGCGATGAATAGTTTCAAGCTCAATTTCTAAAACTTTAAGATCGAGAGCTGAGAGTGCCGGAACTCGAATTTTTTTTGGAACCCCAACGGTCAGAACCCAAACTTCTAGAACAAGCTGCTAGAACAAATTGCCAGGTAGAGCCAATGACGAAACTGGGCTGAAGAGGAGGCCACCACATCAGCACTAAACCCGGAACCATACCCGGAGCCGTTGGGCCAGAGCCTGGGACGATCGATGATGGGACGATCGATTAGCCGATCACGAATCGATAACCGAGGCGATTGCCCCAGGGCCATCGCTGAATCATCATTGACCCCGGGCCCAACGGGTGCGCCATTGCTCATCCGGCGGCCCTTAGGACTCAGAAGCGGCCTGGTCGTTGTCCTCAGACGCTACCACAGGCTCACCGGGAGCGGCAACTTTCACCATGGCATGGCGCAACACCCGATCGCCCAACAGATAACCATCCTGCAACTGCTCCAGCACCGTGCCTTCCGGATGCTCATTGGACGGCTCCCGCATCACCGCCTCATGCAAGTTCGGGTCAAATTCCTGGCCCTCGGGGCGCATTTTCACCACCCCTAACCGCTTCAGGCTGTCCACCAACTGGCGATAAATACCCTGATAGCTCTTGTGCAGATTCAATTCCCCATCGGTTTGGGGCTTGATGAACGATCGGGCCCGCTCAAAGTTATCAATAACGGACAACAGCTCGCGGATCGTATCGCAGCGAATCCGCAACTCCAATTCCTCGCGCTCTTTAGCGGTGCGGCGGCGGAAGTTCTCAAAGTCAGCCGTTAAACGCATGTGCTGGCCGGTGCGATCGTCCAGTTGCCCCTTCAAGCCCTCAATTTCCCGCAGCAAGTCCGCCACCTTTGGCCCATAGGTTCCTTCGGCTGCCGGTTCTTCCAACTCAGACAAGTCCAGGTCATCCAGGGTGGCCGGTGCTTCCTCGGTGGCGCTGGTTTCGGGGGTGGCGGCTTCGGGGGTCGGCGCTTCGGCGGCCGGGGTTTCTACTGCCGCTTCGGGGGCCGGGTCATTCACCGAGGCATTGTCTTCCGTCAGGTTCTCTTCAGGGCTGTAGGTCATTGGTTCCTCGCTAGCTAGTGATCACAATGGAGTTTTTGTTGAGTTCTTGTTGAGTGTTGACAATCAACCGTCCAACAACAGTCAAATTTCCTGACCTGTGCAAATTGGCCTAATCGGGGCGATCGCCCGTGGGTGGCTCTCACCACTCCAGTGCTCGCTGAAGTGCAGATTGCCCATCACCCACCTGTCCCGCAGGGCTGCCCGGACAGTGACCCGCACAGGCTCAACCTATGTTAGAACGCCACCCGGCCGAATCGAACATTTCCCGCCCGGGCCCCTCCCTCAGATGCAAGCTCTAGATGCGAGCTTTCCCGAGACCTTTAGCTTAGGATTGATTTGGTTTTGATCCATTGGCTTTGCATGACCCGCCAACCAACCCTGAAACCGGCCCAAGAACAGGCTCGAAACCATGGCCCAAAACTCAAAACCATGGCCCAAAAACCAATCAGTGTCAATGCCTGTAATTCCTAGGCATCCAGCTTCAGGATCCAGCTTCGATCCTTGGAGGTGCGTGGCTGCGGGCTGTTGTTTTCGGGAGGTAGACCGGGGTATACCTTGGTCATGCTGTAGCTGAGTTGGACCCTGTAGCTGAATTGATTGCCCGTCCGTTTCGCTCCTCGCGCCCGATCGCCCGATCGATGCGCCTTCGATCCCGCTAGGTGTCACCTGCTATGACAAACTCCATAAACCGGCGCGCCCTGGTTGTCCAAAGCAATTTTTCGCCCTTCGGTAACAAACTTGTGCAGTCGGGCTATGTGGATCCCGACCAAATGAGCCGCGCTTTGGCTGAACACCGCCAGTCGGGCCGACCGCTGATGGAAGTGCTGGCAGCGATCGCCGGCAAAGAAGTGCCGCCGGAATTGGTGCGCCAGTACAAAAAGCAACTGCTGTTTGAACTCAAAATTCTCCACGGGGTTGAGGCGATCGACCCGGAAATTGAAGAGGTGTCCGCAGCCCAGGTGGAGCAATGCATTGAAACCCTGATTCCGGTGGATGTTTGCCGTCGCTATCGGTTGCTGCCCCTGGGGCGGGCCCAGCGGGGCGACTCGCCGGCCATGATGGTGGCTATGGCCGACCCGGATAACCTAGATGCGCTGGATGATTTGAATCGCATCCTGCGGCCCCAAAACTTGGCCCTGATTCGGCGGGTGATTGCTCCCGAAGACTACCAGGCCATCATTAGCCAATACCTAGACGAAGCGGCTCGCAAGTCCCAACAGGCTTCCCGCCAAACTTCCGCCGCCGTCAGTTTCGATGAGTCGGATTTGCAGAACCTCGAAGCCATGCAAATGGAAGAGGCTTCCGACGAATTGGAGACGGACGACCTGGCCAGCTCCATGAACGATGCGGAGTCGGGGCCGATCGTCAACCTGGTGAACAAGGTCTTGATTAAGGCCCTGCAAGACGGCGTTTCGGATATTCATGTGGAACCCCAAGAGGAAGAAATGCGGATTCGGTTCCGCAAGGATGGGGTGCTGCAAGAGGTGTTCCGGCTCCCGAAAAAGGTGGTTCCGGCCGTAACCTCCCGGTTCAAAATCATTTCCAACCTGGACATTGCCGAACGACGGGACACCCAGGATGGGCGGATTCGCCGGGTCTTTGAAGGGCGGAAAGTGGACTTTCGGGTCAATGTGCTACCCAGTCGCTACGGCGAGAAGATTGTGTTGCGGATTTTGGATAACTCCTCAACACAACTGGGTCTGGATAAGCTGATTGGCCGGCCGGAATCGTTGCAGTTGGTGCGAGAGATGGCCAGCCGCCCCTTTGGCTTGATTTTGGTGACGGGGCCGACGGGTTCCGGGAAGTCCACCACGCTCTACTCCATTTTGGCGGAACGGAACGACCCGGGCATCAACATCAGTACCGCCGAAGACCCGATCGAATATGCCTTGCCCGGGATTACCCAGGTGCAGGTGATTCGGGAAAAGGGGCTGGACTTTTCGCGGATCCTGCGGGCATTCCTGCGCCAAGACCCGGATGTGATTCTGGTGGGTGAGACGCGGGACAAGGAAACGGCAAAAACGGCGATCGAGGCGGCCCTCACGGGTCACTTGGTGTTAACCACCCTGCACACCAACGACGCATCCGGGGCGATCGCCCGTTTGGATGAAATGGGCGTGGAACCTTTCATGGTGGCAGGGGCCCTATTGGGCGTGGTGGCCCAGCGGCTGATGCGGCGCGTTTGCAGCGAATGCCGCGTGCCCTACACCCCCGCCTCCGAAGAGTTGGCCCGCTACGGCATGAGCGCCAACCAAGAATCCCATCTGACCTTCTACAAGGCCAATGTGGTGTCGCCCGATGAGCGCAAGACCCTGGGCGAAATGGGCAAACTTTGTCCCAAGTGTGGCGGTGTGGGCTATAAGGGCCGTTGCGGGGTTTATGAGGTTTTGCAAGTAACGGAAACCTTGCAAAACCTGATTACCCAAGGGGCCCCAACCGATCGCATTAAAGAGGCCGCCGTTGAAGAAGGGATGGTCACCCTGTTGGCCTACAGTCTAGATCTGGTGCGAGAAGGGCTGACCACCTTTGAAGAAGTGGAACGGGTCACCTTCACCGACACCGGGCTAGAAGCGGAACTGAAGGCCAAGCGCAAGAGCGCTCTCACCTGTCGCACCTGCGCGGCAGAACTCCAGCCAGACTGGATGGACTGTCCCTATTGCCTCACGCCTCGGTTTGAAGAGCCGTTGGTGACTGGTCGCTAGCTTTTGGCGATCGCCCATGACTGGCTCGCCGGTTGGCAGGGAATGCGATCTTGATACGATCGCCCGCCCAATTGGGCATCTTCAGGCCAAGTTCAAGGCTGAATTCATCCCCGGTTTCGACGTTTCCCCATGGTTGGCCCCGCTCGAATTGTTCAAACCCTGCCAACTTTTCGGGCCCTGCCAGCGTTTTGATCCCGATCGACCCCCATTCGATCGACCCCTCATTCGATCCCCATTCGACCTAACCTCACTCGACAGGAGTAGCGACCATGCCACTGGATTACATGATCGAAGACGTGATGGAATCGCTGATCGAACAAGGCGGCTCCGACATGCATATCCAAGCCGGTGCGCCCATCTATTTTCGGATTAGCGGCAAACTGACCCCCCAACCGCAATTTGGCGAAGTGCTCGACTCCCAGGACTGCCAAAAGCTGATTTTCAGTATGCTCAACAACAACCAGCGGAAAGACCTGGAGCAAAACTGGGAATTGGACTGCGCCTATGGGGTGAAGGGCCTGTCGCGGTTCCGGGTGAATGTCTATCGCGAGCGGGGCTGCTGGGCCGCCTGTTTGCGGGCCCTGGCTTCCCAAATTCCCAACTTTGAAAAACTCGGTTTGCCCCAGGTGCTGCTGGAGATGGCGGAGCGGCCCCGGGGCATGGTGCTGATCACGGGGCAAACGGGATCCGGCAAAACCACCACCCTGGCCGCCTGCCTGGACTACATCAACCGCACCCGCGCGGAGCATGTCCTAACCGTGGAAGACCCGATCGAGTATGTGTTCCCGAACATGAAAAGCCTGTTCCACCAGCGGCAAAAGGGCGAAGACACCAAGAGTTTTGCCAACGCCCTGAAGGCAGCGCTGCGGGAAGACCCGGATATCATTCTGGTGGGGGAAATGCGGGACTTGGAAACCATTTCCTTGGCCATCTCCGCCGCTGAAACCGGTCACTTGGTTTTCGGAACCCTGCACACCAACTCCGCCGCCGGGACGATCGACCGGATTTTGGACGTGTTTCCCCCCATCCAACAGCCCCAAGTCCGGGCCCAGATGGCCAACTCCCTCGTGGGGGTTTGCTCACAAAACTTGGTCAAGAAAGTTGGGGGCGGTCGCTGTGCAGCACACGAAATTATGCTGAATACCCCCGCTGTGGCGAACCTGATTCGGGAGGGCAAAACCTCGCAAATCTATTCCACCATTCAAATGGGCGGTAAGCAGGGGATGCAAACCATGGAATCTTGCCTGGCGAAGCTATACCAAGAAAACAAGATCACCTACGAAGATGCCCTGGGCAAAAGCTCCAAACCCGACGAGCTACAGCGGTTGCTGGGGGGCAAGGTGGGTGCTGGTCGCTAGGAACGCCGCATCACTGCGACATCACTAATGCGACACAACCGATCGGGTGGATAACCGATCAACCCATGGCAACGGACGGGGCGATCGCTCGGTAAACCCCTCGGGCGATCGCCCCCATCCCCAGCCCGATCGCTTCCCAACCCTGCCGCCACCTCTGGCAACGGACTCTCGACAGAATTCTGAGGACTCACGTAGTTTGAGCAGCGCCCTATGGCTAAATTCATCGCCACCATCGCTGGCCCCGACGGCAAAGGCAAGCGCGAAGTTGTTGAAGCAGAAAGCATCAACGGGGCGCGTAATAAACTGATTGCCGCTGGGTTTAGCCAAGCCCAAATTCGCGATCTCAAGGAACAGAAAAGCGGCCTAGACATTGACCTCGCTAGCCTCACGGCCAGCGTGACCGTAAAGGATTTGGCTGTGTTTTCTCGGCAATTTTCCGCCATGTTTAATGCGGGCATTGCCATGGTGAAATGTTTGGATATTTTGAGCAATCAATGTGAAAATCCCAAACTGAAAAAAGCCCTATTTAAAATCAATGCTGATGTGCAAGAAGGGGAAACCCTATCTTCTTCGCTGAAACGACACGGCGACATCTTCAGTAAGCTCTATTGCGCCATGGTGGAAGCGGGTGAAATTGGGGGGGTGCTCGATGAAGTGCTCACCCGACTGGCAACCCTGCTGGAAAATGCCGCCCGGCTGCAAAACCAAATTAAGTCCGCCATGTCCTATCCCTCCACGGTCGGATCCTTGGCGGTCATTATCTTTTTGGGAATGACCATTTTCCTGCTGCCAACCTTTACGGGAATTTTCGACAAGTTGGGGGCTGAATTGCCGGCGTTCACGCAAATCATGATTAATATCAGTGAGTTTTTGCGTGGCCCCACCTTCCCCGACGATGATCCCAAGGGGCGCAAGAATTTCTATGTGGTGTTTTTGGTCATTGCCTTGGTCATCGGGAAAGTTGTCTATGACCTGTGGTACAAAACACCGGCTGGCAAGCGCCAAATGGATGCCGTATTTCTGAAGTTGCCGATTTTTGGAGACATCATTCAGAAAAGCTCGGTGGCTAGTTTTTGCCGCACCTTTGGGACCTTGACGCGATCGGGTGTGCCCATTATTCAAGCCCTCGAAATTTGTAAAGACACCGCCGATAACCAGGTGGTTTCGGATGCGGTGGCTTCCTCCATTGCCGAAATTCAAGGTGGGGGGACGATCAGTGCGGCGATCGAGCGCTATAAGGTCTTTCCGGCCATGGCCATTCAGATGATGATGATTGGTGAGGAAACCGGGGAACTCGACAAAATGTTGATGAAGGTGGCGGACTTCTATGAAGATGAAGTGGAGCAAGCAATCAAGGGTCTAACCAGTATGTTGGAGCCGTTGATGATTGTGGTGATTGGGGGGATGGTTGGTTCGATTTTGTTGGCGATGTATTTGCCCATCTTTGCGGTAATGGATGCGATTAAGTAGTGCTGCAAGGCAACGCTATTAACCATCAAAACTCCAAGGCAAAGCGATCGATCATCAAAACTTCAGGCGGATTTCTTTCGGGCAAATTCTTCTAGCAGATGGTTCTTGCGACTGGGTAGGTTAGAGACATGACTAATGGAGTCTGTTGAGTTGATCAATGACAAGCTAACGAAGTTAGCTTTTTTTACTTCTCAAACATTTCAAACATTCTCTAACCTTCAACCCAGCGATCTAACACCGGTTAGCTACATTGGATGCGACCACTACTTAGACACAGCCCACGATCGCACCTTACCAAGAGTGACTGGCATTCGATCACTCACATCAATCGTGAATCGAAAAATCCGCTTGGCTCGCCGTCCATTGTCAGGGTCAAAAAACTTCAATTTTACGTCCCAGCACTCGCTGCCATAGCGACAGAATGGACTTTTCTCAACTTCAATATCTGCTAACTCCATTCCCTGGGCTACAGCCTCTGAAAAAGTCTGGACAGCTTGGAAGGCATTTGTTGCTGCAAAGTTCAGTGCCCGATCGCGCGCCAATTGTCCCAAGTTTCGCAGGTCATAGTAAACCCGATTAAGAAAACTAGTCAGTGATCGTCGCATTCGACTCTCATCAGCAACTGCTTGATTGGCACTAACCGTCTGCAAGGCCGATTCCACCAATGAATTGACTTTCCAGCCATACATTCCACGCGGACTATTAACCTTCAAAATTGGTACTTCCTGACCAGAAAAGAGGCGCACCGTTTCGTTGATCACAATTCCCGGTATACTGACTCGCTCGATATAGTTATCATCATCCTCCGCTAATACTTGCCCACCCAGCAAGTAGGTCAAAATCTCATAGATCTCTGCCCCAAAAGCTCCTACGGGTTGAATGGCATACACCGGAGTTAGCTCTAGATTAAGTGTCCAAATCAGTGATTTTGCTTCAAAGAGATTTTCGTCCAGATAGTCCACCATTTGACGGGCATCATAGGGATTGGCAGGAATCTGGACATTCCCTACCGTAGCGGCCGGCATAAATTGTTTAAAGGTGTCACGCCGGGCCTCAGTGCCAAAATCATATCCAATCGTCCCAAGGGTGTAAGCCAAGTTGGAGCGAGGGCTAGTGGTGGCAGCAGAAGGCGTGATCGGGGTGGCCGAAATCACATTCGTTGTTGCATTGGCTGTGGTCGCTGCGGATTGAACAGCCGCAGCGACCACTAATTGCTCCTCCGGCGAAGCGATCGCAGTTTTAGGACTAGGTTCAGAAACTACGGTTAGATGAGATTGGTTATTAACGCCTAAATAGCCTTGGTCAATACCAGTTTCCGGAGCAATAATTTCCACCCCTGAGTCATCATCCACAGGGCGATTGCTCACCTCAGCCTTCGTCTGCTGGTATTGCAACGGTGTGCCCATAATTAACTCATAGGCTCCGGCAATGTTAATTCTGCCCAGTAAGCACCGTTCTGGCTCTTCCGTCGTTTCCGGGTCGCAGGGAATAGCACTATTGAGCAAGGCTGCCCGTACCGCTTCTGCATCGGGAGCCAAACCCTGTTCCAATTGCAAACTCATCAGGAGGGCGGCTGTTCCTGTAATGATCGGGGCAGCACAGCTCGTACCTTTTTGGCGGATGGGGATATCGGTACCCGGTAGCGCACCAAGAACATTTTCACCAGGGGCTAAAATGCCTTGGCTGGCGTATTTACCGCCAAAGTTACTGAACTTAAATGGTTCGCCCGTATCTTTCATCGCACCGACCGTCAGCACATGATCGAGGACGGCCGGAATACACCAACATTCACCCTTATCGTTACCGCCTGGGGCAATGACTAAAATATTATTTTCCTGCGCTTGTTTAATAGCTTTTTCAATAAATTCGTGGGCGATACCACTTTGGGTAGGATGGCAAGCGGCACAGTGAATAATGTTAACGTCCTGCTCGATCGCGGTGCTAATAGCTCGAGATAGATTCAAAGGATTGATGAAATCTTCCCCATTAACCGCAATAGGAATATTAATTACTGTTGCCCTAGGAGCAATACCTTCGACAGGAGAGCCGGGTTGACCGCAAATGGTGCTGATGATGTGGGCAGCATGACTCTGTAGGTGAATACTTCGGCGAATGTTTTCATCGGGGATAGCCGCTTCCATTAGCTTCCCCGATTCCTCCTCACTGAGACCTGCTGCTTTGGCATGGAGGTCAATTTCAACAAAGGCTTGAATATCAGCTGGGTCGATTTCAAATGATTCGATCCAGTAGGGATCAATTCGAGTTAGATTTCCCCCTTGAAAGCAAGCCCGATCAAGATCAACCTTCCCATCAAGCACAGCAATTTTGATGCGCGGATCGCCAAGGGTGTGCGATCGCAAGGCAGACATTCCAGAAATATCGGCTAGATTCGGCATAATTTTAAGAACTTTATGAACAATGCATCAATTACGCACGCATCAATTGCGATTAACCCGTGGGAAGTCAATCGCATTGCTTGCTGTCCAACTGCAACTATTGGGAGTTGATCCTGAAGCTTGTGGGCTACCTGGCGGCAGTGGCTTTGATTCGACTTAGCAACCCATGCTTAGTCGCAAATGGTTAGCACCAGATTCGGCCGCGCCGAAACGGTTTTTCGTTCTTTGGGCGCTGGTAGCCTTGGTAAAACGTGCGCCAACGACCGTAATCCTCCAAGCCGGTTGTCAAGGGTTGTGGTTCCTTCTTGGTTTTGGGTTCTGAGGATTGATCGTTGGTTTCAGCCGACTCTGTTTCGGCCACTTGCTCGGCTGATTTTTTTGATTTTTTATCGTTTGCCATGGTGTTGTCTCCCGAAGATCACCGATTGCTGTGGCGAGTTTGTCGCATATCTAGACGACTTGATCTAGTAAGAACGCCCTTGTCCTGACATTTTCAAGTAGCCATAGGCCGGATATTGAAACTGAGCCGGATCGTTGTAATTAGCGCCGTGCATGATGTCCATGCGAATGCTCAACAGGTCTTCACCACCACCATGAAGGACATCCACACAGTCATGGATGTGGACGAAATGAGGGCGTTTGACTGGGGGAGATTGTTTAGGAAGTGCCATCGGAGTTGCCAGAATGATTGTGATGGGACGTGGCGAGAAATGAGATGGGCAGGCACTCTCTTCACTCCTCGCCTCTAGTTCTTGATGTTTTTTGTGGCTGCGCGGTTGCCCTTAGTAAGGCGACGACCAGGAACGCACCTCGCCCAGGGTGACAGGAATGAGGTCGCTCACATCAATCGTAAAACGGAAGACCTTCTTGGCGCGGCGGCTGTTTTCCGGATCAAAGAACTTCAGTTGCACGTCCCAACAATCGCTGTCCATCCGACAGAAGGGACTCTTGGACACATTGATGCTGTCCAGTTCCATCCCCGCGCCAACGGCTTCCGAGAAGGTTTGGGCGGCTTGGAACGCATTGGTGGCAGCGAAGTTGAGAGCGCGGTCTTGGGAGGTTTGGCCCAAGTTGCGGAGATCGTAATAAATCCGATTCAGGAAGCTGCTGAGCGTGCGGCGCATTTGGCTTTCATCGCCGCCCTGTTCGGTACCCACGGCTTCTAGGGCGGTATCTACCAGGGTGTTGACGTGCCAGCCGTACATCCCACGTGGGCTTTGGGGTTCGATGACGGGGACGACTTGACCAGAGAACAGACGCACGGTGCGACCCGTAATCAGGCCGGGAATGCTGACCCGCTCAATGTAGTCTGGGCTGTCTTCAGCTTCGACCTGACCTGCCAAGAGGCCTTGGAGGACAGCATAGACTTCACGGGAGAAGGAACCCGTAGGCTCAATTGCATAAATCGGGGTCAATTCCAGGTTCAGCGTCCAAATCAGCGATTTGGTTTCTGATAGGTTTTCCCCTAAGTAATCGACCATTTGCCGCGCATCGTAGGGGTTGGCGGGAATCTGCGTTCCTTCAATGGCGTAGGGTGGCATGAGTTGTTTGAAGGTGTCGCGGCGGGCTTCGCTGCCGAAGTCGTAACCGAGAGTACCGATCGCGTAAACCATGCCATTAGCGGGTTCAGCAGCTTGGCTGGGGGTGATGGGGGCGCTGGTGGTTTCGGGCATAGGGGTTCCTGATGAAGTAATGGCGTTAACAGGGGTTTCGATCGCACTGACCGTTACCAGGGCGGGTTGGCGCTCCTGTGGGGGAGAAACAATTTCTTCTGCTTCTTCCACGGGTGGGGAGGAACCGCCGCAACTGCAACCGGAGGCTTCTATCAGTGCGGTTTCTAAGCTTTGATCTTGGTTGTCTGACATACTGACTCCTATTAATTTTTCTCCGGTTAACTTTTGAACAGCCCCAGGAATATTCAGAACACCGACCAAACATTTGCGATCGTGTTCGGTGTCGGCAAGGGGACAAGGCAGAGCGGTTGCGAGGATGGCATCCCGCACCGCTTGGGGGTTAGGGTCGTCGCCCCGTTGCACCTGAAGGCTCAGCAGCAGGGCAGCCACACCCGAGATAATGGGAGCGGCAAAGCTAGTGCCACTGAGCCGAATGATGCCACCACCGGGACTAGCGCCGGGGATGTTCTCACCGGGGGCGAGAATGCCTTGGCTTTGGTAGGTTTCTCCCCAGTTGCTGAAATCTAGGGGATGACCTCTGGCATCCATTGCACCAACCGCGAGGACGGCGGGTAGGGCGGCGGGGACATTCAGGCAGTCGCAACCATCGTTTCCGGCGGCGGCAACGATGAGGATGTTGCGTTCTTTGCAGGTTTGCACGGCGCGATCGAGCCAGTCTTCTGCTTCGCCAATATCGGTGAGTGCACCACCGCTGATGTTGATGATGTGCGCTCCGGCTTCGGCGGCTTGTTCTATGGCGCGGGCGAGATCCAGTTGGGAGAGTTTGCGGTTGTCGTCGGAGAAGACGGGGGCGAGGATGCCGCGACAGTGGGGGGCGAGTCCGGGAACTTCGGTGTTGGGCTGCCCGAAAATCAGGCTGGCAATGTGGGTGCCGTGGGTGGACATGGCCCCGGTGGTGGCTTTGCCCAGGGCGAGGGTGGGGAGGCGGCTGAGGGTGGCACCAGCAAAGCAGGGATGGTCGGTATCGACAATGCCATCGAGGACGGCGACACGAATATCGGAAGAGCCTTGGGTGCGGGTTTGTAAGCTCAGAAGACCAGGAATTAATTCTTTCGCCAAACTCTGACTCATAACTTCAGTGAGATTAGGGATTTTGGCTCGTAAAAGCTTTGCTGTAATACAGATTCACGTTGTTAATTCTCCCCGCTTTCATCTCTGATTCTGAAAGGGCAACCCACATTCTTCTAGAACCCTCTTGTTGGAGATAAAAATCGTGAACTCGACGAGCCGTGTCGTTGATGGGAAAGTAGGATAAAAAATCTTCAATATTTTCTAGATGGTAGTAGAGAACATTGGCTTCATTGGCAGGACTCAAACCAATTCCAAACAAATTGCAAAGAGGCAAGGGCTTGAGAGCTTCAGGAGACAGTATTGTTTTTAACTGGTTGTAGATGAAAGGATGATTAAATTCATCTTTTTTTAATTCAGGATAGAGTTCGATCGCACTACGACCATCTAAATAAAAGTCAAAGCCGATGTGTAAAGTATCCGATCGCAGCATGGCTTCGGACTCTGGAGTAATGTTGCAGAGATGCTTGGCCACAGCCATTTTTGCGGGATAGTCACCAATGCGGATAAAGAGTTTGAGTTTGGATTCGCCAAGATTTTGACGCAGATCGATGCCCGCGAGGATATTTTGAACTTTGCTGTAGTCAAAGTTGCCTGCCAAAAAGGTGGCAAGAATGTCGAGATTGAGATTGACATCGGTTCTGGATGCAGCGCGTTTTAGGAAGTCAATAGAGGTGTGAATATTGTGGAAATGGTGTTTGTCGGAGAACTGGAGATCGATTCGTGCTGGGTAAAGCTGGTCTTGTTTGATTTTGCCCGAACATTCGATTATACAGTCCCCTGTCGTGGCAACAAACTCTTCAAATAATGCGAGGGGATAGAGCGGTTCGATATCAAAGGCTTGTTTGTGGTTGCCAATATATCTTAATTTTTCTTCTGGTGCGATCGTTGACTTAAACACTTTGCTGCTCTTTCGTTTTTTGATGAGTCACTCATTCACAATTTGCACAAAGCGATGCCCAGAAAACCGAGAATTTTCAAGCAGGGATACGCTTATCACATCACAACCCGCTGCAACAATCGGGAGTTTAAACTATCGCGGCGAGAATGTCGGGAGGTGTTTCTTTATGCCATTCGCAAGGCATTGGATAAGTTCGGGTTCAAGCTGTACGGGCTGTGCATTATGTCGAACCACGTTCATTACCTGCTGGAACCCACTGAACCCGAAGATTTGCCGAAAATTATGCACTTCCTCAATTGGTACACGGCGATGTGTTTTAATCGGATGCTCGGAAGAACGGGGCATTTTTGGGAAAAGCGGTATTTCTGCGATGGGTTTCCGGCGACCGACCGAGACAGAACTTTAAATACCCTGCGTTACATTCACGGCAATCCAAAAGCGGCAAAAATGCGTTCTACCTTCTTCTATGAATTCGGTAACTACGGCAGCTACGAACGCTTGACTGATAATGGATTAACCCAGTGGCATCCAGCTTTTCTGCGACTTGGCAGAAGTTTGGAGGAATGTGCCAAGAAATACAAGGGTTTTTGTCAGCGATATAAGCCGAAGTCTAAAGAGCCAAGGAAATATGCTTGGGGTAGCCGCCTGCTGGCTGATGCTCGTTTATCCAGTCGGGGAGGTGGGGAAAAAAGCCAGGTTGAGGGTCGAGAAAGACTCAACCCCAACCGTCTGGCTGACCCCACCCGGTGCCAGGTATCGGAATGTCCTGAAGTGACGAGGGTTGCCCGTCAATTCATTGAGGCGAACCAAGCGCCTTGGCACTCAGAAAAAGGGTTTTGACCTGTTTTGAGGTGGATGATAGAATGAGGCGTGTTACTCCGCATCGTCTCCCGCAAAAGGAATCATTACCCCAAACCCTTGCAGGCTGTATTTATGGGGCGTGATCGCATTCCCATCACGAGAAACAGTCGCGGAAGTTTCGCGCTGCACGGGAGCCACGGTTTGCGGCATCAGCGCTTTCAGATCTTTCTTCATGGTCTTTGCCTCAAGTTGAGTGAGGGGCATTGTTCCTATCAGGAACTGCAGAGAAGCTAGCCCTCTTTATTCAGCATCGTCAAGACTAGGGTATAAAAGATTGCATCTACAATTTCTTTATTTTTGATGCAATCAAGCTCAGTGAAAGAGAGCAAAAATGGTCAGGCAAATGCAGTAGAAAAATAATTCAGTTGCCTGTTTTGGAGCCTTGCGATCTAATGCGATCTAACAACCTAGTGCCAGGTATCGGAATGTCCTGAAGTGACGAGGGTTGCCCGTCAATTCATTGAGGCGAACCAAGCGCCTTGGCACTCAGAAAAAGGGTTTTGACCTGTTTTGAGGTGGATGGTAAAGTGCCATCGTCACCAAACGGCGAAGTAGTGATACACCGCTATGCGGGGTCATCCACTTGCCTTGATGTGATGGGCAACAGGGCTTCCCGGAGTTGCCATTGGTCATCAGTCAAATCACCTGGGTAGGATAGAGACACGGCTAACGGGGTCTATTGAGTCGATCTGTTGATCTAGTGACAAAATCTAATGACAACCGGCTGATATCGTTAGCTTTTTTGCGTTTCAGATATTCCCTCAGGCAAACTTTTCCAGCGATCGAGTGAGCAGTAGCATCAGCGAGGCAGCCTATGTCCATAAAGTCTGCGGACTATGAGGAAATTCTGGCGACTTATAGTGGGCGGCAGGCGGCGATCGAGCTGCTGCGGGAATATCGGCCCTACTTGGAACTGTTGCCCAGTATGCGGCGGCCCCTGGACAGCACCGTGGTGATTACGTTGCCGTTGGCGCGGATCGATCCCGATGTGTTGGAAATGACCCAACTGGCCGAGGTGGCCGATGTGAGCCGATCGCGCCGTCGCCATTCGATCGAATCCGAGCGATCGACCAACAAGCCGGGCAGGCAGGCGGTGCGGTTGCCCTGCGAGATTGCCCTCCTGATGTGCGATCCCGAGTGGCAGGTGACCACGGGCGTGGCGGTGTTTGTGTTTGTCCATCGGCCCAATGAGGATTTTTATGGGCTGATGAGTCGCTGGCGACAGACGCAATTGCTGCTCGATCGCGACTATGAATGGGTGATGCCCCTGGCTTACCGCCATGTGGTGGGCGATCGGGCCGATCGGATCTATCCACTGTTTTTGCTGTCGGAGCGATCGCCCGAACGATTGCAACGGGGCTTGAAGGGCGCAACCTTACCCTATGTGGTTTGTCCAACTCAGGCGGAACCCCCCGCCCGATTCGATCTCCAAGCCGACCATACCCCCGCTCCCACCACGGATCTGACCCGCGAAACGCCCCATCCGGGCCCGGGGCGATCGGCCCGCGAGGCTCAGCCCACCTCCGATCCAGAGCTGGAAGGCGATCTTTGGGTTGAGTGAGGGTCGCCGCTCGCACCCTTGGGGGCCCATTCGGTCTTCGGCAACGACTGCGGCCCGGATTGGGCCCGGTATCCAATCGGTTGTTTTTGTGCCTTGAGTGGCATTGGGCGACACAGCGCCGTTTTCAGCGCGATCGTATAATGCCAAAGCCATCCCACAAGGCTGGCCATCCCCTCCCCACAGCGTTTAGCTAGGTTAACGATGGACTTGCTGGAGTATCAGGCAAAAGCCCTGTTTGCCGCCATGGGCATTCCGGTGCTGCCTTCCCAACCGATCGCCAGCTTGCAGGAATTGCGGGAATTGAAGATTCCCTACCCGATCGCCCTGAAATCCCAAGTGCGGGCCGGGGGGCGGGGGCGTGCTGGTGGGATCCGGTTCGCCAGCAACACGATCGACGCGGTGGCCGCCGCCCAAGCCATTTTCAGCTTGCCGATCGGGGGGGAATGTCCTGCGTTGCTGTTGGCGGAGGCCAAATACAACGTGGAGCAAGAGTTTTATCTGGCGGTGGCGCTGGACGACAACGCCCGGCGGCCGGTGCTGCTGGGATCCACCCAAGGGGGGATGGATGGCAAGCTTTCCGCCGGTACGGTGCATCAGGTGTTGGTGGATGGGGAATTTTCGCCCTTCTATGCCCGCCGTTTGGTGCTGAAGATGGGGCTGCGGGGCGAGCTAGTGCCTTCCGTCAGCGAGATTGTGGAGCGGATGTATGCTCTGTTTGTCCAAAATGATTTGGATTTGGTGGAAATCAATCCCCTAGGGGTCGATCGCGCCGGGGGACTGATGGCCCTGGATGGCAAAGTCACCGTGAACGACAGTGCGATCGATCGCCACACGGAGTTGAAATGCCTGCTCAACGGTGTAGTGATGCCGCCCAGCCTCAAGCCCGTTTGGATTGAGGGCGGAACCGTGCCCACTCCAACGGCCAATGCTACCCACAGCACTCAGGGGGCCGTGAACGGTCAGGGCAGTAATTCCACCAATGGCGATCGCAGCAAAAAGAACGCCAACACCCCGATCGGGATTGTTTGCAATGGCATGGGGCTGACCTTAGCGGCCTTGGATCTGGTTTGCCGCTTTGGGGGGAATGTGGCCGGGTTCGTTAATGTGGGCTGGACTGTGGGCGGTGGCCGCCCCGAAACCCTCGAAGGGCGGCTCGAACAGGCCTTAGCCAGCCTCAGCCATCCACACCCGGTTCGGGTGGTGCTGCTGGATCTGTTGGGCAGTGCCATTACCCTGGATGGCGTGGTGGCAGTCATTCACCAATATGCCAAGCGCCATGGTTGGTGGCGACAGGAAACCCAACCGATGGAAGAATTACCACAACCCCTCTCAACCCCCCGCAGTGAAGGGGACTTGGCTGTGAATAGTTTGGCTAATAATTTGACCCTGAATAAGGGACGGGGCCCCGCGATCGTGCTGCGGGTGTTGGGAGAACCCAGTGATGAAACGCGCGAGTTAATTGAAAGCTTGCCGATTTCCCTAGCTGACAGCCTCGAAGCCGCCGCCAAACTGACGGCCGTTTTAGCCAGTGCTCCTCAGGCTTAGGGAACTGGTTGAAATGGAGAATAGCGGACTCGAACCGCTGGCCTCTGCGGTGCGATCGCAGCGCTCTACCAACTGAGCTAATTCCCCGAGGCAATTGGCGTATCGGACATGGTAGCACCAATCGGCGGTTCGGGCCGTTCCCGACCGGAAAAAAGCCGCTGCACCCGATCGAGATCCAAGGTATTCAAAAAATCCACCACCCAATCGGCCCGGCGATGCACCATTTGGAATGGGTGGCTAGTGGCCACGCCCACCACCTGCATTCCAGCAGCCTTGGCCGCCGCAATGCCGGGGTAAGTGTCTTCGATCGCCAAGCAATTTTGGGGTTGTAGATCTGGCCGATCGAGCTGCGATCGCAACTGGGCCACCGCTTGCAAATAACCATCGGGAGCGGGCTTGCTCTCTAGGCCCATATCACCCGTAATCAGCACACTAAAGAACGATCGCAGCCCCGCCCGACTCAAAACCGTCTCCACCTCCGCCGCCAGGGCCACGGTTACAATTCCCATGGGCAAACCCAAGGTGCGCACTCGGCTGCAAAAGTCCACCACGCCCGGATAGATCGGCAGTTGGGGCAAGTGGGCCAGGCGATCGAGATACAGTTGCGACTTGCGGGCCACCAACCGATCGAGCGTGTCATCATCCACCATCCGCCCCCGCCGGGCCAGCAGATCCCGCAAACAGGCCCGATCGCTCCGGCCCAAACAGACCTCGCGGAATTCTTCCGGATCCGGCCGCAAATTTTCACTCAGCAACATCTCTTGCAGAAGTTGCCCGTGCAGCGGTTCGTCATTAATGATCGTGCCGTTAAAGTCCAGCAGAATTGCTTTGAGGGTCATGGGCAATTGGGCAAACAACGGCCAACGGAGCCATTACCGATTCCCAGCCTCGGAGCTGGATCCTCGGTGCGGATTTGAGGTCTGAATCCTGGAAACGGGAATTGCGTCCTAAAAGTTTAGCGCCAAACCAGTACCCAACCGTTAAGCACCAAAGACCAGGGCCCGATCGCCCGCCCCCTAGCGAGCCGCCGCCCCCAACAACCGGGGCCGATCGCGCCGTCGCACCCGTTGCCACTGTTCCCGCAAAGCCGCCACATCCGCCGGGCGATCGCCATAGCGCCAATCACTGTAGGCCCCGGCCACCGCCGCCAACAGCGCCAAGCGATCGCCCGCGCCGGGGCCGCCCCCCTGCTGGGCGAGCCACTGTTCATAGGCGGCCACATATTCCAACGGGGTTTGCCAAGGATAGGCGGGGCAGTCTTCCGCTAGCCAATCGCGCACCTCCTGATACAACGCGGCGATCGGGGCTAACCGAGCCAAGCGCCGCCGCCGTTGCCAATTGTGCCAACCCAACCAACCCAACCACAGGGCCCCGCCCACCACCAAGGCCAGGGCGATCGCCGCCAAAATGCCCGTCCAGCCCTCCGTTAACAAACCCAGCAACCGACCCACCAGCGCCAGTAATCCCCCCAACACCCCTGAAATCACCCCATCCAGCCAATTGCGCAGGGGCGTGGGCAACCAACCGGCCACCCAAGCCCAAAGTTTTTCCAGGGTGCTGAAGGTTTCATTTTTCTCGATCGAGGGCGGAATCAAGGGATGGCCAGGAATCGGGTCAAAGCTATACCAGCCATACCCGGGAAAATAAACCTCTGTGATCAAATGGGCATCGGTGTTGTAAACCTCGTATAGACCGGTGAAGGGATTAAACCGACCCGGCGCAAACCCGGCCGCCACCCGTGCCGGAATCCCCAAACTCCGCAACATGAGGGTGAGGGTGGTGGGGAAATGGTCGGGATAGCCCCCTTGATACTGAAACAAAAAGCGATCAACCAAATCTTCACCCGCAGCCGGTGGCGGCAAGTCCGGTTGCACGGTGTAGGTTTGCTTCAGGGCTTGGGCTAAGAACAGCGCCTGCTCATACGCGTCATTGCGGGCATTGGGAGCCTTCGCGAGTAACTCTTGGGCCCGTTGTTGCAACTTGGGCCGCAGGGCCGCGGGCACATCGAGGTAATAGTTCCAAATGAAGGGGGGATAGGTACGGCGAGCCTGGCGCAGTCGGGTGCGATCGCGGTAGGCCACTTGGGAGATGACCGAGTAGGTTAACCCCTCATCCAAAATGCGGGGCGATCGAATGCTGCCTTCCTTGTCGATCGCAATTCCTCGGGTTGGGAAAAACAGCTCCGTCGGTTGGGCCAGGGTGGGAATCAGGTTGGGCAGGGCCGAAAGCACCGTGTAGCTTTGCACCACCTCTTCAATTTGGGCGCGGGTTGGCTCCGGTGGAATCACAAAGCGATAGGACCAATCGGGCCGCACCAGGCTTTGGGTGTCGTCATTGCGAGAAATTTCCCACCCGCGGCCGGTGTAGCGATCGAACCCCAACACCCGCCAAAAACCCGGCGACTGCGATCGCACCCGCATCACCAAGGTGGGAACCAGTTGCCCCTGAAGGGTTTGGTCGATCGTGCTGCTAAAGCCGTAATAGAACGTGTTGTCCGTTTGGCCGCGGCCTGCGCCGCTGGTTCCCCCGAGGGCTTGGCCATCTTGCCCATAACCGGGATTGCGAATCGACGCAGACTGATCCCGATTATCAAACATCTGATCCATCAAATTGGGCGGGGCCGTCACCGGGAACTGGCGCAGTTGGTAGCCCGGAAAACGCGGCAGCAGGGCAAAGACCACCAACCCCAAAACCGCCACCACCCCAAACAGCCGCGCCATCTGACCGGGCCGAATTAGCCCCGTGAGGGTGCGCCAATCCCGATCGCCCGGTTCCAACCCCAGGCGCGATCGATAGTCCAACACCAACATCGGCAGCGCCACCCCCACAAAGGCCACCAACACGGGCGCAAACAACATGGTTTGGCTGAGGGTTCCGGCCACCCCCATCAGAATCAGCCCGATCAGCATCGAGTAGCCCAAGTCCTTGCGTCGGGGCAAGTCGAAGCAATGGAGCACCTGTAAATGGATCAGCAACTCCGCCAAAACCAGGCGCGTATCGCCCAAATTGCCCAGGAGTGATCGAAAGAAAACAGCCAAGGCCACCAGCATTCCCGCCGCGATCGCCAGTTGCGCCCCCAGGTTGCGCCGCCGCCGTTGCCGCCAACTCCAGTAGGCCCCACCAAAGCTGAGGGGAATGGCCCACCAACTGGTTTGGGTGCCAGCGGCCACATCGGTGGCCAAAATCCCGATCGCCACCAAAATTTGCACCAAAATTCGCAGGGCGATCGACTCTTCCGGTTGCGGCCGGGGTTGATCTTGCCAAGTTTGCAGCCGTTGCCACCAAGCCTTCCTTGCCGCTTCCGAAACCATGCCTGTTCCCCGGTCTTGCTTCAGCTATTCCCAGGATAATGGGTTGGCCAAAGATCCCCAGATCCTCAACCAGTCAATGCTCAAGATCTTCAACCAAAGGGTTTCGATCGCCAAAGAGTTTTGATCGGCCGAGTTTCGATCGGGTCAATCACAGTCACAATCACGATCATGAACGATCGCGATCATCACCACGATCGCAACCCCCATCAAAGGGCAATTTCAGGGGTTGGCTCGCGCGATCGCAACTCCGACGGCCCCGAGTCGGTTCCAGGGGGCACAGGGGCCGGCGTTTCTTCCGAGGCCGAGTTGGCTTCCGGATTGGGCCAAGGACTCGATCGCCGCCGCACATAGAGATAGGCCGTCATGCGACCGCGCCCCTTCACCGGCAAATTAGACCACCGCTCAAACTCGTAATGATCCTTCAGGTAGGCATAGGTTGCCTCGGTCACCTGAATTTTGCCGGGAATCCCCTGGGACTCCATCCGACTGGCCACATTTACCGTGTCGCCCCAAAGGTCATAGCTAAATTTTTTGATGCCAATCACACCGGCCACCACGGCCCCCGTGTTGATGCCAATTCGCAAGGCCAGGGGCAGCCCCGTTTCTCGCCGCAGTTGATTGATTTCCCGGCGCATGGCGATCGCCATTTCCATCACCGTGAGGGCATGGTCAGGGCGCGGCACAGGAATGCCGCCAGCCACCATGTAGGCATCGCCGATCGTCTTAATTTTTTCGAGGCCAAACTCTTCGGCTAATCGATCGAATGTCGAAAAAATTCGATTCAACAATTGCACCAACTCCAAAGGCGGCAACTGCACCGAAAGGGGCGTGAAATCCACAATATCGGCAAATAAGATCGTGGCTTCCTCAAACCGATCGGCGAGGATTTCGTTTTCCATCGCCAGCCCATCCCCCCTTGCCAGGCGATCGACAATGGCTTGGGGCAACACATTCAACAGCAACTTTTGTGTGCGGCTTTGCTCCTCGCGCAGGGCCGATTCCATTTGCCGCCGCTCCCGCACTTCCCGATCGAGCAAAAAGAGCTGCTCTTGCAATAATTCCGCCTGTCGTCGCAAACGCTTTTGCAAACTGGCGGCCAACAGGGCAGGCCCCCGAAACAGCGTCAGATTGCGGGCCCGCTCATGGAGTCGATCGAGCCGACTGCGATCCAAATGCAACCGAATGCGTGCCACAGCCTCCGCCGGTTCCAAGGGCAACAGCAAATAGTCCGCCGCCCCCGCCGCAAACAACGCGCCCCGATCGAGTTGCCCCGCCGCCCCCACCAGCACGATCGGGGTGTTTTGGTAAGGGACTGCCGATCGCAACTGATGGCACAGTTCCAAAGCCGCCAGCTCCGGCCAAGACCCCACCAACACCAAAAGCGGCTGGAGCCGAGCGGCCGCCGCCATCAACTCATCCAAACTCGCGGGGCAATGGGCTTCGCACCCTAACTCCGCCACCACTTGGGCCAAGGCCTGCGCCAACTCCCGATCGGCAATGCCAATCAGAATTGGGCTACCGGAGGCAACCACAGCCGAGCTTGTCGTTGGAGCATTCACAATAATCGCAGCGCCATGCGGCCGAAAACGATGCAGCCTGTCGTAACCATCAGTTACTAGGTAGGGGCTACAACTCCGCACAGACCAAATCCGCCTCAAACCAGAGATTCAGAGGAAATTGCCCCCAAAATCTCGGTATTTCGTGGTCAAAATTCGGTAAATGATGACAACCGACCACCACAGCGGCGATCGCCCCCCCCAAAAGACAGACTGCGTGACAATACGCCGATTAAAGATGCACCAACGGTTTAGCTCCCTGAGGCCGCACTGTGGCATCAAGCAACCTTCAGCTCAGGGCTTTGAGCCAAAAGTATCTTGAGCCTTGAGCCAGCAACAAAGCTGCTGCGATCGTATCAAAATTCCCCCGAATCCAGGTTTCCTGGGCCCCACAAACCCCCACCGGGCGATTGCAGGCTCCGTTGGCATAATGAGACCAACCGCGATCGTGAGGACTAACCGATGATTGCCCAACCCACCACCACGACGATCACGCCGGGGATTCAGCCCCCACTGATCGACTATCCCGATAGCGATGGCCAGCCGATCGCGGACAACACGAAACAGTTTCATTGGATCCAAAAGATCTACATGAACCTTGCCGCCATCTTTACCAACAATCCGCAAGTTTTTGTGGCGGGCGATTTGCTCTGGTATCCGGTGGAAGGGGACAACAAAACTCGCCAAGCGCCCGATGTGATGGTGGTGTTTGGGGTTTCCAAGGGCGATCGGGGTTCCTACAAGCAATGGTGTGAAAACAACATCGCGCCCCAAGTGGTGTTTGAGATTTTGTCGCCGGGAAATCGTTTTGGGGAAATGCTGAAAAAGCAGGCGTTTTATGACACCTACGGCGTTGAGGAATATTACATCTACGATCCCGATCGCCATGACCTGAGCATTTTGGGGCGATCGGAACGAGGCGATTTGCAGCTCCGGGGCGATCGCGCAGACGATTGGGTGAGTCCCCGGCTCGGCATTCGGTTCCAAATGGGCGAAGACACCCTCACCCTGTTTCGGCCGGACGGTCAACCCTTTTCGACCCTGGCGGAAGAGATCCAACGCACCGAACAAGAACGCCAACGAGCTGAGGAAGCAAACCAACGGGCCGATCGCCTGGCGGCCAAGCTACGGGAGTTGGGCATCGATCCCGAGGCGATCGAGTCGGATTGATTGGGTTACGGCGGGTTGGGGGTGATCCAATCCGTGAGCGATCGCCCCAAGTAGGCTTCCAAGAAGGCGCGGGCGGCGGCGGGTTCGATCGCCTCCAGCGCTGCCACGATCGCTGGAATTGCGTCGGCTTGGGGATCTTGGGTTTCGTTGAACCAATAATGCACGGTCGATCGGGCAATGCCCATGGTGACGGCAAGCCGCCAATGGTCTGAAAGGGGGGCTGATGCCGTAGTCTTGCAACGTTTGTTTGAGTGCTTTTCCTGCTCGCGCCATGCCCCCAATGGTCTCAAAGGGGGGCGATCGGGTAAATGTTCATAGTGCATGGGAGATGAATTGCGATTGGTATTGTCTTCCGAGCGTTCTCCCATGCACCCTACGGGTTGATCGAGCGGTGAATGGTGGAATAGGGCCAGTCGGTGGGGGTGGTGACGTGGCCGTGTTTGACGGGATTTTGGTGAATGTAGTGGATGTGGTTTTGGAAGTCAGTTTCATCGCGAACTTTGTGCTCCCAGAACCGACGCTGCCAATAGGGGCGATCGCCTCGATGGCGACGCGATCGACTGCTGGGTAAGTCGATCGGTAAGTGACGGGTGCAAATCTGAGTGGTGCGGGTTTTGATCAACCGCCACCGCGTCGAAAAATCATCGTCGCCTGCCGGTAACGTCCAGATGCAATGGAGATGATCAGGCAGCAGCACCCATGCATCGATCGAAAATGGATAGGCGGCTTGGGTGGTGCGAATGGCCTGGCGCAGGGCTTGTCGGGCGATCGGCTCACAAAGCCACGGATAGCGAGCGTAGGTGACAACCGTAAAAAAGTACGTACCCCCTGCCTCTCGCCAGCGCCGATAATTGGGCATCGTATCCATCCTCCCCATGAATTACCGCATCCATTATTCACAACCCCACAAATCCCGTAGGGTGCATGGGAGCAAGCCCCAATGGTCACGAGCCGGTGGATTTGTTCTCCCATGCACCGCAGAGTGATCGCCCCCAACCGATCGATGTCATTCAACGCATCATGAATTTCGCCACATCGTAGGGTGCATGGGAGTAATTTCAGTTATTACAAAATGGCACATTTGTTCTCTCATGCTCTCATGCACCGCAGAGCGATCGCCCCCAATCGATCAATGTTGTTGAATGCGTTATGGGTTGTGGAAATGGTCGTTGAATGCGTTATGGGTTGTGGTGCATGGGAGAGGAATGGTGATGGTCGTTTGTTCCCGAGCGTGCTCCCATGCACCCTACGGGGTTATGGGGTGAGGTGGGATTGGAGTAGGGCGATCGCCCGGTGTAGGTCGGGGGTTTGCAGGGGTGATCGGGCGATCGCTTGGGAGGCTTCCAGCACGCCGCCGCGAATCACGCACATTTCGTTGGGGTTGGGGAGGCTGGCGAGGGTTTGGGTGAGTTGCTCAAAACCGGCTTCGACGTTGCCCAACAGGATGGACAGGATCGACCAATGGAGTTTTTCTTGATCGCCGGAGTTGGGGCAGAGTTGCAGGCTTTCGGCTAGGAGCGATCGCGCCTGTTCTAAATCCGATTGCAGGGCGCGGACGGCGGCCAAGTTAAAGACCGGCATATAGTAATCGGGTTTGAGTTCTCTGGCTTTCAATAAATAGGCGCTGGCTTCGTCTAGGCGATCGCTAATTAGACACAAAAAGCCGAGATTATTGGGCAAATTTCCATCGCTGGGATCGAGTTCTGCTAATTTTTGGAAGGTGGCGCTCGACCCAGCAATATCTCCTTGCTCAAATTGCAGAATTGCTAGGTTGCTGTGGGCATAGACATAGTTTGGGTCAAGGTCGATCGCCCGTTGGAAAGCAGCGATCGCCTCCTCATACCGCTTCAGATCGCGATACGCATTGCCCAATCCGTTGTGGGCATAGACAAAGTTTGGGTCAAGCTCGATCGCCCGTTGGTAAGCAGCGATCGCCTCCTCATACTGCTTCAGATCGTGGTACGCAGCACCCAATCCGTGGTGGGGAAGAGCATAGTTTGGGTCAAGCTCGATCGCCCGTTGGTAAGCAGCGATCGCCTCCTCATGCCGCTTTAGATCACGGTACACATTACCCAGATTGCCGTGGGGAGTAGCATAGTTGGGTCAAGCTCGATCGCCCGTTGGTAAGCAGCGATCGCCTCCTCATACCGTTCAGATC
>MKGP02000029.1 GCA_001913845.2 Limnothrix sp. CACIAM 69d | reverse complement strand
TTGTGTTAGAACTGACACCCAATTTTTCTTGCACTTCTTCGCAATACTCCCGCAATGTAAAATCAGGATTGGCCTCTACAATTTCCAAGATGGCTTTTTCATGCTGAGATAAGATGCTCACCCGCTTAGTACCACACTTTTTAGGTACTAAGCTTCCAGTTGAACGATATAGATTTAGAAGCCGTCTGACTGTATCTGGGCTAATCGAAAACTGTTTTGCCACTTTCCGAATGGAAGTATCTCCTTTCTCATAAGCTTCTACAATTTTCTGGCGCAAGTCTAGAGAATAACAACCCATAAATTTTCCTGACGATAACTCAACTACACCTATAACTATATCGTACTGATCGTTCTAGGTAAAGGCTGTATTTTGGTTCCTATGCTCGTGGGGAAGCTCGCCCCGATAGCGATGTTGATATCGTCTTCCAAACAGACTATCCCAACCTCCTAGTCACCGTCGCCTTACAACTCGAACTCACAGAACTCTTGAACCGCCCCGTTGATATTCTGCGCTATCGGCCCAGCCTCAGTCCGCGCCTAAAGGCTCGCATCGACCAAGAAGCGGTTTATGTCTAAATACAAGGATTGATCAATGATCGAACGCAGAATCTTATTAGAACGACTAGAGGAGATTTTGGAGGCACTAGAACGAATTCCCGATCGCTTGCAAGATATTTCAAAACCCGAAGACTTTTTGGCAACCAAGGCTGGACGCAGCAATCTAGATGCTATTTGCATGGTGCTGCTTGCGGTTGGAGAAGCATTCAAAGCCATTGACAAAAGAACAGAAGGAACATTTCTCGTTCAATATCCAGAAATCCCCTAGAAAAAGATTTTTGGACTCAGAAATTTACTAGCCCACACTTATTTTGATGTTGACGAAGCTCAGATTTTTAACACCTGTCACCATGACATTCCAGAACTAGTGACTACGGTGCAAAAAATGATCCAAGACTCCCAAGGTCAAGACTGAACAAGGCTCTATCCGCCGCTGGACTTTGGTACATTAGCATCAGCCCGCCAGAGGCAAATCGCGCTGACATCCAAGACAGCGCCACCTAGGTATGAAACTTGCAAACTGAACAATCGGGCACTCACCATGACTCAATCAATCCTTGTTGACATAGAAGACGGCGGGACTGCGAGCGAGATGCCCACCCAACCGATCAGCGGCAACACCTCCCCAATCGCAGCCCCAATTCCCGCAGCCCTGACCCCACTGCTCAGAACACTCAAAAGCCAATTGCAAACCCTCTGGGGCGATCGTCTGGTTCACCTGATTCTTTTCGGTTCCCGTGCCCGAGGCGATGCTCAACCAAACTCCGATATTGATGTGGCGATCGTCCTCAAAAACTTTTGCGACCTAGGGGCAGAACTACAGCTTGTAGGTCAACCAATCTGTAATCTTTGCTTGCAGTATGACGTAGTAATTTCCCCAGTTTTCCTAGACGAATCCTTCTTTCTCCAAAACAACGGAATGCTAATGCGAAACATCCGTAAAGAAGGTGTCGTAGTATGACCGACGATCAAAAAAATCTTCTTGAAAAAGCTAGAGAAAGCCTCGCGGCAGCCGAATTACTATTTAGCCACGGCTACTTTTCAACTGCCGCTTCTCGGGCTTACTATGCCATGTTTTATATTGCCTCTGCATTTGTTGAAGGCGATGGACAATCATTTTCCAGCCACGCCGCGATCATCTCTACATTTGGGCGAGATTTTGCCAACCGAGATCGCGTTCCTAGACATCTCCATCGTTATCTCCTAGATGCCCAAACCATTCGCCACCAAGCCGACTATGCCCCGATTAGTAACCTCTCTCCTGAGCTAACGCGATCGCTGCTCCAACAGGCCCAAGAGTTCATTAGACCTCTTGCACGAATTACCCCCCTTTGATCAAGATGGGCTAATTAATGATCATTTCGTAGGTTGGGTTGAGGTACGAAACCCAACAGCAACAAGGTTTGCAGTGATCGAGTTGGGTTTCGCA
>MKGP02000076.1 GCA_001913845.2 Limnothrix sp. CACIAM 69d | reverse complement strand
TAGAACAGAAACTATAGAGGTGTTGGAACAATTAACTAGACTGGCAGCCCGACTAGTGGATTTACAGTGCCTGAGAAACTGGTTTACTAAGTGTTGTTATTGTACTTAATGATTAAGGTAAGGGCTGATGCTTCCAAAATGAGCCTTCCAAGGTTGGGCCATTTTGGTCGCATCAGCGATTCCCGAGAGGTATCAATACTCACCGTCAGCAGCAGCCAGAACCAGGAATAGAAATCAGATAGCCTATAATTTCAGCTTTTTTCAAGTATTTCAACTTTTTTTAAGTTCTAATTGTTTTAAACGGGCATTTTTGAAAATTTATAACATCTCTATCACGATAGACAATGCCTTTTCGCCCTGTTAGCCTAGAAACCAGGGATTATTAAAAATATTGGGACTGAGCGATTCGTTTCACCCATTAAGTTTTTTGTGATCAGGCCTTTCAAAACCCTGATCATGGGAATTAATCAAGAAAGATTTTGAAGCACCGGTCTCTCAGTTGCGACCATGCTCTTCAGAGTTGAATTTTTAACGAATATTCAAGAAAACCATACTTGTGTAAATTAATACCCAATTTAACCCTGATTCTCTTTGGTTCCCGGATCATCACCAATCAAAATTCATCTATCCTAGAAATGAGGAGAACGAACCCTGAGGATCGTAAATGGCGAATTAGGGCTAATTTTGAACAACTTTCACTCTTTTTTCAATTTTTCCACGTCTTTTGGAATTTGATTATGCTCGCCTGATTCGGTTGGGGTGGGAAGATTTTGCTCTGTGTAGCTTTCGCAAACCTCAGTGCAATTAACTCGCTCTCCCTAAATTACCGCGCTATCTTGATCCATGAGCCAACTACGCCTCAATACCGCTGTTACTCCGCCGATGCAATCACCGACAAAAGTTTTATTAATTGGGGCCTCCAAGAGTGAGGTAAAAGTTTATACCAGTTATTTGCAAGCGATCTTGCAGAGTGATTTTCATCGGCAATATGAAATTTTGGTTCCGCCAAGTCGAGAACAGGGTGTTGAGTGGTGGCGATCGCGCCGGCCCGATGTGGTGTTGTTAGATTTGATCGATCGAACGGGCATTCATGTGCTCGAAAGTCTCCACGAGGGCATCAAGCGTCAATTGCCACTGCCGGTAATTGTGTTGATTCAAGCCCACCAAGAATCCTTGGCGGAACAGGCCCTGAAATTGGGGGCCATGGATTATTTAGTTAAAGAGCATTTAACCGGTTTGGCCCTCCGCAAAACAGTGGCCGCCGTCTTGTTGCATCGCAGTTTGGTTAAACAGGCGATCGAACAAAAGATTGAGCCAGAACCCAAGCCAGATCCTGAGCTTTCTCAGTCACCGATGGCTCAACATGCTCAGTCTTTGATCGCTTTTTGCTCTGCATCTTCTGAATTATGCGCCGGGTCACATTCCCATCTCTCTCTTGATCTACGCGATCAACAACAACTAAACGCAATTTTGAAGCAGCAATTGGCCGCTATTGAATGCGCTAAAGATGGAATTGCCATTCTCAAGGAAGATACTTACGTTTACCTCAATCAATCCCATTTGGAAATGTTTGGGTATGACAGCCCAGAACAGCTCTTGGGAAAGTCTTGGCGCAGTCTCTATGGCGAGGCAGAATTAGACCGCTTTAAACGGGAAATTTTTCCAATTTTGATCCGCGATCGCGCTTGGCAAGGGGAAGCCATTGCCCAACGGCCAGATGGAAGTAGTTTTGATGAGGGCTTATCCCTCACTGTCACGGACGATGGATTATTAATTTGCGTTTGTCGTGATATCAGTGCTCAAAAACAGGCCGAGCGCGAGTGCCATGCATCCCAACAACTCCTGCAAGGCATTTTGGATACGGTTCCGATCGCTGTTTTTTGGAAAGACCAGTGCCTGAAATATCAAGGCATTAATAACTACAGCGCCACAACCATTGGCTTAAGTTCTGCCGAGGAATTAGTGGGGGTCGGAGACGATCAACTGCCTTGGGATCCGGAAACCCTGGCACAGATTCAAGAAGAAGATCGACAGGTCTTGCGATCGGGAGAAGCGGCCCTCCGTTGCGAACGGGAATATGGCTTGGCCGATGGTTCCAGGATTTGGTTAGAGACCAACAAAATTCCACTCAAAGATGCTCGCGGCCAAATTTTAGGTATCTTGGGAACAGCCCAGGAAATTACAAGGCGCAAGCAAGCCGAAGCAGCTTTAAAAACCCAGGCAGAAAGTGAACATTTAGCGCTCATGATTGCTGAACGGATTCGGCAATCTTTGGATTTACAAACCATTTTTGATGTGGCTTGTAATGAAATTCGAGCGGTGTTGCGAGCCGATCGGGTGGGAATTTTTCAATTTTATCCCCAAACAGACTACGACGATGGTTGCTTCGTGGCGGAATCGGTGATTGCGCCTTATTCTTCCGCCCTCAGTCTTCGCATTCATGACCATTGCTTTGGGGATAACTATTCCCAGCTTTATGCCAATGGTCGCTATTTTGTGGTGGATGACATTTACAACAACGGTCTCACCCAATGCCACAGCGATATTCTGGCCCAATTTGAAGTGCGGGCTAATTTGGTGATGCCGCTGCTTTGTGGTTCAGAACTGTGGGGTTTACTGTGCATTCATCAGTGCGATCGCCCGCGTCATTGGTTGCCGGATGAGGTGGAACTTGCCCATCGGCTTTCGAATCAATTGGCGATCGCGATTCAGCAGTCTAGTCTTTATTACCAAGTGCAGCAGGAACTGGAGGTTCGCCAACAGGCTGAATTACGCATCAGCCGCCAGTTGCAGGAACAAACTGTCCTGGCAAAAATTACCGAACGAATTCGGCAATCTTTGAATTTGAGTCATATTCTGCACACCGTTACTCAGCAGGTGCAGGCGGTGATGCAGTGCGATCGGGTGATTGTGTTTCAACTATTTGATGATGGCCGCAGTGCGATCGTCGAAGAAACCGTCCTTGAAGGATTAGTTCACCTCAAGGATCGCCATTGGGAAGATGAGGTTTGGTCTTCGGAAATTTTGGAGTGGTATTGGCAAGGCAAGGCCAGAATTGTGGCCGATGTGATGGACGATCGCTGGACCGATTGCCTACGCGAATATTCCCAGGAAGGTCAGATCCAATCCAAAATTGTGGCTCCGATTTTGCAGGAAGCCTTTGCCCATGAAGATCACCGTTGGGTTGCCCCGGCCGCACCCAACAAACTCTGGGGAGTTTTGGTGGTTCATGCTTGCCATCAAAAGCGGGTTTGGCAAGAATCTGAAGCTCAGTTGCTGCAACAAATTGCTAACCAATTGGCGATCGCAATTCAGCAAGCCACCTTGGTCGATCGACTGAAACAGGAACTGACCCAACGGCAAGCCGCCCAAGCACAACTGACCGAGCGCAACCAACAGCTTGCCCTCAACAATGAAGAATTGGCCCGCGCCACCCGTCTCAAGGATGAATTCTTGGCCAATATGAGCCACGAATTACGAACCCCGCTCAACGCCATTTTGGGCATTGTGGAAGGGCTGCAAGAGAATGTGTTTGGCTCCGTTTCCGAGCAACAAATGAAAGTGCTGCAAATTATTGAACGCAGCGGCAATCATTTGTTGTCCCTGATTAACGACATTTTGGATTTGGCCAAAATTGAAGCCGGGCGAGTGGAATTGGCCTACAACGATGTGGAAGTTCGCCCCCTTTGCGATTCCAGTTTGGCCTTTGTGAAACAACAGGCCTTGGAAAAACGGATTCGCCTGAGCACCAAATTGCCCCGAGACTTTCCGCCGATCCGCATTGATGAACGGCGGGTGCGACAGGTGTTGATCAACCTGTTAAATAATGCGGTGAAGTTCACCTCGGAAGGTGGATCCATTCTGCTGGAGGTGGGCTATGCCAACCTGGACGGCTCGATCGACCAGCCCGCCCCCAACAGCCCAAACCTCTACGAAGCCCTGCGGTTCAGCGTCACCGACACCGGCATCGGCATCAGCGAAGACAACCTGAAGCGGCTCTTTCAGCCCTTCATTCAGGTGGATAGCGCCTTGAACCGTCAATACGAAGGAACCGGCTTGGGCCTGGCCCTGGTGAAGCGGATTGTGAACCTCCATGGGGGCATGGTGAACGTCACCAGCACCCTGGGCCAGGGCAGTTGTTTTTCCTTTACGTTGCCCCTCACGCAGGCCGTGTCAGCGGCAGCGGTCAGCGGCCAAGGGGCTGAGGTAACGGAAACCACATCGCTGCTGGATGGGCCCGAATCCGCGCCCCTGATTTTGTTGGTGGAAGACAACGAGGCGAACATCGTCACCATATCGTCCTATTTGGATACGAAGGGCTATCGGCTGTTGGTGGCTCGGGACGGGGCCGCCGCCGTAACCTTGGCTACCCTGGAGCGGCCCGACTTGATCTTGATGGATATCCAGATGCCTGGGGTGGATGGCATTGAAGCGATGCGGCAAATTCGCAACGATGAGGAACTAGCGGACGTGCCGATTATTGCGCTCACGGCCCTGACCATGCCGGGCGATCGGGAGCGTTGCTTGCAAGCGGGGGCCAACGATTACCTCAGCAAGCCCATGCGCCTGAAGCAACTGATGGAATTAATCCAAAAATGGCTAATCAATCGCTAGGGTTCGCACTGATCAGGTTGGCGACCGTGCGCCAGCTAGGCCGCATTGGGTAGCCTTCGTAACCAATTTTTCACGAATATTCCCTATTTTTAAGAATTTTTTGCCTTTGGGAGCTTATTCCCGAGTTTTTCGCCTTTAGCCGCTACCGTAAGCCCCCATCAGGGCAACCCCGACCCTTGGTTCGTAGTTCGCAAGCAACATGATTTGCGAGCGATCGCCATTAGACCTCTTGCACCAATCAAGACCCGCACCCAAACCGCTCTACCCAATCAGCAAAGGGACTAGATCGCCAAAAACGGGATCGCTCTGACTCACCATATCTCAATCCTCTTCGTCCCCCCTTGAGCAGAAGGGGTTGGGGAATGAGGGCGGATTCGCGCAAGAGTTCTACTGCAACCGAAACCGCTGCCGCATGGGAGGATGCCTGCGCAGCATCCGATGCCGCCTACCAACGCCTAAAAGTCTTGGGACAATTTCAGGATGCTTGAGGTTGCTAACGAGTTTCCTAGGCGTTTTTGTAAGTGGCGTTTTCGTGAATGGCGTTTTCGTGAATACAGATTTTCATTAGCACTCTGATCGAAACTCCACCGCATTGAATTCCTATGAGCTTTGCTAATCCTGCAATCCACTCCCCTTTGATGGCTCCCGATCGCGCGACTTACTCTTGCTTGAGCGATCGCAATGCACAGATGGTGATCACGGCCTTAAGCCAGTGGGCCTTGCTCGAAAATCAGCTCGATCGCCTGTTTGAGCGGGCCGTGCAGGCGGTAACAGAGGTGCTGAAAATTTCCTACAGCAGCATCTGGCGCGTGTTGTCCGATCGCCAGTCCCTGCGGCGCGTGGCCACCATTCCCGCCGCCGCCAACGAACCCATGGAAGTGACCGTGGCGAATGTGCCCTTGGTGCAATCACTCTTCAGCGTGGAATCGCAATTGCTGGCGGCGAATGTGCCCTTGGGTCACGATTTACAAAACTTTCCCCTGCCCTTGCCCGCCAACAGCCAAAGCGGTTTGCTGCTGGGCGTGGTGGGCCGCGATCAACTGCTGGGGCTGCTGGAGGTTCATCACGAACAGCCCCGATCGTTCTCGGAAGATGACGTTTACTTCCTGCAAGCCGTGACCAATGTGCTGGCGGGGGCGATCGAACGGCGGCGATCGGAAGCATTGATCGACACCCAAAGCCGCGTTCTTGGTTCGATCGCCAAGGGAAGCAAGCTGCAATTTGTTTTCAATCAACTCTGTGAACTGCTGGAACAGGAACTGCCCGGAGCCTATTGCTCAATCCTGGTCTTGGATCCCGAGCAAAAATGTCTGCGCGCCGGAGCCGCCCCCAGCCTGCCCAGCGAATTTGCCCGAGGGGTTGATGGGTTGATGATTGGCGAATGTGCCGGATCCTGTGGCACGGCGGCCTATCGTGGCGAGCCGGTTTTTGCCACGGACATTGCCACCAACCCCCTTTGGTCGCCCTTTCGGGACTTTGCCCTCAGCCATGGGATCCGCGCCTGTTGGTCGTCACCCTTTTTGGCGGCCAATGGCGAAGTGCTGGGAACCTTTGCCCTGTCGCACCGGTTTCCCTGCCAGCCCACGGCCTATCACCGAGAGGTGATCAACACCGCCGCCAGCTTGGCCAGCATTGCCATGGAAGCCCATCGCCGGGCTGAAGCCTTGCAAGCGGCTAATCTTTCCTTGGAACAAAAGGTGGAAGAACGCACCGCCAAACTCCAAGAAACCCTCCAGCGGTTGCGCCAAACCCAAGCCCAACTCATCCAAGCGGAAAAGATGTCGAGCTTGGGGCAAATGGTGGCCGGAATCGCCCATGAAATCAATAACCCCACGGCGTTCATTGCGGGGAATTTGTACCATGTGGAAACCTATGTCCAAAGTTTGGTGAGCATCATTCAGGCCTATCAAGCGGAATACCCCAATCTTTCGCCGGCCATGCGCGATCGCCTGGAGGATCTGGATTTCGACTTCCTGATTGCCGATTTACCGCAAGTGCTCGGCTCGTTGCAGTCCGGTTGCCAACGAATCACCAATATTGTGTTGGGACTGCGGAATTTTTCCCGCTTGGATGAATCCAGCATGAAGGCGGTGGATTTGCATGAGGGGCTGGACAACACATTGATGATTTTGAATCACCGATTGATTGATCAGGGGAATCGCCCGGCGATTCAAGTGACCAAGGACTATGGTGATTTGCCCCCAGTCACTTGCCACGCCAATCAGCTCAATCAGGTGTTGATGAATCTGTTGAGCAATGCGATCGATGCCTTGGGCGATCGCTGGGCCCAGGAGGGAGCCGGATTTGCGCCCCAATTGCGAATCATCACGCGCCTCAGCCAGCCCGATCGGGTGCAAATTGCCATCCAGGACAACGGCTTGGGCATTCCCGAAGCGCTGCGATCGAAGATTTTTGAGCCGTTTTACACCACCAAGCCGATCGGCCAGGGCACGGGGCTGGGTTTGGCCATCAGCTACCAAATTGTGCAGGAACAGCACCAAGGATCGCTCCGTTGCCATTCAACGGCCCAGGAGGGAACCACGTTCACGATCGAAATTCCGATCTAGGCTCACGGGTTACGGTACGGTGCAATGGGGAGCCTGTAGGAGCATGACCCAAGCATCACGCAACGGTTAATGGATCACCACAGGGCGCATACCAATCAACCCATCAATTCTCGTTTGATTGGTATGCGCTCAATGCAGCAATTCCACGAAAAACCGTAGATACTGTGCTCCCATGCAAGCCTACATCACTCTTCAACCAAGCCCACTTCGCGAGTCCGCACAACGGCACAACAAACTCGAAAACCGACAACATCGCTGAGGCTCTCCGGCGAAAAGTAGCTACGAACCGCAGAGCGACAATTCCCAGGGCTGTAGTACCATGAACCGCCCCGCAAAAGCCGTGCATCGCTTTCCGCGTCTACGATCCAAGCGCTGCCATCGGTGGGCGCACCTTGATAGTGAGAGTGCCAAAGATCAGCGCACCATTCCCAGACATTGCCGTGCATATCATGCAGGCCCCAAGCATTGGGCGGAAAGTAGCCAACCGGAGTAGTCTCTTGCCGATATTCTCCTTGGGAGCCACGGCCGTAGGCATCGTTTGCATCGTAATTCGCCACTTCACTAGTGAGGGTTTCGCCAAAGTGAAAGGGCGTGGTTGTCCCAGCGCGACAGGCATATTCCCACTGGGCTTCACTGGGCAAACAATAGGGGCGGCCAGTGGCTTGGGCCAGGCGAGCGCAAGCTTCGGTAGCTTCGTGCCAACTAACGTACTCTACGGGGCGCTGATCGGCACTAATCACCGTTTCTCCATCCTGAAAGTCGTTGAGACACTGTGCAGGATTAGGATTCAGCACTAAGTCAGCATTAGCGGGTGGCAGCGCACAAATCGCTCGCCATTGGGCTTGGGTGATTGGATATTTACCTAGGAAAAAATCCGGTACGGTGACGGCGTGCAGCTCTTCTTCCACATCCCCATAACGCCCTAGCTCATGAGCAGGCGATCCCATCAGAAATGTGCCACCGGGAATTTTTAGCATTTCCAGGGTGATGCCGTTACCTAAGTCTTCGACATATTGCAAGGCATTGCGCGAACGGTAGCGCAACACAAATCGCACGGCAGGGTTAGCAGCACTGGACATGGCAACAAATTAAGATCTTTTGCACTTTTTGGGATGATGGAAGCTTGGAAAACGAGTCGCAATGATTCGTGGATTGCGGCCACCCAGTCGATCATCGTCGTTGAATATGGAGATTGGTCTTACCTCCCGATCGTGCGCCCAGATACCTACATCACTCTTCAACCAAGCCCGCTTCGGGAGCCTGCGCAACGGCACAACAAACTCGAAAACCGACATAGTTAAAGCGGCTGTCCGGTGAATTTTTGACACGAACCGCAGAGCGACAATTCCTGGGATTGCTGCTCCAGGAACCACCTCGCCAAGGCCGCGAATCTTTTGTCGAATCTGATGTCCAGGCGCTGCCATCGGTGGGCGCACCCTGATAATTGGAGTGCCACAGATCAGCGCACCATTCCCAAACATTGCCGTGCATATCATGCAGGCCCCAGGCATTGGCTGGAAAGCTGCCAACGGCGGTGGTGCGCTGGCGAGAGGCTCCCTTGGGGCCGTTGGCGTAGGTGTAGTTGCCGTCGTAGTTCGCCAGCTCGGGCGTGATTGGTTCACCAAAGCAAAAAGATGTGGGCTTGGTGGCTCCAGCGCGGCAAGCATATTCCCACTGGGCTTCGCTGGGCAAACAATAGGGGCGGCCAGTGGCTTGGGAGAGCCGATCGCAAGCTTCGATCGCTTCGTACCAATTGACACATTCCACCGGGCGGTTTTCAGCCCGATCGCCCCGGTCATGTTCTGTGAACTTTGCGGGATTGGGGTTGAGGTCAATGTTGACCTTGGGCAACTCGGCGATCGCCCACCATTGAGCTTGGGTCATTGGATATCTCCCCATCAAAAACTCAGGAACTGTCACCAGATGCTGGGGGCGCTCGCTATCGCGAGATTTGGGTTCTGCTTCAGGTGCTCCCATCAGAAACGTGCCGCTGGGAATCAACACCATCGCTAGGGTCAACCCATTGGGCAATTGCTCAATGAACTGCTGGGCTTTCCCTGTAGAACGCTGGATTTCCAGATCAGGCGATCGGGCAGCGGTTTCAAAGGTAAACGGCTCCAGAGGCAGGGTCTGAATCTGGGGAGGTTTTGGGCTTGATAGTTCCTCGCTCTGAGCTTGCTGTTGGGCCAATTCTGCAAATGGGATTTCCTCGGCTTCGAGATAGCCTTCCTCAAACGTAATTTCCGTGAGCGGCGGAAAACTGACAGCTTGGGTTTGCTCGGCATCATCAGTTGGCTGGGAGCTGGTTGGCATGGAGGTCTAGTACTTCTGAGAGGATGTCTAAAAAGCCAAAATTGCTACTCTGCACGCCCCAGGAATCGACGTAGGCAAGGGGCTTAAGCCCCTTGTCCCCACGGCCATTGATCCTTAGCCCATACTAAAAGATATTTCTCAGACATCCTCTGAGGAGCGTTTTCTGTGCTCAACACCTTCAAAAATTCGCAAATTTATGGGACTGGAAACTTTCAAGGGCAACCTAGGAAACCCAGCCATTACGGTTGGTTGAAGGGGGTGGGGGCGGGGCCCAGGTCTTGGAGCTTGCGGGCGAAATAACTTTCGCGGTGTTGCAACTGCTTCGCCAAAATCGCCGCCTGTTCGTAGGCAATGCGGGCCCGATCGCGCTGGTTCAAACTCACAAACAAATCACCCAATTTTTCATAGGTGTCCATCATCCCGTAGCCGTCCGCCGCCTCGCGGGCCAACTCCAACAGGCTGATGTAGAGACTGGCCAGCAGATCGGGCTTGTCGGCAAAGGCGGGGCGGCTGCGATAGAGAGTGGCCAGGCGATCGAGCGCTTCTCGGGCAATGCCCAACTGCTTGATGGAGCGAGCGGCGGCGGCCGTTTCGCGATATTGCAACACCGCTTCTTCCACCCGATCGGCCCGGTCAAAGTTGGCGGCCAACTCGCTCATCAAGGGCGGAATCAGCCGCACAATCCCCAATTCCTGATAGACCCCCAATAAATCGCGCTGGGCGGCGATCGCCTCATCCCATTGGCGCGATCGATTCAGCAACATCACCAATTCCCGCGCATAGCGCACCTCGGCCTGGCGATGGAGCGGAATCGTGGGTTCTGTGCCCGGCGGCACGGGCACCACCACCCAACGACCGGCGGCAATTTTGGCCCGCTCGATCGCCAGCAGTTCCCGGTAGGCATCCACAGCGGCCGCATCCTCAAACAGGCTGGCTCGCAATTGACCGATCGCCACCAGATATTTTTCAATTCCCGTAGGATCATCAGCCGTTCTGGCCATCAACAGGCGCGGTTCCAACACCGCCAAGGCCAACTTGGGCGCACGCACTTGGTAATAGGCCAAGCCCAGGGCCTCCAGCAGGGCCGGATCTTCAGGGATGGGCAGCGGTTGTTCGTCGGGCAAAACCGGTTTGGGGCCCGTTTGCCCCGCTTGGATTGCCTTGATTCGATCGGTCACCACCCTTGTTTCTTCCACGGCCCCTTCCCGCCAAGCCAGCTCGCCCACCCGTCCCAGGGCCGGCAATTCTTCAAACACTCCCAAAAACCGCCGCAATCGCAGTTCTCGATTCCAAAGGGCGAAGGCCTCTAGGGTTTTGCCGGCCCGCAGGGTGGCCGCCGCTTGCAGGTTCAATTCATCGAGGGCCAAACGCAGCCGATCGCGCTCCGTGGGCGACAGTTCCCGCTTCATCGGAAACTCCGGCAGCAGCGGATCCGCCTCTAACAGTTCCAGTGGACTGGGTGGAAATTCATCCTTGGCCGGCCGCGAAAAGATATCAAAAATCGGCAGGTTATCCAGAAACGGTAACTGGGCGCGAGCCACTTCCCCAGCGCTGGCCAAGACCAGGGCGATCGCCCCCGCTGACATTGCCCACCGCAGCGATCGCAGCAGTCCATTCAGGGAAAATTCAGCGCGGGAAGGAACGCAACGGGCAGGCATGGGTGAATTGTCCCCGGAAAAACTGAATGAAAAAGAGACTGGAATGCAAACTGGAATGCAAAAGAGACTGAACAGGACGCAACCGGCGAGCAGCGGTGAACCGTAGTGTTACTTTACCGTAGTGTTTTGCTGGCGGCACTTGGCCATGGTTGCTGATGGTTCTGGTTTGCGCCCGCCCAACCGTTGGGATGCATTGCTGACCTTGCGGGGGGTGGCTTGCTGTTTGGTGATTGTGGCCCACTGCGGCCCGCCGGCCCAAAGCTTGGTCTGGGCTGGACAGGATTGGAGTTGGGTGCTGTTTGCGCCGGGGGGCGTGGCAGTGCGGGTGTTTTTTTGCCTGTCGGGCTACTTAATTGGCAAGGGATTTTATACCGAACGCTATCGGCTCGATCGCCCTGGCATCATTCGATATTTTCAAAGCCGTGCCACTCGAATTTTGCCGCTTTATTATGCCTGTATTTTGATATCGGCAACGGTGTTTTATCCCCACAGTTGGCAACCCAATCATTGGGGCCATTTGCTGCGGCTGCTGACTTTTACCTATGAGCATTCTCTGCCCTTTGAGTTTAATGCGCCCCTTTGGTCGCTTTCCACGGAAGTGCAATTTTATGCGATCGCCCCTCTCATTTTTTGGGCGAGTCGGCGTTGGCTGAAAACCGGGCAACTATTGTTAGTGGCCATGGCGGCGGTAACGGGTGGATTAATGCTCTATCGGTTTGGGGTTTTTGAGTTAATTGAACAATTATTGGGTAGCACAGAGGGGAATCCCTATTTTATTCGCTATATCTATACTTTTTTGCCGGCTAATTTAGATGCCTTTCTGGTGGGTTTTTGGCTGAATCCGCTGATGCAAAAGCTGCACCAAAACCGACCCCCAACGATCGACCTAGCGGAGGGCAAAACAAACCCGATCGAGCCAGGGCAACGGTTGTCGGTTCGGCCCTGGGTGGCCCTGGCTTGGGGCCGATCGATTCTGGGGTTGCCCTGGAAAGGCTGGGCGATCGGGGCGATGGGGCTGCTTTATGGGCTGGCCGCCTGGTGGAAATATCAAGGGAGCGATCGGGTGTTGTTGGTGGCTCCGGGGCTGACGGTGTTGGCGACGGGGCTGTTTATTTTCGCCTTTGAACGACGGGTTTATTTCAGCTCCGGGCGCAACCGGCCCCTCTCGCGATCGGCCATGGCAGCTAATCCGTTCAGGGCTTGGGAATTGCTCGGGTTGTTGTCTTTTGGGCTTTATGTTTGGCACTATCCCTTGCTGAAAGTGATCGGCCCGTTGATCACGAACCGATCGTCCTTGGTGGCCTATGGAGAACGGTTGGGGTTGGTGTTTTTGGGATCGATCGCCCTGGCCAGCTTCACCTACTGGGCAATCGAAGTCCCGGCAAGCCGTTGGCGCAACAAAGCCCAGAGATCGCCCACACGATCCCTTAATGATTCCAATCGCTGAGTTTGAAGCCCAAGAATCGATCGAACAATCCCGATCGCCAGATATATCGCAACAGCAAACACCAACTCAGGGCGATCGCCCCAATTAGCAAATAGTCCACCGGTTGCAACAGCGCCAACTCAAAAAACTCGCGCGTTCCCGGCAGGGCCACCAAACCGGCATAGACCCCCAACAAGCCCAAGGCCAACAGGGAATAGCGGCGATCGCCACAGAGGGGTTCTGCTGCCACCCAAGGCCCCGCTGGCGGCTTCAAAAACGGCACGAGCAACAGGCCACAACTCACCAACAGGGTCACCAGGGCGCTGCGGGGCACGGCCAAGAGCGCATCGTTCAAGGCCACCAACTCCTCGCCCGTTTGGGTGGCGCTCCAAATGGTGGTGACCAAATAGCCTAAGTAAACCGCCACCGCGATCGGGGTGAGGGTCAAGGTCGCGGGCAAGGTGAAATTCAGCATGGACTTGAGGACGCTCTTTTGGCGCGGTTTTCCCGGCCGGGCCCACAGGGGAAATCCAAAGGTGGGCAGCCCCACCGCCACGATCGTCACCACGGCGCTGTGTTTATTCAGCAGCGGAAAGGTTCCCAGCACTTGCCCCGTACACAGAATCAACAGGGTGACGCAAAACACCCGCACCATAAACAGCTTCAGCACGTCGCGGATGCCGTTGCCAATCCGTTGCCCCTCCAAAAAGGTATAGGGCAGGGTCTCGAAGGAGTCGCCCAGCAACACAATGTCGGCGGCGCTGCGGGTGGCTTTGCTGCCGCTTTCCATGGCAATGCCCAGGTTGGCTTGCTTCAGGGACAACACATCGTTTACGCCATCGCCAATCATGGCCACATAATTGCCCGCACGCCGCAGGGCCGTGACTAAGCGGGCTTTTTGTTCCGGGACAATCCGCCCAAAAATTTGATGCTCGATCGCGGCTTGGGCAAATTCCGCTTCAGTCATGGCGGCCAGGTCGGCTCCGGACACGGCCGACAGATTTTCGCCCAAGCCCACCCGGGCCGCGATCGCCCGCACGGTGTCGGGGTTGTCGCCGGAAATAATCTTCAGCCGAATGCCCGCCTCGGCAAATCCTTGGAGCGTTTCCGTCACACTGGGGCGCAGCTCATCGCTAAACACCAACAGGCCCAAAGGTTGCAAATCCTGGGGCAGGGGGGCGCTGTCCCGTTTGGCGGGCTTGGGCGGAATGGCGGGGCTGAAGGCAAACAGCAACACCCGGAATCCCTGGCGGGCCAGGGTCTGGGCCCGATCGCGCCATTCCAGGGGCAGCGGTTCCGCCAGGCCCGCGCTCACCATTTCCGGCGCACCGAGAACGTAATACCCTGTCCCAGTCCCGGCGGTTTGCGGGGCGATCGGGTCGGGCCCAAAGGCGATCGCACTCCACTTGCGGGCCGACGAAAAGGGAATTTCATAGATCGGTTCTTGGGCCGGGGCGGGGCAACCAAGGGCGATCGCCTCGCTGGTGGCGTTGCCGGAACGGGTGCTGGCGGCATAGGTTCCCACCAGGTCGGTCAGGGTGGCCAAGGTCTGGCCGGGGGCGATCGGCCACAGTTCCGTGAGCTGAATTCGATTCGCTGTCAAGGTTCCGGTCTTATCCACACAGAGCACATCCACATTGCTCAGGGATTCCACAGCGTTGGCCTGTTGAATTAGCACCCGCTTGCCCACCATTCGCACCGCCGCCAGGGCATAGGACAGGGTGACGGTTAAGTACAAACCACTGGGAACCAGGCCGGCAATCACGGCCGAGCGCTGCACCGTTTCATTAAAGGAAATGGCTTTGGCAATGAACCCGATCGCCACCAGGGCCCAAAAAAAGCAGGCGATGATCATAAAAATCCGAATCACCAAATTCACTTCCGACTGCAAGGGCGTGAGCATTTGGCGAAAGGTGCGGGCACTTTCGGTCAGTTGGTGGGCCAAGCTGTTGCGGCCCACTTTTTGGGCTAAATAATAGCCACTGCCGCTTAAACAAATGGTTCCCGAAAAAACAGGGCCACTGGTTTCTTTCTCAATGGGGTCTGATTCGCCGGTTAAGAGCGATTCATCGGCGGCGATTTCCCCAGCCATCAGCTCCCCATCCACCAGAATTTGATCGCCCGATCGCAACACTAAAACATCGCCCACCACGATTTCGCTCGGGTCAATATCCTGTTCCCATCCTTCGCGAACCACGGTGGCCTTGGGCCGGGTTAAAAGGGCAATTTCATCGAGTTTGCGCTTGGCCGCCACTTCTTGAATGGCATTAATCACCACGCTGCTCAAAATGACCGCCGCCACCAAGATGGCATCGCTAAAGCTGCCTAAAAATAAGAAAACAACACTAATGGCAACGAAAACAAAATTAATAAAGGTAAAAATGTTTTCCCGAAGAATTTGCGCATAGGAACGACTGGTTTTCAGGGGGGCATCATTACCCTGGCCGGCGGCCCGGCGCTCCAGCACTTCGCTGCGGGTCAGACCTTGGAGATGGGGCGGAAGATTCGGCTGATTCACGGGTGGCAGGCGATGGACGGGCGATCGAACTAGCAGGCCATCATACCCGGCCCGATTGGGCCTGGCTCGATCGGGGAGTTGGGGAGTTGTTTTGCGGGTCTAGGGCTTGTCGTCAAATCGTCTGAAACCCTGATTCCACCGTAAGCAGATCGTCGGGGACAAGATGCTCAAGTTCCTTGTTACGACGATTGGAGTATGGCAGATCAACCATCTTCGCTGAATTCCAGGAAATAGCGACCGGCCCTAATTCTCCCGATCGGGATTGGCTAATCAGCCTACGGACGAGAATCCTTGGTTAAATGGTCTCGAACTATTTGGCAGCGAGAACCAAGTCATGATCTTTGTTGGGTTGATTTTGGGTGTCGTGATCGGCGGTGCGATCGCCTGGTATTTGATGCAGCAGCGGGTGGCCGACCTGGAACGCCAGCAAAAGCAATATCTCGATCGGCAACGGCAAACCCTGGAGCAAGATTTTGAGGTGCAAAAGCAGACGGCTCGCAAAAATTTCGATCGCGAATTGCAAGCCCTGCAAACGGAAATTGCCCAACTGAAAGCACAAACCGCTTCCACCGCCCCCACCGCCGCACCGCCCGCTCCCGATCCTGCACGCTCTGCTCCGCGTCCGGCGGCAACCGGTCAACCGGCGATCCAGCTCCCGGATCCTTGGGGTGGAGCCGGTGCGCCCGCGCCAACGCCGGCCCCGGAACCCGTCGCGGAGCCAGTTGCAGAACCCACGCCGGAACCTACCCCGGAACCCACACCGGAGCCGATCGCCGAGCCGGAGCCAACGGCGGCCTCAGTGGAACCCATTGCGGAACCCACGCCGGAACCCGTGGCAGAACCGATCGCGGAGCCAGCACCCGCCTCGGAACCCACGCCGGAACCCGTGGCCGAACCGATCGCGGAGCAAGCTGCGGAACCGGTCACTGAACCAGTCACTGAACCGGTCACGACTCCTGAACCGATCGCCCCCATCGCGCCCAGCAACCAACCCAGCCCGATCGAGCAAGTGACCCAACTCGCCACCAAGGTTCGGGCGATCGGCCAGCGAGCCGAAGGCCAAAAACTGATCAACGATCTGTTGACCTTCACCAGCAGCCCTGATGCCACCGTGCGCGCCGCCGCGATCGAGGCCCTCAGCGCCGTCCACAGCCCTGAAGTGGTGAGCTGCCTCGAAAAAGCCCTCCATGATGCGGCCCCGATTGTGGTGCGGGCGGCTGCCAAAGGGTTGGAGCGCTTCAAAAGCCAAGCCCCGATCGCCCAACCGGTTGAAGAATCACCACTGCCTCCCAACGGCGGCCCCAAACAGCCCTAGGTCTGTCGATCCGGAAGCCAGCGCATGATTTCCCTTCAGTGCGATCGCTCCTCATGGGTCAACCCCCTCAATAACTGAGGACTAAAAATAGGGCAATCAATTGTAAAGAATTTCCTGAAAATCCGGATTCATTCCAGAACTAACTGAACTCACAGGGCGGAAAGTTTCTCCTTCTGCCCTGTGTTTTATTTCATACATCGCTTTGAAATGAATGTTTGATTTCGCACTTCATTGCCTGAAAGCCTTAAAACTGCGTTCGTTCATGTCGCATTTTGCACATCTTTATTCATTGCTTCGCTCATTATTAAAAAAGTTGTTGTAACTTAAATTCAAACTTGCCAATTTTATGCAGAATCCTTTAAACTAATTGTAAGGATTTCAAAAAGTCCTCTACAAAAAGTCTTAACGTCTTTTGGGGCTGCTCTAGTTAGGTCGCTTCCATTGGCTCATTCAAGCAATTTGATTAGCCTTAATTGAGCGCATAAGTTTCTTCAAAGTGCTGAAGAACAGCCCACAACGATCAACCCAAATTCAAAATTCATCAGATTCGTCAGAGCTAATTCGTCACAACCAAGGCAGATTTACAAGATCTGCATGATCCATCAATTCGGATCCATCAATTCGGATCCATCAATTCGGATCTATCAATTCGGATCTATCAATCCAGATCCATCGCTCCCAATCCATCCGTTTAACAGACTCAATAGGATCAACCCTGTCCTCCGCTTCACAGCGTTGCAGGACAATGCACCGAGGGAATGCTGAGGGAAGAACCACCACAGGCGTGACTCCTTTCAACGCCCCAACCAGTTTTACGTCTGCCGGGATCGCTCCGATCAATTGAGACTTGATTGCCCCTAACCATTGAGCTTCCATTGATCGCCAGGTTGTCTTCGTTGGAAACGAAGCATAACCTTCGCATCACTTTGCATTTTGTGCCCGATCGCGCGGTTAAGTCTTGCGTGCTAATGGTGCATTCAAATTCTTGAATTCCAGTTGCATTTCGCAACCGCGATTGAGGTCATTCACAAATCGTTGACCTCTCAAGTCTGGTGCTGAAAACCGTCGTAGCCGTCATGCAGGGTGGCTGCCTTTCTTTGACCTATCAGCGTTGGACAGAACTCCTATGGCTCTTCAGATGTCCCTGGCCGGGATCGACCAAAACAGCGCGATCGCTCCGGAAGTTTCCACCCTCCGTTGGCGAACCGCTGCCAGCACCAAAGCCATTCCCCTCAGCGGCAACAACAACATTGATGCTTTGCTGACGGTGCGTACTAGTAATCCGACAATCACCCAATCGTGGAATGTACCCCCTGGCGGGGTGATTACCTACAGTTTTCCCAATGCCAACACGGTCAATAATTTGACATCGGTTGCCCAAGGAGCCATCACCAACCCGGCAGAAATTCCCGAGCCGGTGAAACAGGCCGTGCGGCAAGTGTTGCAAAACTACTCCCAAGTGATTCCGGTTCAGTTTCAAGAAGTGCCGGACGAAGTGGGCGGAACACTGCGCGTTGCCCTGGGCAAAAGTCCGCAATTGCCCGATGCTTTGGCCTGTGCTTATGTTCCAGGAAGCGCCTATGGGGGACAGGTGTTTTTGTCAGCCAATGGCATGTTTGACCCCAACTTTTTTACGAAGGGGCCCGGCAGCGCTGGCTATGGCACTTTAATTCATGAATTGGGCCATGCTATGGGACTGAAACATCCTCGGGAGTATGGCAGCGAAGCGGGGGATGTGCCCGGTAAAGTGCCTTCCAATGTGGCGGTTTTGGCTCCGGAATTGGATCATCGCCACAACACGGTGATGTCCTACAACGGGCGGGATTTTAGCAGTTTTCAAAACTCCCGCACCCTGATGAATTACGACATTCAGTCCCTGCAATATCTCTACGGGGCTAATACCAGTTGGCGATCGGGCAATGATTTGTACAACTGGAATGCCACTTCGTTTTTAGGGGTGGAAGCCATTTGGGATGGGGGCGGAACTGACACCTTGGAAATGGGATCGTTGCCCGCCTCCGATCGCTACTATTTCGATTTGAAACCCGGCGGCTTGTTAACCACCCAAACGGGGCGCAAGGGTCGCTTTTTTGATATTTATCCCAGTTACCAACCCCTCTATCCCATGTTCGATCGGGGCAAGTCGATCGCCTTTGGGGTCACCCTGGAAAACCTCAATGGCACTGATGGAGCCGACGAGGTGCTTGGCAACGATGCCGACAACGTGATTTTGGGGCGCGGGGGCAACGACAGCCTCAGCGGCGGCCTCGGCCAAGACACCCTCTGGGGCGGGTTAGACGATGATTGGCTGAGCGGCGAGGCGGGCAACGACCAACTCCAGGGCAACGCGGGTCTTGATACCCTAATTGGCGGTTTGGGCAACGACCAGCTCAACGGCGGCCGCGATGCCGACTGGCTCCAGGGGGACGCGGGCGATGATGTGCTGTTTGGTGAATTTGGGGATGACCTGTTGATTGGGGGCGATGGAGCCGATCGATTCGTGTTGGGTACGGGCATGGGCCAAGACACGATTCAGGATTTTCAGTCAGGCATTGATGGCATTTATCTAGTCAATGGGTTGACCCCCAGCGCGATCGCCCTGCGGCCCCAGGGAACGAACATGTTGGTGCAAGTGGCCGGCAGCAATGAGACTTTGGCGATCGTTTCCGGCGCACTCTCGATCGCTGACTTTCACCTAGCCTGAGCGCCCTCGGAGAATGTCTGAGCAGTCGCTTGCGGCACTCGCCAAGCACCATCCGATCCCGACCCGGGGCCCATGCCACAGTTCCTCTGGCTGCCCGTGGTAAAATAGAAGGCTGAAATCCCGATTTCACGGCAATTTCGCCCAGCCGAGGCCGTTCTAAATGAGGCTTGCCGTCGATCTGTCCTTTGGGGCTTTTGCGCCACCACGATGCGAACGATTTGCTAGCCCTTGATGTGTACTAGCCCTTGATGTGTATTTGATCCCGAACGAAAGCCGGGCCGATCGCCCATTTGGTCTTTCGTTTGGGGTCGTGCCGTTTTTAGGCACTTGTTTTTAGGCCATAAATTTTCAGGCACTTTCTGCACCAGAGACCTATGAGTACTGCCGAAGACCGGATTGTCGCGACCGACCTACGCCAGGAAATGTCGCGATCGTACCTGGAATACGCCATGAGCGTGATCGTGGGGCGGGCGCTGCCGGATGCCCGCGACGGTCTGAAGCCGGTACACCGCCGGATTCTCTACGCCATGCATGAGTTAGGTTTGGCGGCCGATCGCCCCTTCCGGAAATGCGCCCGGGTGGTGGGGGAAGTGCTGGGGAAATATCACCCCCACGGCGACACGGCGGTCTATGACGCACTGGTGCGGATGGCTCAGGATTTTTCGATGCGCCACCCGTTGATTAACGGTCACGGCAACTTCGGTTCGATCGACAATGATCCGCCCGCCGCCATGCGGTACACGGAATGTCGGCTGCAAGCCCTGACCAGTGAGTCGCTGCTGCAAGACATTGAAGCGGAAACCGTTGATTTCATCGACAACTTCGACGGCTCCCAGCAAGAACCAACGGTGATGCCCGCGCGGCTGCCACAACTGTTGCTGAATGGTTCTTCCGGGATTGCGGTCGGCATGGCCACCAACATTCCCCCCCACAACTTGGGCGAGCTAGTGGATGGTCTTTGCGCCCTGATCCACAATCCCGAAATTACCAATCAGGAACTCATCCGTTGGATTCCGGGGCCGGACTTCCCCACGGGGGCGCAGATTTTTGGTACGTCGGGGATTCGGGAAGCCTATTTAACCGGGCGTGGCTCGATCACCATGCGCGGTGTGGCCAGCGTGGAGACGATCGAACGGCGCGGCGCACCCGATCGCGAGGCGATCATCATCACGGAGCTGCCCTACCAAACCAACAAGGCGGCACTGATTGAGCGGATCGCCGAGTTGGTGAACGATAAGAAGCTGGAAGGCATTTCCGACATTCGCGACGAGAGCGATCGCGACGGGATGCGGATCGTGATTGAACTGAAGCGCGATGCCCGGGCGCAGGTGGTGCTGAACAACCTCTACAAGCACACGCCGATTCAAGCCAACTTTGGGGCCAACATGTTGGCGCTGGTGAACGGCGAGCCACGCACCTTGACCCTGAAAGACTTTTTGCAGGTCTTTTTGGACTTCCGGGTGGAGGCGATCGAACGGCGCACCCGCTACGAACTGCGGAAAGCCGAAGAGCGCGATCACATCCTGCAAGGCTACCTGATCGCCCTCAGCAACATGGACACGATCATCGCCCTGATTCGCCACGCGGCGGACACCCCCACCGCCAAACAGGGGCTAATGAGCGATTACAGCCTTTCGGAAGCCCAAGCCGACGCAATTTTGCAGATGCAACTGCGCCGCCTGACGGCCTTGGAAGCAGACAAGATTGAGCAAGAACACCAGGAATTGCAAGCCAAAATTACCGATTTGCAAGACATCCTGGCCCGGCGCGATCGGGTGCTGACGATCATTGAAGAGGAAGTTAGCCACCTGAAGGCCCGCTTTGCCACGCCGCGCCGCACCACCATTTCCCGCGACAGCGCCCAACTGGAAGAAATCGACCTGATCGCCAACGATCGCGCCACGATCGTGATTACGGAGCAGGGCTACATCAAACGAATGCCCGTCAGCACCTTCGAGACCCAAAACCGTGCCACCCGGGGCAAAACCGGCGCGAAGATGAAGGATGACGACGAGGTGCAGCATTTCCTGACTTGCTGCGATCGCGATCGGGTCTTGTTCTTCAGCGATCGGGGCGTGGTCTATGCCCTCAGCGCCTACCAAATTCCCGCCAGCTCCCGCGCTGCCCGAGGCACGGCGATCGTCCAGTTGCTGCCGATTCCCCACGACGAAAAAATCACCTCGGTGATCGCCGTCTCGGAATTCTCGGAAGATCTGTACCTGGTGATGTTGACCCAGCAGGGCTACATCAAAAAAACCGTGCTCTCGGCCTTTGGCAACATCCGCGCCAACGGTCTGATCGCCATTTCCCTGGAAGAGGGCGACCAACTGCGCTGGGTACGCCTGACCCGCGAGGAAGACAGTATTTTGATTGGCTCCCGATCGGGCATGGCGATTCACTTCCGAGCCGATCGGGATCAACTGCGGCCCCTGGGGCGGACAGCACGGGGCGTGCGAGCCATGAGCCTTCGCAGTGGTGATGAGCTGGTGGCGCTTGATATTTTGCCCGCCGCGATCGCCTCGCGAGTCGGTCAGGCTGGTGACGATGCGGCCGACGATAATGAGCCGATCGAGGAAACCAGCGACGACAGCACCGAAACCAGCAGCCCCGGGCCTTGGGTGTTGGTGATCACCGCTCGCGGCTACGGCAAGCGCGTCCCCGTGGAGCAATTCAAGCTCTACAACCGCGCCACCAAGGGCAAAATTGCCACCAAGTTCAAATCCGCTAAGGGCATTGACGATTCTTTGGCGGGGCTGTTGGTGGTGAATGACTCCGACGAAATCACGATCGCCACGAAGCGCGCCACGATCGTTCGGCAGTCCGTGAACGCGATCCCAGTGCAATCGCGGGGAGCAACGGGTGTGATGGTGCAGCGAATTGTGGATGACACGATCGCCGCCGTGGCCCTCGTGCCGCCGGAAGACACCAGCGGCGACAGCCTCGATAGCAACACCGACTCTGAGGATCAAGTTGCTCAATCGGACGAAAATTCCTAGGCAATTAATTGCTGTTGGGCAAATGCGCCTAGGGCAACCTAGGCCAAACTGGATCTCCAATCGATCCCATAGATCCCATCAACAAATTCCATCAACAAATCCCATCCATCAAATAGGGGTATGGCCGAAAACCACACCCCCATTTCACTTTGAAGAACAGTTGCTCAACGGCTTAGGGCCTGTCGTCACTTCCTAGGATCAGGTGAAAACGATTGATTTTCCATGTCCCAGTCGTTGTAACAAGATGCTCAAGCCCCTTGTCTCCCACGATCCAGCAACGGTGGAATCAGGGTTTCAGGCGATTTGACGACAGGCCCTAGGGCCCGTCGTCCTTTCCATCGCCGTAGGGGTTGGGTCTCCCAACCCTAACCTGGGCGATCGCTACAACCCTGTCCATCCCTGGGAACACCCAAAGATCACGGGGATGGGCGAGAAGACTTCGCCCCTACGATTGATTGGTTTGAAGAACGAGGTCATCAGGGTTTCAGGTAATTTGACGACATGGCTTAGGGCCCGTCGTTATTTCCTGGGATTAGGCGGAAAAAATACCTAGTCGAGATAGCCCATCAGATTGGAATCTTCGCCCAAATCGTTGGAAGCCATCGGCCGGTTGCTGGGCAGCCAATCACTGGTCGTAATGTCCAGCGTATTAGCCGTCACAGGGCGATGGCCCGACAGGGTGATGGTTTCCACCACTTCCAAGTTGCTGGCCGACACCGGGCGCGCACCGTAGGCGGCCACCGTGCCCACCACCTTCAGCTCGCTCGTTTCCACGGGGCGATGCTTCGGTAGATTGCTTTGAACTAAGGACAGGTGGCTAACTTCAACGGGGCGATTGTTGGGCAGGTCGCTTTCGATGAACTTAACGGTATCTTCGCCGACGGGACGGTTGCCATAGGTGGGGGCGAGGGGGCGCTTGCGGACAACCGCAGGCAGGGCCCGTTGCTCGCGATCGTCGCGATCGTCGAGGCGCACTTCATCGCGATCGTCGCGGGCGCGGTTGTTGGTGTCGGTGACGTTGCGGTTGCTCATGAAAACGTACCTCAGATGCCGATACTAGTGCCGTTGGAAGGGGCTGATAGGAGCCGAAGCCCAGTTTGATAACCAGTTTTATAAATTGAACTGTCAAACCCAGGTCATCCTATCAAATGCGAGTGGATCGCGGTGGCTTCGATCGACAGGGGCGATCGAGCAAGGGAGACAGGACTGGCGAACGGACGGCGCGAACTGGCCCAATGCAAAAATGCCGCGCTGCCAATTCGAGCGCGTTCGGGCGGGTAGATTGCGTTGTCTCTACAGTTATATTTTAGCGGAGCTATAAAAAGATTATTAAAAAAATCATTGATCTTATAAGCAGCTTTAAAGCAAAGCCACATCACAGCCCCTCCCTGCAAAACCATGGCCATTCTATGAAACCCGAGGAACTGGGTGCGCTTCATCTGCCCAAGGCCCAGGGCGATCGCCCCTCGATCGGTACGGGCGGTTTCAAGGTTTGTTGGCCTTTGCCTTGCACCGAAACGATTTGATCGCAATCATGAAAGACGCTGGCATCAAGACTTGGGAACGATTGAACACCGTTCACGCGGCGCAATTGGCCCAAATGCTCCCGAATCTCCCCATTGGCTTCCAAAACCAGCTCCCGATCTGCTGTTAGCGAAGAACAAACCATGACTGCCTTTGAACTGCAAGCACCGTTTGAACCCACGGGTGACCAACCGAAGGCGATCGCCCGTTTGGTGGAAACCGCGCGATCGGGTCAGCGATACCAAACCCTGCTGGGGGCCACCGGCACCGGCAAAACCTTCACCATCGCCAGCACCATTGCCCAGCTCGATCGCCCGGCCCTGGTTTTGGCCCACAACAAAACCCTCGCAGCCCAGTTGTGCAACGAATTGCGGGAATTTTTCCCAAACAATGCCGTTGAATATTTCATTTCCTACTACGACTATTACCAACCGGAAGCCTATATTCCCGTCACCGATACTTACATTCAAAAAACCGCTTCCATTAACGAAGAAATTGACATGTTGCGGCATTCGGCTACTCGATCGCTCTTTGAACGACGGGACGTGATTGTGGTTGCCTCCATTAGCTGCATTTACGGATTGGGAATTCCCACGGAATATTTAAATGCGGCGATTCCCTTTCGGGTGGGTCATGAATTAAATTTGCGACAAACATTGCGCGATCTGGCCTCGGTGCAATATGAGCGAAATGATGTGGAAATTGGTCGAGGAAAATTCCGCGTCAAGGGCGATGTGTTGGAAATTGGCCCCGCCTATGAAGATCGAATTATTCGGATTGAGTTCTTTGGCGATGAAGTGGAAGCGATTCGCTATGTTGATCCCTTGACCGGGGAAATTTTACAAAGCCTAGAAGCGGTGAATCTTTACCCCGCTCGCCACTTTGTGACCCCAGAAGATCGCTTGGAGGAGGCAATTCAAGCCATCGCGCGGGAATTGGCTGAGCAAAAAGTTGCCCTAGAAGCCGAAGGAAAACTCCTGGAAGCCCAACGGATTGACCAACGCACTCGATACGATTTGGAAATGCTGGCGCAGGTGGGCTACTGCAACGGCGTAGAAAACTATTCACGCCATTTGGCCGGGCGGCAAGCGGGCGAACCGCCTGAATGCTTAATTGATTATTTCCCTGAAGATTGGTTGCTGATTATTGATGAGTCCCATGTCACCGTTCCCCAACTCAGGGGAATGTATAACGGTGATCAGGCTCGTAAAAAAGTGCTCATTGATCATGGGTTTCGCTTGCCCAGTGCGGCCGACAATCGCCCTCTCAAGGCCGAAGAATTTTGGAACAAGGTGAATCAATGTATCTTTGTTTCTGCCACGCCGGGAGATTGGGAATTGGAAATTTCCCAAGGGCAAATTGTGGAGCAAGTCATTCGACCCACGGGCGTGATTGATCCGGAAATTTTTGTGCGGCCGACGGAAGGGCAGGTGGATGATTTGTTGGCGGAAATTGTCCAGCGGGTCGATCGCCAAGAACGCACCCTGATCACCACTTTAACCAAGCGCATGGCCGAGGATTTGGCGGAATATTTTCAAGAGCGCGGGGTACGGGTGCAATATCTCCATTCGGAAATTCAGTCGATCGAGCGCATTGAAATTTTGCAAGCTTTGCGAGCGGGCAAGTTTGATGTGTTGATTGGGGTGAATTTGTTGCGGGAAGGGTTGGACTTGCCGGAAGTTTCCCTAGTCGCCATTTTGGATGCGGACAAGGAAGGGTTTTTGCGGGCCGAGCGATCGCTAATTCAAACCATTGGCCGGGCGGCGCGTCATGTGCGAGGCCAAGCAATTCTCTATGCCGATCGGCTGACGGACAGCATGGACAAGGCGATTTCCGAAACGGAGCGGCGACGCAAAATCCAAATTGCCTACAACCAAAAACACGGCATTACGCCCCAACCGATCATCAAAAAATCCGGTAATTCAATTCTGGAATTTTTGGATTTGTCCCGGCGGCTCAGTGCCAAAGATTTGGAGCAAGCCTACGAACATTCGGCGGATTTGTCCTTGGATGATGTGCCGATGTTGATTGAAAAATTGGAGGCCCAAATGAAGGAGGCGGCCAAGAATTTGGAGTTTGAAGAGGCCGCCAAATATCGCGATCGAATCAAGCATTTGCGCGATCGACTGTTGGGACAACGGCATTAAGCGAGCTGCTTAAGGGTCTAATCCATACCAAATCGATTCCAGGCGATCGATCGCCCGTTGCAATTCCGCGAAGTTATCCGCCAACACGGTCACATGGCCAAGCTTGCGGCCCGGGGTGGCGCTGGTTTTGCCATACCAATGCACTCGGCTGCGAGGAACCGCGGCCAAGCGATCGCGCTGCTCCTGATAGTCACTGGTGGCCACCTCAAAGCCCAACAAATTCACCATCGCCGCACAGGCACAGTGCAAATCCACCGGCCCAAGGGGCAACCCTGCCACGGCCCGCAAATGCTGCTCGAATTGGGAGGTGTGACAGGCATCGATCGAGAAGTGGCCGGAATTGTGCGTGCGGGGAGCCACTTCATTCACCGACACCTGACCCTCGGCGGTCACAAACAGCTCAATTCCAAAAATCCCGATCGCCCCAATTTGCGACAACAGGCGCTGGGCAATGTCTTGGCAGTGGGTGACCACGGTTGGCGGAATGGGGGCCGGCGCAATTACCCGCCGACAAACCTGGTTCACCTGCTGGGTTTCCACGATCGGGTAAATGGCCACCTCACCCGTGACCGATCGGGCCGCAACGGCCGCCAATTCTCGCTCAAAGGGCACAAAGGCCTCCAAAATCAACGGCTGCCATCGCCACTGATCCCCAACCGCCAGCAGTTCTGCCCGATCGGCCACCACCCGAGTGCCTTGGCCGTCATAACCATGGCGACGGGTTTTCAGCACGGCCGGAAAGGTTAAGGGCTGACCGTTTTCCCAACGATCAATCTGCATCGCCTGCGCCCGATCGGTAATGGCCGCAAAGGCCGGAACCGGCAAGCCAATTTGCTGCAAAAAACAGCGCTGATCATACTTATCCAGCAAGGGTTCCAAGCTTTTGAGGCTGGGGCGAAAACAGGCTCCCGATCGGGCTAATTCCCCCAACGCCGCCAAATCCACAAACTCATTTTCAAAGGTGACCAAATCCACCCGATCGAGCAATTGGCGCGTCACGGCCGCATCTCCCACCGCCCCTTGCACCACCGCCGCCGATCCCACCCGCGCCACCGCCGGGTCATCCAATTTTGGAGTTTGCACCACCAGCGACAAACCCAACTTTGGGGCCGCCTCCGCCATCATCCAAGCCAATTGGCCACCGCCAATCACACCAATTGTCCGCACCGGCCGCTGGATGGGTTCCGCCGCCGCTGCAACCTCTACGAGGGTCATTTTTCTTACTCCCAAAGGAACATATCTCAATCGGCGCTTCAGCAATCCCTTAAGGACAGCCGAGCGATTCTTTGGTGTCGATGCCCGTGCGCGGATTCGTCCCCCGGGCGATCGCACAGAGCTGTTTGACCTGGGCCCCATCCAAAAGGGCTAGCTCAAAATCGGCCCCCTGAATGTTCACATCCTGAAAGCTGGATCCCAACAAAATGGCCTCAACCAAAATGGCATCGCTCAGATCGGTGCCAATGAACTTCACGGAGTCCATGAATGCATTGGTTAAATCGGCTCCATGCAGATTTGTGTCTTTGAGGAAGGATCCACTAAAGGATGCGCCGGGCATTTCCGTATTTTCAAAGGTCACATCCGTTAGGTTGGCGTTGGAAAATTCCGCCGATTGCAACCGTTGATTGGAAAAATCTTGCCCAGACAATTCCGCATTGCTGTAGGACACGGGCGGCGCATATTCCTTGAACTGGGCCCAGGCCGCGGACGGGGCGATCGCTAAGCCTATCACCCAAGTCCCGATCAGTAATACCATCGCCCACAGGCCCAGACCCCGCCCGCCCAATTGCCCCCGACCTGCCGGTTGGGTCGCCGCTGGGGAACCTGAGGCATTGCCGATTTTGGCACGCAGCCCAACGGGAACCAACCGGGCGATCGACTGGCCGATCGAAAATTTATTCTGAACAATCATGGCTTCCAGGCCCTGCCTATGGCGGGATTCTCCCTATCAGATTAGCGGTCTTTGCGACCAATCCCAACGCTCGCCAACCCCAACCAAGCCACTAGGATGGAAGCACAAACGGCCGGCCCCGATCGCCCCGCCAGTGCTGCCATGGCCTCGCTCAGGGTCGCCCCGGAGACCGCAGAGGAGTTAGAACTCACATCATGCAACGCTTCATCATCACTTGGATCATTTCGGCCCTGGCCCTGGCCCTGACGGCGCAACTCGTCCCCGGCATTCATTTGGCAGGCTGGACCACCGCCGCGATCGCCGCTCTGATTTTTGGGCTAATTAACGCTACGGTGCGCCCCATTCTGTTCTTGTTCACCTTGCCGCTGAACATTCTGTCCTTGGGCCTCTTTTCCTTGGTGATTAATGCCTTTTGCCTGATGCTGGTGGCCTATTTCAGCCCCACTGGTTTTGCGATCGAGGGCTTCATTCCCGCCCTGATTGGTTCGATCGTCCTGGCGATCGCCTCCAGCGGCTTGCACAGCCTCTTTGGCATCTTGGGCCTGGAACCTGAATCCTGAAGCGGGCCTCAATGAGGTTAGGTTGGGCCTTTCAGATTGAGCTTTCCAGACAGACAGGGTTCTCTCGGTTTTTTTCGGCGTTTCATTCGGTTTTCGAGAGTTTGTTTGAACTCAGGGAGCTGCTTGGCCCTGCTGAGTTCTCCCCGCATCTTGCGGCAATTTTCCAATCCTGCCTTCCTCAACCCACCGTTGTGATGAGCCAATGTCATTTCAGACATTAACTAATCGCGTAGAACACGGGCCAACATTAGCCCGTGCAGTTGGGCCCGATCGCACAACTGAGCCACCTGGGCCGGGGCGATCGGGTTGGGTTGTTCATAGGCCGTCAGCCAAGCAGCGGCGATCGCTTCGGGATTCGTCGGCAAGGATGCAAGGGGCGCTGGCAGTGTTGCGCCAACTTTCGTGTTCACTTCAATGCCATCGATCGATTCGTTGCAGAGCGTCCACCCCGGCGCACCCACCGACTCCAGCAACACCCGTACCTTGGGGTCATAGCTGAGACCCCAACAGCGAGACCCCTCCGCCGCCGCCATGATCAGGGCATGGAGCCGCATCCCGATCGTGAGGGTCATTTGCCGAAATAGGCCCTTCAGTTGTCGGGGATCGCTGTAGCTAACAATGCGCGATCGATCGGGCCCGAGATGTTGGGCCAGGCGCTGGGCAATTGCGCCATCGGCGATCGGCTGGAAGGGCACAAACACAATCAGAGCACCGGTTTGGCTTTGGAAGCGATCGAGCGCCATGGCTAATTTTTCCAAGCGATCGGGCGTGAGGCTGGGGTGAGATCGCAGGGCCACCGCCACCTTGGGGCCCGGCGCAACCTCCGACACCGGCACCCCGGCCAAGGCCCAAACCGGATCCGGGGCTAATTCAAATCCCTTGACTTGCCAGGTTTTGAGCAACTGGGCCGACTCCCGATCGCGCACCGTCACCCCATCGCAGGCCCGAAAGGTCGATCGCGCAATTCCCCGCACCCACCCGCGCCGCAACGGGCCAATTCCCTGGGCCCAAGCCACCCGCCGCAGGCCCCACTGACGCGCCGCCCCCATCAACCCTGCGTAATAGAGCGGGCTAGCCCAACTGGTGGCATCTTGCATCAGGCTGCCACCGCCCCAAACCAGCGCCCGACTCGATCGCAACGCACCCCAAAGGGCCGATCGATCCATCCGATCCACTGCCATCACCCCATAGCGATCGCGGGTTTCCGCAGGGTTCCCCGACAGCACCAGCGGCTCCACCCCGATCGGCAGCAATTGCAACAGCGTCGCCAACAAGGCCTCATCGCCCCCATTCCCTTGACCGTAATAGCCACATAAAACAACTCGCTGCACAGACCCCATCCCTTCGATCGCGTCGAGCTTAAAATACCGAGATTCCAGTCCCCAGCGTCAAGACAAAACCACGATTTTTCTATCTCCAGTCTCCACATCCGGCAAAAGCTATTTAAATTTAATGAAATTTAATGAAATCTAGTCGATTTTTCCATTCAGCAACTTGCAAGAATGATGCAATAGGAATTTTGAGTCACTCCAAGAATAATTTCCTTTAAAAGCTTAAAATTATCCTAGGAAGATCATTGCAATTTAGAGCAATAATCTTCGCTAGCGTAATAATCTTAGTTATTGACTAATTCTCAGACTAATTTTCATCATTTATCACAGTAGTTTCATTAATTCCATATCAGTAATTTATTGCAACAAGACCCTTTAACGTCTATCCATCACCATTAAACGAATCATTCCAGGGTCATCTCAACCTTAGCTTCTTCAGAAGAGGTCGCATTTTTTACATTGCTTCTTCAAATCTTTAATAACTTGGCGTAACATTGCCCAACCTCTTGTTCTTTAAGGGTTTGCAAGTTTTTATCGCAGCTTCATCAAGGACAGCCGCAATTCATTTAATCTTCAACGTCAAACCAAGGGATTACCTCTTTAATAAAACTAGATTGATGAAAAAGTTACCCAGCCAGTAACCAGGGTGCAATCTCAATAAATCGATACCGTTTCATCAACCGCTTCTTAGGAGTGAGACCCCATGAAACCTCAACAACTTTTAGCCAGCATCGCAACCGCCACCCTCTGCACCCTGGGCGTTGGTTTGCAAGCAGCCAACGCAGGCACGGTTTACAACGGCTGGAATTACGGCATTGATTCCTTCAAAGACGGCGTGAGCGGCTCTCTGGGTGGGATGTTTGAAATGTATGGCTTCGGGATTAAGCAAGACGGCGAAACCATCTACGTCGGCATCGATGCACGGTTACCGATTACCGGTCAGCTCGATAATGGTGCGCTCAACAAGTCCATCACCTGGGGCGACATGTTCTTTAACTTCAGTGGCAACCCGCTCCTGAACGCCCAAGGAAATTTGTTCGGCGTTCGCTTCGCCAGCACCAATGATTCAGCCGTGAAACCCTTGGGCCTCTATAGCCAAGTCAGCGGCAAGAACGTTGCCAGCCAAAACCGTGGGTTTGCATCCTATGCCGATCAGTCGAAATATGTGACCGGTGCCAAGGGCATCGCTGGCATGGGCGAACTGACCGACGCGGAAGCCAAGGTTTATTTCAAAGATGCATCGCTGAACGTGATCAACAAAGGACAACAGGTGGTGGAATCGGTGTTTGAATCCCTCGACAGCGCCACCCTGTCGGCCTTGGGCTTTAACCTGAATGGCGCATTGAATGGTGCCAAGCCCCCGGAAAGCAATGCCAACGGTGCAACACGGCAAACTTTTGGCTTTAAGTTCACCCGGGGCGAAGGGATGGTGGGTGACTTTGTGGCCCACGTCTTCGCAGAATGTTTGAACGATGGGATGGCTGTGCGGGGCAACTTGGCTCCGAAGCCGGAACCCACGCCGGAACCCGTTTCCCTGTTGGGCCTGGCGGCTGTGGGTGCTGCGGTGGCCACTCGTCGCTACCGTGCGGCTAAGGTTGGTTAATTGAACTGACTGGTCGAAAGGGCTAATCTAATGGGCTGATCTTGGCAACCTTGGCTTAGTTTTCGCCTGAGCCACACCCGACGAAATTCAGCAATCCATCAACCCGGGGCGATCGAGCGGCAGTTTCCCAGAAGCCAGCTCATCGCCCCAGTTGCTTTGAGCTGAGAATTTGGCGTTCTTGAAAAATCATTAAAATTTTGATCTCGCAAGGAATTGAGGAACTGTCCGATCGCTAAACGGAACTTTTCATCACAGCTTCATTAAGTAAAAGTTGAATTCACAGAATCTTTAAAATCTTTTCCGGAAGTTATGACTTTAATGAACGTAACAAGCACATCCGATGTTGACCATCCAACCAGAAAAAGCAGGCTCAAAATTCGATTGAGCAGGATGATTAACCGTATTTCACTCCACTACAACGTCTTTTGGGAGCGTTAAAGACCATGAAAATTCAGCAAATCTTTGCCGGTGTTGCCACTGCCACCCTCTGCACTTTCGGAATGGGACTACAAGCAGCCAACGCAGGCACGGTCTATAACGGCTGGAATTATGGGATTGACTCCTTTAAAGATGGCGTGAGCAACGGCAACGTCGGCGGCCTGTTTGAGATGTACGGTTTGGGGATCAAGCAAGATGGCGAGACCATCTATGTGGGAATTGATGCCCGCCTGCCGCTGATGGGGATGGCAACCGGCGGAGTCACCAACGGTTCGATCGCCTGGGGAGACCTGTTCTTTAACTTCACCGGTAACCCGCTGCTGAACGCTCAGGGCAGTCTGTTCGGTGTGCGCTTTGCCAGCAACAATGATTCATCGGTGAAGCCTTTGGGTCTGTACAGTGCCGTTTCAGGCAAAAACGTGGGTAAGAGCAACCAAGGGTTCGGTTCCTACGCCGAGCAGTCGAAGCATGTGAGCGATCGCGGTGGTTTGCCCAGTGCGGGTGAGCTGACCGATGCGGAAGCCAAGACCTACTTCAAAGACGCTTCCTTGGGTGTGATTACCCAAGGACAACAGGTGGTGGGGTCAGTGTTTGAAGCGCTTGATAGCGCGGCTTTGTCGGCTTTGGGCTTCAACCTGAATGGTGCGCTGGGTGGTGCAACGCCGGTCCAAAGCGATGCGGGTGGCGCAACTCGCCAGACATTTGGCTTTAAGTTCACCCGGGGCGAAGGGATGGTGGGTGATTTTGTGGCCCACGTTTTCGCCGAATGCCTGAACGATGGGATGGCTGTGCGCGGCAACTTGGCTCCGAAGAAGGAAGCATCCACGCCGGAACCGATTTCCCTGTTGGGTTTGGCGGCTGTGGGCGCTGCGGTGGCCACCCGTCGGCAACGGGCTACGGTGAAAGTCGGCTAAAGAACGGTTCAACGGTTGATCGCGGATCCATAGCTAAATTTTGCCCGCTGACTGGGCTGAGTCATGTTTGGAAGTTTTAGCTGAGTTGATTCAGTGAGCTTAACCAACTCAAAGCGGAGGGTTTCCCTGGAGGAATCCTCCGTTTTTGCTTGGGCCAGGAGAGTGCCGATCGGGGCAGATTCTGGGGCGATCGGGGCCGAGAATTTCAGAAACTGGGAAATGGCGAGCCGAAAAATTGCCAAAAAGTATCGGTAAAGTCTTTCAAAATAGAGCGATTCCACAAAAATCGACAGGTATCAACTGAATGAATTCGGCGGCTTCAGTGATCGCAACGGTGAATTCTGGCTTGGCGAAATTAACGGCCCGGCCGTTGGCTCCCTGGCACTGGCGATCGCTCCCGCTGGCCGATCGCTCGGGGTCGGCGGTGTTTGCGGCCTTGTTTGCGGAAGAGCTGGCCCGGGGGGAAATTGCAGTTTTGTTGGAAAGTCCCCCTGCGCCGGAGCGGTGGTGTGCGGCGGCCCAGGAGTTAGCTCGCTATTCGATTTGTGCGGGTCGTCCCCGATCGGGGCGGGTTTGGACTCCGGCAGTGGGGGACATTTTGCCCATGTTGGGCGATCGACTGGCGGAAGGCGGGGCAGCGGAGCGGCTGAATGCTTCTCCGGATGAACCGGGGCCAGCGTTGCCGTTTCGGGGAGGTTGGCTGGGTTGGCTGGGCTATGACCTGGCTTGGGAGGTGGAGCAGTTGCCCCAATTGCGATCGGATGAGTTGCCGTTTCCCGTGGCCTTTTGGTATGAGCCAGATTGCTTTGCGGTGTTGGATCACGAGGGCGATCGGCTGTGGCTGGCGGCGACGGTGGCGGCGGATCTCGATCGGCTCGTGGCCCAACTAGACAAAGCTGCCGCAACACCCCCGCTGGCGGAATCGTCGGGGGCGATCGAACCAACCAGCACCCTCACCCCCCAATTCACCAGCGACCAAGCCGCCTATACCGCCGCCGTTCGCCAAGCCCAAGAGCACATCCGTGCGGGGGATATTTTCCAGGCTAATTTGTCCCTGCGGTTTTCGGTTCCTTGCCCCGCCAGCGGTTGGACGCTTTATCAGGCCCTGCGCCAAATTAATCCCTCTCCCTTCGCCAGCTATTGGCAAACCCCTTGGGGTGAGGTGGTGAGCTGTTCACCGGAGCGGTTGGTGCAATTGCGCGATCGTCAGGCCAGCACTCGCCCGATCGCGGGAACCCGCCCCCGAGGGATCGATCGCCCCGCTGATTTGGCCAACGAGGTGGAATTACTGAACCACCCCAAGGAACGGGCTGAACATGCCATGTTGGTGGATTTGGAGCGCAATGATCTGGGGCGGGTTTGCGATTGGGGCACTGTACAGGTAGATGAGTTCTTGACCGTGGAGCGCTACAGCCACGTGATGCACTTGGTGAGCAACGTGGTGGGACAACTTGCGCCCGATCGCACGGCGATCGACCTGATTCGGGCGACTTTCCCCGGCGGCACAATCACCGGTTGTCCGAAGGTGCGCTGCATGGAAATCATTGAAGCCCTGGAGCCGGTGCGCCGTAGTTTGTTCTATGGCTCCTGTGGTTACCTGGATGTGCGCGGTAATTTGGATCTGAATATTCTGATTCGGACGCTGTTGATTCCCCGCACGGAACGATCGGGAGATTCGCCATTGGGTGATCGACTGGCTTGGGGCCAGGTGGGCGCGGGGATTGTGGCTGACTCCGACCCCGATCGGGAGTGGTGGGAATCGCTCTCGAAGGCCCATGCCCAATTGGCAGCCCTGCGACGGGTGTTGGGGGTAGATGGGGCTGGCCGGGCCGAGCCGTTACCGTTTTCTGATCCCAATCAGCCCAATTACTCAAATTAATGCAGGCTAAATCATGCAGGCTCACTGGGTTTAGTTCCAAATCCAGTTCAGCTAGCCCAGTTCAGCCAATCCCGTTCAGCCAATCCCGTTGGGCAAATTTAGCACGCCCCAACAGGGCAGAGTTTTAGACCCAAATTCTTCCGTGATAGACTGAGGCAAGCGCTGCCTAGCTATTCCCCAAGTTCCCGGCTTTGAGCCTTGGCTTCCCGCTTCGGACTTTGGGTAACAGTGCGGCAACCGCAAACGCTTGGGCCCCAGGCCCCACCACAGCAGCATCTCAACCTCCCTTGCGTTCGGTTGCGGCTGCTGTGCGGGTGTCTAGACCCATCGCCTCCAGCCTTTGCCCACCAGCCTTTCCCGGCCAGCGGCAAGGAAAGGTCAATTGGCGCGTTGCAAGTCGGTACAGTGAACCGGCTTTTTTTATGGCCCAATGGGGATCAGCTCCCTCCATGGGTTGTGATCAGCATGGCTCTGCACTTTGATTGCTTGGTGCTCTGTCTGACCACGCCCCATGCCCTCACTCAAGGGCAATTTCCCCAACGGTGATCTTGCCGGATTCATCTCAGAGCGTCGTTACTTAGGCACGATACTTAGGCACGATTCTGGGGACAGATCCGCAAGCGCGATCGGCCCCGTTTCCCTTCGGGCCGGATCACTGATCACGCGGTTGGGAGCCATTGCCCGCTCTATCGTTTGGTTTCATGGCTCATCCCGCAATTCCCCGCATTTTGGAACTTGCCACCCCGATCGCCACCGATTTGGGACTGGAGATCGTGGGGGCAACCTTCCACACCAACGAAAGCCCCCCTGTTTTGCGCCTCGAACTCCGCAACCCGATCGCCGATACCAGTCTGGATGACTGCGAACGGTTGAGCCGGGCCTTGGAGCCAGCGCTCGATGAGGCGGATGCCATCCCCGGAGCCTACGTGCTGGAAGTGTCTAGCCCTGGCCTGTCGGAGTTTTTGGAGACCGATCGGGAGTTCACCTCCTTCAAGGGGTTTGAAGTCACCGTCACCACCCGCGAGCCACACAAGGGCAAATCCCTTTGGCAGGGCAGCTTGCTCGATCGCGACGCGGAAACCCTGCGCATCAACCAAAAAGGCCGAGTGATCAGCATTCCGCGCGATTTGGTGGAACGGGTGCGCCTGGCCGACGGAGCCGAGTAGCTCAGCGGCCGGCCGTCCTGCGCGATCACCCCACTGCCCATCCTCACACCCGCGATCGCGCCGAATGCTTCACCACTCCCCATTCACCTTTACGAATTTTTAGGAACCCCACACCCATGTCCATGGTTCGCCTAACCGGCCTGCAAGAAATGATCGACGGCATCAGCCGCGAACGCAACTTGCCAAAAACCGCCGTTGAAGCCGCCCTGCGTGAGGCCCTGCTCAAGGGCTATGAGCGTTATCGCCGCACCCAAAGTTTGGATGTGCGCAACATCTTTGACGAAACCTACTTCGACAACTTCGACGTGGAATTGGACACGGAAGAAGAAGGCTTCCGGGTTTTGGCCACCAAGAGCATTGTGGAAGAAGTGGCTGACCCAGACCACGAAATTGCCCTCAGCGATGTGCAAGAAGTGGCCGCCGAAGCGCAACTGGGCGACACGGTGATTTTGGATGTCACCCCCGATCGGGATGACTTTGGGCGCATGGCCGCCATCCAAACCAAGCAAGTGCTGGCCCAAAAGCTGCGCGACCAGCAGCGCAAGCTGATCCAGGAGGAATTCCAAGAGCTAGAAAGCACGGTGCTCCAAGGGCGCATCCTGCGGTTCGAGCGCCAATCGGTCATTGTGGCCGTCACCAGCGGCTACAGCCAACCGGAAGTGGAAGCGGAACTGCCCAAACGGGAGCAGTTGCCCAACGACACTTACCGCGCCAACGGAACCATCAAGGTCTACCTCAAGAAAGTTTGCGAAGGATCCCAGCGGGGGCCGCAACTCTTGGTTTCCCGGGCCGATGCGGGGTTGGTGGTTTATCTGTTCGCCAACGAAGTGCCGGAAATTGAAGATGACATTGTGCGAATTGTGGCCGTAGCTCGGGAAGCCAACCCGCCCTCGCGCCATGTGGGCCCGCGCACCAAGATTGCCGTTGACACGGTGGAGCGAGACGTGGATCCCGTGGGGGCTTGCATTGGGGCCCGGGGGTCGCGAATTCAGGTGGTTGTGAACGAACTGCGGGGCGAAAAAATCGATGTGATTCGCTGGTCACCGGATCCGGCCACCTACATCGCCAACGCCCTCAGCCCGGCCCGGGTGGTGGAAGTGCGTCTGATGAATCCTGAGGAGCGCCAAGCCCATGTGCTAGTGGGTGATGATCAGCTCAGTTTGGCGATCGGGAAAGAGGGGCAAAATGTGCGCCTAGCCGCCCGACTCACGGGCTGGAAAATCGATATTCGCGATGTGGCTAAGTACGATCGCGACGAAGAAGATGCCAAGATGGCCAGCTATCTGGCGGAACGGGAGGCAGCCCTCGCCCTGGCAGCGGCCGAAGCGGCCGACGACTTTGCAGACGAGGAACCGGAAACCGACGACTTTGCAGACGAGGACGCTGAGTTCAGCCCTGGGGAGATTGACCCATCGGCAGCCACAGACGATGAAACAGAGGATGAGTTTGATGGCGATGATCTTGAGGACGATCAAGAGCAGGCTTCCCTGGACTCGGCGGCGGACGCTGACGATGATGATCAAGAGGAAGACGATCAAGACAGCGATGATTCAGACCCTGATGATCTAACCGAGAACGACTCCGCAGACGAGGACTTCGACGGCGACGATCCGGATCGCGAGGCGCTGGATCAGGAGGCCAATTGATCCCTTGCCGCCCAACTATCGCCGTTGTTTGATTTGTCGTCGGGTGGCCCATCGATCGGAGTTTTGGCGCATCGTGCGGGTGGCCCACTCCGGTTCGGTGCAACTCGACCAAGGCATGGGGCGATCGGCCTATCTTTGCCCCTGTGCGGACTGCCTACGAGCAGCCCAGCGCAAGGATCGAATCGGGCGATCGCTCAAAGCCCCTGTTCCCGACCCCTTTTATGACCTGCTTTGGCAACGGCTAACCGCCCCGGCTCCCAACCCGGACTCTCTGGGAAATCCAACCCCACCAGAGTGAACCGCCCCCATCGCACGTCATAATAGGAAGGGACTAGACGGCTCGATCGAAATGTTTCAAATGACGGTGGGCTATGATGTCGTGACGCAATAGGATTCGAGGAAACTGGATGAGCACAGGCCGCGTGAGAATTTACGATTTAGCGAGAGAACTACATCTGGAAAATCGCGAGATCTTGGTGATCTGCGAGCAACTAAACATTCCCTTCAAAAGCCACAGCAGCACCATCACCGAATCTGAAGCCGCTCAAATCCGCGCAGCCGCTCGTCAACAGTTTGCGAATCGTCCTGCGCCCTCCAGTCCTGGCCAATCCTCTGCACCCTCGGTGAATCCAGCCTCCTCCAACCCTCCTGATTTGTCCCCCTCCGATACGCCCACAGAAGGGCGCGATTCAGCACCGGCTATGCAAAAAAAGCAGCAAATTCTCGAGATTCGCAAACCAAAGCTACGCCCCAACACCGAAGGAGCAGCCCCCGAAGCCACGCCCCCCGTCAGCCGTCCTGCCCCCCCGAAACTCGTTTCGCCCAAGCGGGCCGAACCCGCTCGCCCCGAAGCGACCAAGCCTGAGGCGGCCCAGCCCGAAACCGTTGCTCCTGTGAATGTCCCCGCCCAGCCGTCCGATCCGCCCGCAGCGCCCCCCGCGGCCCCGGTTGACCTGGCCCCGGCTGAACCCAGCGCCCCCCGCCGCCCCGCCGCCTCGGGCGATCGCCCCGCCGCCTCGGCAACACCGGAACCCATTGCCGAAAAGAAAGCTGAACTGAAAACCCCGCCCCGTCCCGGCACTGCCGCCACGCCGCGCCCGGTCAAGAAGCCCGAGTTGGTGGGGCCGCCATCGCGGCCGGCAAAGCCCGCTGAAAGTAAGCCCGCTGAACCCCGCGCAGGTGCGCCCAGTCGCCCATCTCGTCCCACCCGGCCCGGCGAGGCCAAAGGCCCCGCAGCCGGTGGCCCTAGCAAAGGGGCCCCGCCAACCATCGTGGAGTTGCGCCGGCCGAAACCCGTGCGCCCCACCGAAGCCGCAGCCGACGGTAGCGCTGATGGCACGGCCGCAGCCCCTGCGGCCAAACTGCTGGAAAAACCCACACGTCCGGCCAGCAGCGGCGAAGATTATGAAAACAAGCTGAATCGGCCGACCCTGAATCGCCCCACCAAGAAGGGCAAAGATTGGGAAGCGGAAGAGGAAGAGCGGGCCAGAATTGCCAAGGACAAGGCTGGCAAGAACAAGCGCCGTAACCAGGTGGAATTCGAAGACGAAGACGACTTCGAAGAAGATGATGAACTGATGATGGAAGGGGTGGACGGTCAACCGGCTCCCTTCCAGGTCAGCCTCTCGATCGCCCGGCCGCCAAAACCCAAGGGTGTTACCCCGCCGAAGCCAGCTCCACAGCCCAAGCCGGTTACCAAGAAAGGGGCCTCGCGCCCGCCTCAACGGGAACGTCGGGAACAACAGGTCAAGAAGGAACGGCCGGAGCTGATTACCCTCACGGAGGGACTGACGGTGGCCGAGTTGGCCGAAAAACTGGCGGTTCCAGAAACGGAAGTGGTGAAGCGCCTGTTCCTGAAAGGGATGGCCGTCAGCATTACCCAAACCCTCGATGTGCCGACGGCCACCATGGTGGCCGAAGAGTTGGGGGTAATGGTGGAAACCGCCGAGAAAGAATCGGAAGCCCGCAAGGTAACCGAAATGCTCGATGTGGCCGACCTGGAAAGCCTCCAGCGTCGCCCGCCGGTTGTCACGATCATGGGTCACGTGGACCACGGGAAAACCACCCTGCTCGACTCGATCCGCAAAACCAAGGTGGCCCAAGGGGAAGCCGGTGGCATTACCCAGCACATTGGGGCTTACCACGTGGAGGTAGACCAAGAGGGCGGCAGCAAGAAGGTGGTCTTCTTGGATACGCCGGGTCACGAAGCCTTCACGGCCATGCGTGCTCGGGGAGCGCGGGTCACGGACATTGCCATTTTGGTGGTGGCAGCCGATGACGGGGTACAACCCCAAACGATCGAGGCGCTCAGCCATGCCCGCGCGGCGGAAGTGCCGATCGTGGTGGCCATTAACAAGATTGACAAGGAAGGTGCAAACCCCGATCGGGTGAAGCAGGAACTGGCCGAGCGCGGCCTAGTGGCGGAAGAGTGGGGCGGGGACACGATTATGGTTCCCGTGAGCGCTCTCAAGGGTCTCTATTTGGATGACCTGCTGGAGAACCTGCTGTTGGTGGCAGAAGTGGAAGACTTGATGGCCAATCCTGATCGCCTGGCGCGCGGGACGGTCATTGAAGCCCACCTTGATCGGGCCCGTGGTCCGGTGGCCACCCTGCTGGTGCAAAACGGAACCCTGCGAGTTGGCGACATCCTCCTCGCTGGCCCAGCCCTGGGTAAGGTGCGGGCGATGATTGATGATCGCGGTAACCGCGTGGATGCCGCCACCCCTTCCTTCGCCGTTGAGGTGTTGGGTCTGAGCGAAGTTCCGGCCGCTGGGGAAGAATTTGAGGTCTTCTCCAATGAAAAAGATGCCCGGGCGATCGCCTCTCAACGGAGCGACCAACAGCGCCAAAGCCGTCTGCAACAGGCCATGGCTTCCCGTCGCGTCAGCCTCACCAGCATTTCTGGCCAGGCACAGGAGGGCGAGCTGAAGGAACTGAACCTCGTGCTCAAGGCCGATGTGCAAGGCTCCCTGGAAGCCATTCTGGGATCTTTGCAACAACTGCCCCAAAACGAAGTGCAAGTGCGCGTGCTGTTGGCTGCACCAGGCGAAATCTCCGAAACGGATATTGACCTGGCTGCCGCCAGTAGCGCCGTGGTTGTGGGCTTCAACACCACCCTCGCGCCCGGTGCTCGTCGCTCCGCCGACGAAGCGGGCATTGATGTCCGCGAATACAGCGTGATCTACAAACTGCTGGACGACATCCAAGCCGCCATGGAAGGGATGCTCGATCCGGAAGAGGTGGAAGAACCCCTGGGTCAAGCGGAAGTTCGGGGTGTGTTCCCGGTGGGTCGCGGCACGGTGGCCGGTTGCTATGTGCAGTCGGGCAAGCTGATTCGCGATTGTCTGCTGCGGGTGCGCCGAGGCAAGGAACTGGTGTTCCAAGGTCGCATGGATTCACTGAAGCGGTTCAAGGAAGACACCAAGGAAGTGAACAGCGGCTACGAGTGCGGTGTGAACTCCTCGGGTTTCAACGACTGGCAAATGGGCGACATCATCGAGGCTTACCGCCTGGTGGCCAAGCGTCGCACCCTGTCCCTTTAGGACGTTTTCAGAAGGTTAATCAGCGAATCAGTCAACTGCTTCGCTGAGGGCGATCGCCCTCGCAGCCCGATCAATCCCGATCCGATCGCCCATCACCCTTAATCTGGGTTCCTATCAGCCCCGACTAGTCACCAACCCGGTGCTAATCGGGGCTGATTCTTTTGTCTGGCATCACAGCCCGATCGCATCGGGTCTGTTAAAACTGACGGAATAGTCCAGTGGGGAAACCGAAACCCAAGGTGGCTCTGGATCGCCATTGAGCCATTCTGAGCCTGCTGATTATTTTTGCTGTTTTTGATTGCTTTGAATGATTACGCTCTACACTGCTCCGTCCCGTTGGGGGCTGGCTAGCGTCAGTCCGGCTTGCATGGAATTGGAAACTTGGTTGCGCATTGCCGAGTTGCCCTACCAAGCAGCCTTAGCCACCGCTCAGGATCTGGCTCAGGCCCCCTATGGCAAAATTCCTTTTATTGAAGAAGCAGGGCAAAAATGGGGCGACACAGCGTTAATTATTGAGCGCTTTCGCCAAACTCAAGGTGTTGACTTGGAATCCGGTTTGAGCCAGGGCGACCGTGCGATCGCCCTGGCTTTCCGTCGCCTGATTAAGGAACATCTCTACTGGGGCGGGATTGCAATTCGCTACCGCGATGAAGAAAACTGGCAAGACTATCAAAACTTAGTCTTGACCCTGGTTCCCAGTCACTGGAACAAGGCCCAGAGCGTGGCCTTTGCGGAGAAATTTCGCCAAAGTATTCTGCAACAGATGACGCAACAGGGACTGGGCCGACTGAGTGACGCAGATTTATATCAACTCATTACGGCAGATTTGCAAGCCCTTTCGGATTTTCTGGCGGATAAGCCTTTTTTCATGGGCGATCACCCAACTACGCTGGATGCCACAGCCTACGGTCACATCGGGAATTTCATTGAGCCACCCTATGCCAGCCCGATCGTGGACTTTGCCCGCCAAAAAACCAACCTCTGCGACCATTACCAGCGCATGTCAGCACGTTTTTTTGCCGACCGAGAGACCGAGCAGAAAGCGTCTATGCTGGTTACGAAGCTTGCCCAGCCGTTGGATAGTGCCTTAGCCGAAGAAGCAGGGCCGATCGGGTTGTCCATGAATGAACTTTGATGAATGAATTTTGATCAAACAAGCCGTCATTCAACTGGCCGTAGTCCAACAAGTTTGGTCTGGACTAGCTTTGATGAAACCGGTCTTGATGAAACCGGCCTTGATCTAACTGGCTTTCATTCAACCGGCTGAGCAACTAACACACAGAACGAACCAAACAGAGAGGGAAGGAGGTCGATCGTGCAGGGGCCAAAACGCGATCCGTATCTTTGGGTGCATTTGGCGGGGTTGGCAGCGCTGCCCCTCTGTGCGGAGTTGTGTTTGCTGGGGTTGGCGGCGGGAGATCCGTTGCTGCCGGGTGGCTGGGACTGGCTGTTGGTGGGGCTGTTGGGAACTGCTCCGATTGTGACCATGCAGTGGTTGCGTCCGTTTTATCCCTTTTCGGTTTTGTTGGTGAGCCTGCGGGCCGATCGCCTCAATGAAACTCAGCAACGAATTTTGCAACGCTGGGCCGGCTGGGAAACCAAGGCGATCGCGCTGGTTGCGTCCCTTTTGGTGCTTTGGGCTTTGCAACGGCTGGATCAACTCTCCCCCTTGGCGGCGGAAATTGCCCCCCTGGATCAACGGGCGATCGGGCTGTTGGTGGTGTGGTTGGGAGCGCTTTTGGGCAGCCTGCTGCTCACCGTTGCCCTTGTTTCCCTGTGGGTGTTGCTCACTCCGCCGACCGCCTTCAGCGCGATCGAGCCGTTTCCCGTTGGCAACGTTCCCAGCAGTTTCCTGCGCCTCAGTGTCCGACTCACCAAAGTCTTACCGGATTTGGAAAATGCCCCAGTGGCCGCACCCACCAAGGTTCCTGAGCCAGAGTCAGCAACCCCCCCGCCCGCCCCAGAAACCACCAATGCCCCCCAGGAAGAGGCCGCCGCGATCGCCCCAGAGCATCTCCCGATTCCTGGTGATCTCGAGCCGCTGGATGCCCCCAAGCCGGTGAGCACGGCTGAACCACTGGATACCCCTGAATTAGTGACGAATTCGGCGGTTGTTGAGGAGAGTGAGTCTCCTGAGTCGATCGAGTCTACTGAGCCTGAGCCGATCGCAAGCGCCCCTAATGAGTCTGAGGCGATCGAGTCTACTGAGCATGAGCCGATCGAGTCTACGGAGCCTGAGTCGATCGAGTCTACGGAACCAGGCTCCACCGAACCAGCACCCACCGAAGCGACCAGCAATCCCGACACACCAGACCAAGCCGCCGATGATGATGATTGGGGCGATATGGTCAGCGATAGTGACAGCCCCAGCGATGGCGGTCATGATGACGACGGCAACTAGGATCTGTCATCGTTTAGCCCGCAACCCTAGATCTGCCGGGATCGTGGGGGACAAGGGGCTTAAGCCCCTTGTTACGACGATTAGGGTACAGAAGATCAACCGTTTCAGCATTACCTCGAAAAATAATGACGACACCCTCTAGGCTCAGAGCATCGACCTAAACGATTGGGGCAAACAAAAGCAAAACCCGATTTAGCGCAATGCCAGATCGGGTTTTGAGTTAGTTAGTTCGTTGGCTTGCTAATCAGATAACTAGCTTTTGGTTAGCAATCAGTGATTAACCGCAACGGAGTGGAGCTGGAGGGAGTCGAACCCATCGTCCGCACCAAGTAGTTATACCTTGTTCATTCACAGGCTTAGTCTCGCTGACCCTTGAGACGGGAACCGCTACTTAATCCCTAGCGGTAGGATGCCTCGATTAAAGTCTTTGCTAGCAGGCCAACCGAAGAAGACCGGACAGCGCATCCGTTGGGGTTAAACTCGGTGACCTTAACGGAGTCGGACAGCGAGTGCTCAACCGTCTAGTTAGAGGTGTTACAAAACTTAGGCAACAGCCACAGTCTTGCGAGCGAAAGGAACGATGTTGTTCGCATCTACTTTTTTGAGCCATTGATTTACGAGAGTTAGCCCGCTCTCGGCCTGCATCACTCAGTACCTGTTCCCAGCACGTCGAAACCGTGACAGCCCCGTGGTGTTAGCAGTGTTTTCCAGCGTTCTTAGGGTTGCGATCGCCCCGAGCTAGGTTTGGCAACAGCCATTCCAGTAAGGCAACAGCAGACTAAGTTGAGCTTTTAGGAATCAATACATTAATCAGTGCATTCCCAATTAATTGATTCTTAGGCGCTCTTGAGCTGGCTGCTATGGGAGTAGATAGCCATCGTTGAATGCCTCTGTATTCTATCGCGATTGGCGGGCGATCGGGCAAGGGCATACGGGCGATCGGGGCGAAATTTCCCTACTCTTGCCTACGGTTTTGCGCCCTGAAAGGCCGCTAGACCGAACGCTAGCCAACTGACAATGAGACCCATGCCCCCGATCGGGGTAATGACACCCAACATTTTGGGCGCACCGAAACTGAGGGCGTAAAGGCTGCCACTGAACAGCAGCATCCCCAGCAGGGCAGACACTCCGGAGATCGAGAGGCTCGGGGCCACGGGTTTGGGCATCGCGCCCATGGCCACCGCAACCAGCCCCAACAGCAGCGCATGGATGAGTTGATAGCGAGCGGCCGTTTCAAAAATCGCCAAGGCGCGATCGCTCAGTTTTTCCGCTAACACATGGCTGCCGAAGGCCCCAGCCGCCACCGCCATTGCTCCTAAAAATCCAGCTCCACCTAAAAACCAGCGTTCCATTGGATTCACACCAGAATTATTGACACCAGATTTTTTGATACCGAATTTTAATGAATTTGGCCTTCCCTTAATTCCGAAAGCCATACTCAAGCACAAAGAAATCGGGATTAAAACCAGCCAAAGGCTCTCGCAATTTAGCCAATTCAGATTCGGGGCCGTGAATTTCCAGTTTGACCAATTCTGTCAACTTTAGAGCCTCTGTCAACAGATCTCCAACGTTATCCAAGTGGGCCAGCAACCCTTCTCCATCCACATAGGCCTCACGGCAGTGGGCCATATTTTCATGGAAACTAAAGCCGTAATAAAGGCACTTTTCTTCCGTTTTCGACTTGGCCACCAACTGTTCACAGATGGATTTGAAAGCAGTCAGGTTTTCCGAGGGAACTTGGAAGTAAGGCGCGATCGAACAAGTTTTGTCTGAAGTAGCCATGAAAGTCAGGGTTGATTGTGCAAGTTTTGTGATTCTGAAATTCTGAGATCTTGGAATTCTGGAGTTTTATGGTTTCTGATTTTGAAGATATTGCAGCCAAGGCGGAACCTAGGCAGAACCGTCATGAATTGCCATGATCTGATCCGCAGCCCGCTGACCCGATCGATAGGCTCCGTGAACCGTGGCTGCGTGATTGCGGGAGGTGGCTTCCCCGGCAAAAAACAGGCGATCGGCCACGGGTTGGGTCAGTTGACCGCGATCGCTCAGGGTGGCCCCGACTCGCAGGAAGGAATAGGAGCCGCCCGCAAAGGGATCACGCCCCCAACGGGTCACCCAAACCGCCGTGGGGTCAGGAATTTTGGAGCCAAACATCCGTCGCAGGGCCTTGAGGGCACTGGCGGCCTGTTGCCCATCGCTGAGGGCTTCCAGCTCGCGACCCTGTTGAGCCGCATTAAACCCCAACAAAATGGGGCGATCGCTGACCCGCTGGAAATTCACCCACTCATTCCACAGACCCGGCGGATCGGAAACAAACCCGATCCAATCTGGTTCTGAGGGCCAAAAGGAGCGAGGAAATTCTAAATAGATTTTGTTCAGAATGCCCATTCCCAATCGGTTGATGGCGCTTTGGTGGGTCTCGGGCAGGGCCGGGGTAAAGGTCACTTGACCCGACTGCAACACCCCGATCGGCAAGGTCACCACGGCCGCGATCCCAACCCATTCACCGCGATCGGTGGTGATTTTGACTCCCTGTTGACCATGCTCAATTCGGCGCACCACCTGGTTGAGCTGCAACGTCAACCCACTGGCCAAACGACGGGCGATCGAGTCGTAGCCGGTGGGAAACAATACATCTGCTCCATCAAAGCCATCACCCGCGTCCCACTCATTAGCCGATAGTTCCGTCATCGAGCCGGCATATTCATGCTCGATCGATCCCTTCAGCAACACCCAAACCGCCCGCTCATCGTCGGCCGTGAGGTTAGCCCGCTGAACCAAGGCTTGCAAGTCCGCTAGCAGTGGGCGATCGGTCGAACGCTTTTCCCGCAGCCGGTTCTGTTGAGCCAACACCTGCCCTAACGCCTGCTCTAGGCGATCGTGTCGGGCATCATCAACTAACCGACCATCCCAGTCATAAAGCCACTGATTTTCGGCATCCGTGGCCACGGTGGGAATTTGCCACTGCTGAGCCAAGGCGGCGATCGGGTTGCCCTGGATGCCATGGATCCAACTGGCTCCCAAGTCCAGCGCCACCCCCTTCAGGGCCGAGGGTCGCAAAGACCACAAACGCCCCCCAACCCGATCGCGCCCCTCCAGCACCACCGGATCCCACCCGCGCGATCGCAACTGACGGGCAGCGGCCAACCCGGCAATTCCCGCCCCAATAATCAAGACCCGGCGGGACGAGTCAGCCTGCGTTGGCCCTGTCATTGATGGGGATTGGGTTGATGGGGATTGGGTTGATGGGACTTGTTTGGATAGCGATTGTCGAGCATTCAGCCCCCATCCCTGACCGCAACCCACCAAACCAGCACCGGCCACACCACCCAGCATTAACCGCAAGAATCGATCGCGCCTCATGGCCAACGCGCCACCCTTTACCGCTCGTTTTTTCCAGGATAGGCCGCCAACTCCAGCCCTTGATTAACCCCTCCAAATTGACCAGGGGTAATCAACGACAGCTTCTAGCCATCTCCATTAATCTTCCTGAATTACCCACGGATTCCCATGATTCGGGCCCGGTAATTGGGTTACCATCGAAGACCCGCGCTTGCATTGGGTCCGCTCTGCCATGTATCGTCCCAATCCAGAAAAAAAGCCGCTACGTAGAGCGCTGTTACTGCAACGCCAGGTTATGCCGCAAAACAAATGGCACAACCTCAGCACGGCCCTGCGCGATCGGATCCAGTCCCTCCCAGAGTGGCAAACGGCACAGGTGATTTTTGCCTATGTGAGCCATCGTTTGGAGCCGGATATTTTGCCCTTGGCGCAAACGGAGTTGGGACGCAACAAAATTTGGGTGTTGCCCCGTTGCCAAGGGGAATTGTTGATTTGGCATCGCTGGCAACCGGGCGAGCCGCTGGAACCGGGGGCCTATGGGGTTCAGGAACCCGCTAGCGATGCGCCTGTGATGGAGCCAACGGCGGCGGATTTAGTGTTGGCCCCCTGCGTTGGGGCCGATCGCCTGGGCTATCGGCTAGGCTACGGGGGAGGATACTACGATCGGCTGTTGGCAGAGGTGCGCTCCAATACCCACACGATCGGCGTATGTTTCGACTTTGCCCTATTAGACGCGCTACCCACGGATCCTTGGGATCGTCAATTTGAAGCCTTTTGCACCGAAAGCCAGGTGATTCATCCCCAATCCCACGGCCCCACCCAAATTCGGATCACGATCAAACTCTTTGCCGTTTATCAAGAAACCTTCGGCAAATCAGAGCTGATTTGGGAATTGCCCGCCGGCATCACGGCCGGTGAAGTTTGTGATCTGATGATCCAAAAACATCCCAACCTGGGCCATTGGCGCAATATGACCCGCTTCGGCATTAACTTTCAGTTTGTGCCCGATAGCACCCTGCTGCGGGATGGGGATGAACTGGTGTTAATCCCACCGGTCAGCGGCGGTTAATTGTCCAGTTGTAATTTCCAAGTTGGATCGCGTCTGATTCGGCCATGTTGGATCAGGCGCAGTATTGATGCGAATGGCTTATGGGATGCCTGACAAGTAACCTAGGGTACTTGCTATGCACGAATCGTCAATCGTCGTCGGGGCAAGGGGCTGAAGCCCCTTGTCTTCACGGGTTGATGAGACCTACAAGGTAGCGCCTTTGGCTTTCCAGACACCCTTGCTATTGGGATGCTATTGGGATCTTTGAGACTTCTGAAATTCTTGGTCTGCTTCGAGTTAGGGAATTTTGAATTCCATGCCTTCGCGAGCCAGGAAAGAATCGGGCGATCGCTCCTTCAGTTGCCGTTCCACTTCATCCAGAAAATCATCGCTGTGGTTTGGCTCGTGGTGAAAGACCGCCAGATGCTTTACGCCCGCCACTTCCGCCAACTTGACTCCCTCTTGCCAAGTGGAGTGACCCCAACCCACCTTGGACGATCGGGGGTTGTTGTATTCCTCATCGGTGTACATGGCATCGTAAATCAGCACGTCTGCCTCACGAGACAGTTGCACCACGTGCTCATCCATTCGATCGGGCAAATGCTCCGTATCCGTGGCATAGACCACCGTTTTTCCATTCCAGGTAATCCGATAGCCCATGGCTCCATTGGGATGGTTGAGCAACCCCGTCTCAATTTCAATATCCCCATCCACCACAAACTGATCCCCAGCCGTTAGGTCATAGAAATCGACCTCCGCCTTGATTTGTCCCACGGGAATGGGGGAATGGGGATTCAGAATTCGATCGCAAAAATGATGTTTCAGCGGCTCGCCCGTATTCGTTTGACACCCATACACCGTCAGCCGATTGCCCGGTGCGAACAGGGGCGCGAAAAACGGCACACCCTGAATATGATCCCAGTGGTAATGCGTGAAAAACAGAAAAGCATCCAGCGTTTCGCCAGGAGCCATTGACTCAGCTAAAGACCGCAGGCCCGTACCGCCATCAAAAATTAAGCGCCGCCCGCCAACACACAACTCCACGCAGGACGTGTTGCCGCCATACCGCACGGTGGACTTGCCCGGTGCAGGAATGCTGCCTCGCACGCCCCAGAAACGGACTAGAAAATCGGGTGAAAGCGCAATCTCCATATTGCCTACATCAAACAAGACCGGAGCAAGCAGATCCGGATTGGACGGGCTAGGTGATCGCAATTCTCTTAGTGAGTGCAGCACCGAGGCACTGACCCAATCGAGCAACTGAGTATTCTCTAGCCAGGGTTATCGAGCTGCGCGATCGGTTGAAAAGCCTAATCGCTGCGGATCTGAGTTGATCAGTTGATCACTAACACTAAGTTGATCACTGAGCTGATCGTGACTGATCGTGCGGATTGAGGGTTTGCTGAGAATGCTTAACGCAAATTGCCCGATGCTATGAGGCAAACTTATGGCCCCAGAACACCTCCTGTTGAGCCTAGCATAGACCGCGAGGATGGGCACTAACTACCTAGTTCCATTCCCGATCGCGCTGTTCCGTGCAAATTATCGGGAGCCGGCCAAAATCTAGCGCATGTTTGCACCAAGGCTCAGATTTTGGCCATCCCACCCTAACCTTCAACCCAAAATTGGCGCGATCGCAGGAGTCGAAAACTCAAGTCCCTGAGACAACTAAACCCTAACGTTCCGATCGGGCGCTGGTTCCGTGCTTCCCTGGCGCTGCCACAGCCTACGGATTGGCCACCGGTTCGCTGGGATTCGCTTCCTCCGACACCTCCTGGGTCACCAAAACCGCACAGGGACAATGGTGCAGCACATAGTTACTGACACTGCCCATAAATAGCTCACTCAGTGTTGATTGACGACGATGCCCCACCACCACCAAATCCGCGTCCCAGGTGTGGGCAAGCTGACAAATGACCTTACCGGGCGAACCGTGATTTTGCGACCACTCGGCAGGAATTTGGCGTTCTGCGGCCACATCGGCCAAAACTTTGAGCTGTTTCAGGTTTTCGTCAATATAGGACTGCCAAGCCTCGTGATAGCGCTGCAGCAAAGCATCATCGGGCAGAAAAGCCGGCACAAAAAATAAATCGTCGCCGGGGGGCATGGGGGCATTACCTTCGCCGGGAAACAGCACATGCAGCAACATGACCGATGCGCCTAGTTTTTCAGCCAGGTCAATCCCCTGACGAAAAGGAGCATGGTCAACGGAAGGATCTTCAATGGCAATCAAAATTTTGTGGTACATGGCTAGGCTCCTTGAAGGCTGGCTGGGATCAAAAAAGCGGGCCGCGTCAGCCAGAGTTAACGAGGGATCGCTGAAAATCAAAACCGGGGCCGTCCCAGAATGATCAGCGATCGCCGAATTTAGTCATACCAAAAAATAGTTAAGTGCTTGTTAAGTTTCAGGCTGAATTAGAAACCATCTCTAGTGTCTCTGATTCTCAATTCAATGTCTAGAAGTTGCCATATTTGTTGATAATTTCATGAGCAGAAGGTTCTATTATTTTGTAGTCGATTAAATTTGCCAATCATTTCATTATTTGCGTTATTACTTATTTTTGGGTTAATGGGATGCATTTTATTTTTACTTTGGCTATTGTTGAATCAACATTTATATTTATATTCAAATCAGCATTTTCTACAAGAATACAGTTTGGCGAGAGTTTCTGACCCCATTGAATGTCCGATTCAAGAAAAAACACGGTCTCCCATGAAGATTGATGGCGATTAGAAATTTCTAAGAGGATGTTTGGAAAGTATCTTTCGGCCCGTGCCAAGCACCAATAGTTGTGGGGGCAAGGGGCTTAAGCCCCTTGTCTACGTCGATCACTGAAGTCGGTCACTGAAGCGGACAGAGTAGCAATTTTGGATTTTCAGACATTCTCTAAAACAGTAGGGATCAGTAGGAATGATGGAAATTTTTGAGCTGTGAAATAGCCGATCACCCCAGTTCTATGAGCGAGCTTCTAGGTCGGCTTCCGCTTCCAGGGCAATCGCTTGCAGTTGATCCAACCGCTGGGGATCGGCAGGGATCCATAAACCGCGCTGATGGGCTTCTAGCAAACGCTCTGCCATATCCCGCAGGGCCCAGGGATTTTTTTGGCGCACAAAATCCTGAACGGTGCGATCAAGCAGATAGGCCTCTGCTACACCGTCATACATGAAGTCTTCGACACAGCGGGCCGTGGCATCGTAGGCAAAGAGATAATCGAGGGTGGCAGCCATCTCAAAGGCTCCCTTGTAGCCGTGGCGCATGGCGGAGGCGATCCATTTGGGGTTCACCACGCGCGATCGATAGACTCGGGCAATTTCTTCCGTCAGCGATCGGGTGCGGGGGTGATCGGGCTGCGCATTGTCTCCAAAATAAACGGTGGGTTGTTGCCCGGAAATAACGCGCACGGCGGCTGTTAAGCCCCCTTGAAATTGATAATAATCATCGGAATCTAAAAGGTCATGCTCGCGGTTATCTTGGTTCTGCAAAACCACTTGCATTTCCCGTAATCGCTGCTCAAAGGCTTCCGGGGCCGATCGCCCGATTGGGGCCGCCAGGCCATTGCTGGGTGCATCGCCACTAACGGGGCCCGAACGACCCGCGCAACTGTAGGCATAGCTGCTCCAGTTCAGATAGGCCCGGGCTAAGTCCTGGTCACTTTGCCAGTTTTGAGCCTCAATCAGTCCCTGAAGACCTGCGCCGTAGGCTCCGGGCTTGGAACCAAAGATTCGGTAATGGGCGCGGGTGCTAGCCTGCTCCTGGGTCAGGCCGCTGGCTTGCCATTGGGCGGTTTCCTGGCGCACGCGCTGGGCGATCGGGTTGTCGGCGGCGGCTTCATCCAAAGCGGCAACCAGGTAAACCGCCCGATCGAACAGTTCAATCAGGTTGGGGAAGGCATCCCGAAAAAATCCAGAAATTCGCAGGGTCACATCCACCCTGGGTCGCCCGATCGCGGACAGGGGCAACACCTCCACCCCCACCACCCGCCGCGCCGCCCCATCCCAACGGGGCCGCACCCCCAGCAGCGCCAACGCTTCCGCTAAGTCATCGCCTCCGGTGCGCATGGTGGAAGTGCCCCAAACCGACAGCCCGAGGGTGGTTGGATAGTCGCCATTTTCCTGAACATAGCGCTCGATCAGGGTGTCGGCGGCCTTGCGCCCCACTTCCCAAGCACTTTCCGTGGGCAGGGATCGCAAATCCACGGAGTAGAAATTGCGGCCGGTGGGCAACACGTCCGCGCGGCCCCGGCTGGGGGCTCCCGATGGCCCCGGCGGCACAAATTCGCCATTGAGTCCCTGCAAGAGCCGATCGATTTCCTGGGGCGTTTGGCGCAGGGCGGGCAGGAGCCGATCGCGCACCCAAGCCAAAGCCTGATCCGTGTGGGATCCCACGGATGGCCAGGGGCGATCGGCAATCAGGGCCGCCACGGCTTCGCTGGCCTGGGTTTCCAAGGCGGCGATCGCGTCTCCCAAGGTGCGGCAGGTGGCTAAGTGGGGGCAGCGATCGACCTCCGGCAACGGATCGCCCCAATCGGCCGTGAGGGGATCGAAGCTCAGTTGCCAATCTTGGGCGATCGCCCGCGTCAGGCCCCCTTGGCCGCCTTGGGCAGAACGGGCGATCGCCACGGTTAAATCACGCAATTGATCGCCCGTGGGACAATGCCCAAAAATATGCAAGCCATCCCGAATTTGGGCTTCCTTCAGTTCGCAAAGATAGCCATCCAGGGCAGCGATCAGATCTTCAACCGCCGATTGATTGTCAATAGCAACCTGAGCTGAGTTTGATCCCTGAGCCAGAGATTGGTTAGCGACTCTTAACTTAAGTTTTAAATCTCGATCAAGCTGGTTATCTTCAATTAGTTTCAGCAACTTGGGAACAATCACCCGAGTTCGCTTGGGATCGAGACTTTGCGCTTCATAATATTCATCAATCAGTCCCTCAATTAAACTCAAGTCACCATACAGTTCTGCTCTAGTTAGCGGTGGAGTTAGGTGATCTAAAATCACCGCTTGGGCCCGTCGTTTAGCCTGCGAGCCTTCACCGGGATCATTCACAATAAATGGATAGAAATGAGGAACCGGGCCAAGGGCAATTTCCGGGAAGCAATTCTCTGAGAGAGCCATGCCTTTTCCGGGCAACCATTCTAAATTGCCATGCTTCCCAAAATGGATAATCGCTTGAGCAGCAAATTGCGATCGTAACCACTCATAAAAGGCTAAATATTCATGGGTTGGTTCCAAGTCCGGCGCGTGATAGTTCAAACTAGGATCTCGATCGTATCCCCGGGCCGGTTGAATGCCCACAAAAACCTTGCCCCATTGCAAACCTGAAATGGGAATCACCGGCTCTTTTTCAATCAAAGTTTTGGGAAACCATTGCTCATGATCCGGTTTCGGGTTGGTCAGGGATCCCCAACGCTGATTGATCGCCCTTTGCACCTCGATCGGCAAGGTTTCAAACCAGGCTTGGTAATTCGCAAATGATAGACATTGACGAATCGATCGCCCTGTCCAGCCCTCAGGATCATTGGTCATTCCTTGGGTCAATTGCTGAATGAGTTGATCGCCGTTGGTTGGCAATTGTTCTAAATCACCCAAGTCATAGCCCGATCGCGCCAAAGCCCACAGAAAATCCACACAACTTTGGGGCGTATCTAAACCAACACCATTGGCCAAGCGCCCATCCCGATTTGGATAATTGGCCAGCACAATGGCGATCGGGCGATCGCCAGGAGCCGATCGCCGCAACTGCACCCAATTAGCCGCCAGTTTTGCCACAAAATCCAAGCGATCGGGAATGGGTTCAAGCGCGATCGTTTCTGTTTCTAAGTCCCGATCGCGCTGTTGCACCGATTTGCAAGCCACCAGCCGAGTTGCCACCCGGCCATCCACCTCCGGCAGTGCCACCTGCATGGCCATATCTCGAGGGGATAACCCTTGCTGATTGGCGAGCCATTGATCTTGGGTTCCACTGCTCAAAATAATTTGCAAAACAGGCACATTTAACCGCTGCCACAGGGAGTGGGGTTGCGATTGGCCAAGGGTCGATTGGGCCTTGGTGATTGCAAATCCCGTTGAAGCCAATAACAGGTCGATCGCCTGAGATTTCAGAGCGAAACCCACCTCTTCCTGAATATCCAAATCTTGCAACGAAGCCACGTAGATGGGCACGGGTTGCAAATTCACCGCCAACAGGGCATGGCATAGTTGATCGATCGCCGCTAAGTTTCCCGCTTGATAATAGGCTCGATAAAATAAAATCCCAACGGTTCCAATGGGTTCAGAAACTGGGGCACTTTCAGGGGCATTATTTTGAAGATATTGATAAAAGCCCCAACGTTCGATCGGCTGAGGACTGGGAGGCTGATATCGCGTTTGAAAATAGGTATCTGATAATTTCAAGAGCGCATTTTGAACATTCTCCACGCCTCCTTCATTCAAGTAGCGCCAAATCTGGTCACACAAACTCAAGGGAGCCGTTGAATGGGAAACCAAGTCAGGATCTGGGCGATCATCTCCGGGCAAAACCAACAGTCCAATGCCCGATCGCTCGGCTAGATCTCGCACCACCTCTAGCCCATAGCTCCAATAGGCACGGCCCCCCAATAAGCGCAAAACAATCACCTGCGCTTGCGACAAAACTTCCTCAGCGTAGGTATCGATCGTCAGTTGCTGCTGAAGTTGTAAGAGGTTAGTGGCGCGGATAGCTGGGAAATTTTCCGGCAGCGATCGACGGGCGATCGATAGCGTTTGAATATCCGTATCTTTGGCCGTCAAAATAATGATCGGAGCCGGAGTTTGTTCAACAAAAATAACGCCTTCTGTATTCGGTTCCCAGCCACCGGGTAGCGCAGCAATCCTATGCATTGGTCTTTTGATCGTCGTGAGCGCTAGTGGAACAATGAGCAGCGTTTAGACAAGAGCGTTTAGACAAGAGCGTTTAGACAAGAGCGTTTAGAAAATTGGGCAACTTAATCCCGTTCGATCGCATCGGCCCTTAAAATTTCAAGGCGATCTTTGATTCGTCTCGCCAAAGACCGATCTTAGTCCTAGGTTCGTTCAATCTTTCATCAATTTAGTTGGAGCCATGGCCGGACATAGTAAATGGGCAAATATTAAGCGCCAAAAGGCCCGGGTGGATGCGGTGCGCGGCAGTGTCTTTACCAAGCTGTCGCGGGAAATTATTGTGGCGGCGCGCAGCGGTGCGGATCCTGCCGGTAACTTCCAACTACGGACAGCGATCGACAAGGCCAAAGCGGCCGGCGTGCCCAATGCCAACATTGATCGGGCGATCGCCAAGGGAGCCGGTCGGCTGGCGGGGGAAGGGGCGGAACTGGAAGCCATTCGCTATGAGGGCTATGGCCCCGGTGGCGTGGCCGTGCTGATTGAAGCCCTCACGGACAATCGCAACCGCACCGCTGCTGACCTGCGCGTGGCTTTCAGCAAGAACGGTGGCAACCTGGGGGAAACCGGCTGCGTGGGTTGGATGTTTGAAAACAAGGGCGTGGTCACCATTGTGGGCGAGGCGATCGAGGAAGATGCGCTGCTGGAAGCCTCGATCGAGGGGGAAGGGGAATCCTACGATCCCTTCTCTGGCCAAGACCAAAAGGGATTTGACCTCGTGGGGTTTGAAGTCAAAACAGCCCCAGATAACTTGGAAAATTTGGAATCGGTGCTGAAGGCACGTGGCTTTTGGGTGTGGCAATCGGAAACCCGCTGGTTTCCCACCAACACGGTCGCCGTGACCGATCGCGATCAAGCCAAAGCCCTAATCAAAATGATGGACACGATCGAAGACTTAGACGACGTGCAAAGTGTCGCCACCAACTTTGAAATGACCGACGATCTGATGGCGGAAGTGATGGCTTAGGCGATCGCCCCGATGGTGGGGCCGATCGCAGGCGAGCATGGGCGATCGCTCAGGAGCCAGACTAGCCCCCATAGCTGACCCGATCGGACTGTTTAATTCACTAGCCTATCGTCCACTAGCCTGTAGCCCCATAGCCTGTAGCCCCATAGCCTGTAGTCCTAGTTTTTGGATTGGGACTCTTCCCGAGGGGGCAACGTCGCCAACAGCACCAGGCAGTTCTTGCCATCCACCTGCAACCGATATTCCACCCGATCCATCAGCCGGTTCAAAATCAACCAGCCATAGCCATTTTCCTGCTTGGCTTCCGGCACTGGCGGCAGGTAATTATCCAAACTGAAGCCCTGGCCGCGATCCCAAATTTCGATCGCCAGCTCCCGATCCTGCACCTCCACCGACATCTCCACCGGCAGGTGGGGGCGATCCTTGTGGGCATGGCGCACCACATTGGAATAGGCCTCCGCCAACACCAGCCGCAGACGGTTCGACTGGCGGGCCCAATCCACTCGATCGCCTAGCTCAATTTCCAGGGAACCGAGTAACCACTGCTCAACAATGGTTAGAAACTTCAAGTTGCTTGGGACTTGGATTTCAGTTCTCATCGGTTTACAGAACCTCCAGCAGCAGTAGGGTCTGGTCGTCTTCTTGCTCGTCGGGCGCAACCTGTTGCAAGGTCGCCAACAAGCGCTTGAGATCAAACGGGCTTCCTTGTTGCTTCAACAGTTCCCACAGGCCCTCCTGTTGCAACATTGAACCGTTCACCAAACTTGTTCCCGGGAGTTGTATGTTCGCCACTGTTGCTTCCGTAATTCCGTCACTGGCCATCAGCAGAGCCTCCCCTGGCTCTAGAGTCTGTTCCCCCCCCGTACCTTTCCACTCCGGCAAGATACCCAGCGGCACTCCCCGAGCCTTGAGATAGGTTGGCTCAATTTCCTTGAGATCGCCACCGGCCAGGACTTTTTCCTGAACCACCTGGGGCGACCAAACCACGGGGTAGACGTGACCCGCGTTGGCATAGCTCAAGCGTCTCGTGCTGGGAGTGTAGCGTGCTAGGGCAATCGTAATGAATCGATTGCTATTAAACAAATTTTCAAACAGGGCCCGATTCAGCCGCCGAATCGCTTCATCCGGCTCCGGAGACTCCGCCCGAGCCAGTTCTTGGCGTAAAACAGAAATCGAACTAGCCATAAATAGGGCCGCCGGAACCCCCTTTCCGGACACATCCCCAACCGCTAACCACACATCCCCCTGAGGATGGATAAAGACTTCAAAAAAGTCGCCCCCCACCTCGCGTGCGGGCTGACATTCCGCCTGCACACGCACCCCGAGTACTTCTGGCCAATGTTGGCGCAACAAGTCCGCTTGCACCTGCCGCGCCACTTCCAATTCCATGCGGAACTGCTGGGTTTGGGCTTCGGTGCGCTGATATAAACGGGCTTGGGAAAGGGCCAAGGCCGCCTGTTCTGTTAGCTCCGAAATCAACGCCACTTCATCGGTTTGCCAGCCGGGTTGTCCTTGGCGCACCAGGGACAACAGGGCCAAACATTCCTGTTGATAGACCAAAGGGATGAGCAACTCATCAATGGCTCCCCCTGGGCTGTCGCTGCCATCGGTGTTGACTTGGGTTTGCTGAATGGTCAAGTGCTCCAGGGCCGCTTGCACCGGATCCCGCAATTGCCCGTCTTCGTGGGTCAGGCTCCAGTCATCCCGATCGAGTGGGTAGCGCAGGGGTTCCCCTTTGGCTTGCCCCCCTTCCACGGGCTGCAACAAGGCGCAATGGGCGTTCAGGGTGGTGGTGATGGTCTGGGCAATGGTGGGCAACATGCTGTCGTAATTCAGGGATTCCCGAATTGCGCTCATCATGGCGTTAAACAGGGACTCGCGACGCAGGGCCCGGTTTAACTCGTTCGTGCGGCGCTTAACCACACGATAGGTTTCGGCCGCTTGGTTCACGACGGATTTGAGTTCGTCGGGACTCCAGGGCTTTGTAAGATATCGGAAAACTTTACCGGAGTTGATGGCTCCTACGAGGTCTTCTACGTCGGTGTAGCCGGTCAGAATAATGCGGATCGTGTCGGGGAATCGATCGACAGTTTTGCTCAAAAACTCAGTGCCGTTCATGCCCGGCATCCGCTGGTCTGAGACGATCACGGCCATTTCCCCGTCGCGATCGAGCACTTCCAAGGCATTGAAACCACTGTCAGCCTTATAAACCGCGAAGTCGCGACGGAAGGTTCGATACAACAAATCGAGGTTATCCGGTTCGTCATCAACCACCATCAATTTGAGTTTTGTTTCTGCTCTTGGTGTGGTTTGGACGACTAAGCTCATCGCGTGCTCCACTTGCACTGCTGGACAGGGTTGGCGGGGGTCGTGGGGGTGACCCCAGGGATAGGGATGGGCATCGGGTTGGGTTTTTGCAAACAAGGTTACCCGATCGACAAAGGGGGCTAGAAAGGAGGCTAGTTTTTATTACTTAGCCTTTTCGATTCTGGCGACCATGATCCGGTTGATCGCGCCATCCCTGAGTGAGGAATGGGCCCCTTCCAAGCTGGGAAGAGAATTGATCCTCGGGACTGGTGTAGCGATCGATACAAGTGGGCCAAGGCTCACTCGGGACAAGGGGGAATTCCCACGTTCTACCCTAGCCTACCCGATGTGCTGAAACACTGGGCGTGAAATCCTAGACACAAACCGACTGATTCAGCCAATGCCCTGGCCGTTGACCAGCCCATGGCCAGGTGCGCTGACTGAGCGACTGGTTGAGCGACCGGTTGAGCGACTGACTAGTTGTTACCCCGTTTTGGCTGGAGGAATCATTGGGCTGGAGGAATCACTGGGTTTGGAATCATCCTGTTCATCAATCCTTCAGTGGCCGAGAAATTTCAGCAGACCCCAAAGAAAAATACAGGAAAGGTTCAAAAGAAACCCATTGGCATTGATTAAGCTAGATTCTTTCTGCAATTCGCAATTTTGCGGATCGCGATCGGGAGTTTTGACCCATTTCAGCATCGCTGGGGCAGATGGGCTTTTTGGTGATCACTTTGAGTTGGGTTGATTCTCGCAGTCGGTGCTTCACAATTCGATCCTCAAGGCTGTGGAAGCTGATGACGGCAAGGCGGCCCTGGGGAGCGAGCCAATTGGGGGCCCGATCGAGCAGGGTTTCCAAAACCGCCAACTCTTGGTTCACGACAATCCGCAGGGCCTGAAAGGTGCGGGTGGCGGGATGAATTCGTCCATGGCGATATTTGCCGGGCACGCAGCGGGCGATCGCGTTGGCCAGCTCGAGGGTGGTTTGGAAAGGCTGCGTTTGCCGCTGTTCCACGATCGCCCGAGCAATCCGCCGAGATAATCGTTCTTCACCATAGGTATAGATCGCGTTGGCCAGGGGCACTTCTTGCCAATGGTTCACCACGTCGGCGGCGGATTCCGTGAGCCGATCGTCCATGCGCATGTCCAAGGGGCCGTCGTGGCGAAAGCTGAAACCCCGATCGGGCTGGTCAAACTGCATGGAGCTAACGCCCAAGTCTGCCAAAATGCCGTCAAATTGCTGATCGCTGGGGTTGAACTGCGCAAAGTTGCTGCGCACGAAGGTGACGCGATCGCCCCAAGGGGCCAACCGTTCCCGCGCGATCGCTAAGGCGCGATCGTCACAATCGAGGCCCACCACCCGCACCGCTGGATCGGCCGCCAGCAGAGCCGCCGTGTGGCCCCCAGCACCCAGCGTGGCATCCAGATAGCAGCCGCCCGATCGAGGTTGCAGACCCGCGATACATTCGTCTCGGAGCACGGACAAATGGCCCCAGTCGATCGACTCAGCGGGGAGCACCTCCGCCCCCGATCGGCTCCCGTGCATTGATTCATCAGGGCCAAGCTCCACAGGATCAGACCCCACAGGGTCAGGCTCCACAGGGTCAGACTCAACGGGACTAGGCTCAGGGGCAAAACTCGCGGAACTCATGGCAGCGGCGGTCATAGCAAACATCGGCAAGGCGAACATCAGCGAGGCAAACATCGACAAGGTGCAACATTGGCGGCCACCGGGCTGAGGCCAAGGCAACCAACGGAGTTCCATTATCCGCCCGGGTGGGAATTGGCCGATCGCGGGTCGATCGCGCCTAGTCAACCGCTGCCGGGCCCAAGTCAAGATTTCCAGACCGATCGGCCCTCAGGATCCAAATCAGATCTAGCAAGCCCTTGGTTTCCTCCTCTACAATCAACCCAACCTTTAACGACGATCCCTACCGTCCCCTTCATCGGATTTGCCGTTAAAGCCATTGTTTAGGAGCAACCACCGTGAGTCCCCAAGCCCTCGCTGATCCCACCTCGATCGCCCCAGTTGCCTTCTCCACCGAGGCCTTTGACGCAGCCGTCATGAAAACCTACGGCCGCTTCGCGATCGCCCTTGAGCGTGGCGAAGGTAGCCGCGTTTGGGACACCGAGGGCCGCAGCTATCTGGACTTTGTGGCGGGCATTGCCACCTGTACCCTGGGCCATGCCCACCCGGTGATGGCCAGCGCCGTGAGCCAGCAGATTCAAAAACTGCACCATGTTTCCAATCTTTACTACATCCCTGAACAAGGGGCGTTGGCGGCCTGGTTGGTGGAACATTCTTGCGCCGATCGGGCTTTTTTCTGTAACTCCGGAGCCGAAGCCAACGAGGGCGCAATCAAACTGGCCCGCAAATATGCCCACACGGTGTTGGGCATTGATGAACCGGTGATCCTCACGGCCCACGCCAGCTTCCACGGGCGCACCCTGGCCACCATCACCGCCACCGGCCAGCCCAAATATCAAAAGAACTTCAGCCCCCTGGTTCCGGGGTTTGAATATATTCCCTACAACGACATTGCGGCCTTGGAAGCGACGATCGCCCGCTTGGAAACCAACGGCCCCCGCGTCGCTGCCATCATGCTGGAAGCGCTCCAGGGAGAAGGGGGTGTGCGACCGGGCGATCGGGCTTATTTCCAACGGGTTCGGGAAATTTGCGACGATCGGGGCATTTTGCTAATGCTTGATGAAGTGCAAGTGGGCGTTGGCCGCACGGGGCAACTGTGGGGCTACGAAAACCTGGGCATTGAGCCGGATGTTTTCACCTCCGCTAAGGGCTTGGGCGGCGGCATCCCGATCGGGGCCCTGCTGTGCAAGGCCAAGTGCAATGTGTTTGAACCGGGCGACCACGCCAGCACCTACGGCGGCAATCCATTCGCCTGTGGGGTGGCGATGGCCGTTTGCCAAACGGTGGGCGCACCGGGCTTTTTGGACAATGTGCGCGATCGGGGCGAGCAACTGCGGGCGGGTCTGAAGGCCCTGGCAGTTCAACATCCCAACTTGATTGCTGAGGTACGCGGCTGGGGTCTAATCAACGGCCTGGTGCTGAAGGAAGATGCGGGCCTCAGCTCGATCGATTTGGTCAAGGCCGCCATGGCCGCCGGTCTGTTGCTGGTGCCGGCCGGGCCGCAGGTGGTGCGATTTGTGCCGCCCTTGATCGTCACTGCCGCCGAAATTGACGAAGCGATCGCCGCCATCACCCAAGCGATCGCATCTTGCAAAAATTCCCATGAAAGTCATTAAGAAAATTCTGGCGGGCAGCTTTCTCACCCTGGGCGGCTTCTTTTGGCTGGTCGCCCTTTTGGTTCCGTTGTCACCCTTGGAACCGGGGCAAACCGTTGCCGATCGGGAACGCGAAAACCAAAGCGCCATTTTGGGATGTGTTGTCTTTGGTGCGCCCTTTGTGGCGGGTGGTGGATGGCTACTTTGGGATCTTAAAAAACAGCATCAAACACAACAGAAAAATCAAGAACGCCAACAACAGGAACAGCTACGCCAATGCCTGATGGAATTGTTGGCTGAAGGCCAAGGCCAGGTCACCCTCTTTGAATTTGCCATGCGATCGGGCTTGGAGGCCGATCGGGCCCGCGCCTATCTCGATCGCATGTCGATTGAATTTGGGGCAGAATATCAAATTGGGCAGCAAGGAGAAACGCGATACTTTTTCCCGACCAGTCACCATTAATTTCAGAATTAACCTCAAATTCCAGATTTCAGATTTCAGATTCCAAATCTCAAATTTCAGATTCCAAATCCGGCTCCAAATTCAATTTCAGGGGATGTCTGAAAAGCACCCATTGATATTTTGCCAACTGCCGAGATCGCCGAAGGCAAGGGGATTAAGCCCCTTGTCCCGAAGATTGCCGATTCTTGATTTTCTTGTCTCTAGGATTGCTGGTTTTTAGCTCAAGACTGGGAAGCACTGTTCAAATTTTTCAAATTGGCAAGTTTTCAAATTGGCAAGTTTTCAAATTAGCAAATTTTCAAATTAGCAAGATTGTTCAAATATTCTCTCAAAATGGTTTTCTACTATATTACGCTCAACACGGCTGAAGAAGCTCGCCAAATTAGTCGAGACCTCTTTGCCCAAAAATTAGCAGTTTGTGCCAACTGGTTCCCAATCACCTGTGCCTATGTCTGGGAAGGTGAAGTGCATGAAGAGCCGGAAATTGTTCTGATTTTAAAAACTCAAGCGGGCTATCGATCGCAAATTGAATCCGTGATTCAATCTCATATTACGTATACTAACTGCATTGCTGAATGGGTTCCCAACGGGGTGAATTCAGGATTCCAAAATTGGCTCAATTCCGTTGTGCCTTTTGCTGGTTCCTCAGAGCCTGACTCCTTAGAGGATGTCTGAAAAGCCAAAATCGATACTCTACACGCCTCATCGATCGACGAAGACAAGATGCTCAAGCCCCTTGCCCCCACGACTATTGGTGCATTGCCCGTGCCAAAAGACACTTTTCAGACATCCTCTTAGATTAGTCCTTTAGAAACTTCAAACATTAAAGATTCAGTCCAAGATCAGGTTATGAAATTTCTTGTTCAATCACTTCCCTTTGCGCCGATCTCAATGGGCGTTGCCACAATTTTGAGTCTTGCGATCGCCCCGCCTAGTTCAGGGCAATTCCTTGGAACCAATTGTTTTGGCACGATTCGCAGTAATTCAGCGGTGAATTTGCGATCGGGCCCAGGCACTCAATTCTCGATCGTGGATCGGGTCAACCCCAGCAGTACGGTGATTTTGCTCAACGACACGAATGAGCGGTGGGGACCCAATCCCCTGACCCACACCGATGGCCAGGGCAATCAGTGGCACATGGTCACCAAGTCCCGATCGGGTCAGGGCGAGATCGTGCCGCCTGATCGCCGGGCCTGGATCCGCGAAGACCTGATGAGCATTAGCTGTCCGCCCTAGGGCAGCCAGCGATCGAGCGATTGCACATAGTTGACCACCGTTGCCCCGGCAATTTGTTCGGCGGCTTGGGCGGCGGGAGCGCTGGGTTCTTGGCTCGCTGCACCGTTGGATGGAGTTACGGCGGGATCGACGGGGGCCAAGGGGCGATCGCTCGGCTGCTCCACAAAGGTGACCACGACAATTTTGGGATCGTTGGCGGGGCCCGCTGCCACGGCCCAAGCGCCGATCGGTTGGTCGCTTTGCCGCACCAGGCTGTGGGTGGCCAACCAGCCGATCACGGCGTTGGGTTGGGGTGGGCGATCGGGAGGCTGGCTCGCCTCGGGAACGGGGAGGCTGCTGGTGCGCGGTTGCAGGGCCGATCTCAACAGTTCCAAGGTGCTGGGCTGCAATCCCAAAAATTCTCGGCTGACCTGGGCCGATCGATCCTTGACTAAATGGGGTTGCACCCGATAGCCCCCATTCACCGCCACGGCGGCCATCACGGCAATTTGCAGGGGCGAGGCGGCCATTTCGCCCCGGCCCAGGGCCAGATTCACCCCTTCGCCCAAATACCAGCGGGCTTGCACCGATTCCCGTTTCCAAAGGGCTTCCAAGCTGGGGCCCGGATCCTCATCCTCGGCCAGTTCAATGCCCGATCGCTGGCCAAACCCAAACCGACGGGCCCAGGCGATCGTGTTGGTGCTATCCAGCCGGAGCGCCACCTGCTCAAAAAATGCATCACTGTCTTGGGTGTCTAACTTGCCCAAGGCCTCTTGAAAGTTAAGGGTGACAATGCTCGGCCAAGTGACCTTGGTAAATTCCGCCCAGGGCAACCCACCGGGACGACTGCGACGATCGATCCGCCACCGCTGATGAAGGGCCATTTGCCCCGACTCCAACGCCGCCACAGCGGTAATCCATTTGAACAATGCGCCCGGGCGAATGGCTTTCAGGGCCCGGTTGCCCCCTTGACCCGGGTTGGGCCATTGGCCGGCCATGGCCAACACCGCGCCATTGTCCGGATCCAGGGCGACTGCGGCCCCGCTGACTCCGTTAATCAGCCCTTCCAGGGTTTGTTGCAGCGGTAAATCTAAGGTCAAGCGAACCGGTGTGGGCGGTTCCGTGGGTTTGCGGGCCAACACGCGCACGGGCAGGCCGTTGCGATCGAGTTCCACTTGCTCGCCCCCGGACTGGCCCCGCAGTTGGGCCTCTAGGGCCGCTTCCAAGCCCGATCGCCCAATCAGATCGCCCGATCGGTAATCTTGCAGCGGTTCCAGTCGATCGACCTCCGCCGCATTCACCTCCCCCACCTTGCCCAAAATGGTCTGGGCGAGCTGTCCGTGGGGATAGTCGCGCTCCGCCTCGGGCTGGATCGCCAGGCCGCGCACTTGAGTGGCCAACTCCGCCACCGTGGTCATTTGCGAAGGGGGCAGCCCCCGGGCCAAGCGCACCAGTACGGGCGATCGCCAACCGGCCTGCTCCAGTCGTGCCAGCAATTCCGACTCCGGCCGCCCCAACACGCGGGCCAACTCCGGCAACAGGGCCCGCCATTCCTGCGGCGATTGGGCCACGGGCCAAGCCATGGCCGAAATGGAGGGGCGATTATCCACCAACACTCGCCCCGATCGATCCAGCAGGGCGGCCCGGGTTGGCAGGGTTGGCATCAGCCGAATTCGGCTGGCCGCCGCCAATTGTCGATAGCGCTGTCCTTCAATCAGTTGCAGATAGGCCAACCGGCCACCAATGCCCCCCAGCAACACCACGGCCACAATCAAGCAGCCCAACGGCTGGTAGCGCCGCCCGATCGTCCGTTCCGGCTGCTGATCCAATTTGGGCGAGTTGGGAGGAGGCGATGCGACCATGGAACGGTAACAGCCCAGCGCGGGCGCAGCGAAAAGGGCTAATCAAGGGCGATTTAATTCAGCTTGCCACAGACTGCTCCCGCAGACCGCCGCCGATGGAGTTCGTCGCAAAACCCGAAATAGTCGGCATAGAATAGGGCAAGATTTGTTCAATTCCCGTTGTCCAGTTCTCGTTGTTCAGTTCCCGTTGTTCAGTTCCCGTTGTTCAGTGACGAAGCTCAAAACTGAGGTTCGATCGCTCGTGAACCGCCAGGTTTGAACAACTGCCCTAGAACAACTACCCTGGAACAATTGCCTCGATGGTCTTTCAATCCCCGGCAGCATCACCGGCCATGTCCCAAACCGCAATCCGAGCCAGCCAGGCGATCGAAACCGATACCCAACTGGATGTCGAGTTACGAAAAGTCTTCAAAGTCTATAACGGCGAAACCGCTGTGCGCGGCGTGGATCTCCACATCGGGCGGGGTGAGTTTTTCAGTATTTTGGGTCCCTCCGGTTGCGGCAAAACCACCACCCTGCGCCTCGTGGCTGGCTTTGAGCAACCTTCGGCCGGCGAGGTGCTGGTTAGGGGGCAATCGATGCTGAATGTGCCTCCTTACCAGCGCCCCGTCAACACCGTGTTTCAAAGCTATGCGCTCTTTGGACACATGACCATTTGGGACAATGTGGCCTTTGGTTTGCGGATCAAGCGCTGTGGCAAGGCGGAAACCGAGGAGCGGGTAAACGAGGCCTTGGCCCTGGTGAAGATGGAGAAATTCGCCCGGCGCTATCCCAACCAGCTATCGGGCGGTCAGCAACAGCGGGTGGCCCTAGCGCGGGCCCTGGTGAACCGACCGGCGGTGCTGCTGTTGGATGAACCCTTGGGCGCGTTGGACTTGAAACTGCGCAAGGAAATGCAGATGGAACTATCCACGCTGCATCGGGAACTGGGGTTGACCTTTGTGATGGTGACCCATGACCAAGAGGAAGCTCTCAGCCTGTCCGATCGAATCGCGGTGATGAATGAAGGGCGCGTGGAACAGGTGGGCAGTCCCAGCGAGATTTATGAGTCGCCGCGCACGCCGTTTGTGGCGGACTTCATTGGGGATACGAATCTGTTTCGAGGCCGGGTGGCGGAGTTCGATCGCACCGGCAGCGCGATCGTGACCGACAGCGGCCTGAAGCTGGTGGCGGCCCCCAGCGGCGATTGGGCCGGCAGCGCGGGCGAGGCGGCGGCCGTGAGCGTGCGCCCCGAAAAAATTCAAGTTAGTCTTTACCCGCCCGATCTAGCGGTGAACTGCTTTGAGGGCTGGTTGCAGAACGTGATGTACCTGGGAACCCATGTGCATTACGTGGTAGAACTGCGATCGGGCGATCGGTTAACGGTCATGCAGGTGAATACCGGCGGCGAATTGCCCGCCCTCAAAACCCCCATTTATGCCTATTGGTCAACGGCCGATGCCCTGGCCATGCCCGCAGCCTAGGGCGAAGGGGGGCTAATCAACCATTCCCCAGGGACTCACTCCCGCAGTCCTGGTTCCCCAAAGCATGGCCCAGCCAGCGCTCTACCCAACCTTGCTTTGATCATTCATGGCTTCCGTTGCCCCTTCTCGTCGTGCCCTTTCCCGTCGTGACTTCTTGCGCCGCACTTCGGTGGCGGCCGCTGGCCTGGCCATGACGGGCTGTGGCTGGCGCTTGGCCCAGGTGCGGCCATCGCCGGGCGCAGTCGGGGATCCTTCCAAGCTTTATATCTACACCTGGGCTGGCTACACCGATGAGCTACTGATCGCTCGGTTCCAAAAGGAAACGGGCCTGTCGGTGGTGGTGGATATTTTTGATTCCAATGAGGTGATGTTGGCCAAGCTGCAAGCGGGCGGCGGCAGTCAATACAGCATCATCTATCCCTCTGATTACATGGTGCGGCAGATGCGAGAGCGCAATCTGTTGCGGGAGTTGGATCACGATCGATTGCTTGGATTGCAGGATTTGCTGGAAACCTACCAAAATCCCAGCTATGACCCCAAAAATGGCCACAGCGTCCCGGCCGCTTGGGGCACAACGGGCTTGATTTACAACCGGCAACGGGTCGATCGCCCGCCAACGGATTGGGAATTTTTGTGGGCCAACCGGGCCCGCCTCCAGCGCCAGGTGACGTTGTTTAATGATCAGCGGGAAACCATGGGCTTGGCCTTGCGCCGGTTGGGCCATTCCTACAACTCCCAGGATCCCGATCAAATTCGCCAGGCCTACGAAGCGTTGCGGGAACTGCGACCGGCGATCGCCCAATTCACCACGGATGGTTGGAAAGACCGGATTTTGGCGGGGGATTTAACGATCGCCATGGGGTTTTCCTCCGATGCGATCGAGGCGATCGAGGAAAACGACCAGTTGGGCTATGTGATTCCCGCCAGCGGCTCTTCCCTCTGGACGGACACGATGGCGATCCCGATCAGTGCGCCCAATGTGGAAGCGGCCTATGCTTGGATGAATTTCACGTTGCAGCCGGAGGTGGCCGCAGGCATGACCCAACGCCTGAAGTTTGCTACCGCCAGCCGCCGGGCGATCGAGCAGTTGCCACCGGATTTGGTGCAAAATCCCAGCCTGTTCCCGTCTCAATCGGTGCTCGATCGCTGCGAGGGCATTGCTCCCGTGGGCGCTGCCACCTCCCTTTACGATCGCTACTGGACTCAGCTAACCAGCGGCTAGGGCCGAGCAAGCCTTAATGACTGTTAATTTAAGCTGTTCACGCCAACTGCCCAACCCCTTGAACTGTCTTTGCTGATTAGTCCTCACAAGCCCTATGACCCCCGCTAGCCCCGCTAACCCGATCGTTGAGGCTCCCGCCCCCAAACCCCGCCGTTGGGTTGGCCCCTGGGCGCTGTTGGGGCCGCCGGGCCTGTGGCTATTGCTGCTGTTGGTTTTGCCGGTGCTGGTGATTTTTGAACTCAGCCTGGTTCCCGGCATCAAGCCCGGTGATTTGGTGAACCCCTCAGGGATTGACAACTACCTGACGGTGTTTCAGCCCATCTATCTCCAAGTGATTGGGCGCACCCTGTTCTACGCGATCGGGACAACGGTGGTTTGTTTGCTGCTGGGGTTTCCGGTGGCCTACTGGTTGGCGCTGATGTCGCCCAAGCGGTGGCAAAACCTGCTGTTGGTGGCCTTTACGCTGCCCCTGTGGACTTCTTCGCTGCTCCGCTCCTACGCTTGGATTACGATTTTGCGACCCACGGGCGTGTTGAACTCCCTGTTGGGACTGGTGGGGCTGCCGGGTCTGGATATTTTGAACCAAACGCCCGCCGTGCTCCTGGGGATGGCCTACAGCTTTTTGCCCTATATGGTGCTGATTCTGTACTCCTCTCTGGAAAAGCTCGATCGCCGATTGTTGGAAGCGGCGGCGGATTTGGGGGCCACCCCGATCGAGGCCTTCTGGAAAGTGACCGTTCCCCAAAGCTTGCAGGGCATTGCCGCCGGTTCGTTGTTGGTGCTGATCACCAGTTTGGGCGACTTTGTGAACCCGGAATTGCTCGGCGGGGCCTCCAGCATGACGGCTTCCCGGCTAATCTATAACCAGTTTCTGGGTGCGACCCAAAATTGGGGCTTTGGTTCGGCTTTGAGTATGCTGATGATCCTGGCTGTCAGTTTGGGGATTGCGTTGCTCATTCGCTACGGTGATGGCCGCCCCGCTGCCTAGGATGTTTGGGGATGCATGATGGTGCAGTGGTTCGTTTGTCTTTGCTTGATTCCCTTTGATTGCTCTTCCCGATCGCCCCATGCTCGATCTCGATCCTGCTTCAACGGATTCCCAGGAGGCCCTCGCAGACGCTATGGCTCGATTGCGTAAGCCTCGCCTGACCTGGCAGGGCGCATTTACCTCGGTCATGTTCTTCCTGATGTACCTGCCGATTCTGGTACTGACGGTCTATAGCTTCAATCAGTCGCCCTACAGCGCCGGTTGGACAGGGTTCACCCTGGAGTGGTATGCCAAGCTGCTGCGGGATGGGCGGATTTTGGGAGCCTTGCAGACCAGCCTGGCAGTAGGGCTGGGCGCTGTGGTGGTGTCGGCTGTGTTGGGAACCACGATGGCCGTTGGCTTGGCCCGCTATCGATTTTGGGGCAAGGGGTTATATCTAGGCATGTCCTATTTGCCCCTGATCGTCCCGGACATTGCGATCGCGGTGGCCACGTTGGTATTCTTGGCGGCTCTGACGATTCCCCTCAGCTTTTGGACGATCGTGGCGGCTCATATTGTCTTCTGCTTGGCCTATATTGCCCTGGCGGTTTCCACTCGCTTGGCGGATCTCAATCCCTATTTGGAAGAAGCGGCCCAGGATTTGGGCGCAACGCCGGTTCAGTCTTTCTTTCAGGTGCTGTTGCCGCAACTGGTGCCGGGGATTATGTCGGGCTGTTTGTTGGCCTTTGTGCTCAGCTTGGATGACTTTTTGATTGCCAGTTTCACAGCCGGTGGCGGTGCAACAACACTCCCCATGGAAATTTTTAGCCGGATTCGCACGGGGGTGAAGCCAGATGTGAATGCCTTGAGTGTGTTGTTGCTGTTGGGTTCCGGGGCGATCGCCTTTTTGGCGGAGTGGCTCCGGTTCCAAAGCGAGAAAAAGCCTTCTTAAAGGATGCCTGAACAGCCAAAACGGCTACCTTGCGGGCCTCACCGACCGACAAAGACAAGGGGCTTAAGCCCCTTGCCCCCCACGATCCACTAGCGGCAGCATCAGGGTTTCAGGCGATTTGACGACAGGCCCTAAGCCCCTTGCCCCCCACGATCCGCTAGCGGCAGAATCAGGGTTTCAGGCGATTTGACGACAGGCCCTCAGCCCCTTGCCCACACAACCACTAGTGCTTTAGCTTTCAACCCATTTTTCACAGTCCCTCGATTCCGAGAGGAACCATCGCCGCCGTCTGGCAACTGAGGCAAGGATGGAGTCTATTCAACCGCTGCCGATCGAGGTGGTGAATTTAATTGCGGCGGGGGAGGTGATTGACTCTCCGGCGGCGGTGGTGCGCGAGTTGGTGGACAACGCGATCGATGCGGGAGCCACGCGGCTGGCCCTGTCCCTCTGGCTCGATCGGGGCCAAATTCGGCTCACGGACAACGGCTGCGGCATGGGCCGAGCGGATCTATTGCGGGCTGCCGCTCCCCACAGCACCAGCAAAATTCATGATCGTCCCGATTTGTTCAACATCCGCAGCCTGGGATTTCGGGGAGAAGCACTGCACAGCTTGGCCCAACTGAGCCGCCTGAGCCTCAGCAGCCGGCCGGTTGGCGGGGAGGGTTGGCGAGCGGTGTATGATGCCACGGGCCAGGCTGTGAGCTGTGAAGCGGCCCCGATCGCGCCGGGAACCATTGTTTTGGTGGAGGATTTGTTTGAGGCTTGGCCGTCGCGGCGGGATAGTTTGCCGTCTTTGGCTCAACAGTTGCGATCGATTCAGCAGGTGATTCAACAAGCAGCCCTTTGCCATCCCGCCATGGCCTGGACGGTCTATCGCAACGATCGGCTCTGGTTTGCCCTGTCACCGGGGGATTCGGCTCGTCACCTGTTGCCCCAAATCTTGAAACCGGTGCGATCGGGAGATTTACGGGAGGTGCAGTGGATTGCTCCCTTGCCCGCCGACCAGGAAGGAGCCGCCCAAATCACCGTCACCTTGGGTCTGCCCGATCGCGTCCATCGGGCCCGCCCTGACTGGGTGCGGATTGCGGTGAACGGGCGAATGGCGGAAGTGCCGGAACTGGAAACTACGATTTTTGCAACTTTGGGGCGCACCCTGCCGCGCGGCCGCCACCCGATCGCCCTGGTGCATCTCCAGTTGCCGCCCCAATGCATTGACTGGAACCGCACCCCCGACAAACACAAGCTTTATCTCCAGTCGATCGACCATTGGCAAGCCCAGGTACAGGCGGCGCTCCAACAGGCCCTTTCCTTTCGCGAGGCGATCGACGAACCCCAAACGAATACCTACGCGATCGGGCGAACGGCCAAGCTCATTCGGGCCGCCGAAGGGCGATCGACCTATCGTGTGCGCACTGCTGCTGATCCCAACGCGTCGCCCGATGATCCCCAAGCCCTGGGGCAGCCCCGATCGCCCGAACCCCTTGACGATCCCTTGGGAGGACAACTGCGGGCGATCGCCCAAGTTCACAACACCTACATTGTGGCGGAGCATCCCGGCGGTCTCTGGCTGGTGGAGCAGCACATTGCCCATGAGCGGGTTTTGTTTGAATATTTGCGCGATCGTTGGCAAATTTCCGCCCTAACACAACCGATCGTCCTGAATGAACTGAGCGAGGCGGAACGGGAAGGGCTGGTGAGCTTGGGCATTGAAATTGAACCCTTTGGCGATCGCTGCTGGATTGTGCGCAGTGCCCCGGATCCCCTACTCGATCGCTCTGACTTGGCCGCCGCCTTGGGAGAGCTAGCCCACAGCAACAACCTGGAAGCGGCCCAAGTGGCCGTCGCCTGCCGCACCGCCATCCGCAACGGCACGCCCCTGACGCTGGTGGAAATGCAAGATTTGCTCGATCGATGGCAACGCACCCAGAGTCCTCGCACCTGTCCCCATGGGCGACCGATTTATTTACCCCTCGATGAATCGAGTTTGGCACGTTTTTTCCGTCGCCATTGGGTCATTGGTAAAAGCCATGGTATTTAGCCCTTAGGTAAGCAAGTCGTTACTCAGATAGATTTTCAAATTCAGGAACTTCCAAGATCAGGGTTAAAATAAAAAAGACCTCAGACAAATCACGATCTTAGTCACAATTAATGATTTTCATTAGTTCTCTAAAGCATATTTTTCAATTAAAAATTATTCGACCGTTAGCAGCTATTTTGTTAACCCTAATTATCTTACAACCATTAGTCATTATCTCAGCCGGGGAGCGAGGCGTGGTGCTCCGTTTTGGTCAAGTGCAACCTCAAATTTTCAATGAAGGTCTACATCCGATCATCCCGATCGCAGAAGCCGTTAAAAAATTAACCGTTCGTGTTCAAAAGCGCGAAATTTCAGCCGAAGCTTCCTCTAAAGATTTACAAGAAATTGAAACCGATGTGGTCTTGAATTGGCATCTTATTCCTGATGAAGTGAACTTAGCCTTTCAAGAATTGGGCGATGAATTGGCTGTGGTCGATCGAGCCATTGATCCCGCCGTTGAGGAAGTTTTAAAAGCCGTTATGGCTAAATACACGGCGGAAGAAATTATCACTCGCCGGGAAGAAGTGAAAGGAGCCGTAGACCAACTGCTGAGCAATCGACTACGGGGATATCATATTTTTGTTGATGATATTTCGCTGGTTCATGTCAATTTTTCCGATCGGTTCAGCGAAGCCGTTGAAGCCAAGCAAATTGCGGAACAGGAAGCCAAGCGAGCAGAATTTTTGACCCTGAAAGCCGCCCGAGAAGCCGAAGCAAGGGTTAACTGGGCCAGGGGTGAAGCCGAAGCGCAACGACTTCTCAAAGAACACCTGACCCCAGAGTTAATTCAACGTCAGGCGATCGAGCGGTGGAATGGTCAATTACCGACCATCATTGGTAGCGAAGGATTAAAGCTATTTAACCTAGAATCTCCGCCCAAGACCGCAAATTCCGCCACGAATCGCTGAGAAATGGATTACTACTCTTGAAAGCTCAAACCATCCGGCAAGGTTAGGATTCCAAACTGCACCAAAGCCACCACCAAAATTGTATAGGCCGTAGAGGACAGCAATCCTGTGACCAGAGTTTTTCGGAAACTTCGATTTTGATCCTCCTTTTGAACCATTTCCGTCGCCCCAAATTGCATCATCAGAATTCCCACTACATTCGAGAGCCAATAGCCCACAATTGCTCCTCCGAAAAAGCTGTGCGGAATTAACCAGTTGCAGAGCGCACCAAAAGCGTAGGCGATCGGCAGATTAAAAATTAAATCATTCCACCAGCACAGTGGCGAGAGCAAATAGCCCACAACAACCAGCAGCCCACCCTTCAATTTTTTCAAGAGTTTGAATCCCAACATTTGGGATTCTACCGCTTCGATTTCTTGCTGGAGCTGAGCAACCGATTGGGCATCTTGATTGGTTGCCCTGTTGGTCGCGTCTGCTGTATTCATAGCTGTTTCAAGGGATTCGTCAATGGGCAACGGATGGGTGGATGAGGGTTGGGAAGTCATGGATTCCATAGTTGTGATCAAATGATTGCGGTAGAGAAGCACAATAACTTGGCCTTGCTTGATGGCAATTTAGCCAAAGTCGTTGTTTCAGCAAGAATCAAGGTCATTTTTTAATGACTTAAGTTTAGGCCATAAAACCAAATTGACATCAGCGGCACAAGGAAGGTCAGAATTAAGTTCAACGGAATTCCCACCCTGGTGAAATCTAGAAATTTATAGCCTCCTGGCCCATAAACCATTGTATTGGTTTGGTAGCCGATCGGGGTTAGGTAGCTATTTGAAGCCGCAAACATCACCACCAGCATGAACGGTAAAGTATAGAATTCAAGGGTTTCTGCCACCTTCACTGCAATGGGCAGCATCAATAAAACCGCCGCATTATTCGACAGGGCTTCAGTCAATAGGGTTGTCACACCATAGAACAAAACTAACAGCCAAAAGCCCGAAAGATGTCCTCCCACTTGCGTTAATTGTGATGCTAACCAGTCGGTAGCTCCTGATTTTTCCATAGCGGTTCCTAGGGGCATCAGGCCCGCCAGGAGAAAGATAATATCCCAGCGAATAACTCGGTAAATTTCTCGGGGCCGCAAAATTCCCGTGGCAATTACCAAGACAACACCGGCCAGAGCGCTAACCAAAATGGGAACTGTTTCCGTGGCAGCAGCCAGCACGGTTCCTAGGGCGATCGTCAGGGCCAAACCAGCCTTGTCTCGCTTTAAGGGTTCCAGTTCTCGCGGTTCCACGACTAATAATTCAGGGCTGGATTGCAGACCGCGTAAACTGTCATGCGGCCCTTGCACCAATAGAACATCACCAAATCGCAAACGAACATCCCGCAACCGTTCGCACAAGCAATCTTGGCCACGACGAATGGCTAAAACCGTGGAGTTATATCGTTGCCGAAATCGCAGTTCTTGTAAGCTGGAACCGATGAGACTAGAGTTTGAAATAATTAAGGCTTCCGCAATCGATCGCTCATTGGATTCCAGGGAAAATTTGGCATCGGGTAGGATTTCTAGCCCCCGTTCATCCTTCAGGGTCAGCAGGCGATCGCGGTTGCAGCGAACCAGTAAGATATCCCCTGCCATTAGCAACCAGTCATGGCTTGTCGGTCTATAGGTAATGCCATCACGAATCACTTCCAAAACATCAAGATCATATCGATGATGAAAGTCACTGGCTGGCAGCGATTTCCCAATCAAAGAGGACTGATGGGTCACAATGATTTCGCTGAAATAGTCACGTAGCCCATAGTTTTCAACGGTTGAAATTTCACCGGGCTTTCGTCGATCGGGCAGCAGATTGGGGGCCGCCAGTGCCAAGTAGCACAGGCCAATTACAAAGACAATGAGGCCCATGGGTGCAAACTCAAACAGGCCAAATTCTCCATAACCCAGTTGCTTAGAAAGTCCACTGGCCACCACATTAGTTGAAGTACCAATGACTGTAATCGTGCCACCAAGCACCGTGGCATAGGACAGCGGAATTAATAGCTTCGAGGTAGAAATATTCTGTTTTCGGCACCAATTTTCCACAATTGGAATAAACACCGCCACCACGGCTGTGTTATTCAGAAATGCCGTGATCGGCCCCACAATTGATCCCAGTACAAAAATTTGGCGAGTTGGATTTTTGCCGCCTTTTTGTTGCAGAAATTCACTGACCACTTGAATCGCACCGGTACGCTCGATCGCGGCACTCAGCACAAACATTGCCATAACCGTGATCGTTGCTGAGTTACTAAATCCAGCAATTCCCTCTTCGGGGGTAATGAGTCCTAGAAGAATTAGCAAAACAGCAATTCCAATTGCTGTGATATCAACAGGCAACCATTCCACAATGAATAGAAAGAAAGTGATCGCCAAAACACCAAGAGTAAGCGCAATAGACATGGTTAGCTACGGTTTTAAGAAAAACCGCTAGAAGCGAAGAGATTTAATTGTCATGAAATTTCTATGGTTCTTGAGAACAACAACTTAAAATTCCATGATCATTACAAGGCAGATTTTTTTTCAAGCACCTAATCATTGAGTAGAGCACCTAACTGCACCCAGAAAATTATTCAGAGATCAGATCAAAGCACCTTAAGCAGGGCTTTAGATAGTTCATTCATTAATCTTGACTAAATCGACCGACAAACCGTAGTTTATGGACAAAAGAATGGTTTGTCGGTAAACTATCACTCAATCTCTTGAGATTCATCTAACTCCGCAATGGTGATTAATTCAGCCATCAAGGATTCTACCCTTTGCCGTTTTAGGGGATCATTCAAAACTCCCGACTGTTGCAACCGACGATAGGTATAACTCCAACGATCTCGCAGAGAACTGGGTAAGTTGGGAGTCGCTTCAGGAGTGTTGAAGCTGGCCACCTGTTTACGAATTTCGGAGAGTGATAAATCTCGTGAAATTGCTTCCTGTAGTAGATGATTTTGCTGATTGGGTTGCCGAACTCTGGAAATGGCCAAAGCTTTGGTGTAGGACAACTGACCTTGGCGCAACGCATTGAGGATAGCTTCTGGCAGCTTCAGCAGGGGCAGCCGATTGCTGGCAAAGGACTCCCAAGTCATGGTTCCGATCGACTGGAAAATAGTGCGAATCGCCTCTCGTTCTGCGTTACCCATAACGTTATGAGTTTTTTTGCCCTTGGCTTGATTTCGCAAGCGGTGCAACAGCAAAATAATCGACTCAGCAGGCTGTTGAAGCTCCAGGGACAACAATTTTAAAATACTTTCGGTTTCCTCGATCGGGTTGAGATCCTCGCGCTGCAAATTCTCCAAAAGGGCGATTCGCAGGGCTTCTCGATCGCTCAGGGCCCGAATAATTACGGGTACTTGTGATAAGCCAACCTTTTGGGCCGCGCGATATCGCCGCTCACCAGCCACTAATTCATAGCGCCGCTCATCAAGGGGACGAACTAACAGCGGCTCCAAAATCCCATATTGGGCAATCGATTGAGCAAGGCTATGGAGGGCGATCGGGTCAAAATACCGTCTTGGCTGACTGCTTGGAAGCTGTATGTCGCTGAGGGCCAAGGTCGTGGGGTACTGAGCTTGGCTATGGAGAGGCACCACAGAAGATTCCTGGGACAATTCTTTAAGTTCTAGGGGGCGAAGTTGGGGATTGACAGCGCTCATTGAGTTAGCAATTCCAGGTTTAGCGCAGTTGCAAATGACGTTTTGCAGTTGCTTTTGACCTAAAATACTATATTCCGATCAAAAAACCGTACTTTACTCAGAAATTGCCCAACGGGTCTCGCCCATCATTGGCGCACGACTGGCTCAGCAGTGACACATCATTGGCTGATCAATGGTCTATTCCTAACTAATAACTGACTAGTAATTGCTCAAAAACCCGAGAGATTTTGGTCTGAAAGCGCTGTCGATGGCGCAACTTCAAAAAGGGGCGGCGAATTTCCAAAACCGATGACTGCTCGGGATCAATGATCGGAACCGCGCGCATTGTCCGAAGCTGCAACTCTTTTTCAACGATCAGTTCTGAAATGGCTGCCGCTCCCACGCCTTCCTCCACCAGAACTTTCACCATTTCTCCGGTGGTTAACACCAGGGCGATCGGCAAGATTGAAGGATCCACCTGCCAACTCAATAATGCTTCCTCAAACCGCTGTTGAGTGCCTGATCCGGGTTCGCGCATTAACCAAGCCGTTTCTGCCAACTGATGGGTTTCCACAAATGGCAGCTCAAACCAAGGGTGCGAAGGGCCCACCACAATCACTAGGCGATCGCCCCCAACAATTGCCTTTTCTAAATGCCGTTGGGTTGAGGGCAACACCTCTCCTTCAATTAATCCCAAATCAAACGCGCCCGTCGCCGTTCCTGTGCAAATTTCCTCAGTATTAGCGAGGGTGCAATTCACCACAATGCCCGGATGACGACGCTTAAATTCTCCAATTTTGCGCGGTAGCCAATAATTCCCGATCGTTAGGCTAGACCCCAAATGCAATTCCCCTCGCTGCATTTCATTGAGTTCGCGCAAGCCTCGTTCTGTTAAAGCCACCCGATCGAGAATATCCCTGGCTTCCGCTTGTAACAACCGCCCAGCATCCGTCAGTTCCACGCGCCGTCCAATGCGATGAAACAGACGCAAACCATAACTGTCTTCTAAAGACTGAATTGCAGCACTCACCGCAGGCTGCGTTAGATAAAGGGACTCTGCGGCTCGCGTGAAGTGTAAATATTCCGCAACCGCCAAGAAAATTTGCAACCGATCAAGAGTTATTCCAGACATTTCACCAAACTTAAAAATTTCAATTAAAATCTCGATCTATTTTCAAAATTTCCGTTCATCGCGAGAATTTTTGGCTCCTAACAACCAAAATTTCGAGCTTGTTGAGGTTTTCATCAATTTTATTGATGGTTTTGAGAAAAAACAGTATTTGCTTAAACTCAGCCAACTCCTTAATCTGTAGTTAATTTGATCGATGTGCTCCAAAACACTTGTCAAAGCAACATCGGTATGCAACACGAACAGCAACAGAATTCACAGACTGAACGGGTCATGAATGCCTAGTCACCAATCATAGAGAGTTATCCCTTTTACTTCAGATAACTTTCAGGCTTCAGATCAGTTCATCACTCAGTATTCTGGTCTCATTGAGGGATCGCATGACTACAGAACTTGCAGTGAACCGTAGTGTTCACGGTCTCAAGGCAGAATGTTTACCCTTTGGTGAAGTTCTTGGCCAATCCATCGCGGTAATTGCTCCGATCACAACCCCTGCCGCCAACTTAGGATTAGTCTTTGCCCTGGCGGGGAATGGCACTTGTCTTAGCTTTTTGTTGGGAACGATCGGGCTGATTTTTGTCAGCATCAACATCAATCAATTTGCTCGCCGCTCCGCTTCCCCTGGATCACTCTACACCTACATTTCCAAAGGCCTTGGCCCCACAGCCGGTGTCATCTGTGGTTGGGGTCTCCTGCTGGGCTATTTGCTCACGGGGATGGCCGTTCTTTGTGGATTTGCTAATTTTGGTCAAATCTTTTTAGGCAGTTTGGGCATTCACACCCACGTACTCACCCTGCTTGCATTAGGAACCGTGGTTGCTTGGTATGCTGCCTACCGAGATATTGAATTATCAGCCAGAACATTGCTGATTTTGGAAGGCATTTCTGTCCTGTTTATTTTGATCCTGGGAGGAATTGTTTGGGCTAAAACTGGCTTTGCCCTTGATCCCCAACAGTTGACCTTAGCCGGTGCAACGCCCAGCGGTGTTGCCATGGGGTTAGTGTTAGTGGTTTTTGGTTTTTCTGGGTTTGAAAGTGCTACGACTCTTGGGGATGAGGCGCAAAAACCCCTATCAAGTATTCCCAAGGCTGTCCTAGGCAGCACAGTGCTTTCGGGGTTGTTTTTCTTGGTTATGGCCTATATCGGCGTGGTCGGGTTCAATCATGCCGGAGGAAATTTGGCAGGTCATGAAGAGCCTCTCAGTTTCTTAGCCACCTGGGCTGGTGTTGGATTCCTGGGCCAAGCGATCGGGATTTGTGCGTTGGCTAGCTTTTTCGCTTGTGTTTTAGGCAGCATTAATCCTGCTGCTCGCATCTTTTTCACCATGGCACGGCATGGTCTTTTTCACTCAGCTTTTGGTGAAGCCCACGACACCAATAGCACGCCCCATATTGCTGTCTCTTTTATCTCCGTTCTGCTCTTTTTAGTGCCTGCTTCAATGACCATTTTTGGTCTCAAAGCTTTTGAATCCATGGCTTATTTGGGCACGATGTGTACCTATGGATTTTTGGTGACCTACATTTTGGTGTCGATCGCCGCACCGGTTTATCTCTATCGAATTGGCAAACTAAACCCATCGATGGAATCATTGGTCTGCTGGGCGCGGGTTTCATGGTGTTGCCAATCTTGGGCATGGTCGGAATTCCTGGCAGTGCTTGGTTTCCCGTACCGGAAGCGCCTTACGATACATTTCCTAAACTCTTTCTGCTTTACCTAGGTTTGGGTTGCGGCTGGTTTTTCTGGCAGCGATCGCGCTCTCCCAAAATGATCCGGCGAATGCAGCACTCGATCGAAGCGATCTATGTCCGGTTTGAAGAGTCCGAAGATGCTGACGGCTAATCGATTGCTTGGTTCAATTTTGATCGGCTCCACTTCGCTTCTAGTCCCTTCTTCTGCAACCCTTTCCTATGGACAACTTACTGACCGTAATCCCCACGAGTGTTGCTGCCTTTGCAGCCACAAACATTGACGATATTGCAATCCTGATGTTGCTCTTTTCTCAGGTCAATGCCAATTTTCGTCATTACCATGTGGTCGCTGGGCAATATCTAGGGTTTTCAGCCCTGGTAGGCGCAAGCTTGTTGGGTTTCTTTGGGGGCATGGTTTTGCCCCACCACTGGCTAGGTTTGCTAGGTCTAATCCCGATCGGCATGGGACTGGGCCGGTTGTTTGACCGGGGAGAAGATGCCACCGATGAAGAGCTAAACCTAGCCATTGACGGCGATGGAACATCACCCCATTGGATGAATTTAGTGGGGCCCCAAAGTCTCAGCGTCGCAGCCATCACGATCGCCAACGGGAGCGACAATGTGGGCATTTACACGCCCTTGTTTTCCCATAGCTCAGTGCCAGAGCTAATTCTAACCATTCTGGTTTTCCTAGTTTTGGTTCCTGTTTGGTGTTACATTGCTCATCGACTCACCCATCAGGCCCAAATTGCAGATTGGTTAGCCCATCGGGGTCAAACCATGGTTCCTCTAGTACTCATCGCGCTCGGGATTTATATCATCCTTGATAGTGGAGCCATGAGTCCTGGTTTGCTGGCTGCTAGCTGCACTTGTTTGGTGGCCTTAACTTGGCGACCCCAGCAACTGAGTGAAGTTCCCGAAAAGAGTGATTCTTGAGACGATCGCTGCGATTCTTACAACTTTTGCAATGCTTTTTGCCCTAAACATCATGTCTGAGCACCATGATTGATCAGCGCCCCTTAGCTGAGCTAGCGATTAGTGCTTTTGTGGCGGGAACCAGTTCCTTCATTGCCACAAATATCGATGATGTGGTGGTGCTGATGGTGTTGTTTGGTCGCCCCGATCGGCTCTTCCGCGATCGACAAATCCTGATCGGACGCTATCTCGGGTTTGGCCTGATTGTGTTAGCCAGTTTGGTGGGGTTTTGGGGAGGATTACTGCTCCCTCCCTGGGTCATTGGGCTACTGGGCTTTCTTCCGATCGGGATCGGCATTTCGCAACTGCGTGCTTCTCAATCTCAGGAGTCAGAATCTCCCGATTCTCAACTAGAAGCTTTCGGATCTGGGGATCAAGCGTTCAACGGGCGATCGACCAATTTAGCCTTTCGACATCGAGTTAAGAAACTACGTCAATGGCTGCCTTGGCTATCCCCTCAAGTCATCCAAGTGACAATGATTACGCTTGCCTGCGGTGCTGACAACATTGGAATTTATATTCCTCTGTTTGCTTCCTGCAACTGGCTGGAACTCAGCATTATTCTCTGGGTCTTCTTTGCAGGCGTAGGATTGCTTTGTTGGCTAACGCGCCGGTTCAGTCGCTATCACATAATCACTCAATGGATTAGCCGATTTGGCCATCAATTTGTACCTTGGATTTTCATTGCGCTGGGAATAGGAATTCTCTGGGAGAGTAACCTTCTGCAAATATTATTTTCCTTCATCCTTCCTTAAGCTCAAGATCTTGGCAAAATTGGGGGACTTTGTTAGACTTTTTGAGTCGCGAAAGGCTATGCCTAGCTCGTTTATTCCGTTGCTTCGGTTCGAGTTTTTCAAGGCTTCCACAAGCAGAATCGCTCATTTTTGAATTAACCCAGTCGAAGCAACTCAAGTCAGCAATTCTCTTCTCAAACCTTCACTTCATTTCATCGTTCGAGAACACATTAAAGCCAATACATTGGTACGCGGATTGTTAACTACTGCCATGCAGTGATCCTAAACCAGACAATTCAGTTTGAGTGATTGCAAGATTTTGTAGCAACAAAACCAAATTTTGGGCATCAAGCGAGAATCTTCATCATCAAGGCTAATGTTAGCAATTTCGTGATTTTTGTATTCTTTACACCTTTCTAGGTTGTTTGATTTTTCTTAGATTGGGAAACCAAAGCGAGGGATTATGGGCAGTTTTTTACAGGCACTAATGTTCAGCCATCCACCATAGTTGGGATTGGTTTGAATCGTAGAGCATTGCGAAATTTGCAGGATTTTCAGTCATCAATCAGTCATCAAGAGGAAAGAGCATGAACGTTATCCAAGGTTTCTCTAAGAGTTTTGTCCCAGGGATTGTCCAGAATTTTCTAAGCTTGCAAGGACTGAGAACGGCGATTTTGGGATCCTTCAGCCGCTGGATGACGATCGGGGGTTGCCTGTTGGTTTTTACGGTTAATTTGCTTTGCGCTCCCCCGGCCTTAGCCGATCGCCCCTTGAGTGAAAATTCTGATTATTTGGCAGCCAGCCAAGCCTTGAGCCAATTAACAGCCGAACGCGAAAAGAAACAGAAGGCAGGGGAAGCTATTCCTGAGCCTTTGGAATCGCAAATTGAACAACTGACAGCCCAAACCTTTGCGTTGGAGTCCGGCGAGACCTGGGGCCAATGCGAAAACACCAGCGGCCAGGTGGTTGGAGTTTACGGGCCAGAGCCGGATGATGCGGACAACTATCGCTACAACACGGGTCTTTACTTTTTGGCCAATGGGGAAACCACCGCGATCGAGTGGGACTGCGAAGGGGTTTTGATTCCCAAGGGAACCAAGGCGATCGCCACCCTTCCCGACGGAACCAACCAGGAATTTACCGGTTTGGCCGCGCTCAAAGTTGCTGACGGCACGCGCGTCACCATCAGCCAAGATCCCGAGGGCCAATTAACCCTCAGCACAGCACCCACGGCAGCAGTTAACGCCAGCAAAGCAAAATGGCCGCTCCCGAACCTGTCCCAAAAGGTGATTAGTCAGCGTCCTTTGGATGCCCCAACCCTGACCAGCAATGACTGAGCCAATGACCGATGAGCCGGCCAAGCATGACTGATGGGCTAAACACCACGGGGATCAGCACTTTGGGTAAGCATTCATCATCCCAAGCCAGCCTGTTGGGAATCGGTGGGGCGGTCACAATTCAAGGACTCTGTGCGTTATACCTAATCCGCCATCTCCAGCAACCAGCGCCCTGGGATGTGCAGTTTTTAGAACTATTGCATCAACAGGCCACCCCTTGGCTCGATCGCCTCGCCCTTTGGCTCACACCGCTGGGAACCCGCTGGGGAACGTTTCCGCTGTTCATCATGGGTCTTTTGTCCCTAGCGAACCAACGGCAATGGCGTAAGTTGCTCTACTGGATGAGTGCGATTGGCGGTACAACAGTCATAGCAACCCTGCTGAAGGTGATTTGGCACCGAGCCAGGCCCAGCCTTTGGCCCTCGCTGCTGGCCCCAGACCATTACCCTGCTGATTGGGCTTTTCCCAGCACCCACGCGGCCGCTAGCCTCTCGTTGGTTTTAGCCCTTGGCGCTTTGTATTCCAGCCAACAACTGCTCGATCGACCCTATGGACGGGTCTGGCGTTGGTCGATCGCGGGGCTGGGTGGTGGCTTTGTGCTGATCATTGCCTGGACAAGGCTCTATCTCGGGGTTCACTTCCCCAGCGACATCATTGGCGGTTGGTCGATCGCTTACCTAATCACGCAAGTGGCCAATCGATTGATCCTCAGCCCCATGGATCCAGTTCAGCGACCATCAACCCCTTCAAGCTTGCTTACTCGTCGTTGAGTCGTGATTCATGATCCAGAGTGATGAATGCTCAACAGCGATCCATCATTCTGGATCATTGACTGCGAACAATGGCTGCGAACAATGATTGTGAACAATTCACCAGCAGTCTGAAAATTTGCTCGCGCAGACACCATCATTAACCTGGTTTCTAGCTTCCAACTTTCTCGACTCGGCAACCCAGCACAGTGGCTGGATTCCCGAGTGTGATCAAGCACCAGGAGCCGAATTGCTCCAGTCATTTTCCAGCCATTCCCTATGGATTTTCTTTAATTACTAGTCATCAGGATGGAGCGGGGTGAATATTTTTGAGTTTTCATTCTTAGTTTGGGCCGGTTCATTCGCGGCCGGATTCTTAGGAGCCTTGACCGGTCTTGGGGGCGGCGTGGTGATTGTGCCTCTGCTCACCTCGGTTTTTGGGGTCGATATTCGCTACGCGATCGGGGCTTCCTTAATTTCTGTGATTGCCACCTCCGCCGGTTCCGCCGCAACCTACATTCGATCGGGATTTGCCAACCTACGCCTCGGAATGTTTTTAGAAGTGGCAACGACCCTTGGATCTTTCGTCGGAGCCACCTTAGCCACCGTTGTTCCCGTCAAAGCCCTGACCGTGGTGTTAGGAACCGTCCTGCTCTATTCCGCTTTTTTTGCTCAACAATCCACCCCCAAGGAAGCCGAATTAACCGAGCCAGGTTCCTTGGCTGAGCGATTGCAACTTGATAACTGCTATCCCGCCCCCAACGGAGAAGGAACGATCGCCTATACCGTTCGTTCGGTTCCCACTGGCTTTAGCTTAATGGCCGTGGCCGGGCTGCTTTCAGGATTGCTCGGCATCGGTTCTGGCTCCTTAAAAGTCTTGGCGATGGATCGCGTCATGGGCTTACCGTTTAAGGTTTCCACCACCACCAGCAACTTCACGATCGGGGTCACCGCTGCCATGTCGGCCGGCGTTTATTTATCCCGAGGCTATGTGGATCCCGGCCTCTCAATGCCCGTAATGCTGGGCGTTCTAATGGGAGCCATGGTCGGTGCGAGAGTTCTGATTGGAGCCAAGCCAGAATGGTTGCGTTGGCTCTTTTCCATTGTGTTGGTACTCCTAGCAATCAAAATGATTTATAACGGATTAATCACCTAGAAATTACGCACTTTTTGCTCAATCTCAAAGTTGAGATCAAACAGAATTTTAACGCTCGTAATTCACAGCAGCCCAAGTGACAATGGAGATTGCATCAATGATGAAGGGTAAGTCTTCCGATCAGGCGATCGCCATGACTGCAGCGAATAGTCCCATTTCTCCCTTGGAATCTTCGCCAGTTGATTTAGAAACTCGAAAAAGCACCGATCACAGCCTTGAAGTAGCCGTTAGTCATGTGTTGTGGTGGGGAATGATCATTGCGAGTTCGATCGTCTTTGCAGGCGGCTGCATCTATATCTTTCGTCATGGGGGTGAGCCAGCCAGCTTCCGTGTTTTTGTGGGAGAACCCCGAGAACTTTGCTCCCCTTGGGGTGCTGCGAAATCTGCCCTCTCGGGTCACGGTCGCGGTTGGATTCAAGTGGGCATTATGCTGTTAGTGGCAACACCCATTATTCGTGTTGCCCTGTCTTGGTTCACTTTTTTGCGTCGCCAAGATTGGCTCTATTTTGCAATCACTTCGATTGTTTTTGGCGGACTAATTTACAGTTTTGCCGGCGCTTACTTTCAGTAGTTTCCAAGATCAGATTTGTCAACTGCTAATCAATCTTCAATCAGTTTAAATTCTTAAATTACAGCCTTCACCGAAACAGCTAAAACTGCGATCTTGCGGATCGCACCAATCGACAAAGACGCACCAATCAACAAAGACAAGGGGCTTAAGCCCCTTGCCTCCACAATTATTCGTTTTTTACCAGTTCCACGACTCCTAGAGTTTTACTAGTACCCACAGCTACTTCTCAGGCATCTCTTAAGTACATATGCTCTAGGTTGCCAAGGGAAAAACACGCACCGATCGGGGCCGTGCATAGACTTGTTGCTCTCGCTCAATGTGAAGTCGATGGTAGTGATCTCGGTTCACAGAAGCCGTCAAGGATGGGCCATCCTCCAGTTTTAAATGCACTTGCACTTCCCATCCCAAATGCATGATCCGATCGACCGTTGCGGGTAAGGCCTTGTCATCCACAGGGTCGGTCACAATTTCCACATCATGGGGCCGCAAAAAGAGTCGCCAATTGTCGCTGTCTTCCCACACCCGATCGCCCGCCCAGCGCGACACAGATCCCGGAAAAATAGACAACACATTCACAGGCCCCACAAAACTCATCACAAAGGGCGAGGCAGGGTTGTCATAAATTTCCGCAGGCGTGCCGACTTGTTCAATTTTGCCTTGGTTCATTACCACAATTCGATCGGCAACTTCCATCGCCTCTTCTTGATCATGGGTCACAAAAACCGTGGTCACATTCATATTGCGATGCAGGTTATGCAGCCATGTTCGCAATTCCTTGCGCACCTTGGCATCCAAAGCGCCAAACGGTTCATCCAGCAGCAAAATTTGGGGTTCCACGGACAGGGCCCGCGCCAAGGCCACTCGCTGCCGTTGCCCACCGGACAACTGTGCAGGATAGCGATTGCCATAGCCCGCCAGTTGAATCAAGTCCAACAATCGACTCACGCGCTCTTGAATTTCAGCCGGCGGAGTCTTGCGCAACTCCAACGGAAAAGCAATATTTTGCCGAACGGTCATGTGCTTAAACAGCGCATAGTGCTGAAACACAAACCCAATTTTTCGCTCTTGGACGCTTTGATAGGTTGCGTCCCGCCCAATCAGTGAAATTGTTCCCGCATCAGTGGATTCCAGCCCCGCAATAATTCTGAGGAGTGTGGACTTTCCTGAGCCGGATGGCCCCAACAATGCAACCAAAGAACCCGATTGAATGTCTAACGAAACATCATCAACTGCCCGAAAATCGCCATAGGACTTGGAGACATGCTCAACCGCGATTCCCATTTCTTGTGACTCCCAGCTTTTCTTTAACTACAGTTACCCGATCGGAATACTGTAATATACAGATAGCATATAGCCCATTCATCTCAACTAGGCTTGTTTTTTTAGCAAAATTTTCGCGCGATCGCTTTCAGTTGAATCCAACTTAATTCTCACAAAAACCAAAAAATGCGCCATTCTAGGTTGATGAATGACGCACTCGATTACGCTATTCAATTACTGAAAATCAGCTATTTTTTCGTCTTCTAGAGCTAATTTCAGAGTTGATTTCAGGGCTGATTGCAGATCTGAGCAGATCTAAATTAATGACCAATGACCCAGCCTAGGCAGCGATCGACTCTTGATAGGGTACGAACAGGGCCTTTTTCGCGCCGCAAATTGGGCATTCCCAATCATCAGGAATAGCTTCAAAGGGAGTTCCCGGAGCAATGCCCGAGTCGGGATCGCCCTCGGCAGGGTCATAGATCATGGAGCACTGGCGACAAATCCACTTGCTGCCCGCGGCCTTGTTTGCCGGAGCCACACCATCCAAACCGCGCAGGGCTTCGCTGTATTGGTCGGCGTGGTGATGCTCGATCGCGGTCAGCAGTCCAAAGTTGCGGGCGGCCGTGCGGAAAATTCCCGCATGTTCCCGCGACTCATCAGCCTGTTCTTGGAATTCCCGCTCCGCTCCCCCATCCCGATCGACCCGGGCTTCGGCGGCAAAGTTGGGGTACATGGTCTGATACTCGTAGGTTTCACCCTCGATCGCCAGCTCCAAACAGCGGGCCGCGATCGCCTTCTTTTGTTCGTCGCTGAGGCTGGCCGGATCGTCCACCACCAACTCCGGGTGCATCAGCCGAAAGTGGGCGAACGCATGTTCCGTTTCTTGGTTGGCCGTTTCCCGAAACAGCTTAGCCAAGTCGCCCAGGCCCAGCTTTTTCACCACTTCCGAGAAGAACAGATATTTCCGATTCGCCATCGATTCGCCAGCGAAGGCATCGGCCAAGTTTTTGGCGGTGTTGGAGTTTGAAAGATCCATAAGACGCAAGAAAACGGGTGGGGTTAGTTGTGGTTGCACCATCCCGGTCAGCCCCCGTGCGGAAGGCTGGCGAGGTGGCGGCGGCGTGAACTCTTCTCTAAGTCATAATCATTATGACTATGGATAGACTAACACAACTTTCTGGGAATGGCCAAAAACCCCAGCCCCCGATCGGGCCGATCATCGTGCCCACAAGTCCCACAAGTCCCGCAAGTCCCGCAGGAGGCCAAAAAAAGGGCGCGATCGCGTCGATCGCACCCTTCGTTCATGATCTGTCTCTGGTTAATTTGAGCAATAGGCGATCGCAACGGTTTGATGAGAAAACGCGCGATCACTTGGATTCAGACTTCGCTCAACCCTTACAGTGCGTTACCGCGAGGCAGCACTTCTTCGGGGAAGATGAAGTTTTCGTGGGGTTGGTCTTGCGGAGCCATCCAAGCGCGGATGCCTTCGTTCAACAGGATGTTCTTCGTGTAGAACGTCTCGAATTCGGGGTCTTCAGCCGCCCGCAGCT
>MKGP02000040.1 GCA_001913845.2 Limnothrix sp. CACIAM 69d | reverse complement strand
GATCACTTTGCCCCTAGGGGGTGAACATGGGCCGCGCTTTATGTGCTCAACGCCTTACGGCATCAGAGGTTTGATCACTAATAGCCCAAGCCGTGGGTTTGGGCACGGTTGACGGTGATGGGCGTGCTCAACGCCTTACGGCATCAGAGGTTTGATCACATCGCCCCCAACCGATCGCCATCGCCCCCAACCGATCGCGTGCTCAACGCCTTACGGCATCAGAGGTTTGATCACCCCGCCGCCTGAAACCCTTACGGGACAAGCGCCGAAATGGAACCTTACAAGCATCTTAGCCGATCGCCCCGCATCTGCCAAAAAATCACCCCCGATCGACCGTTTGCCGATCGCCCAACCCTTGCCCCATCTCCCTTTCAGCCACTTACAAGCATCTCCAAATCCCCCAAAAATCACCAAACCAAGCCCCCATCAGCCTTTTCGCCCTTGCAGACCCTCGCCCCGCCACCACCGCCCCAGGTGCTTGTTTTTGGGCAGCGCCCCCACCCGACGCGATCCATGCCGAAAGCCCGATCGCCCCATTGGCCCCAAACAATCCAGAGCACCCAGGCGAATTAGACGCTATGGAATTCGTTACAATGCGGTTGGCTTCCTTTCCCCGTTTGCCCTACCGTTCCGCTCCTATGACCGACGTTCCCGTTTCGCGCATCCGTAACTTCTCGATCGTGGCGCACATCGACCACGGTAAATCGACCCTGGCCGATCGCCTGCTGCAAGATACGGGCACAGTGGCCGCGCGCGACATGAAAGAACAGTTCCTCGACAACATGGAACTGGAACGGGAACGGGGAATCACCATCAAATTGCAAGCGGCGCGGATGAACTACCGGGCCAAAGACGGCAACGACTACGTGATCAACCTGATTGATACACCCGGTCACGTGGACTTTTCCTATGAGGTGTCCCGCAGCTTGGCCGCTTGCGAAGGGGCCCTGCTGGTGGTGGATGCGTCCCAAGGGGTGGAAGCCCAAACCTTGGCCAACGTTTACCTGGCCTTGGAAAATAATTTGGAAATTGTGCCGGTCTTGAACAAGATCGACCTGCCGGGGGCTGAACCCGATCGGGTGGCTGGCGAAATTGAAGACACGATCGGCCTCGATTGCAGCGATGCGATTCACGCTTCAGCCAAGGAAGGGATCGGCATTCGCGAAATTTTAGAAGCGATCGTCCAAAAAGTGCCCCCACCAGCGGACACCGTAGACAAACCCCTGCGGGCGTTGATTTTTGATAGCTATTACGACAGCTATCGGGGCGTGATTGTGTATTTCCGCGTCATGGATGGCCGGGTGAAAAAAGGCGACAAAGTGCGCCTGATGGCCTCCGGGAAAGAGTACGAAATTGATGAATTGGGCGTGTTGGCTCCGAATCAATGCCCGATCGGTGAGCTGCACGCGGGCGAAGTGGGCTACTTGGCCGCTTCGATTAAGGCCGTGGGCGATGCGCGGGTCGGCGACACAATCACCCTGGTCAGCAAACCGGCGACGGAACCTTGGCCCGGTTACACAGAAGCCAAGCCGATGGTGTTTTGTGGGCTGTTTCCGACGGATTCCGACCAGTTTGGGGAACTGCGAGAAGCGCTCGATCGCCTGCGTTTGAACGATGCGGCCCTCAGCTACGAGCCAGAAACCTCCAGCGCCATGGGGTTTGGTTTCCGCTGTGGCTTCCTGGGGCTGCTGCACATGGAAATTGTGCAAGAGCGGCTGGAGCGGGAATATAACCTGGACTTGATCGCCACCGCGCCTTCGGTGGTTTACCGCGTCACCAAGATTGATGGTGAGGTGGTGATGATTGACAATCCCAGCGAGCTGCCGGAGCCGCAATACCGCGAAACCATCGAAGAACCCTACGTGAAGGTGGAGATGATCACGCCCGAAAGCTTTGTCGGGACGTTGATGGAGCTATCGCAAACGCGGCGCGGGGTGTTTGTGGATATGCGCTACCTGACCCAGGGCCGGACAACGTTGATCTATGAAATTCCACTGGCGGAGGTAGTAACAGACTTTTTTGATCAAATGAAGTCGCGATCGCGCGGCTATGCCAGCATGGAATATTCGCTGATTGGCTACCGGGAAAATCCGCTGGTGCGGCTGGATGTGCTGATTAATGGCGATCGGGTGGATTCCCTCTCCGCGATCGTCCACCGGGATAAGGCCTACTACGTGGGCCGGGCCCTGGTGGAAAAGCTGAAGGAGCTGATCCCGCGCCATCAATTCAAAGTGCCAATCCAGGCCACGATCGGCTCGCGGGTCGTGGCCAGTGAAGCGATCCCCGCCCTGCGCAAGGATGTGTTGGCCAAGTGCTATGGCGGTGATATTTCCCGGAAGAAGAAATTGCTGAAGAAGCAAGCGGAAGGGAAAAAGCGGATGAAGGCGATCGGCACGGTGGATGTGCCCCAGTCGGCGTTCATGGCCGTGCTAAAAATCGATCGGGAATAGGCCGATCGACCCGGAGCCCATGGGAGCCAACCCCTTGCAAGATGGTTCAAAGCTTGAGAATTTAGGGTGCATTCCGGCGTAACTTTCGGATCAGTGGGGGTCAAGGGCTGTTTTCAGGGACTTTTGAAGGGCGATCGGGACTCACCATCCCCCCGCGCCCGGTGAACCTCCCACAGTCGCATCCGGAGTTCGTTCCGCAAAGGGCGTAAGGAACATTGAGTCCTTACTGGGTAACGGAACAAAGCCGATCGAGGCCGAGTGGGAAGGAAGCCAGTCAGCGGCGCTCCGAACTACAATAGGTCATCAAAATTCGCCAAGGGCCTGATCGGTGGTCTGAGTTCTACTCCATCCGGCATCAGTCCCTGGGTAACCTGTTCTGAAAACTCGCAGTCGCCAATGCCCTAAACCCTTACCATTCGTTGGCTGAAGCGATCGACCAGTTGTTCGTTGCCCTTTGGCATTTCAACTCCCCATCATCCCGCGCTAGGGCGCTATGGCCGGCTCTTTGCTCCCACAATGGATGCTTCTTCACTCCCAACGGCAACTTGGCCCGCAGTTTCTCCAGCACCACAGCCTGGGTTGCAACCCGATCGGGGCTGGGGGGCAAGCCCCATGATGACCAAGCCCACAGTCCTGGTCATTGACGACGAAGCCGATATTCTCGATTTGCTCTACCGAACACTGCATCGAGAGTTCCAGGTTTTGCGGGCCAACAATGGGCCAGAAGCCTTGGACATTTTGGCCAAAGATCCCAACGTGGCCGTCATCATCTCGGATCAGCGAATGCCGCTGATGAGTGGGACGGAATTTTTGAGTTTGACGGCCGAGCAATATCCGGACGTGATGCGGATTATTGTCACCGGCTACACGGATGTGGATGACCTGGTGGAGGCCATCAACTCCGGCAAGGTGTTTAAGTACGTCACGAAGCCTTGGGATGACGAGGATCTGAAAGCCTCGGTGCGCAAGGCGGTGGAAACCCACAATGTGTTGCGATCGCGCACTTGGGAGTTGCGCCAGGCCCTGCGGCGGGAGTCGTTGCTGAACGAGGTTTCCACCACGGTGCGCAGTGTCATGGACTCGCGCACGATGCTGCAAACGATCGTGGAGGCGGTGGGCCAGGCCTTGCAGTCAAACTGCTGTTTGTTGCGGCCCGTGGAAGATGGCCACCTGACCCATGAGCAATTTGTCCATTGGTCAAGCGATCCCACGGTGGTGACTCAGCAGTCGATCGAAACGATTTTTGAAAGCTTGCGGGAAACGGTTTGGTTGGTGGAGGCGGCCACGTCGGTGGACGATGCGGCCACGGATCAGCGGCTGCAAACCTCGGAACCGATTTGGCAAGGGCGGCAATCGGCCTTTGAGCGATTGGGCATTCGATCGAGCGCGATCGTGCCGATGGTCTATCGCGGAGAAGCCATGGCCGTGATGGCGCTCCATCGCTGCGAAACGGTGCAGCCCTGGAGCGAGGAAGATCTGCACTTGGCGGTGGCGGTGGCGGATCAGGCGGCTTTGGCCTTGGCCCAGGCGCGGGCCTACGATCGGGTGCGGGCCCTGGCCGATCGCGAAGCCCTGGTGAATGCAATCGCCACGGCCATTCGATCGAGCCTGGAACCGAAAACCATCTTTGCCACCATCACCCAGCAGCTACGCCAGGCCTTGAAGTCCGACGGTTGCGCCCTCTCCCTTTGGACCAAGGACGATGAGTATGTGCAGTGTGTGGGGTTTGATGAGGCCCCACCCTTGGGCGGCGATCATCACGATTGGTCCTGGAGTCCCCAGCAGGTGGATCCGGTGGCGGCGGCCCGGCAACATGAACCCCTGCCCCGATCGATCGCCCCGATCGCCAGCAACCCCGTTCTGCAACAACTGATCGACACCCAACAGCCGATCGCCCTCGATGACCTGCACGAAAGCAGCCTCTCCGCCAGCTTGCCCCTGAAGCAGCAGGCCCGGGCCCTGTTGGTGGTTCCCCTGCTCTCGGAGGGAAAAATCATTGGCAGCATTTCCCTGCGCCAGGCCAACCCCCGCCCCTGGAAGCGGACGGAAATTAAGTTGGTGCAAGCGGTGGCCGTCCAAGCGGCGATCGCGGTACAACAGTCGCGCCTGTACCAAACCACTCGCCAACAGGCGGAACAACTGCTGGCGCTCGATCGGCAAAAGACCGAATTTTTCCAAAACATCTCCCACGAGTTCCGCACGCCCCTGACCCTGATGATTGGGCCCCTGGAAGCGGCGGTGAATCAAAAACAAGGCTTGCCCTACGAGCAGGCCGATGTGGCCCTACGGAACTCGCGGCGGCTGTTGCGGTTGGTGAATCAACTGCTGGACTTGCAGCGGGTGGATGCGGGCCGAATGCAGCCCACCTTCCGCCCCTGCGATTTGGCGGAGTTTGCCCGCTACATTTTGGAATCCTTCCGCCCCTACTGCGATCGCAAGGAGATCGCCCTGGTGGCCAACCTCACCCCCTGCCCCGATACCTATTTGGACAGCGAGCGCTTCGATAAGGTGCTCTATAACCTGCTCTCCAATGCCATGAAGTTCACGCCGCGCGGCGGAACAATCACGGTCACGGTGGAGGCCACGGGGCAGCATTACCTGCTGCAAGTGAGCGATACGGGAATCGGGATTCGGGCCGACCAAATTCCCCACCTCTTTGAACGGTTCCGCCAGGCCGAAGGCTCCGTGAGTCGGGGTTACGAGGGCACGGGTCTGGGCCTGGCCCTGGTGAAGGAGTTGGTGGAACTCCATGGCGGGCGGGTGACGGTGGAGTCGGACTATGGCCAGGGGGCAACCTTCTCCGTTTGGTTAGACCGGGGTTCCACCCACCTGCCGCCCGATCGAACGATCGAGCAACCGGTGGCGATCGAAGGCAGCCGCGCCGCGATCGAGCTGGCAGATCTGGCCGCCGAATTGCTAGAGCAGGATGCCGCCACCCACGCCAACGATCCCTTGCCGGATCCAGAACCGCAGGACTTGGGCGATCGACCGTTGGTGCTGGTGGTGGACGACAACCCCGACCTGCGGAGCTATGTCAGCAGCATTTTGCGCCGGAATCAATACGGGGTGATTGTGGCCCGCAACGGAGCCGAAGGGATCGCCGCCGCTGAACAATACCAGCCCCATCTGATCCTGACCGATCTGATGATGCCGGGGGTTTCCGGGTTAGACCTGATTCGGCAAGTCCGCCAAGACAAAGCCCTCCAAGGCACGCCCATTATCTTGTTGACGGCCAAAGCCGATGCCGACACCCGGGTTGAAGGGGTGGAAATTGGCGCAGATGCTTATCTGGCCAAACCCTTTGACGATCGGGAATTGTTGGCGGAAGTCCATAATCTGATCGCCTTGAAGGCCAATGAGCGCAAGGTTTCGGAACTCAACGCCTACCTGACCGAATCGGTGTTGCGGCGCTTTTTGCCGGGATCGTTGGTTACCAAGGCGGCCGCGGGCGAGTTGATGTTGGATCTGCAACCGGAGCCTCGGCTGATTACGGTGCTGTTCAGCGATATTGTGGGCTTCACGCAGCTCTCGAACACGGTGCGATCGCGCAAGGTGGCCGAGTTGCTGAATGAATACCTGTCGGAAATGACCCACATTGCCTTTGCCAACGGCGGCACGATCGACAAGTTCATGGGCGATGCGATTTTGGTGCTGTTCGGTGCGCCCGAGGAAGCCACCCCCAACGAGCAGGTACAGCGGGCCGTGCGTACCGCGCGTCAAATGTCCGAACGACTGCACCAACTGAATCAGGTTTGGGGCGAGCAGGCCATTCCCCCTGTCCGGTTCCGCTGCGGCATTCATCAGGGGACGGCCGTGGTGGGCATGTTTGGCAGTGCGGAGCGATCGGACTACACGGCCATTGGCCCCTGCGTGAACATCGCTTCGCGGATTCAGCAGGCGGCCCGACCGGGCACGGTTTTGGTGTCGGCGGCCGTGGCGGATTATTTGGATGAAAACGACATCGAAAAAGTGGGGCCCTTGGAGCTGAAGGGCGTTGATGAAACGGTGTTGACCTTCTCGGTCAATCTCAACCTAGAAGACTAGGGCTGACCCATTCTCAATCCTCAGTCGGGCCGGCCCACGGCCGTGAAAGCAGCCCACTGAAACGGGTTGGAGTAGCGATCGCGGGTTTGAATCATGGCTTGGCGCAAGGCCGCCACGGGCGAACGACCCTGCTGAAGCGCTGCATAGAAATGGCCCATCAGGATCGCGGTAGGTTCGTCGGGAATTTTCCAGAGGGTCACCACCACCCGATCGGCCCCCGCTGCCAAAAAGGAGCGCGACAACCCCAACACCCCATCACCAGTAATCCGGCCGCGACCCGTATCACAGGCACTGAGCACCACCAGCTCCGCCGCCAACCGCAATTCCATAATTTCACCGGCACTGAGCAGGCCGTCATCACCGGCAGCCGGTGCAAGGGCAATCGCCCCCGGCATTCCCGAATTACCCAAATCATCTAATAAACCATGGGTGGCCAGGTGAATTCGACGCGCCTGGGTAATTCGATTCAGAATCTCGCCCTTGGTGGCCTGGGCCCCCAATAGCGGCTTGACCTGAAGCAATTGGGCCACTTGGCGTGCTTCCGATTCGGCTCCGGGTAAGTTGCTCAGGGGGCTGGGGGCCGCTCCCCAAACGGGAGGCACGGCGGGCATCACCGGATTGCCCACCACCAGGGCCGCGCGATCGACCCCCACCACCACATCGGACGCTAGGGCGCGATCGGGCGGATTTTCCGCAAATTGCAACCGCAACACATCGATCGCGGGAGTGAGAAACAAACTGTGGCGATCGATGAGCATCTGCCCATCATCCGCTTGCAGGGCAGCAAAGGGCACTAAAAACAGCAGCCCCTGGGGCACGATCGCCACCGGTTCCTGGGGATCCGTGGGCAACAAGTCCGCGATCGGGGCGATCAATTGCCGATGCAACCCGTTCAGTTGACGGCGCAACTCTGCCGCCAACAGTTGCCCTTGGGGCAGGGTTCGTCGCAAGTTTTGAATTTGGGTGGCCAGGGTGGCTTCGGCCGAGTCACCCGCCACAGACACCGTACGGAGGGTCACATCTCCTTGGGGATTCACCACCCAAATGTGGAGCGATCGCTGGCCGATCGTGTATTCCACCAAGGTTAAGCGGCGATCGCGCGCTAACTGCTGAATTTGGCTGAGGGTGGGCGGTGGGCTGGCCGCTGGGTTGGGTTGGTTCGCCAAATGGCCCGATCGGGCGGCCAGCAACTCCACAAAAGCCCGGGCCCGGGCCCGTTCCGCCACCTCCAAGGCTTGCCCCGCCTGACCTTGGGCAATCAAGGCCTCTTGCAACAGGCGATAGGTTTGGGCTTGGGTGTCGGCGAGGGCGATTTTGTTGTCGTCACTCAGGCCCGGCCGCACCGACTCCCACCGCTCGATCGCCTGAAACAAATGGTCGATCGCCTGGGGAGCCGCCCCCTGCCCCCAATAAAATTCCCCCAAACGGGTTAACAGCCGCCCCTCTTCGGCCCGGGCCCCCGTCGATCGGTGGATCGCCAAAGCCGCCTCAAAGCCGGCCCGGGCCTGCTCCCGATCGCCCGCATCATTGGCCAACAGGGCCAACTGTTCCCAGGCTTGGGCCTCACCGGGGCGATCGCCGTGGGTTTGGGCCAACTGTCGCACCTGCTCCAGGGCGCTGCGGGCCTCCGAACGGCGACCCACCACCCGCAACGCCTCGCCCAACATCAACTGGGCCTTGGTCATCCCGATCGCCTTGCCGGGATAATCCTCCGGCAGCAGGTTATAAAATTGCACGCCTTGCTGAGCGCTGACCACCGCTTGGGCCGCCTTGCCCTGGCGCAACTGCACTTGCGATAACCAAGCCGCCAAATAGCCCTGTTGCTTGGGCAGTTCATACAACCCCCCATCCAGGGGAATCGCGGCGGTGGCCTGTTCAGCCGCATTGGCGATCGCCCGATCGAGCCAAGCCTCCGCCTGGTGATATTGGCCCAAGCGCTCATAGGTTTCTGTTAAATTCGCCATCACCAGCCCGATCGTGGGCCGATCGCCCGTTTCCGCAATTACCCCATGAGCCGCCTGCTGCACCTCCAAAGCCCGGGCAAATTCTCCCAATTGCAGATAAACATTGCCCAACTGCACTTGGGTTTTGGCGAGCCGCGAGCGATCGCCCAAGGCCTGATATTGGTCGCGGGCCTGTTGTAACTGGGCGATCGCCTCGGGCCAGTTGCCCTGGTCGATCGCCGCCTGGGCCCGCGCCGTCAACGGGGCCCCCGGATCATCAAACAGACAAACCGTTATCGGCCGAAAGGGGCAGGTATGTTGCCGCAGGGGGTTGCCCAACAAAATCAGCGATCGCAACCGTGCTAACCCCGGCTCCTGGGGCAAAGCGGTGATCTGATTGCGGGTCAGATCCAGCATTTCCAACTGGTTCAGGTCTTTCAGGGGCGAGAGATCCTGTACCTGATTGAACCCCAAAATCAATTGGCGCAAGGACGACATCCCCGCCAAGGGTCGCAAATCCCGAATTTGGTTCCCCGGCAGCGACAGGGCCCGCCAGTGGTTGAAGGATGCGATCGGGCTGACATCCTGAATATTTTGGTTGGACAAATCCAACACCGACAGCTCTGCCAAATTCCGCCAAGCCTGCTCACAGTCCTGGGTTTTAGCCACCCGCAACAAAGCTCCCACCGTATGCCGCGCCGCCGGATCCAGTCGATCGCGCTGCCGACACCAATCGGCAAAATTCACTAGCCCTTGGGAAGATCGATAGTCCTGGGCGATCGCCGGAGGAGCCGCCACCCCCAGCCCGCAGCCCACCAGCACCGCCAGCAGTCCCCATCTCGTGCGATCGCCCATGGTGTTTTCCCAAACCAGCGTTTCCAATCTAGATCGCTTCGTCGGGAACGCCATCCGGCAGGGGCTTGGGAATCGCCCAACCTGTGAACGATGGGAAATGTTTAAAACCAGCAGCCGACCAGCATTCCGGCCAGGAGCACAAAGCCGATCGTCACGTTTTCCGCAAACATTTTGCCGTAGGCCGCCCGGGACAATTGCCGATCGCTCAGGCGCAGGTATTGCTGAACCCAGAGGCCGATCGCCCCGAACAGGGTGAGCCAAAACCCAATGTTTAGCTCCAGGGCCAGAGCCGTGTAGGCCAACAGTAGGGCCGTGCCCGCATAGAATGCCCCGATCGCCTGGGGAGCCAAATCGCCAAAGAAGAGGGCGCTGGAATGGATGCCCAACCGGCGATCGTCCTCCCGATCGGCCAGGGCATAAACCGTATCAAAGCCCAGCGTCCAGAGCACCACCGCCCCCCACAGCAACCAGGCCGGCAAGTCCAAACTGGGCGGGTCGATCGCCGCGCTCCAAGGAATCAGCACCGCAAACCCCCAGGCGATCGCCAGCACCAATTGCGGAACCGGAAACACCCGCTTGGCCGCAGGATAGAGCGCAATTACCGGCACGGCCGCCACGGAAAGCAGCACGCTCAAGCCATTCAAAAAGGGCAACAGCCCGGCCGCACAGAGGGCCGCCACCAGCATCACCCCCACGCCCACTTTCACCGAGAGCGATCGGGCGGCCAAGGGCCGTTGTTTGGTGCGTTCCACCTTGGGGTCAATGTTGCGATCCCACAGGTCATTCACCACGCAACCGGCGGCACTGGTGGCGATCGTGCCCACCACCACCAGCAGCACCAGTAGGGGATGGGGCCGGCCGTCACTGGCCAACACCAGGGCCCACAGGGCCGGAATCAGCAGAATCAGCCGCCCCGCCGGTTTGTCCCAGCGCAGCAACCGCACGATCGCCCGCCCTGTTTGCTGAAGGTTGCCCATGGGTGAATGTGGGGATGGGTGCGTTTAGGCAATTTCGATCGAGTAGTTTTCGATGGTGGGGTTAGCCAAGAGGCGATCGCACATTTCATCCACTTGGCTGCGGGCCGCGTCTGGATCCGTCGCCGCCACGGTCAGCTCAATGTATTTGCCAATGCGGACAGAATCCACCCCTTCATAGCCCAACTGCTTCAGGCCGGACTGCACCGCCACACCGGCCGGATCGAGCACCGAGGGACGCAGGGTAACGTGGATTTTGGCGCGATATTGCTGGGTACTCACGGGGCTAGAAACCTCTGGGATGGCGACGATCGAGTTGGGGAAACCAAGGGTGATGCTAACGTTTGGGTTGGGATTGAGCAACCACGGTAATCCAACGATCAAGACACTATCTTAAGGCGAGGGGGGCCGGTTCCAGCAGCCAGGCTGCGGGAGTTCCCTCGGGAGCCAGATTCCGCCAGGAACCGGCTGAAAAACCTGATTGAATAAGAAAAGAACCACCCCGATCGAGCCAGCATTCTTCGGGGTCTGCGATCGCCATGAAACGACCCCTGACCCGAAATCAAGAGCGTGTTTTGCAGGTGCTGCAAACCATTGAGGGCGAAATTTCTGCCCAAGCGCTCTACATCAAACTGCGCGATGTGGGGCAAGGCATGGGGCTAGCCACGGTTTATCGGGCCCTGGAAACCCTGAAGCTGAATGGGGCGGTGCAGGTGCGGATGCTGGCCAGCGGTGAATCGCTCTACAGCTTTATCAAAAAAGATCGCCACCACTTGAACTGCATCCAATGTGGGCGATCGCAACCGATCCATGAATGTCCCGTGCAGGATTTGACCCAGCGATTGAGCAGGGAGCACCGGTTTCGGGTGTTTTATCACACGTTGGAGTTTTACGGCCTGTGCGATCGCTGTAGTGTGCGGGAGGAGGGAACGGGCGATCGAGTTAGTGGTGATCCGGCCCATGGCGATCACACCAATCACCCAGAGAATCACCCAGAAAGTCACCCAGAGACAAACTTACCCACGGTGGATTGTGCCTGCCATCCCGCTTCCTTGGCAGACGAACCTAGCTCGGTGCAACTCAGTTCTTTGGGCGATCGCTTCGATCTTGGGGCCGGCTAAGCGCGGGGCTGAGCGGATGCCGAAAAAGGACTTTTTGGCATAGGTCAAGCACCGATCGTCGTTGGGGCAAGGGGCTGAAGCCTCTTGGCTTTGTGGATCGATCGGGCAAGTTGCAGATCAGTTTTGGTTGTTTACACAGCCCCTCAGGTCTTCTAGATTCTCGAAATCAGTTCGATGCATTTTGGGCCAGAAAAGCCGTCAGTTCTCCGGCATTGGGCAGGGCAGATTGGGCCCCCGATCGGGTGGTTGTGAGTGCGCCCGCCGCCGCTGCTCGCCGCACGGCCTCCGGGAGGGGTTGCCCCGCCACCAACGCCGCCGCCAACGCTCCATTGAACCCATCCCCCGCCGCCACAGCGTCGATCGCCCTGACCGGGAAGGCCGGTTGCCAAAAACAATCCGTCGGCCCAGCCACCCAAGCCCCCTGCTCGCCCAAGGTCACAATGGCCCCCTTGGCTCCCAACTCCTGAAGCTTTGTGGCCGCGCGGGCCGCATCCTCGGGGGTTTGCACCGGGAATCCCACCAGTTGGGCCGCTTCCGTGGCGTTGGGGGTGATCCAATCGATCGCAGCCCACAGTTCCGGGGGGAGGTGCTCGGGAGCCGGAGCTGGATCCAAAAAGACGATCGCCCCGGCCGCTTGGCCCGCCTGGGCAGCGGCCACCACGGCTGCCAAGGGCACTTCCAGTTGCAGCAACAGGGCGATCGGGCGTGGGGCACTGCCCAAGGAGCGCTGGAGGCGATCGACCTCAGCACCGCCCACCGCCTGGTTAGCACCGGGCAGCACGATGATTTGGTTTTGGCCCCGGCCATCCACCGCAATCCAGGCCTGGCCCGTGGGAGCCAAGGAGTCGATCGCCACCCGGCTGACATCAACGCCGCTGGTTTGCAGATCTTGCAACAGGAGTTCCCCGATCGCGTCTTCACCCACGCGGCCAATCAGGGCCGTGGCAACCCCCAACTTGGCCGCCGCAACGGCCTGATTCGCCCCTTTGCCGCCGCTGGCCTCCCCGATCGCCCCCGCCAAAACCGTTTCTCCCGGCTGTGGCAACTGGGCCACCGCCACCGTGCGATCGGCATTAATGCTGCCCAAAACCCAAACCTGTGCCATAGTCTGCCCCTGATGGATAGCAGGGAAATTCCATGGGCAAATTCCCCCGATTTGGGGCCAGTTTACGGCTGGACTCGGGTTCCATACACATCCAACTCCACCGGCCCCGCCACGGCTCCAATGCCCGTTGCCGTCCAAGCCGTTTGCATGGCTTCACCCACGGTCGCCGCCTTGTCTCGGTGGGCCAGGGCCAGCAGGGTTGGCCCCGCTCCGCTAATCACTAATTCATAGGCTCCCGCCTCGATCGCCGCCTGCCGTACCGCCTCAAAGCCGGGAATCAGGGTCATCCGATAGGGTTGGTGGATCCGATCCTGCATGGCGGTGGTCAGCCAATCGCCGCGCCCTTCATTGATGCCCCGCAACAAGAGACCTAAGTGAGCCGCATTGAAAATGGCATCGGCCCGGGAATAGCTGGGGGGCAACACGCTGCGAGCCGCTTCGGTGGATAGCTCAAAGTTGGGAACCGCGATCACCGGTTGAATCGAAGAATGCCAGGGCACCTCGCATTGGGTCCAAACCCCTTCGCGATCGGCCGCCAAGCGACAGCCCCCCAACAGGGCCGGCACAATGTTATCGGGATGGCCCTCCGTTTCGATCGCCAGGGCCAACACCTGGGCCGGCGACAGCGCCCCCCCTAACAAATAGTTTGCTCCGGCAATGCCCGCCGCGATCGCCGTGGCCGAGCTGCCCAATCCCCGGGCCAAGGGCACACCCAAGCCAATCTCAATCCGCACCGGATAGGGCGTTTCCTGCGCCAGTTCAAACACCTTGGCATAGGAGCGATAAACCAAGTTGGTTTCGTCCCGCGAGACGCGATCCGCCTCCGTGCCGGTGGGGATAATTTCTAGGCCCGACTCAATGCGGGTGAAGCGAAATTCGTTGTACAACGCCAACGAAGCCCCCAAACAGTCGAAGCCGGGGCCCAAGTTGGCGGTGGTGGCAGGAACGGTGACGGTAACGGCGTTCAAGGAGGTCATGGCTAAAGAATGGCAATCGGCGGGCGGCGATCGCGGCTGCGGTCGATCGCGCCCAGAGCCACTACACTTTACCGCCGGTTTAGCCACAGGGCCCGCAGCCCCGCCGCTGTGGCCCCTTGATAGTCATCCTCCAAGCTGTCGCCAATGTGCCAAGCGGCCGCCGGTTCACAGCCATGCTGGGCCAAGGCTGCGGCAAACACAGCGCGATCGGGCTTGGCGGCTCCCACTTCCGTCGAAAGGGTGAAACTCTTGAAATAGCGCGTCAAATCCAACACATCCAACACGCGATAAAGCCGCGTATCAAAATTCGACAGAATTCCCAGCTCAATGCCCAGCCGCTGCCAATGGGCTAAGGTGTCCTGCACTTCCGGATACACAGACCAAGGGGCCGCCGTGGCAAAGCGATCGTAAAGGGCTGCGAAATAGGCCGCGAAATCCGGAATTTCGGAAAATAATCCCGCTTTCGTAAACGTTTGCTCTGCCAGATTTTCCCACCATTGATATTCCAAATGGGGTAATTGATCGCGATCAACCCCTGGAAAAACACAAGGATCTGCTGCCTTAAAGCAATCATAAAAAGCTTGATCTAAGACTTGATCATCGAGTTGCGACCCAAAGAGCTGACTCGCCATTTGGGCATATTGCTGCCCTACGCTTTCCGCCACGCCAAATAGTGTGCCCACGGCATCGAGAAAAATCACCCGAGGATAGTTTTTTTGATTCATGAGCTTCACGACATCTTGAATGAATCCTCATTCTAAGTTGTTCGATTGGAGGTTGTTTGATTGAGGATTGTTTGATTGGGCGCTGCTCGATCGCGCCGCTGGCACAAAAACATTCAGTTGGGCCGGCAGCACTCGAAATTCAGCGGGTGTGGTGGTCGATAGCTCCCCGTCGGTGTTGATGGATCGAGGGCGACTGGTGGTGATCTTTAAGGATGTGGCCTCGATCGTTCGCACATTCACACAATCATTGAGACGACCAGCGTGCATCGCAGGTAAAAGCGGCAACATTTGCCACCAATGGGCAATTTCTAGGCTGTATAAATCCAGCCGCTGATCATCAATGGAAGCATCCCAAGCCACGCTTAAGCCGCCACCATAATAGCGACCATTACCCACTGCAATTTGTACCGTTTTGACCGTTACAATTTCACCATTTACCTCGATTTTGGCGGTGAAAGGACGTGATTTCCAAAGGGCTTGGATTGCAGCGATCGCGTAGGCAAACACACCCCAACGCTTTTTGATTTCGCCGCTCAATTGGCGAGTAATGCTGACACTTAACCCCAGGCTGGCCACATTGAAAAAATAGCGATCGTTCACTTGCCCCACATCGATCGCCTTGGTTACGCCTTGGGCCACCACCGCGCAGGCCTGTTTCAAGTCCGCCGGAATTGCCAACGTGCGTGCCAGGTCGTTGGCGGTTCCCAGGGGCAAAATGCCGAGGGGCAACCGGGTTTCGATCAAGGCTGGCAGGGCCGCATTCAGGGTTCCGTCACCGCCGCCAATAATCACACAATCGATCCGGCTGGCATATTGCCGAATCAGATCGCGAAAATCGCTCGATCGCTTGGTGCTGCGGAAAATTAGCTCGAACCCCATTTCATCCAAAATGGCGATCGCCCGGCCGAGCAGTTGCCGACCCCGGCGCGATTTGGAATTCACTAGCAGCAAGGCCCGCTGAGGAGCAACGGAGTCCATAATGCACCCGCGATCTAAAAAGGAAAACAGTTTCTATTTTGACATTGCCGCCCCCACTGTTTGGCCGGGGCGATCGCGATGGGGCATTTTTTGTGAAGCAAGGGCCGTTAAACTTCTAGGCTAAAACTGGAGAATCGATCGATTCACATCCCCTGCGCGATCGCGCCCAGCAACGTCATGGAACCTAACCCGATTACGGCCAACAATGTGCCCGCCCAGCGCGGCCAAACCATCTATCCATCACCCTATGACGCGGTGGTTAAGGGTCGATTAAAGCGAAAATTGGGTGATTATTTTCAATTGTCAAACTTTGGGGTGAATTTAACCGAACTTGCGCCCGGTTCCGCGTCGGCTCTTGCCCATTCTCACTCCAAACAAGATGAATTTATTTTTGTTTTGGCGGGAACGCTCACCCTGATTGTGGGCGATCAGGAATTTGAATTGCATTCTGGCGATTGCTATGGCTTCAAGGCTGGAACTGGCATTGCCCATCAACTGATTAATCGATCGACTGAGGACGCAGTTTATTTGGAAGTGGGCGATCGCACGGCGGGCGATGAGGTGACCTATCCGAACGATGATTTGAAAGTTTGTCAACAAACAGATGGCGCTTGGGCTATCTATCATCGAGATGGTCAACCCTATTGAGATCCCCTAAAATTCCAGGCGATCGACTCAATGAGGAAAAACCCAATGCTGACTCAATCCCAGGCCCAGGAATTTGCGCAAGAGTGGGTGGCGGCTTGGAATAGCCACGATCTCGATCGCATTTTGAGCCACTACGCGGAAGAGGTGGTGTTGATTTCCCCGATCGCGGCTCGGCTCTTGGGTGACCCGACGGGAACGGTACAAGGAAAAGCTGCCCTCCGTCGCTATTTCCAAAAGGGATTAGAGGTCTATCCCAATCTCCAGTTTGAGCTGTTGGATGTGATGTGGGGCATTGAAAGTTTGGTGCTTTACTACATCAACCAACAGGGCACGCAGTCGGGCGAGTTTATGAAGCTCAATAACAGGGGCAAAGTTACCCGAGTGATCGCTCACTATAATAGTTAGGGAGTCCTGCTAGATCGGTCAGCAGCAGGCATGATCGATCTAACAGGATCCATCAAATCATTGATTTTCATTACAGATTATGACTTCAGATAATAGCTCAAAAGGTGCTAACGCTCATATTAAAGAATATTTGGATTATTATTGCCAGCTTTCTAATCCTAAGTTTGCTGTTCTGTTGAAGGGACCATGGGGTTCAGGAAAAACATGGCTAATCAAAAAATTTATGAAGGATTTTAAGTTCAGAATGGAAGATTTTCAGAACATAAAAGGTCTTCGTCAATCAAGTTTCAATTTTGATTTTTTATATGTCAGCTTATATGGAATGCAGACTTTAGAAGAAGTTGAGCATGAATTTTTCAGACAACTATACTCCTTCCCAGGATCTCGTGAATTAGAATTTTTGGCTAAATCACTTAGCAAAACAGTTCAGTTCAACTTTAAGCCAATTGGTCTCAGAGTAAAACCAGAGTTGGCATTGAAGGATTTTCCTGAATCTTTCAAAAATGTTGACCAAAGAATTTTGGTTTTTGATGATTTAGAACGTTGTCATGTGAAAATAGATCACGTTCTGGGTTATATCAATAGTTTCGTTGAACACAAGTCTGCCAGGGTCATCATCATAGCAAATGAAGAAGAATTGTATCAAAACCATAGCAATGAAAGTCAAGACCAAGAACGCAAGTATCAATATATAAAAGAAAAAATACATTGCACAAACTCTTGAAATTGAATTTAGTTTTCAAGAAATTATTGAATCTTTGATCAGAAATTTGCATGAAGAAAAAATCATTGAAAATGAAGAAATTAAATTTTTTATAAAAAATCAAGCTCAAGTCATTGAAACAATATATCAATATACTGGTTATAAAAATATTCGTACTTTGAGAAAGATTATATTAGATTTAGACCGAATTTGGAAACTCTTGCCAGTCAATGTCATTCAAAAAGAAGAAGCTATTCAAGAATTTTTTGAATTGTTAATAATGTTTTCAATTGGGATTCACAAAGGAGCAATAGCAACAGAATTCATTGGTAGAACTTCTCAATTCTATAAAGATCGCAAGAAAATTGATGATTCAGAGAATTTAAAAGAAGCAGAAAGACTTTTTTATGATTTCTGTAGACAATATGAGTCATTTTTAGGAAAGCATCTCTCAAATCGATATAATCTGTTTCCTTCGGATGAATGGTGGGAAATTTTCTTTAAAACAGGAGTGGTCGATCAAGAGAAATTGAAAACATCGATTCGTTATAGCCCTTATTTTCGTGACGAAAATACTCCTGCCTGGCTAAAGCTTTATCAATACAAAACATTGACAGACGACCAGTTTAACGAAGTTTTATCAGAAGCAAAGAAACAGTTTGATCAAGATCAACTGGTTGAACCTGAAGAAGCTATTCACGTTTTTGGAGTTCTCTTAAAACTGGGCAGCCTAGGATTAGTAGATGAGCCACCGAGAACCACGGAAAACACCATGAAGAGGTACATTGACTCATTCAGAAAGTCAGGCAAATTTCTGGATTTTTCAAACTCTTTGATTCAGAACAATTTTTCTGAATACTCTGACCTGGCTTTAAAGGGAAGCGAGATTGAAGAATTTAGATCTATTATTCAGTATATTGTTGAGTGTAATAAATCAGATCAGCAAATATTCATGTCTGAGCAAGCTCATGAGCTATTACAGACAATGAAAAAATCAGTTGTTGAATTCCATTCATATATTCGTTCATTTATTACTCAAGAAAATCATTATCACGTTGCCACTTATCATGATAAGCCAATTTTAAACTTCATTCCAGTTCAAGATTTCATTGATGCTTTTCTAGCTTTGCAGCCAGATCATCAACTGGTAGTAATTCATGCAATTGTAAAGCGACATGAACTAGATCGCGGCGCTCAAGACTTAAAAGATGAATATGAATGGATCAAAAAAGTAATAAATTCTCTCAAACTAGAAATGCATAAAAGGCAACAAGATCATCGCCTTAGTGGCATTTTACTCAATGAAGCGATCAGCTATTTTGAAACGAATATCTCAAAATTTATGAATCTAAGCTAAGGCCTCACAGCAACCAGTCTATAGCCAATTAATCTCTTGGAAGGTGGCGGCTTGACCGTAGGGTTGACCGGCCTCATCGACTAGGTTCCAAATCAGCCCATCGAGGATCCGAAACCGGCGACCCGTTTTAGAAATTCGCACCCCTTGATAGTTACTGATGTAACCCCGATCGGCTGCTTCTGCTAACATCTTGGCGCGCTCTTCTCGGGCGATCGGCTCAGCGCTTAACCGAGAAGGCAACTGCACAAACTCATCCCAACTCAGCTCCCACAACTCGATCGCCCGTTGGTTGGCATAGTTAAAAATCGGGTCAGCTTCCGTGCCGTGGGACACCACCACAAAAGGCGCATGAAAAATCCGGCGCGATCGCTCGATCGGGTCGAGATCCGCCGGTAAATCCCCCAGCGATCGCCCCACCACCCGCTGGAAACTTGCCCAGAGACGATCGACATGGCGCACCACCGCCGGATCTTGCCAAATTTCGATCATGTCAGTCGCCCGATCGCTCACGAAGCCTCTCCCAAACTGGATTGGCAGTGGGGGCAGGTATCGAGATCGCGATCGACCGGCCGACCACAGGCGCGGCACAGTTGATACGTCCCCGGTTGCAAGCCATGTTGCAGCGCCACCCGCTCATCAAATACGAAGCATTCGCCCTGCCAAGCGCTTTCCGCCGGGTCAACGGTGGCTAAGTAATTGAGAATGCCACCCTCCAGTTGATAAACATGCTCGAACCCTTGGGCCAACAGGTAAGCCGAAGCCTTTTCGCAGCGGATGCCGCCCGTGCAGAACATAGCCACCTTGCGATCACGTTGGGGATCCAGCAACCGTTCCACGGCCTCGGGAAATTCCGTGAAGGTCTGGGTTTCCGGGTCGATCGCCCCCTGAAACGAGCCGATCGCCACTTCAAATTGGTTGCGTGTATCGATTAGCTTCACCTCTGGATCCGCGATCAGCGCGTTCCAATCACTCGGAGCCACGCGGGTTCCCGTCCGCTCCGTCGGGGCCACCGGTTGGTTGAAGGTGACGATTTCCCGCTTCAGTTTGATTTTTAGCCGCTGGAAAGGCATGGCCGGGGCGATCGACTCGCGGGCGCTCAAATCCGTGAGGGCCGGGTGCGATCGCAGGGCCGCCAACATTTGGTCGATCGCCTCCCGAGTGCCGGCGATCGTGCCATTGATTCCCTCTTGGGCCAGCAGCAATGTGCCGCGAATGCCCAGGGTTTCGGCCCGATCGAGCCACTGCGATCGCCAATCGGCCCAATCATCCACCGCCACAAACTGATAGAGCGCGGCCACCACCACCGTCATCTTGTCTCTCCGTCAGGCATCCAGGCTCTAGGAATCCAAAATCAAGGTCACCGGGCCATCGTTCTCGATTTGGACTTGCATCATTGCGCCAAACCGGCCGGTTTCCACGCGCAATCCACTGGCCCGCAACAATTCCACAAAGCGATCGTACAGGGCCTCGGCCCGATCGGGTGCGGCGGAGCGATCGAAACTGGATCGCCGCCCCTTGCGCCCGTCGCCATAAAGCGTGAACTGACTGATCACCAGCAATTCGCCGCCAATCTCGCTCACGGACAGATCAAACCGAGGATTAGCCGCCGCCGGATCGGGGAACAGCCGCAAATCCAGACATTTGCGCGCCATCCACTGCAACTCCGCCTCTGTGTCGGTCGCGGCGATCGCTACCAATAGGTTCAACCCCCGGCCAATTTGCCCGACAGTTTCCCCCCCGATCGCCACACGAGAAGCCGTCACCCGCTGAATTACGACCCGCATGAATCAACTATCCCATTGATATCGCTGAGCCTCAGCCCTTTGACTTCAGCCCTTGATTCATATTCTTCATCCATTCCCGATCGATAAGAAGCAGATCAATTGGATATGAATGAACGTGAAAATAAACATGAACTAGATTTTGAATTATTCCGATCTAGCTCAATTCCAGCAAGTCGAAGAAGGACTCGTCTAGGTCATAACCCAGCATTTGCGCCATGCCCTGAAGCCGCGATCGCGTGCCAATTCCTTGGGTTTTCAGCCAGTTGGCTAATACAAAAATTTTGCCCATCACGAACAGTTCCAAGGCCTCGGGATTGAACTGAATGCCATCGGTGGGATGGAATTGGTGGGGAACCAGCATGGCGGCATAGCGACCCAGTTCGCCTGCTTTCCAGTCCAAAACAAAGGGCAACCAAGGATAAACCGCATCGGTGCGCAGGAACCAAAGCCGCACTTCGGGAATTTCCGACAGCTCGCGGGGATCGGTGGGGTCGCGGGGCAGGTCAATGGTGAGTTGCACTTGTTGTTCGGCGGCGGCAATGCCACTGGCCAAGAACGGCTCGATCGCCCGTTGGATGGGGCTGAGGTCTAGATTTTGGAGATGATCCGCTGCGATCGAAATGGTGATGGTCATGTCATCTGGCTCCCGGTGCAAATTCTGGGGGTCAAATCACAGCAAGCGTTGCGGACTGAGGCCCAACCCTGGTGCAATTTGCCTTTCGTTAGTGTCGCGTGGGGGTGGGCCCTTTTGGCAAACCGGAGCGACAGGACTGCTAATCGTTGGCCCAACAGAAGCTGATGGCCCATGGGCTGGCGGGCAGCGGTGGGGCAGCGGCGGGGCGGCGGTAAAAACTGGGGGTGGGAGGCATGGTGGGCAGTTGATGGGCTGTCTGGGTTAGGGCGATCGCGCCTCCCACAATCGGTCAAAGTTTTGATACGCTTTGTTTAGAAAATTGGTAAATCTTGGCCATTTTTGTGCTGCCTTAGTGATCATCAACGATGCCCGTGGAAATGGGGCCCAAGTCCCAATCACCCGTAGCGATCGACAGCGTTTCACCGGTCAATTCCCTCGGCCAACCTCTGCGGTGAGTCTTCCGGATTGAAGACTTTCGATGAGTTGCCTCGGTGAGCTTTTCGCGGTGAAGGCTCCCGATGTCCAAGGTTTATCGCCGCTTCATTGCTCCATTTGTTTGGCTCCAATTGGGAGACACCATCCATGCCCTTTAAGTCTTTTGCCCTGGCTTCGAGTCAGCCGCGCACCCCGTCGCAGCGTTGGGTGCGGCGCGGTTTGGCAGCCTTGGCCGCACTGAGTTGCAGTCTGGCAGTTGTGCCGGCGGTGGTGGCGCAGGAGTTGCCGGGATTCACGCTCTTTGGTGGCCCCCGTCGCGAAAGTCAACTGAGCTTCCGGCTCGATCGGGGCCGTGAAAGCTCCTGGGATCGCTACCGGCTGCGGATTCCGGCTCAGAACCTGGCGATCGCCCAAATCGCGATCGACTATCCCGACTATTACAAGGGACGGTTCGACACCGATCGCATTGATGTGCGGTACAAGAACGGTGGCGAGAAGATTGAGCTAGATCGGGTGGTTTGGAATCCAGAAAACTACACGATCGAGATTTATCCGAAGGAACCGATTCCCTCGGGTAAGCAGCTTGAGGTGGTGCTCAGCAATGTGCGCAACCCGGACATGGGCGGGATGTATTACTTCAACTGCCGGATTCTGACCCCCGGTGACACGCCCTTGCTGCGTTACATCGGCACCTGGCTGATTCAAATTACCTAACGTTCGGCCTTCGGCATGGTTCTGGGGAACCAAGCGCCCCACCCTTGCCAGCCATTTTGAATCCGAAGCGGGCGCGAGTCTGTTTCGGATTTCGCTTTCTGGCTCCCCTGATGTCTTGATGTCTATATGAGCTGGCATTCAGTTCGCAAGGGGCTTGTGCTCAACCCCCCTAGAAACCCGGAGGCCAAGAAACCTGGCATACCTGAAGTGTCCGGAAAATTTGGAACGCCTGGAAGCTCTGGAACATTTGGAACCAAACAACCGCAATGGAATTTAGCGTTATGGGACTTGGGGCCAATCATCAACAAAACCCACTGAAACAACCACTGAAAGACTTGAAACCAACGATGCCGCCTGCGTCATGGCAACGGACGATCGGGGCGATCGGGCTGGCGGTGCTGCTCTGGGCGATCGCCCTGGTGGGCCCAATTGCCCCCGCCGTTGCCCTGGTGGATGACAGCACCACGGCCCAGCGCCCGGCGGAGGTGGCGGCTCCCCGCAGCAACAGTTTTGTGACGGCGGCCGTGAACCGGGTGGGCGCGGCCGTGGTGCGCATCGACACAGAACGCACCGTGACCCGGCGGGTTGACCCGTTTTTTAACGATCCGCTGTTTGAGCGTTTCTTTGGGGATGAGTTTTTTCGACAAATGCCCCGGGAACAGCGCCAACGGATTGCGGGGCAAGGCTCCGGCTTCATCATTGAAAGTGACGGTCTGTTGTTGACCAATGCCCATGTGGTGAATCGGGCCGATCGGGTAACCGTGACCCTCAAGGATGGGCGGGAATTTGATGGGCGCGTGCTGGGGGCCGATGAGGTCACCGATTTGGCAGTGGTGAAAATCAGCCCCGGCAATGAACGGTTGCCGGTGGCTCCCTTGGGCGATTCGGATTTGGTGCAAGTGGGCGACTGGGCGATCGCGGTGGGGAACCCCTTGGGGCTGGACAACACGGTCACCCTGGGCATTGTCAGCACTCTGAAGCGATCGAGCGTGCAGGTGGGCATTCCCGACAAGCGCCTAGACTTCATCCAAACCGACGCGGCCATCAACCCCGGAAACTCCGGCGGCCCGCTGCTGAACGATCGGGGCGAGGTAATTGGCATCAACACCGCCATTCGCGCCGACGCGATGGGGATTGGGTTTGCGATTCCCATCAACAAGGTGAAGAGCATTTTGCCCTTGCTGTCGAAGGGTCAGGCCGTGCCCCATCCGTTCCTGGGCATTCAGATGCGCACCTTGACTCCCGACTTGGCCCGCAAAAACAACAGCGACCCCAACGCCGCCATCATGCTGCCGGAAGTGTCGGGAGTGTTGGTGGTGAATGTGATTCCCGATTCGCCTGCGGCCCGGGGTGGCCTGCGGCGGGGTGATGTGATTGTGCAAATTGATGGCGCGGTGGTCACCAGCGCGGAACAATTGCAAGGACTGGTGGAACGCAGCCGCGTGGGTCAAGCCCTGACCATGACCGTGCGACGGGGCGATCGGGGTGGCAATCAACAGCTCTCGGTGCGCACTGGACAAATGCAGGATTTTGCGGACGATCGCTAGGACGCAAACCCAATTGTTGCCATCCATCTTCTGCGCCAATTGATTATCCGTTCCAATTCAAGAAACGAATTGCCAGGGGTCGATCGATCCCTGGCTTTTTATGGCTCCCAGTTTTCAACAAGCTAGCAAGCGAACAAACATCCCATCAGCCGTCAGAAATTAGCACTACAAAGCCGAGAGTGCTAATAGATTGCAGTCAGTGAAATGATGTTTTTGTATCAATTGAGTCTTTTATAACTTGAGATTTTTACAAGGTTGTTGCATTTACCTAAAAATCTCCAAAATCATTGCCAAGAACAAAAAAGTTGCGCTAATACATAAAGTCAAGAGTCAATTCACAACCCCATTCATAACTCAGAACGAATCAGAACAAATCAGAACGAATCCCTTTTCATTCAATTTCATGATCTTCACCGCCTGCAATCACATTCTCAGTCTTTGAGACATGCTCTCGGAGAAGATTGTGCCTCTATTTTTCAGAAATGCCCTTTGAAATTTGTGGGAGTTTGCCATGGATTACACATTTGAAATTGTGGGTGTGTCTCCAATGCTGCACTTTTTTCATGAGCAACAACAGTTAATTGAGCGATCGCCCGCTCCCCCTGTGGAATATATCGGCAGTTTTCAATGCACGCTGGATGCCACCTTGGAATCGATCGAACCGGTGATTTGGCGGCATGACTGGTCTTGGAACGATACAGCCCTTACCTTAATCATTAAGTACAATAACAACACTTAGTAAACCAGTTTCTCAGGCACTGTAAATCCACTAGTCGGGCTGCCAGTCTAGTTAATTGTTCCAACACCTCTATAGTTTCTGTTCTA
>MKGP02000024.1 GCA_001913845.2 Limnothrix sp. CACIAM 69d | reverse complement strand
GCATTGCAACGCACTCAACCGACTAGGGGGCCGATCGCCAGGTCGATCGCCTTGATCGCGATGAACGGGGCGATCGTGCCGCCCAGGCCGTAAACCAGAATGTTGCGCTGCAAGAGCCGATCGGCTGACAGGGGCCGGAACGCCACCCCCCGCAGGGCCAGGGGCACGAGCGCCGGGATGATCAGGGCGTTGTAGATCAAGGCGGACAGCACCGCCGAGTTGGGACTCGTCAGGCCCATCACGTTCAGGGGCCCCAACCCGATCGAGGCGAACAGGGCCGGAATAATCGCGAAATATTTGGCCACGTCGTTGGCGATCGAGAAGGTGGTCAAGGCTCCCCGGGTCATCAGCAGTTGCTTCCCGATCGTCACGATGTCGATCAGCTTCGTCGGGTCGGAGTCGAGATCGACCATGTTCGCCGCTTCTTTCGCCGCCTGGGTACCCGAGTTCATGGCCACCCCGACGTTGGCTTGGGCCAGGGCGGGCGCGTCGTTTGTGCCGTCGCCGGTCATAGCCACCAGCTTGCCTTGGGCTTGCTCCCGTTGGATCGCGGCGATTTTGTCCTCGGGCGTGGCTTCCGCGATGAAGTCATCCACCCCCGCTTCGCGGGCAATCACTTCGGCGGTGATTCGGTTGTCGCCCGTGAGCATGACGGTACGAATCCCCATCCGCCGCAGTTGGTCAAACCGCTCGCGGATGCCGGGTTTGATCATGTCTTTCAGATAGATCACGCCGTAGATTTGATCATTTTCACAGACCGCCAAGGGTGTGCCGCCCAGCCGCGATACCTGCTCGAAGGCCGCGTCCAAATCGGCGGGAATCGAGCCACCGCGCGATCGGGCGAATCCCTTGATTGCGTCCACGGCTCCCTTGCGAAATTCCGTGCCATCGGGCAAATCCGTGCCGCTCATCCGGGTACGGGCGGAAAAGTCCAGGCCCGTGGCTCCTTCCGGGGTGGGATGGGGGCGATCGCTCAGTTTTTCCGCCAGCCGGACGATCGACTTGCCCTCGGGGGTTTGGTCAAACCAACTGGCGGCCCAGGCCACGCGGGCCACGGTGTCGATCGGGTGGCCGCCCACGGGGATGAACTGTTCTGCCAAGCGGTTGCCGAGGGTGATCGTGCCGGTTTTGTCCAGCAGCAGGGTGTTGATGTCGCCGCAGGCTTCCACGGCCCGACCCGAGGTGGCGATCACGTTGAACTGGGCCACCCGATCCATCCCGGCAATCCCGATCGCACTCAATAGCCCGCCGATCGTCGTGGGGATCAGCGCCACCAACAGGGCAATCAAAATCGCAATGCTGGCGGGACTTTGCACATAGGCGGCCACGGGCGGCAAGGTGGCGATCGCCAACAAAAACACCTGGGTCAACACCGCCAACAACACCGTGAGCGCGATTTCATTGGGGGTTTTGCGGCGCTCGGCCCCTTCCACCAGGGCAATCATCCGATCGATGAACCCCTGCCCCGGGTCGGCCGTGACGCGAATCGTCAGCTCATCGGAGACGATCCGCGTGCCGCCCGTGACGCTGCTGGCCGTGTCCGATCCCGGTTCCTTCAGCACCGGAGCCGATTCGCCGGTAATCGCCGACTCATCCACCGAAGCCACCCCGGCCAACACTTCCCCATCGGCGGGGATCATGTCTCCGGCGCTCACCCGCACCCGATCGCCCCGTTGCAATCGGGAGGCGGCCACGGCTTCTTCGCTGCCATCGGGCAACAGCCGCCGGGCGATCGTGTCGGCTTTCGTGGCCCGCAGGGCATCGGCTTGGGCCTTGCCGCGTCCTTCGGCGATCGCCTCGGCCAAGTTGGCAAACCAAACCGTCGCCAACAGAATCAGGGCGATCGCGCCGTTCACCGTCCGGGCATTCGGATCGGCCAAGGAGCCAAACAAATCCGGGGCGATCGTCAGCAGCAGGGTCACCACCGTGCCCAGCCAAACCACAAACATCACCGGGTTATGCACCGCCTGGCGCGGATCCAGCTTCCAAAAAGCCTGCTGGACAGCGCGGCCATATAAGCCCTGATGACTGACTTTGGGTGTGTGGCGACGTTGCGATCGGGGGCCACCCGGAGTTCGCCGCATCTTTTTCGCAAGATTATTCATAGACAGACGGTTCCTAACAAAAGCGCTGAATGGATTAACGGCTCCACCACGATCCCTGACATTCCCAGTGGTTGTAGGGGCGAGTCTCCTCGCCCAGCCCGGCCCGCACGATCCCTGATATGCCCGGTGGTTGTAGGGGCGGGGTCTCCCCGCCCAGCCCCCACGATCCCTGACATGCCCGGTGGTGGACAGGTTGGGAGCGATCACTCGGGTCAGGGTTGGGAGACCCAACCCCTACGGCAACGGGATTGATGCCCCCTAACGCAGGGCAAATCCTTCGGCGATCGGCCCCAGGGCCAACACCGGGAAAAAGGTCAACAAGCCCAAAATCAAAATCGTTACGCCCGTCACCGTTGTGAACAAAAACGTGTCCGTGCGCAGCGTGCCCGAGGTGGCCGGAGCCGGTTGCTTTTGGGCCATGCCGTCCGCCAGTAACAGCAACGCCGCGATCGGCAGGTAGCGCCCCGCCAACATGCTGACCGTGGCCGACAGGTTCCACCACAGCGTCCCGTCACCCAAGCCCTCAAAGCCCGAGCCGTTGTTGGCCGCCGCCGAGGCGTATTCATAAATCACCTGGGAAACCCCGTGAAAACCGGGGTTAGAAATGCCCGCCAATTGCTCGGGAAAGGCCAGGGCGATCGCCCCAGGAATCAACACAAATACCGGGTGAACCAGCAGGATCGCACTGGCCAAAATAATTTCCCGTTTTTCAATTTTTCGGCCCAGGAATTCCGGTGTGCGACCGACCATCAAGCCGGTTAAAAACACCGTCAAAATCAGGAACACATACAGATAGGCCGTGCCGGTGCCTTGGCCACCCCAAACCATCTGTAAAAACAACCCCAGCAAGGTGGCCAAACCACTGCCCGGCATCAGGGAATCATGCATTCCGTTGACTGCGCCGCACATGGTGGCCGTGGTGGTCACGGCCCAAAGGGCCGTTTGGGCCCAACCAAAGCGCTGTTCTTTGCCTTCCAGGTTGGGGCCGGGAGCCAGGGTTGGGTTGCCTTGCCATTCCGCGATCGCACTGAGGGCAACTAAGCCCAGAAAAATGCTGCCAACGAGGCCAAATAGCCACCAAGCTTGTCGCCGGTTTTGGCTAATTTCCCCATAGGTAAAAATCAAACTGGTGGGAATCGCCAACATCGCCACAATTTCTAAACTGTTGGTGAAATTGTTGGGATTTTCAAAGGGGTGAGCGGAGTTAATGGCAAAGAATCCGCCGCCGTTTTCCCCCAGTTGCTTAATCGCTTCAAAGTGGGCCACAGGGCCGCGGGCGATCGCCTGGGTTGCGCCTTCCAAGGTGCTCGCGATCGCCGGGCCGGCCAGGGTTTCCGGCACGCCATTCAGCAACAACAACAGGGCGATCGGCAACGACAGGGGCAACAACACCCGCGTGATTGATCGGGTCAAATCCCGATAGAAATTGCCCAGGGGTTGCCCACTCAGGCCGCGAATGAACGCGATCCCCACCGCCAGCCCTGTCGCCGCCGAGAAAAATAGCAAATAGCCCAAAATTCCCACTTGGGAACCGTAGGTAATCGCCGTTTCACCCGAGTAATGTTGCTGGTCGGTGTTGGTTAAAAAGGAGGCGATCGTATGCACCGCCAAATCCCAATTGGGCGCACCCAACCCGGTGGGATTCAGGGGCAAGCGGTCTTGCAGCCAAAACGCGCCCAGACCCACCAGCCCGATCGCCAAGTTACTAGCCAGCACCGCCCGCAGGTATTGCCCGCCGGTCATCGGCTCATCGGTGCGGTGGCGAATTTGCCGGTATAGCCAGCGTTCGGGCAGCCAGTCCGGCCCCTGGAATGCCCGCGCCATGTAGCGCCCTAAAAACGGGGCGATCGCCCCCACGATCAACAAAGTCAGGGCAATTTGCAGCCAGCCCGATAGCATAAAGACCCGATCGCTCGATCGGACGAAAGACTAGACCCCCATCAGCCCCATCGCGGTTGCTGGGGAATTCCCTTGATCGTCGGGCGATCGCCCCGAATCCGCCATCTATCAATCGGTCTAAACATCAGGCCTAGTCGATCGTCGATCTATACCAATCGTTTAGCCTGCCACTTGACCGATCGATTGCCCCATCAGCCGGCCAGACAAGGGGCTTAAGCCCCTTGCCCCCACGATCTCGCAGCGCTACCTCACTGCCAACCTCAGGACAATGCCATGACTCGGCGATCGCCCTCGTCAGCCCCTTTCGCCCGGCAACGGGTTTGGATCGCAAGCGCCACGGTGCTTTGGACGGCGCTGGCGATCGCCGCTGAGTTTTTGACCCCCACCGATTACGTGTTGGGCTACTTGTATGTGGTTCCGGTCGGGCTGGTGGGGGCCTATGGTCGGCCCAAAACCACCATGGTTGTCACCCTGGGGGCGATCGGGCTGGTGTTGCTGAATTTGTGGATCCCGGCCGGGGTGATGGGTTCACCGGCCGCCATCACCAATCGGTTGTTGGTGGGCTTGGCCCTGTTGGTCACGGCCCTGTTGAGCGATCGGGCCCGGCGCGATCGCACCCGGCTGGCCCAACAACAGGCCCAACTGACCGCCCAAAGCCAGCTCGCCCAACTGCGCGAAGACTTTGCTGCCACCTTGACCCACGACCTAAAAACGCCGCTGCTCGGGGCGATCGCCACCCTGGAAGCCTTCCAAGCCCAGCAACTGGGCCCCGCCACCGAACAACAGCAACAGGTACTGGCGGTGATGTTACGCAGCCATCGCAACAGCTTGCGCCTGCTGGAAAGCGTCTTGGAAATCTATCGCAACGACGCGGAAGGGGTTTTGCTCGATCGCCAGCCTTGGGAGTTGGGGGAGCTGGCGGAACGGGCGATCGCGCCGTTGCGGGTGTTGGCGGCGGGGCGGCGGGTCACGATTCGCCTAGAGCGCGGCGACTCGGGCTTTTGGGCCAGCTTTTGGGTGGCGGCCGATGCCTTGCAGTTGGAACGGGCGATCGATAACTTGTTGCTGAACGCCCTGAACCATGCGCCGCGCGACTCGCAAATTTTGGTGCAGTTGCGATCGCTCGGGTCTTGCCACCGGCTGGAGGTTTCGGACTCGGGCCCCGGTATTCCCCCGGCGGCGCTGCCCAAGCTGTTCGATCGGTTCTATCAAGCGGGCAGCGATCGGCAGCTCACCGGCTCCGGCTTGGGGCTTTATCTCAGCCGCCAAATCGTTGAAGCCCACGGCGGTAGAATCTGGGCAGAGAATCGATCGCCCCAAGGCGCAACCTTTCTGGTGGAGCTGGCCGCTTGTCCTCCGCCAATTACCCCCGCAGTCCATGCAAATTCTGCTGATTGAAGACGACGAACTATTTCGCCTGGGTCTGACGATCCGGCTCCAACAGGAAGCCGATTGGCAGGTGGCGGCGGCGGCCGATGGCGAACAGGCGATCGAGCTGGCTCGCCAACAATGTTTTGCGGTGGCGCTACTGGATATTGGGTTGCCGGGGCTGGGCGGCGTGGAAACCTGTCGGCAACTGGTGCAGATTCAGCCCGCTTTGCCTGTGCTGGTGCTCACCTCCCGTGCCGAACCCGACGCGATCGCCCGGTTGGTGGCCGCCGGAGCACGCGGCTATTGTCGCAAGGGAATTAGCGCCGAGACGTTGATTCTGGCGATGCGATCGATCGCCGCCGGGGCTTCCTGGTGGGACGACCTGGCCACCAGCCAAATCCAAGCGGCCATGGCCCAATCGGGCGCATCCAGCCTTCCTCAAACCGTGACGAGTCGGGGCGATCGCCTGATCCATGGGGCGATCGAGGAACTCACCCACCGGGAACAGGAAATTTTGCATCTGATCGCTCAAGGGCAAAGCAACCAAGACATTGCCCAAACCTTGCATATTGCCCCCGGCACGGTGCGGGTGCATGTCCATGCCATTTTGCAAAAACTGGGCGTGCGCGATCGCACCCAAGCCGTAGTTCACCTCCTGCAACACCAAGCGCCGATGGGCGATCGCGCCATCTCCTAGGTGCTCTTGGGGATTTTTCACCTAATATTCGTGTAAGAGGTTGATTGCATCATGGCCCATGTGTTGATCATTCATGAAGTGGAAGATTACGCCACTTGGAAAGCGATTTTTGACGGCGCTGCCAACATTCGCCAACAGGCAGGGGAGCGCTCCTATCAGGTATTGCGGGATGAATGCGATCCCAACAAAATTGTTCACTTCTCCCATTGGACTTCAATTCAAGATGCTAGGGCGTTTTTTGAGTCACCGGAGTTGGTAGAAATTCGCAAACAAGCCGGTGTAAAAGCACCAGAATTTATCTATCTTGATCAGTTGGAAGCGGGAGTTTTGAAACCTGAAAACTGACTGCTCCTCAAAGCTAGAATGTCGTTGCTCCCAGCAATTCATCCATAGGAGCGCAAGTCACCTATCTTGCATCAGTGGCGGCAGCGCAGAGGGCGATCGAGCGCATCCGCGCTGAACAGAGACGGGTGATCATGATTCAGCCGATCGAGCAGAATCTATGGGATTTGGATCGATCGCTTGGCTCAGTTCCACCTCTTCGTAAACCAACGACAACGGACAAGCAAAATTGAGGCTCAGCAGCTCCAGAATCGGCTGATTTGGATCGGCTGCATCGTCAGGATATGCGGTTAATTCCCACTTCCCAGCACTCGTTTTGCAGTAGCAATCAACTCCCACCTTTTCCGCATCAATTAGCACGTATTCTTCCAAGGTTGGAATGCGGCGATAGTAGCGAAATTTGTCACCGCGATCGAACCCAGCGGTACTGGGGGATAGCACTTCAACAATGCATTTGGGGTAACTGATGGCCTCGATCGCCCGTTGATCGCGATCGTCGCAACTCACAACTAAATCGGGGTAAAAATATGGCCCGGCAGCGCTAACCCGCACCTTGGCATCAGCCATTCGCACTTTGCAGCCTGTTTCCCGCAAAAATCCCCGCAGGGCGCTGGTTAAGTTCACCGCAATATCGTTATGGGGCAAGGTTCCGCCCGCCATGGCATACACCTGCCCATGGATATATTCGTGCTTAATGGGCTGCTCAGATTCCCAAGCCAAATACTCCGAAACGGTCATGAATTGAGACGGAAATGGAGGCTGAATTTGAGCAATCATGATGCAGCTCCACCTTGATCATTTCAGCGTTGCTATCTCAGAGGATGTCTGAAAAGCCAAAATTGCTACTCTGTATGCTCCAGCGATCAACATGCTCCAGCGATCAACGCAAACAAGGGGCTTAAGCCCCTTGCCCCCACGATAATTGATGCTTGGCCCGTACTGAAAGATGCTTCTCAGACATCCTCTCAGTTGCTATCTCAGATCTCTCGATCCAATTCCCGTTTTCGTTTGAATAGAAAAATAATTGAAAGTTTAGGTGACGCGGTGGGGTTCGCTTTCGGGGGTGTAGTCGATCGGCATCACGCCCTCCGTGTTTTCGTAGGGGTGGGGAATGATGTAGTGGCTCATCACTTGGCCGCCATAAACCGCTTTCGCCGCTTTGATCCCTTCTTCCATGGCCCGTTCCACTTCGGACACAGGGCCGCGAATGGTGATGAAAAAGTTGCCCTTTTCGGCCTTGTCAAAAAACACCAAGGTGACGCGCCCGCCTTTCACCATGGCATCGGCGGCGGCCAGGATGGAGGGAAAGCCAAGGGTTTCGATCGTTCCGACGGCAATGGGCATGGGACAGCAGGGACGCGAAAGTGAAGGGCGCGGGTCGCTGGGCGGCTAAGCCAACCCTGGCAAAAGTGTAGCGCGATCGGGTCGAATCGCCGCCAGGGATCTGAACAACGGCAGGATTGGGGCTGGGGAACCTATCCGGGTCTGTTCGCTCGCGGGGAAATGGCAGCGAGGATGAACCATTCAACGGGCAGTTTTGGCAACTGGGTCAGCAACTCGGATCGATTCCAATCAGCATTCGATCGACAATCGTTGGCCGATCAGTTGCATAAACGCCAAGGGCCGATCTAGATTAAAGCGCTACAGTTTCTTTAGAATTGGGTTTGCTGACTATCCTGAAGGCTCGAATCATTTTGGTGCACCCCCTCACTCCCCAGTCATCTGTACGACTCGATGAATGACGATTTGTGCTGGCGGATGTGCGCACCAATCTTCCGATCCGACCAACCCAATCGCGGTTAACTGGCTCTGCTTCCGGCAGTTTTGGCCCTTGGCCATGGGATTGAACTGGGTCATGGGATTAAAGTTGATCGCCCGCGTGCTCATCCCGTGCTCCCGATGCCGGTTCCGCCAGCGATTGACACGATCGTTACCGATCAGTGCTAATCAGTAGTTGCCAATACAACCAGTGCAACCGCGTTCACCGGACAATCAGTAAGGCCCTCTGGCTATGTATTCCGGTCGTTTTGCCGGGGACTCAAGACCAAGCTCAACAGACGGTCTTTTAACCCAGTCATAACGCAAACTCTGTAGTTTCGATCGCATCCGATCGACTCTAGCTTGATCGATCTCAGCAGCGGCTACCTGATTGCCGCTGTGGCTCGATCGCCCTCGCTGTCTGTTTTTTTATTCACCCCGATCGCCTAGTCCACCCGATCCACTATGAGTGACCGCACCAGCCAAGCCCCTGTGTTTTCCAGCAATCCGTTGCCGGTAATGCCGGAATCCGGGTTGCGCTACCTGACTGAGGAGCGCGATGCCTGTGGCGTGGGTTTCATTGCCCAGCGCCAGGCCCAAGCCAGTCACGACTTGGTGGAAAAAGCCCTGATTGCCTTGGGCTGCATGGAGCACCGGGGCGGTTGCAGTGCCGATCGCGACTCGGGCGACGGCGCAGGGGTGATGACGGCAATTCCCTGGACCCTGATTGAGCAGTGGGCCGCCACTGAAGGCAAGACCATCGATCGCGATCGTACGGCGGTGGGGATGTTGTTCCTGCCGTTGGATGCGGACAAGCTGGCCAAAACCAAGGCCGCCATTGACGCGACGATCGCGGAGGTTGGTTTGACCCTGCTGGGTTGGCGTGTCGTGCCCACCCGCCCCGAGGTGCTGGGCATCCAAGCCCGCGAGAACCTGCCGACGATCGAGCAGGTGATTATTGAATCCACCCTAACCGGCGATGCCCTGGAACGGCAACTCTACCAACTGCGCCGTCGGTTCGGAAATGCAGTGGTGCGGGCACTCGGTGAGGATGATACAAAAGTTACTTCCCAATCCGTAGGGTTCTACGCCTGTTCCCTGTCGAACCACACGATTATTTACAAGGGCATGGTGCGATCGGAGGTCTTGGGCCGCTTCTACCAAGACTTGACCAACCCGGACTACACCAGCGCTTGGGCGGTCTATCACCGCCGCTTCAGCACCAACACGATGCCCCGCTGGCCGTTGGCGCAACCGATGCGGATGCTGGGCCACAACGGGGAAATCAACACCCTGCTAGGCAACCTGAACTGGATGCTGGCCAAGCAGGCGGATTTGGCCCATGAAAATTGGACTCCCGAGGAGCTGAACGCCCTCAAGCCGATCGTCAGCTACGAAAACAGCGACTCGGCCAACTTGGATAACTCGCTGGAACTGCTGGTGCGATCGGGCCGCAGCATCCTGGAAGCCGTCACCCTGTTGGTGCCGGAAGCCTACGAAAATCAGCCGGACTTGGCCGATCACCCGGAAATCGTCGATTACTACAACTACTATCGCGGGGTGCAAGAACCCTGGGATGGCCCGGCGCTGCTGGTGTTTGGCGATGGCAAGATTGTGGGTGCCACGCTCGATCGCAACGGTCTGCGCCCCGCCCGCTACTGCATCACCCGCGACGACTACATCATTGTGGGTTCGGAAGCTGGTGTGGTGGACATCCCGATCGAGAACATCCTCGAAAAGGGTCGGCTCGGCCCCGGCCAGGCGATCGCCGTGGATCTGGAAGCCGGTGAAGTCCTCAAAAATTGGGATCTGAAGCTAAAGGTGGCTCGCCAGCATCCCTACGGTGACTGGGTGCGCGACCATCAGCAGCAATTGACGGCCCAACCCTTTGCGACCAACAAGACCCGAGAAGAAGCCAGCCTGCTACAACACCAAACGGCCTTTGGCTACACCGCTGAGGATCTGGATCTGGTGATTGTGGACATGGCGGCCAACGGCAAGGAGCCGACCTACTGCATGGGCGATGACATCCCCTTGGCAGTGCTCTCGACCCGGCCCCACTTGCTCTACGACTACTTTAAGCAGCGGTTTGCCCAGGTCACCAACCCCCCGATCGACCCCCTGCGCGAAAAGCTGGTGATGTCCCTGGAAATGCACCTGGGGCGGCGCGGCAACCTGCTGCAACCTGTTCCGGAAGCAGCTCGCCTGGTGAAAATCAGCTCGCCCGTGCTGAATGAAGCGGAACTGGACAAGCTGTCCGAGTCGGGGATGCAAGTGGTCACCCTTTCAACGCTCTACAGCACGGCCGATGGCCCGGCGGGTCTGCGGGCGGCGATTACAGCTCTGCAAGAGCAGGCCGTGGCAGCGGTGCAAGGCGGCGCAGAAATCCTGATCCTGAGCGATCGCACCGATAGTCTGTCGCCGGAAACCACCTATATTCCGCCGCTGGTGGCGATCGGCTCGGTTCACCACCACTTGATCCGCCAAGGAATGCGGATGCAGGTATCGATCGTGGCGGACACGGCCCAATGCTGGAGCACCCACCACTTTGCCTGTGCGGTGGGCTTTGGGGCCAGTGCCGTTTGTCCTTACCTGGCGTTAGAAAGCATCCGCCATTGGTGGAACAGCGATCGCACCCAAAACCTGATGGGCAGCGGTAAGTTGCCGGCCTGCTCGATCGAGCAAGCCCAGGCTAACTACCGGGCCGCCGTGGAAGCCGGGTTGCTGAAGATCCTCTCGAAGATGGGGATTTCGCTGCTGGCGAGCTACCATGGGGCGCAAATTTTCGAGGCGATCGGGATTGGCCGCGAGCTGATTGACCTGGCCTTTGTGGGTACGCCTTCCCGCGTTGGTGGCTTGGGCGTGGCGGAACTGGCCCAAGAGGTGATGACCTTCCATGCGGCGGCCTTCCCCGAACTGACGGCCAAGAAGTTGGAAAATATGGGCTTCGTCCAGTACCGCAAGGGCGGCGAATACCACATGAACTCGCCGGAAATGGCCAAGGCCCTGCACAAGGCTGTCGATGCCTTCAAGGCCCAAACGCCCGAGGGCGAATGGATGCCCGGTGCCCAAGCCCTCAGCACGGAAGCCTACGACCACTACAGCGTCTACAAGCGCTATTTGCAGCAGCGCACGCCCACGGCCCTGCGGGACTTGCTGGACTTCGACACCAGCCGCAGCCCAATTTCCGTGGACGAGGTGGAGTCGATCGAGTCGATTCTGAAGCGGTTTTGCACGGGCGGCATGTCCCTGGGGGCCCTGTCGCCGGAAGCCCATGAGGTGCTGGCGATCGCCATGAACCGGATTGGTGGCAAGTCCAACTCCGGCGAAGGCGGCGAAGATCCGCGCCGCTACACGACCCTGAACGATGTGGACGAAAACGGCCTGTCCGCCACTTTCCCGCACCTGAAGGGCCTGCGGAACGGCGACACGGCCAGCTCCGCGATCAAACAGGTGGCTTCGGGGCGCTTTGGCGTGACCCCGGAATACCTGATGAGCGCCGAACAAATCGAAATCAAGGTGGCCCAAGGCGCGAAACCCGGTGAGGGCGGTCAGCTCCCCGGCAAAAAGGTCAGCCCCTACATCGCCATGCTGCGGCGATCGAAGCCCGGCGTGACCCTGATTTCGCCGCCGCCCCACCACGACATCTACTCGATCGAGGATTTGGCCCAACTGATCTTTGATCTGCACCAAATCAACCCGCGCGCCAAGGTGTCCGTGAAGCTGGTGGCCGAAGTGGGCATCGGCACGGTGGCCGCCGGGGTGGCCAAGGCCAACGCCGACGTGATCCAAATTTCCGGCCACGACGGCGGCACGGGCGCTTCGCCCCTCAGCTCGATCAAGCACGCCGGTAGCCCCTGGGAATTGGGCCTGGCAGAAGTCCACAAGTCCCTGATGGAAAACGGCCTGCGCGATCGGGTCGTCCTGCGGGTCGATGGTGGCTTCAAGACCGGCTGGGATGTGTTGATGGCGGCCCTGATGGGTGGTGAAGAATTCGGCTTCGGGACGATCGCGATGATCGCCGAGGGCTGCATCATGGCCCGCGTTTGCCACATGAACACTTGCCCCGTGGGTGTCACCAGCCAACAGGAGCACCTGCGCAAGCGGTTCCCCGGCATTCCCGACCATGTGGTCAACTTCTTCTACTTCGTGGCTCAGGAAGTGCGGTTGTTGCTAGCCCGGTTGGGCTTCCGTCGCCTCGATGAGGTGATCGGCCGCGCCGATTTGCTGAAGCGCCGCGAAGATGCCAGCCTGACCAAGACCCAGGCGATCGACCTGTCGATTTTGACCAACCTGCCCGACACCCGGGGCGATCGCTCCTGGCTGAACCACAGCCCCCGCCCCCACAGCAACGATGTGGTGCTAGACAACGCAATCCTGGGTGATGAGGACATCCAACGGGCAATCCGCTACCAAGGCTCGGTCAGCAAGACAATCAAAATCGTCAACACCGATCGCTCCGTGGGCACGCGGGTTTCCGGCAACATCGCCAAGCGCTACGGCGACAAGGGCTTTGAAGGGCATCTGCACCTCACCTTCGTGGGCAGCGCCGGCCAAAGCTTCGGAGCCTTCAACATCAACGGCATGACCCTGGAGCTGATTGGCGAGTCCAACGACTACGTGGGCAAGGGCATGAACGGCGGCGAAATCATCGTTCGTCCGCCCGCCGAAGCCACCTTCGCGCCGGAAGACAACGCGATCGTGGGTAACACCTGTCTCTACGGTTCCACCGGCGGCGTGCTCTACGCCAGCGGTCGGGCCGGTGAGCGGTTCGGCGTGCGCAACTCCAAGGGCCAAGCGGTGATCGAGGGTGCAGGCGACCACTGCTGCGAATACATGACCGGCGGCACGATCGTGGTGCTCGGTTCCACGGGTCGCAACGTGGGCGCAGGCATGACCGGCGGTTTGGCCTACTGCTACGACGAAGACGGCAGCTTCCCCGGCAAGGTGAACGGCGAAATCGTCAAGATCCAGCGGGTTTGCACCCCGGCGGGCGAGGAGCAACTGAAGACGCTGATCGAAGCCCATGCCGAAAAGACCGGCAGCCCGAAGGCGAAGGCAATCTTGGCTGATTGGGCGAACAGCTTGCCCAAGTTCTGGCAAGTGGTGCCGCCGTCGGAAGCGAACACGCCGGAAGCGAATGCCAACCCCGCTGAGGAAAAGGTAGCCGCCACGGTTTAGGTTTGATTTTCTAGGGCGATCGGGTGGTGATGAGCTGCCCGATTCCCTGACCCCAGTTGGTTGCTTATTCAGGGCGATCGACTGGGGTTATTTTTGCGATGAATGTTGGCATTGGCTCGACAGTCAAAAAGACTGTGGTGGCAACACAACATTTTGAAGCCTATAGATTTCAAGCACTGCTATTGTGTAGAACTCGAAACGTAGGATTGTTGCTTTCCCACAGGCAAATTTTTGTATAAAGCTGTGTCTGGTAGAAAAATACTCCCTCATAAGCAAGTCGTAAGCTTCGCTCTAAATCATCTGGTTTTACTTCAGATTTATTCTTCTTGGAAGCAAGTTGGCGCAATCCAAGGGATAGAATTTGAACTAAGTCATGTCCACAGCAAACTTGCCAAGGATCATGACTATCATCTCTTTGATTTTCTATTTCCGTTTGCAGATCTTCAGTTTGTAATAAATGAGCTTGCGACTTATTTTTAACTTCCCTTATGAGATTTCTTAGACAAATTTGAAGTGTTTTTCCATCAATAAATTTGGCAAACTCAATCCCATCAAAAGTTAAGTCCAGCGACTCCTGTAAGGAAATCCACCTCAAATATCCAATAGGTATTCCACAGTCAAGAAGTTTCGTTCTGATTGTATTACTAAAATCAGTCATTTTCTGTCTAGAGCTTTCATCGTCACTCCGAATTCCAAACTCGCGAATTACCTTTTCAAGAGCAGGTGAAATCAGAAGCATAGTTTCTAAGTCATGCGTGTCTGTCTGAATCAAATTAGGACTTGTAGAGACGAAATTTTCAAGTCGATCAAAATCTGCATCAACAATAGCAACCACACCTTGGAAACTAAAACCTTCCAGAATCTTTAGAATACTGATAGCTCTTGACTTTCCTGAAGTTACTACTATCTGGCATTCTTTGTCATCGATAAAGCGTTCATAGAAGGTTCTATCTGAGTTACCTTCAATCAATAAAAAAGCACCAGAAAATGTGCTTCTCCTCATGTGAATAGCATTCGCCTCGCGATTAACAGAAATATGATCTCTCATTGCTGCGGTCTTTCTAACTCCACAGTCAAATCCCAACGGTCTTGAATAATATCAGGAGAGTGGGTGGCAATCAGAATATCAAGATCGGCAAGCTCTGTAATCTCTTGCAAATCTTTTAAGAACTGAGACTGCCAGCCTACGTGAAGCGAAAGTTCAGGTTCATCAATTAAGACTAAGGAATTTGGCTGAACCTTGAACAGTAATTCATACAGAAGTACTAGTTCATGTTGCTCACCAGATGATAAGTCTGTCGGTGAGACTGTGCCATGATCTGGCGAATTAGGATGATATAGTGTATTAAAAACAAATCCTTTATTTTTGCTAAAGTTGATCTCTTTATAAGAGTAAGAGAATTTTTTATTAATGATCCTTTTAAGTAAGTTAATTTTGTTTGCAATTTCACGGAAAACGTCAAGTTTTTTCTCAACATCTTCAATGTAGACTGAAAGAACATTTCGAGTACTCTCATCAATTGATTGCAGTTGAGTTAGTAACTCTGTATCCCCATCCTGGTCTAGTAGACCAATCTCAATCAATCCAGAGCGGGTTTTTTCTAGCTCATCCAATTGCTGGCGGAGTTGTTCATCTGTAACTTCAGGAGATAATGGTTGCTTGACCACTCTTGCAGGAAAGGTTCTATCGAGAGACTGAGAAGTTGCACCATATTCTGCAAGTTTCGATTTAATGAGTTGAGCAATTTCTTCTGAATAGGCTAGTACTGTAGGAGACATTAAAGGCGAACCAAAGTAACTCCCAGAAGAACGATTGGGAAGAAAATTCAATAATCGTTGTGATTCAATGAGTCGAATATGAACATCACTTTTTAATTTAATTAGCCAGTCATCTTCTGTGTGTGAATTGCCTTCATCAGTTAGCAAATTTTCGTACTTTTCAAAAACCTCTTGAGCAGTCAGAGTTTCTCCTGTGGGTAGATCCTGCCACATTCTCATTCCGATTTGGCGAATTTCGGGTATGATTTCTTCCCAAGTGTCAGGATGGAAGCGAAAATTTTGCACTTTTTGCTTCGATGTTGCTTGGTTACTTCTTAGGCGAAAAATTTTGTCTTCTTGCTCTAGTTCGTGATAGATGAATTCGATATCTTGCATGTGAACCGGCGCTTTATCTTTTACATTTTTTCTGATTATGATGCTATTTCCATTGACAAAGTCAATTCGGAAGTCTTTGAATGAAGTTTTCTTGAAAACAGAATATTGAGTATTGAAAAATCCATTCAACATTCTCAAAATAGCTGTTTTCCCAAACCCATTCGGTCCGTGAATGATTGTAATTTTTTCGCTTAAGTTCAACGATATTTCATGATCGAAAACGCCAAATAGCCCATGGATGGAGATTTTTTGAATTTTCATGTTTTTCTGGTTTTATACAATTTGCTATTGGCAGACTTGGCAAAGTGCAGGTCAAAAGTTGAGCAATCCTGCAAATAGTAGGATTGACGGATGTGTAATAGAAAGGCGATACCTCTAAATTAGCATCCCTGTTACTTGGTGGGCGATGGGCAACCGACGATATAGCCTCGTTGTCACTAGCCCGGCTCGCCCCTGAAGACTGAGGCAGACCATGGGACGCTACATCATTTTCAAAACGGAGACAGCCGACGCGGAAGGGTGGGACGATCGGCAACTGATGCCCGGTGGTAGCCTGACGGATATTTTGGCCGAGTATTACGATGCGTCTCAGCGCCCGTTGCCGCAACCGGGTTATCGATTGCGCGATTATGTGCGGGTTGAGTCGGCGATCGATCCGCAATTTCCCGCCGCCAGTACTCACAGCCGCCTCAGCAATTGGCAAGTCACGCGGGTTGAGGTTTATGAACCCCGGGAGATGGGGAGTGCGTTTGAAGCGATCGCCGTTTGTTTTTGTCAGTGGGTTCCGATCGCCGCCCCGATCGAACCCTTGCCTATGATCCACGCCAATTAACAGTTGGTGCGCTGTCGAATATCCCTAGTTAGTCGCTTATTTAGGGCGATCGGCTGGGGTTTTTGTTGACTATTGGGGAAACCGGAGATCGCCCGTTGCCAAAGTGCTTGTGTCAAGATCGCAATAGGCGATCGAGTGGAGGATAAAGCGATGAACCCAGGGGAATTGCGATCGGCCGCGCTGCGATTATCAGTGGGCGATCGGCTGCGGCTGATTTGGGACTTGGTGCGATCGCTCCTGGGGTGGGATGGGGCGATCGAATCGGCCACGCCCGCAGAACCCACCCTAGAACAGGCGATCGCCCGAATTGAGCCGCTGATTGACCAGGCGGCAAGTCACCAGCCGCACTACCAACCACAACTCAAGACCCGTTTGCTGGATAACTTGCCCCACACATTCGCCCAATCCCCGAACCATTGGCAAACCCTATTAGCCATGCCAGAGGCGGAGTTAGCAAAAAAAGTAGCATTGCTATTAGCCACTGAAGCCTTACTCGCAGCCAGTGAGGATGAATCTGAAGCAGATCAGGCAGAATTACAGCGACTGATTGAAGGGCGATAAACCAAATGGTTTATTTACTAGATACCAATATCATCAGTGAGTTTTTAAAACGGGATTCTCAACTACTGTCTCAGCTTCGATCATTATTGGCAACTGAGTCCGTAGCCATTAGCGCCATGACCTACTATGAAATTAGGCGGGGTCTATTAGCAAAGGCAGCACCCAAACAATTAGAACTATTTGATCGATTCTGTCAGCTTGTTAATATTGTGCCTGTGACGCATCCGGAAATTGTCAATATTGCCAGCGAAATTTATGCAGATCTACGATCGCGCGGTTGCTTAATTCAAGATGCGGATATTTTAATTGCGGCCACGGCGATCGCCCAAAATTGGGTCTTAATTTCCAATGACTCTGATCTCACACGAGTCCAAGGATTACGATTGGAAAACTGGTTGATTGGTTAAGCCTTGCACAGCGGAGGACAAGGGGATGAATTCAGGGGAATTGCGATCGGCCGCGCTGCGGTTATCGGTGGGTGATCGGCTGCGGCTGATTTGGGACTTGGTGCGATCACTCCTGGGCTGGCATGGGGCGATCGAGTTGGCCGCACCCGCAGAACCTAGCCTAGAACGGGCGATCGCCAGAATAGAACGCCTACTCGATCCAATTCTGCTGACATCAGATTTAGCACAATCTGTGGATCGATCGGTCTTGTTACAACACCTGCAAGAGTTACTGGAGGGGGATTCTGATCTTTGTCAGGCTGTCTTACAGCAATCAACAGAATCCCTGAAAAAGGCAATCGCAGATATTGCAATAGCCCACGCTGCCACCACGGAATTAACCCAAAATTGCACGGCTGAGGAATTGGTAGAGCTAGCCGAAATCGGGACTCGTTAGCACTATGGGTATTTTGTTAGATACCAACATTGTGACGGCACTCATGGTGGGTAATTCCCTGGCTACCAATCGATTTAGTCAGGCTAAATTACGTGGAATTTCAGTCAAAATTAGCTCAATAACCTATTACGAAATTAAGCGGGGCTTGCTCGCGAGACCATCACCCAATAAGTTGTCGGCGTTTCAGCGATTTTATAAGACTGTGGATATCTTGCCGGTGACGTATCCCGAAATTGTGGAAATTGCCAGCGAGATTTATGCGGATTTGCGATCGCGCGGTTGCCTAATTCAAGATGCGGATATTTTGATTGCGGCCACGGCGATCGCCCAAAATTGGGTCTTAATTTCCAATGACTCTGATCTCACACGAGTCCAAGGATTACGATTGGAAAACTGGTTGATTGGTTAAGCCTTGCACAGCGGAGGACAAGGGGATGAATTCAGGAGACTTGCGATCGGCAGCGTTGCGGTTATCGGTGGGTGATCGGCTGCGGCTGATTTGGGACTTGGTGCGATCGCTCCTGGGCTGGGATGGGGCGATCGAATCGGCCGCGCCCTCAGAACCCACCCTAGAAGGGGCAATCGCCCGGATTGAAAAACTAATTGATCAGGCCTTGGCAGCACATCCCGACTGGGATCCTGGCTTGAAACGGCCAGTGCTCGATCGGGTGTCATCTTCCCTTTCGCAATCGCCCGATCGTTGGCGAGCCATCTTAGCCGCACCAGAGGAAACGCTTCTGAAGCGTGTGAGCCTATGGCTAGTCATGGAAACATTTAGTCAGATTACAGCCGAAGAATCCGACGCAGAGAAAGCGGAATTCGTAGCCATCATTGAGGGGAAATAATGTTGGTTGGCTATCTGCTGGATACGAATATTGTGAGTGCCATCATACAGGGCAACACCTCAGTAAAAGCTAAGTTTCTTGAGATGATTGTGGTGATGCCAATCGCTATTAGCGCTATTACCTACTTTGAATGTCGGCGTGGATTATTGGCGAACAAGTCGCAGAAGAAAATTCAAGCCTTTACTGATTTTTGCCAATTGGTCGATATCTTGCCGGTGACGCATCCCGAAATTGTTAATATTGCCAGCGAAATTTATGCAGATCTACGATCGCGCGGTTGCTTAATTCAAGATGCAGATATTTTAATTGCGGCCACGGCGATCGCCCAAAATTGGATTTTGATTTCCAATGATTCTGATCTCTCTCGCGTGCAAGGATTACGATTGGAGAATTGGTTAATTCGCTAAACTGCTAACCCTTGCTCGCGATCGACTTTTTAGCCCTTCATTTAGATGATTAGGCTTTTTGGGCTTTGTAGAGTTGCTTAAAGCGCTCCTGCTGAATTTTGTGATCAACGATCGGGGCGGGATAACCCAATGATCGCCGCTCGATCGGGGTAATTTTTCCCGTGAGTAATGATCCCGTATCCAACCGGCGCAACTCAGGAACCCACTGGCGAATATAGTCACCTTCTGGATCAAATTTTTGGGCTTGGCTAGCGGGATTAAAAATGCGTAATGGCTTTGGATCCATACCACTGGAAGCGCTCCACTGCCAGCCGCCATTGTTCGCAGCCAGATCGCCATCCACTAGGTTTTGCATGAAGTATTTTTCGCCCCAACGCCAATCGATAATCAAATCTTTGGTTAGGAAACTAGCCACAATCATGCGACAGCGGTTGTGCATCCAGCCAGTTTCATTCAGTTGACGCATCGCCGCATCAACGATCGGATAACCCGTTTGGCCCTTGCACCAAGCTTCAAATAACGCCTCGTTGTTGTCCCAAGGAAAAGTTTTGAGGGGGGTGCGATAGGCTCCTTCTGCAAGTTCGGGGAAGTGATACATCACATGTTGATAAAACTCGCGCCAGGCCAATTCCTGTTGCCAGGTGCGAATGCTGTTGATGGCTTCTTCGCTGCGGGCGTTGTCGAGGGCGCTGGCGCTGGCTTGCCAAATTTCCCGAATCCCGATCGCCCCAAATTTCAAGGCGGCGCTCAGGCCCGATGTGCCCTCCAGGGCGGGGAAGTTGCGATCGGGATCGTAGGCTTCAATGGCCCGTTGGCAGAAGGTTTCCAAACGCGATCGGGCGGCGGCGGTTCCCGGTTCCAAAATCCAAGGCCCATCCCAGGGATACCCCAATTGGCGAGCAGTGGGCAGCGGGATCGCCTGGGTTTGGGCCCGTTCAGCTTCGGTGAGGGGCAAGAGGCGATCGGGCGTGGGAGCGGGAGCCGCCTTCGATCGAGACTGCCAGTTTTTCCAAAAGGGCCCATAGACCGTGTAGGGCGTGCCGGAGCCGGTGCGAATTTCGTCCGGCGCATGGAGCAGTTGATCCCACTGGGTTTGAGCAGCAATGCCCCGCTCCTTTAGGGCCACCAACAGGGCCCGATCTCGCTCCAAGGCGTAGGGTTCCACGTCCCAATTCCAGGCTATGGCCACGGCTCCCAGGCGATCGGCTAGGTTGGGAATTTCCACCCTGGGATCCCCTTTGAGGATCAGGAAATCCCCGCCCCGTTCTTGATAGGCTTGCTGCAACTCTGCCAAACAACCGACTAGATAAGCCACCCGTGCAGGAGCCACATCATCCCGATCGAGAATCCTGGGGTCAAGACAGAACACACCAACCACTTTGGGCGATCGGGCAACGGCTTGGGCTAGACCTAAATTATCGGAAATTCGCAGGTCTTTTCGATGCCAAAACAATAGCAATTCAGACATAGGTGACACAAAAGCTCTGCCAAGTTTCCACAAAATGCCTCTTCGTGATCCGCGATTCTGTGCGGTATCCTTGGGCAAAATGAGTTATTACTGATAACCATTGTACATAATTCAGAAAAATGTAATGTTTTGTATCTAAATTCCTAGCCATCAAAACAGTCATTGCCCAATTAGTCATCATTAATCGTTTTTCTATGTATCAAAAATAACATGTCTTGACGTTGTGTAGCTTTCAATCAGTATTTTAGGAAATGGAAGAGCTTAAGTAAGTAGAATGACTCATCCGATTTTGTTTAATCCCAGCATAAAGCAACCGGACGAGATCGTGAGTAGCGTCTAGAGTGACGATCAAACGAGTTTTATCCTCTAATGACTGATCAGGCTGCCATCTTCGATTAATCCCTCATCAATTCCCAATTCATCAAACGATTATGCACCCTCGGCCTCATCCATTTGACGCTGCACTCACACACCCTTTAGCGCCTGCTGAAACGGTCGAACATCGACATTGGGAATCAGATTTAAAGCTCATTGTTGAAGGGATTGCTTCTCAAATTGGCGAAGAGTTTTTTCGAGCCTGCGTTCGGTATCTGGCAGAGCTTCTACAAATTCGCTATGCATTAATTGCTGAATTCATCGATGGTGAACCTCCTAAAGCAAAAACCCTAGCCTTTTGGGTTGGTGATGATTTTGGCATGAATTTTGATTATGTTTTGGAGGGAACACCTTGTGGAGTTGTGGTTAACAAGGGGCTGCAAATTTATGACTGTAAAATTCAGCAAAAGTTCCCTGAGGACATTGACCTTGTGACCATGGGGGCAGAGAGCTATCTAGGGATCCCAATTTGTAACATCGCAGGAGAAACAATTGGTCACATTGCCGGTTTACACGTCCAGCCCTTAACCCGAAGTTATGAGGAGCAGGCAGCCATTCTCAAAATTTTTGCGGCTCGTTCGGCAGCAGAAATTGAACGACAACTAACCGAACGCGAACTAAAGCAACAAAATCTTCGCTTGGAGACTACGCTGAATCAGCTAAAGCAAACTCAAGTGCAATTGATCCATGCGGAAAAAATGTCAAGCCTAGGCAACATGGTCGCGGGCCTTGCCCATGAAATCAATAATCCCATTAGCTTCATCCATGGAAACTTAGCCCATGCCCGTCAATATTTTGATGAATTACTGGAACTGCTTCAGCTCTATCAACAAGAACATACTCAGCCGAGCCAAGCCATCCAAGACAAGATGGCAGCGATCGACCTTGACTTTCTGAAAACGGATATCTACCAACTCTTTCAGTCCATGCGGCAAGGTTCCCAGCGGATTGGCGACATTGTGAAGTCCTATCGAACCTTTTCGCGATTGGATGAGTCAACTTTCAAGTTTGTGGATATTCATGAAAGTCTGGAGTCTGTTTTAGTTATTGTGCAGGGGCGATTACAAGCTGAGGGCTTGGCATCAAAAATCACCATCCACAAAACCTATGGAAATTTACCTCGTATCTATTGCTCTCCTGCACAACTCAATCAGGTCTTTTTAAATCTTTTGAACAACGCCATCGATGCTTTGGAAGAGCTAGATCAACAACAGTGCTCCAACTTAGAAACCGACTCTGTTAACCATCATTCTCGTGATATTTGGATTCAAACATCTTTGATTTCAGAGCATCAAATCCAAATTTCGATATCCGACAATGGTTCGGGTATTCCAGAGGACGTTCGAGCCAAAATTTTTGACCCATTTTTCACCACTAAACTCATCGGAAAAGGAACGGGTCTCGGGTTAGCTGTTAGTTACCAAATCATCACAGATATGCATCATGGCGTAATTGAGGTCAGCTCCTGTCCGGGCCAAAGCACAACATTTATAATTAAGCTACCGATCGCACCTTAGAAGAGACCTGAAAAGCTAGAGCTATGACCTTGTAAGCCTCATTAATCGACAAAGATCAGAAGTTTGAGCTTCTTATTCCGATGACTATGGGTACTTTGCAAGATCTCCAAATGACTGCTCAGATAGTCTCTGAGCGAGGAACTGCTGAGCTAGAAACTGCTTAAAAAAGGCTTGGCTAGAAAGTAGCTGGTGACGGTTTTGGCATCAACCATCACGCCCGATCTCACCGTTTCTTCAAACACTTCAGGAGTCATCAACATCACTTCAATGTCTTCATCGTCATCTTGTAGCGGTGGCTTTTCTAGCTTGGTCAAATCTGTGGCCAAGAAGGCATAAATTAGCTCATCGGAATAGCCCGGGGCGATCGGGAAATCTCCCAAACAATGCCAAGTGGCGGCCGCATAGCCCGTTTCTTCTTCAATTTCCCGCCGAATGGTTTCCGCCGGATCTTCACCCAATTCCACGGTTCCAGCCGGAAACTCTAACAAGCGCCCTTGCATGGCGAAGCGATATTGCCGCACCAACACCAGTTGCCCATCGTTAGTGACCGGCACGGCCAAGGCCCCGCCGGGATGGCGAATACATTCCCATTCCCCCTCTGCGCCGTTGGGTAACCGCAATTGGGCAACCTCAAAGGCAAACTTACGACCGCGATAGGTGAGGCGATCGCGGAGTTTGTGGGCGAGTTCGGTTCCAAGGGGCATAGGACGGATGAATCGTGAGTTAGGCTAGGGGAAGGACTGCTGAACAGTCTAGCGTTTGGGCGATTTGCGCGATCGCCCGGCCCGTGAGCGGTTCCACCCAATCGGGGGCAATTTCCGCCAGGGGAACCGCAAAAAAGGCCCGATCGCCCAATCCCGGATGGGGCACTTGTAGCCGAGGCGTTTGCATCACCCGATCGCCATAAAGCAACAAATCCAAGTCCAAGGTGCGCGGCCCCCAATGTACTGTCCGCACTCGCCCCGCCTCGTTTTCCAGAGCTTGTAGCCGATCGAGCAAGGCCTCTGGGCTGAGGGCGACCTTCAACAGGGCACAGCCATTCAGAAAGTCCGGCTGGGGCGGGCCCATCGGCGGGTTGCGATACCAGCGCGATCGACCCGTCACCTGAATTCCCGGTGTGGCATCCAAAGCCGCCAGAGCACGCTCAAAGGTGGCGGCCACGTCGCCCAAGTTACCCCCCAGGGCGATCGCACAGGGGATTGCACAGGATACTGAATGCTTGGGTACGGAATGCTTGGGTATTGAATACTTGGGTATTGAATGCGTTGGCTCCCTCTGTGCCACATTCATGGAACCCGCCAAATTTTGCCCCGGAGTCGAATCGCTGTCCTGGGGGCAAGGCAAAGGTTCCATTTGCGGCGTTATTTTTGCCGTTACTGGCGCTGTTAGTGGTGTTGTCGTGGGTACTGTTGTGGGTATTGCTCTGGGTGCTGCGGTCGGTGATGTTGTCGGTGTTGTTCCATCGTCCGCTGCCCGATCGCCCGTGAATTGCGCCATCGTTTCCGTCATTCGCTGCCTGTTAATTAGCCCTTGATTAGCCCTACGGCCCCCGCCCCGTGCCGTTGCCAAACGGTCACCGCCAAACCGCTCCTTAAAATACCGCCGATTCTGAACTTCTCCTCAACTTCTGATGAATCTTCCCCCCGATCCCTCCTGGTTCCATTTGTTGATTCGTTTAGGGCTGGCTCTGTTTGTGGGGGGAACCATTGGGATCGATCGCCAGTTGCGACACAAGCCCGCCGGAATGCGCACTCATATGCTCGTGAGTTTGGGAGCTGCCCTGTTTGCTATCATTCCGGCGGAAATGGGGGCGAATGTCGATGCCATTAGCCGATCGGCCCAAGGTGTGGCCACCGGGGTGGGTTTCTTGGGCGCAGGGGAAATTTTACGCACCAAACGCAGCGAAGAGAAGGTGAAGGGATTGACCTCAGCAGCGGCCGTTTGGGTCTCGGCCGGATTGGGGTTTGCGGCGGGCTGCGGCTTGTTAGGGTTGGCCACCCTCGGGGCCCTGATGGCTTTCCTGGTCTTGCGCTTGAATGGGGTGGAGCGGCGTTTAACTCGCAATTTTGATATGAACGCAATTATGGACGATGACTAAACTACAGCAGCTCCCACTTGCCAAAGCCGCCTGGCCCAAGATGGCGAATTTGGTTTATTTAGATTGTCATGCCACCACCCCGATCGATCCCCGAGTGGCGGAGGCCATGTGGCCTTTGTTAACGGACTCTTTTGGCAACGCAGGCAGCAACCACGCCTATGGTTGGGCGGCGGCGGCGGCGGTCGATCAATCCCGGGCCGCCTTAGCTGCGGCGATCAACGCCAGCCCTGAGGAAATTTTGTTCACCAGCGGAGCAACGGAAGCTAACAATTTGGCCATCAAGGGCGTGGCCGAGGCCTATCTCAACAAAGGGCGGCACTTGATTACGGTGGCCACGGAGCATTCGGCGGTGCTGGATCCCTGTCGCTATTTGCAATCCCTGGGGTTTGAGGTGACGGTTTTGCCGGTCGATCGCCTGGGTTTGTTGGATTTGGAGGCACTGGCCCAGGCCATACGGCCGGAAACGGTGCTGGTGTCGGTGATGGTGGCGAACAATGAGATCGGTGTTTTGCAGCCGATCGAGCAAATTGGGGCCCTCTGTCGCGATCGGGGCGTGCTGTTTCACACGGATGCGGCCCAGGCGATCGGGAAAGTGCCCCTTGATGTGCAAACCCAGTCGATCGATCTCATGTCCCTGACGGCCCACAAGGTTTATGGGCCCAAGGGGATTGGGGCCCTGTACGTGCGGCGGGGCAACTCCCGCGTGGCCTTGGCTCCCCAATTGCACGGCGGCGGCCAGGAACGGGGACTGCGGGCGGGAACCTTGCCCGTGTCGCAAATTGTTGGGTTTGGCCGGGCGATCGAGCTGGCCATGGAGCACCTGGCCACTGAAGCAGAACAACTGCAAAGGCTGCGCGATCGGCTTTGGGAGCGATTGCAAACCTACTTTGCCACTGCGCCGGGTTTGGCCCTGGAACTCAATGGCCACCCCAGCCTCCGCCTGCCGGGTAACTTGAACGTCACGATCGAGGGCTTGCCCAATGGAGCGGTTTTGAAAGCCATCCAGTCGATCGCCGCTGTGTCTTCTGGCTCCGCTTGCCAATCGGAAACCGGCCGCCAATCCCATGTGCTCAAGGCACTCGGGCAATCGGCCGGCCCCCTGACCACAACGCTGCGGTTTGGGTTGGGTCGCTTCCACGACTTCGCCACGATCGATCGAGTCGCGACCCGGTTAATTGGGGCGATCGAACAAATTCGCCGCAACGCTGGAACCCTGGCGTGAAGACTCCTCCACAGATTCAAACCGCAGCTCAGAGAGGCCCCCTCGTTCAACTCCCCATGAACCATCAATCAGACATGGATGGTTATGGTTATCGAGTCAAAAATCTAGCCAATCCATGGCGATCAGCCACGGTATTTTGCGCCAGGGACAGAATTTCCCCCTCAATCTCCAAAATTTCTGCTACCTTGCGCTGTATCGTGCCAAGGCCGCAACCATCGCTCACCCTACCCCCGGCTATTCAAAACCGTTGTTCAAAGCTGTTGCTCAAAGCCGTTGTTCAAAATCTCCATGAACAATCCGGTTTTCGGCACCGAGCGATTGGGTTATGCAATCAAGGTGGCATAACCGGCGCGATCGGGTAAAACTGATGGGGAGTTTGCTAGTGGGGAATTTGCTGGAATATGTGGGTGATCTGCCACAACTGATTCTTCACCGGTCGCCATTCATCTGCCATGAATCGATCCCCATCGATCAGGATATGAATCTCAAGGCATGAATGATGGCTCAATGGCGGGAGCGTCAGACTGATGAAGCAGGTTTTCCAACCGTTATTGCGTAGCCCAGTCGATCGCGTTAAAGCATCATTCAGGGCAGAATATCATTCTCATGCACCCTAAATCATTTGCCTCTAAATAACCCATTCAAAATGCTTTGGAGCTGATTAAATTTCTAATTTCACCTGAATTTTGCTGTTTTTCATGTCATTCCATTTTTCACGTCATTGCAGTTTCGTTTTCAAAAATCTTTCTTGAAATAAACGAAATTTCGCTCTATTCATAATTCAATTCTATGGATTTAGAACCCTTGATTTTCAGCAATTGATAGTCACCGATATCTATTGCTCACGTCCCCTGACTGCATCGACCCTCAATTTGCCTCGTTCATCGTGAGTCTGCCGGTTAATTCCGTTGCCCCGCGATATTCTCTCAACCGCTATTCCTACCCTTCCGGCTCTTCCTGTTGCCCCTATGACTCGGCTGTTTTCTAAACGATCTGGTTCTTCGCGATCCCAAGCCGCCCGTGGCTATCGTTCCAGTAAGGTGGGGCAAAACTTCAATCAGCGATCGCGGTTTTCTTGGCGATGGTGGCTGTTGGCGTTGGTGACCTGTGCGGCGGTGTTGGGAGGCAGCTATGCCTGGACGACCAACAATGCTTCGCTGAAAACCGCCTTGGACAATTCCGCCGTGGCCTCTCAGTCGGCTCCGCCCCTTTCCCTGGGTGAAGCGCTCGATCGCAGCATTGGTAACTTTCGCCAGCAAGTGACCAGCCAAGAGCAGGAAATTTTGATGGCTCTGGGGAATTTGCCCCAAGCTTTTGTGGGCAAACTGGTGCGGGATCAGCGCCTGGCCAGTGGTGAGAAGGTGGTGGCCTTGACCTTTGACGATGGGCCAGCCCCCCGTTACACCGATCAGGTGCTGGACATTTTGAAGCAGGAAGACGTGAAGGCCACGTTCTTTGTGATTGGTCGCATGTTCCAGGCCTTCCCGACGATCGGGCAGCGCGTGGCCCGGGAAGGTCACGTGATTGCGAATCACACCTGGTCCCATGGTTACCATCGCCATGCTCCGGCGGCGGCGGCCCGGGAAATTGACCAAACCGCCGCCATTATCCAAGCCAAGACCGGCCAGGTGGCTCGCCTCTATCGGCCGCCGGGTGGCGTTTTGAACAATGGGATGGATACCTACGCCCAAGGTCATGGATACGCCACGGTTCTGTGGGGCACGGATACGGGCGATTGGCGCAGACCTCCGGCGGCCACCATTGTCGATCGGGTGATGCGAACCATGCACCCGGGCGATATTGTGCTGATGCATGATGGCGGGGGCGATCGACACAACACGGTGGCGGCCTTGCCCGTCATCATTCGGCAACTGAAAGCCCAGGGTTACCGTTTTGTCACCATGCCGGAACTCTTGCAACTGCGGGCCCAAGCCAACCGCTCTGCCACCACCCGTGCCACGGCCAAGCCCCAACCAACCGCAGCCGCAACGCAACCGGCGAACCCTGCGCCCGGGGCGATCGACCCGACGGCCAACGCTCCCATGAGTGCCCCCAATTCCACCATGGATTTACCGCTGTAGTTGGGTGGGCAAGGCTCAATGCTAGAGCCTGTTGTCATTTCGCCTGCGACCCTGATTCCACCGTTAGCGGATCGTGGGGGCAAGGGGCTTAAGCCCCTTGTCTGTGGTGGTTAGGTTATGGAAGATCAATCACTTGCACTTGATCTTAGGAAATGACGACAGACCCTAGGGCCAATTGCCAAATTAAATTGGCGCGCTATGGTGTATGGAACTTGTGCCGATCCCCGACAATTGCCTCGGGGATCGGTTCACCAGTGCCGCCCTATGCCAAATTTTGGCGCGAGGAGATCCCCTATGGCTAATGTGCAGACTTGCTCGACTTGCGGTGTGCGGATTGAAATGAATCCGCTGGGTGATCGAGTGCTGTTTTCCTATGGCAGCCCTGGCACGAGGGCGCGTCTCTGGAGCCGAGTTTGTAAGTTTGTAGCCGATCGGGGAGGTTGCATTAACCAAGATCAAGGGGCGATCGGGGCCACTGAGCCAAGTGATGAATATAATCCGATGCCGGAAGGATAAGCGAGCACGGATCTAAAACTGAGCAAGAGGCGTGGCGGGTCAACCAACGACGATCGAACATGGGACAGAGAAAGTCCATCGGGTACTGCGTTGGGCCCGCCGATGGGGGCAGGGGATCGGCTGATCATCCCCTGCCTTTGGTTTTTGGGGAGCATTTTGAGAATGGGTCAAGATTTGGGCGATCGCGCCGGCCAACTAGGCAGCGGGTTCAAGGTTCACGGGTTCAGAATTCACAGGTTTAACCACTGGCTCAATCCAAGCCATTGGCAAAGCTGGTGGCAGGGTAGGTGGCAGACCGATTGGGCCAAGCTGCTGGGTCTGTGGCTGTTGGTGTTGCTGGTCGATCGGGCTTGGTTCGCGATCGACCAATCGGCCCCCGCCTGGGATCAAGCGGAATATCTGACGGCGGCCCTGACCTATGCCGATGCCCTGCGGGATCCCCAGTGGTTGTCTGGTTCCTGGTGGGTGGATTTTTGGCGACTCTCCCCCAAAGTGCCGCCCCTGGTGGCGATCATCACCGTGCCGTTTCTATGGCTGTTTGGCCCCACGGCCGATGCCGCAACGGCGTTGAATTCGGCCTGTTCGCTGGTGTTGCTGGGGTCGGTTTATGCGATCGGGCGGCGATTGTTCGATCGCACCACGGGCTGGTGGGCCGCCCTGCTGTGTAGTGTGATGCCCGGCCTGTGGCGCGTGCGGCTGGACTATCTCACCGAATTCCCCCTGGTGACCGTGGTAACGGCGGCCTTTGCGGCCCTGGTGTTTTGGGCAACGGGGGGACAGTTTGGCCCCTGGCGTGGGCGGTTGGCCCATTGGTTGTGGGCGATCGGGCTGGGGCTGTTGCTGGGGGCTGGGCTACTGACTAAGCAACCGGTGGTCTTCTTCTTGGGATTGCCCTTGGCGGGGGTGTTGGCCGTTGCGCTCTGGCGATCGCGCTGGGAACGGGTTACCCAAGGTCTGTTGGCTTTGGGGATCGCTTGGATTGTGGCGGCTCCCTGGTATCAGGCGAATTGGCTCTTTGTGCTCAGTGGTGGCAAACGGGCCACGGTGGATTCCGCGATCGTGGAAGGTGACCCGGCCCTCAACACCCTTGATGCTTGGATTTATTACCTGAAGCTTTTTCCGCAACATCTGTCTTGGCCCCTGCTGGGCTTGGCGATCGCGGGGGGCTGTTTGGCTTTTCTGAAATATCAACGACAACTGGCCTGGCCCGATCGCCCCTGGCCCCGCTCACCGATCCCTAAGGGCGATCACCGAGGTTGGCTCTGGACACTGGGCTTTTGGCTTGGAGCCTATGTGCTGTGCTCCTTGTTGGTGAACAAAGACTGGCGCTACGTTTTGCCCTCTTGGCCCGTGGGGGCGATCGTTTTGGCCCGAGGCTGGTTGGTTTGGGGGGCGCAGGTGCGGTGGAGCCTGTTGGGGCTAACGGTGTTGCTGTCGGTGCTCAGTTGGTTGCCACCCACGGCCGCCGGGGTGGCTCCCTTGGTTCCCGGGCCGATGCGGGTGGTGCAATGGGGGCCCGCCTTGCCCCATGCCCAGATCGTGCAGGCCGTGATTGATCGTGCGCCCCATTTGCAATCCACCGTGGGCGTGTTGCCCTCCACCGCCGAACTGAATCAACACAACCTCAACTTCTTTGGAGCCGCCCGAAATTTTCAGGTTTACGGCCGGCAGGTGGGCACTGATCCGCAAGCGGTGGCCCAAGATGCCCGATCGCTCGATTGGTATTTGCTGAAAACCGGTGACCAGGGATCGATGCGCGGCCGGCGGCGGCGAGAAGCCCAAGCAGCCACCAGCCAAACCCTGCGCCAAAGTCCCGATTTGCAGTTGGTGGAACGTTGGCCCGTGGCGGTGGATTCCGAATGGCAACTTTGGCAGCGGCGATCCCCGTCGGTGACGGTCACCTCCTTGGCCAATCCGGCTCCCCTGAAGCTTGTGGCCCAACTGCCGGAGCGGCTGCCCCCGGGCCAAGTTGCGCCGGTCACCTACCGTTGGCAGGGCCCGGCGGCCCAACTGCAAGGGGGCTTGGCCCTGTTGACCTGGCAGCGGGAACCCACGCCCGATCGCCCGGCGGGTCGCACCGGTTGGATTGACGATCGGGCCATTGGTCGCGGTCGCTTAATGGCTCCTCTTTCCCCATCCACCCAGTCCCTGGAGGTTTGGGATCGATCGGCCATGGTCTTGCCGCCGGACTTGGCCCCGGGTCGGTATCGTCTTTGGGCGAGTCTGTTACCCAACGATCCTCAATTGGGCGATCGGGCCCAGCCGATCGCGATTCCCACCGAAGCCACCGTGGTGATTGACCCCGCCGCTCCGGCCCAACCGGCCCCCGAACTGGACGGCTTGGCCCAACTGCGGCTGCTGGGATTGCAATTACGATTGGGGCGATCGGGCTTGGAGTCCGTGTTCAACACCATTGGCCGAATTAACCAATACAACCCCAATCAAATCTACGTGGCCCAAGCGGAACTGACCCTCCGTTATCGCCTCAGTCAACAGTCCGATCGACTCGGTTGGCGCTATGCCCTCGGTTTGGCCCAAGTGTTGGATCAAAACACCAGCGGCGCGATCGCCACCTTCGAGCAAATCACCCAAGCAGAACCACGCAACCCTTGGGCCCAGGCTTACTTGGCCGTGGTGCGGCTGTATGAATTTCAAACCGATGCCGCCTGGCCCGCCATCCAACAAGCCTTAGCATTGGCTCCCCGAGTGCCCGAATTCCATTACCTAAAAGCCGTGGCCCATGCCCAACGCTGGGAACTGGGCCGGGCGATCGCTGAGTTGCGGATCGGTCAGTCCCTGGAGCCGGCCGCCACCCAAAGCCACCAGCCCCCGATCGGGTTAGGGCATGTCGTCAAATCGTCTGAAACCTTGATTCCGCCGTTGGCAGATCGTAGGGGACAAGGGGCTTGAGCATCTTGTTACAACGACTGGGACATGGAAAATCAATCGTTTCCGCCTGACCCTAGGAAGTGACGATAGGCCCCAATCCCGCCCGCCAGTTGATCGCAACCGGTTGATTGCAACCCGTTGATCGCGATCGGTCGCCTTGCCTTACAATAGGATGCTTGCTTATACCCTTTTTTGCCGCCAAGACCCAGCATCTGTTTAGGGCTGTGCAGTCCAGCGGTCTCAAGCATTAGCCCCTGTCGAGTTTCGACAGTCCAACCCTTAGTCACCAAGCAGAAACACCGCAATGGCTAAAAAGTCCATGGTCGAGCGCGAAAAGAAGCGCGATCGCCTGATTGCTAAATATGCCGCCAAGCGTGCCGATCTGAAGGCGCAGTTTGAATCCGCCCAGGATCCGATGGAAAAGCTGGCCCTGCATCGCCAAATTCAGCGCCTGCCCCGCAACAGCGCCCGGAACCGCCACCAAAACCGCTGCTGGTTAACTGGCCGTCCCCGTGGCTACTACCGCGATTTTGGTCTGTGCCGGAACGCTCTGCGCGAAATGGCTCACCAAGGCTTGTTGCCCGGTGTGGTCAAGTCGAGCTGGTAAGCAACGAACTGGCCAGCATCAGCAGTATCATTACCGCACCGTTTTGGGGCTTCTTGTCGAAGTCCATCCCGTTTCCACAAAAGCACGCCGATCCACCCGATCGACGTGCCTTTGTTTCTATTAAATGACTTAAATAAGGCCTGTGGAATAGTACCTGCGGAATCGGTGGCAGTCTAGGTCATTAGCCACTGATTGCCACCGTCATTATCATCAAAAGATCATCAAAAATCACCAAATTGGCGCGATTTGAAGAGTTTCCTTAACTCTCGCCCAATGACTTGATACAGCGGCATCGGCTTCGTTAAAACTGTGACATAGACTTTCTCTCCCGGTCGCAAACTGCCATCCTGATTCTTGACAGTTGTAAAGTAGAATAGCTGTCGTTTTTGTTGGGTGGGATCCTGTCTGACGGCAGAGTCATCATTTTTTAACTCTGAAATTTGTTTTGGCTGATTGGGTTGCATCGGGCGCACTTCTACCATCATCCCTGTATGCACCACATCACGATCTCGTTGATCAATTTCAACTGGTACTTCTAGTGTGGTCAAATCCACAATTTCAAAGAGCTTCTCCTTCCCATCCACTTGAGAATTTACCTTACCAGCCAGGTCAGCTCCATAGACCCGTCCATCACGGTTAGCTCTAATCATTTGGTAGCTCGATTGATCGCGCATCAGTTGCCCCAGTTTCCGCTGATACTCTTCCAGCACTTGGTTCGCAATCAAAGCGGCTTTCTGATACTTACTAATTTCGGCTACCGCTGCCGTGAGCTTAATCTGGGCTTCTTGAAAATCGCTCACTTGACCTACACTGCCATCATTCAGGGTTTGGCGAGCCAGTTGCTTTTTCGCTTGCACCCCCTGGATTTTTTGGTTAGTTTCATGAATTTGATCCTTTTGTCCCTGCAATTCCTGTTGACGCTGAATAAGTTCTTGCTTTTTGGGGCTCAATTGCTCTTCAGAGATTGCTCCTTCACTCACTAGCGGTATTCGTCGTTGGATTGCCTCTTCCAACTCATCAATCATTTGCTGGGTAGACCGCATCTCGTTCCGTAACCGAACTTGTCGGCTGCGCAGTTCTTGCACTTCTGCATCATAGATAGCCACTTCAGGTGCTTGTAAATTGCCAGAACGAGACTTCGCCCGATTCGCCCGATCTCTGGCGATGGCAGCACTGAAATTTAATTCTGAAATTCGATGGTGAGCACCTTGGTAACGGATTTGAGCCTCTTGAATCAGACCTTCTTGCTTCTTGATCTCAGTCTGGAGATCGCTAATTTTTTGATCAATTTCAGTTAATTCCAGTTCAACTAGAACCTGACCTGCCCGCACAAAATCGCCTGATTGAACATGAATTTTAATGACCTTGCCAGACTTACCCGCATAAACCGTCTGGCGATGGCTACTACTGTCAGGCACTCGTAGTTCTCCTTCAGTCCAGCTAGGGGGTGGCACAGGTATATGCATGATGACCCCAATTCCAAAAATTAATCCGGCCCCGATCGCCCAACGCCGCCAGGGAATGGGTGAACTCAAACCAGCAGCAGTATCAGAAGTTGACATTTCAGTCTGGGGTAATGATGGTGTTTTGGTGGAAGCTGGTGAACCAGAAGCCTTACCAATTTGGCTAGGTGGAACAATTCGGAGTGGGGATTGAGAACGAGGTTGAGGAGCAGTCATGACAGTGGAGATAACAAAGTGTCGTGTGATGGGAAACTAATCAGACAAACATTTGGATAATCAAGATAGTTGAGGCTCAGGCCAGAAGCAGAAATAAAACAACCAACCTAGGAAAAGAGTTCCTGCAAAAATGGGAATATGAATTAAGCACCAATAAATTACCAGCAATAAAACACTGCCCATTACTAATAGGGAATAGGCCAGCGCGAAGGGGGCATAAATTGCCAAAACTGGACGATCGCGCGGTTCTGCCGGAGCTGGCTTGCCCTTAAACCAGGCTTGGTAGAGCTGGAAAGACTGGGGGCGGAGATTATTGATCCCCGTGAGGGCGGTCAGGAGATAGTACCCGTCGTAACTAGCAAGGGGATTGAAGTTGAGAGCCAATGTAAAAGTGGCGGCAGCCATCAGCAAGTAGCTAGCGGTATGCACCCAAGTTCCATCGCCTGACACTAGCCAAACCCAAAACCCGATCGCAGCCAAAACAGCCTGGACTAAAATTCCTGCCCCAAACACCATGGCTCGCCGATGTTGGGGTAGTTGATAGGCATCGTTGCTATCGGTATAGGCGATTGGGATCAACATCATGAACAGGATCCCCATATTGGGCACAGTACCGCCATAAGCTTTCAAGGTGAACGCATGGCCCAGCTCATGAATGGCAATCACAAGAGCAATTAATAGGACAAATGGCAACAACAGGGAACTGCCCCAAAACTGCCATAGAACTTGCCCTTCGTGCAAAATGGCTGCTAACTGATCCAGCATGACGACCACGGAAGCGACTAGACCAATTGCCAACACCCTTCCAAACCAGGGCGATCGCATCCAAAGAAAGTGATGGTAGTGCTGATTGAGCCAGGGATCAGGATTGAGCAGGGGATAACGAAAGGACAGCAGTTTCAAGGGTGTCCATTTCCGTTTACGGGGAATAGGTTTGGGAATATCCACGAGCATCTCTGCTTGGGCCAAACCACTGTAGAGGGCCCGCAACTCCTGGGGATCTATCTCATATTCAATTGCTAAGTCTTGGGGCGATCGATGGCCAAGTTGCTCAATAAGCGAGCGCCATTCTTGATCCAGCTCAATTTGCTCTAGGTTATCGGGATTTCTCAGGAGCAAACTATGAGGGCGATCGGGATGAGACAACCACTGCACGGTGGCTTTCAAGGATCCCCGTGGTTGAGGACTTGTGGGCATTTCTGAACTGGTATCGAGTTGCAAAATACCCTGAGCAATTAGCTTTTGAACCATTTGCATCACCCAATTAGGTGGCACATCATTCAACTCTTGCTCACAAAGCGTTTGAATAGCCGCCAGCGTTCGATCGCCCGTGAAATATTTCAGCGTTTGGGCTTCCTGCAAAGACAGCGGAATGGTCACTTGTGGCTGATCTTTGGCACTCAGGACATAAACCTTAGCGGACGATTGTTGGGCTGAATCGCGAATTAGTCGTAACTGCCAGTGCTCTCGCAAATCAGGACAAAGCCATTCAGCATCAAATCTATCCATCACGCACCCACCCCTACATAGCCATGACGTGAACGATCTAATCACCCATCCAAGAACGTCAGTTCCTCCAGCCACAATCTCCCGAATTCTTCACCCTCTGTTGGGGGACACCGCAACTTCCCGCCAACGATTTAACGCAGTCCTGCAGTTCCTTCGTGGGTAGCGGGTAATTTGCTTATCGCATCCAAGGACTTCCTTTTGTGCAAAGCATGGGCAAAGACTCGATGAATCGTGACTTTTGACCTGATCGAGCACGGTTAGTTCGCAGGCTAGGGCAAAAATTTTGGGCGATCGTGCACAAATTCCACATCGCCATTGCGATAACCCCACAGGTCAGCCATTTTTCGTTCCAGCACTGATTCTGAAGTACTGCTAACGCAAAGGCCTCACCATCCCAATTAACCCGAATCCTGTTGGTTACCTAGGACACCTGATCGATCGGAGACTCATCAACTCTAGGGTTAATTTTAATCACTCTAGAGATTTAAAAATCAAGGTGATCGCTTAAATTTAAAATTTTCTCCATCAAGACTTGTCAATTTTAGTATTTTGAGATAGATCTGAAAGAGAAATTTTTGCATCATTGAAAAGTAAAGCATAATTTCGCTCTCGAATAAGGAGTGAAAGTGAGCTTTAGAGATCATTTTGAAAGATTCTTTGGGTTTTCCAGTCTTTAGTTTCAGATTTAAACATCTCAAGAATCATCACCAACTGCTTCCTTCGTGATTAATCAAGGAATCAGTTCAACACATCTACATCTCACTCAAAACAGTCAGGGCTATGTCATCTCAATCTTTGTCCGGTTCAGATGCCAACTCAAGTAAGCGTCGGAAGCCTCTGCGCTGGCAGCGACTAGAACGACTGAACACACCCAGTCCAATTGTTCCTTTGAGTGAAGATTTGGATGAGATTTTTGGTGAATCTCCGGCAGCAGTTGAGCCACCACTTCCGACCGCCCTGATCGCACCAGAGGTGGAACCGGAAACCGTTTTGCCAGACCTAGAGGGCGGGGAAAGTGAAGACCCAGCCCTAGTGGCCGAGGTTCTGGATGGCGGCGAGATCGGCGAATCGTCAACTGAGGATGGAGAGTTCAGCGAGGCTGAGACCATCGCTGAGTCTGAGGCTGCCGAATCGGAACCCGTTGAGCCATCTGAGGCGATCGCATCATCGCCGCCCACCCCCCTGAGTGGCCCTGACCCAGAAGGCGAAATCATTGAATTTGTGCCCGCCACCTCTGAAGCCACCACAGAATCGGTTGCAAGCAAAACCAACGAAGCACCTGCTTTGTCATCCCCAGAAGCCACTGCTTCGACTGACCCGCTTGCAGCGAGCACAGAGGAAGGGGGAAGCAGCGAAGCGATCGAGGCTGAAGCTGAAATCGATGATCCTGAAGATGGCGCTGAAGCCGAATTACTGATCCCCACTGCATTACCTGAGCCGGATCCCCGCTTCCAGTCCGGCATTTTCACCGTGGGAGGATCGGGGCAGGTTGTTGTTGATGTACTTTGGGACGGAGGGGCCTATCGCGGACAAGCCGGAATCTTTAGCCTCAGTGGCATGGAGTCCTATGAGCTAGGCTCCGTAGATTTCATTGCGGAGATGGCCCGACGGGTTACCAGTGATTCGGTTTTGGGCTATGTCATTTGGAATGACCCCACTGAGGCAGCTCGCTTCAGCGGAGTCATGAATGGTGAAGCTGACTTTAACAGTGGAGCCTATGCCGGACTCAAATCCTTTGAAATGCAGGCTGGCGACAAGTTTGGGGTGGTGCTTGTACCTGACACGACTTTTGTGAAGGTACTGGAGCAACCCTGGGCCGAGGGATCTTGGCGACCATTGTTCTCGATGGTGACGGCCAACCCTAACGACAGTTTCCAGATGGGGCAAATCGCTGATGTCACCGGTGATGGCAACACGTTTACGTTTGAGGACATCCGTGTTGATCACGGTGGCGACAAGGATTACAACGATTTCATCTTCCAAGTGCGCGGCGCAACCGGTGAAGCCGTCCTGATGGATGAGGTGGTTGCACCGGGCAAAGATTGGCGCAACACCGATGCGGGTCAACTACTGGTGTCCTATGCCAAGCAATATGTAGAAGCCCCGATCGAAGGGGGAGTCCCCCCAAGTCCCGATGGGTTTGCTGGGGATGATGGGTTGTTACCCGCACCGCCGCTGGACTTTGAGCCGTCTGCGGGCGAAGCACTGCCGAATCCGGCTGATGGGGTCTTGCCTGATGGAGCCTCGAACCTGCCCGGCCCCTTACCGATCTATACGGAAACTCAGTTTGAATTCCCTGCCGAAAACCAACCGGTCATCGGGATTATTGACACGGGGTTTGCGGGCAACAATCCTGATTTCAAGTTCAACAACATCACCTGGGGCAAGGATTATGTTAGCGGCGATCTTGACCCCACCTTAGCTGCGGGTGAAGGCAGCCAGCACGGAACCCACATTTTGGGGGTGATTGCGGCCCAGCAAGACAACGGTGTTGGCATTGATGGGATTAATCCCGATGCGCCGATTTTTGCGACTCGGGCGATCGGGAGTGGGGCTTGGGCAGCGGCCCTGACCGACACCGTTGACCACATCAAGACTTTGGGTCAGCCCAATGGGGTGGTGAACCTGAGTTTAGATCTGACCCAACGGAACCCGGATGGCAGCATCACGACGCGCTACGAGTTGACTCCCCAGGAGCGTGGGGCGATCGAGTATGCCCGCCAAAACGGGGTGGTGCTGGTGGTGGCGGCCGGCAATGATGGCGGCGTGATGTCCGTGTTGGGTCAGGCTTCCCAGGAATTTGACAACATCGTAACGGTGGGTGCGGTTGAGCGTGCCAATGGTGATGTGTCTCTGTATTTGGGAACCGATCGCGTTGACTACGCCAGCTACGGCGACGGTTTGACGGTGGTGGCCGATGGCGGCACGCCAGAAAACCCGGTGCTGTCCACGGTGGATGACGGTGTGGGCACGATGGCGGGTACATCGGTGGCTACAGCCCGCGTTACGGGAGTTGTGTCACAAATTTGGGCGGCGAATCCCGACTTGAGCTATCGCCAAGTGATCGACATCCTGAAGCAAACGGCGACCGATTTGGGTGCGACGGGTTGGGATGCCGCAACGGGTGCGGGCTTGGTCAACTTGGCAGCAGCGATCAGCCTGGCCCGGATGACGGTAGGCGAAGGCAAGATTGACCCGGAAGATTTCTTGACTCCCACCACTTGGGGTGGTGAAGGTGAAGTTGCCCCCACTGAACGTGCTGTTGCATTCAGATCGGAGAATTTCCGGCTACGACTCTGGCCGAGTGATGGCGTGAATTTGCGGAATAGTCCTAACTCTGCTGATCGAAGCTCCGTAAACCTGCCAATGAACACTTGGCTGAACTTCGACGGCTGGGACTATGGAACGGTCAATATCGATCCAGTATCTAAAGACCAAGACGCTCTCTACTACCGCACCACTTACAACGGTCGGATCTATTGGGTTCCCGGCATTTGGGTTGATGGGTATCCGCCGAGCCGTCCATCATTGTTGCCCCCGGCTGCACCTGCGCCAACACCCACACCAAGTCCATCACCAGCGGTGAACTGGCGAGCCGCGATCGATGCAGAGCATCAAGCAACTCGCAATTTGCTAGGCAACCCCACGAGTGATTACTTTCCGGCTAGTCGATCGCCCCAAGGCACTACAGGTTACTTCCGATATTACGAAAATGGCACGATCCATTGGTCGCCCCAATACGGTGCAGTTGCGCTTTGGTTGGATCTAAATCGCGAATATGGAGCTTATGGCTCACCCAATGGATCAGCTGGCTGGCTAGGCTACCCAACTCGTCGTGAGTATCCTTGGAATGGTGGGATGCGAACGGATTTTGAAGGGGGCTACATCTTCTGGGATGGTCAACGTGCAAGGGCTGTTCGCACATCCAATCCAGCACCAACCCCTGCTCCAGCTCCTGCCCCTAGCCCGACTCGATCGCTCGTCGGTAAAAAAATTGCCCTTGATCCTGGTCACGGCAACTCACCGGGTGGCTTTGACCCTGGTGCATTAGGCAATGGTACTAATGAGGCTGCGGAAAACCTAGTCCAAGCACGTCTCATTGCTGACTACTTGAGGCAGCGTGGCGCAGAGGTGACAGTCATCGACGATGGTGGCTTGTCGCTGGTGCAAATTGGGCAACGTAGCAGTGGTTCCGACATTTTCGTGTCTCTTCACTTGAATGCGTTTAATCGTCAAGCTCAGGGTCACGAAGTCTATTCACACCCAACCGCGCCTGCTGCTGATCGCCAGCTTGCACAAACCATCAACAATGAATTGGATGCGGCTTTCCCAGATGCGGAAATTCCGAATCGCGGTACGAAAACGGCTGATTTCGGAGTGCTGCGGGGTGCGCCAACGAATGTACCGGCTGTCTTGGTTGAGTCTTTGTTCATTGATAGCCCCGGCATGAGTCGCGGCAATGTGGAAAAGGCGGCACTGGCGATCGGGCGTGGTATCGAGCGCTATTTAACCGGACAAGTAACGGGTGGGTCTGTAGCTCCTGCTCCTGCACCAACCCCAACCCCGACACCCACATCGACCTCCACAAATATCATCCTGAGACCGACTAGCACGGCAACCCTTAGCTTCTCGCGAGGTCAAACTTGGCGAACTTCAACGGGATACCAATTCATCTTCCAGACTGATGGCAACTTGGTTCTATATAGTCCTCAGGGCCAAGCAATTTGGGCAACCGGAACTGAGAATACCGGAGCCAACCGACTTTCTATCCAGTCTGATGGGAATGTGGTTCTGTATGCCGATAGTCGCCCACTATGGGCAACGAATACAAGTGGAAACCCTGAGGCTTATTTCGCAATTCAGCATGATGGAAACTTGGTAGTTTACTCTTCTGCTGGGCGCGCACTTTTTAGCAGCGGTACTGATGGAGGAACATTGCGGACGCGCTCTGCTTCAGCAGAATGGTTGCGGGGATCGCAGCCTGTCACATCGCTGACCCCAATCTCCACTATTTGGAACAGCTACAAGAGCACTCTGGGGAACCCGACTTCAGAAATCACAACTCATTCCAGTGGGGCAACTTATCAACTGTTCCAAAATGGCTCGATTGTTTCCAGTCGCCACGGCACATTTCCACTCTATGGCGCAATTCGCCAGTCATATCAAGCCAACAGCGGGTTAAATGGATGGCTAGGTGCACCTACCAGTGCAGAACAGCCCCAAGGCAATGGTGTAATTACGCAAACCTTTGAAGGTGGTTACATCATTTGGAATGGTAGAACTGCAACTGCTTACAAGAATGGTTCTGGTTCTCCTAGCACATCCATTCCTCCAACTCCACAGCCTGGGTCAGGAATGTATGGCAATCCTGAAAACTTCTACTCATGGGCTATAGGCCAAACAGGTATCACTCGCCTGGATGGTATGTATGCCTATAGAGGGCAATGTGTGACATTGATTGCGCGATACATTCAGGAAGTCTTCCTATCTGAATCAGAGCGCAGCAAGAGTCGTGCCTTTGGTGATGGAAAAGACACTGCTCGTGTAGTAGCTAGTACGCTATCCAACCAATTCAGTCCTGCTACCAGCGTTGGTCTTCCTAAACGAGGAGCAGTCATTTCATTTCCAGGGATTGGAGTTGTCAATGGCATACGCTATGGCCACGTTGGCATTGTCATGGCAGCTCGACAGTTGTCGAATGGGCAGCGACAAGTCCAGATTATGGACTCCAATGGTGATGGTCTAGCAACGAATAGTAAGGTCACTAGTCGTAGCACTTGGATTAATATCCCTGATGGAAGTGCCAGTGGATATGGATCTGGGATCTATTGGACTAATCCCAAATAGCTGATGGGAGCTAATTGGGTGGGTATTACCCACCACGATCTGGCAAGGACAGCATATATCCTCAAAACAACGATCGCCCTTCCTCTGAGGGTAATCGTGTTGTTTTAACAGCTGTGGGTAGGTATTGTCGAACCTAAAGATCTACTACTGGGAAAAATCAATGAAAAAGCTTTCAAGACTACTGGCTGTGGCGATCGCCTGTCCCTTTTTGACTCCCGAAATTGCTCAGGCTGCTCAGGTTTATACCGGCACGTTGGGCGGGGAAATTGGGGTCTTTGATGACCAAACAGGGGTCTATCAATCGATCATGCGATCGCCTGCCTTTTTTGATTTAGCCCTCGACAACAATGGTGGTTTATGGGGCGCAACCACGCGATCGCTCTACAAAATCGACCCCATTCAAAAAACAACAACCTTGGTGGGATCGGGCAACCTTGGTAACGCCTTGGGATTTGCGGCAAATGGCCGACTCTACGGCGCAGGGAGCAATCGCTTTTTTGAAGTGGACACCACCACAGGGGCAAGCACACTCATTTCGCAGATTGCTGGGTTTGTGAGTAGTGGCGACATCGTGTTTGATGCCACCCGTAACTTGTTCTGGGCCACTTCTGCTGCGAATCCGAGTTCCGATTCTTTGTGGCAAATTGCCCTTGATGGCACAGCCCGCTTAGTGGGCAACACCGGCTTTTCGGCGCTGTATGGACTGGCATTTAGTGATAATGGCTCCCTGTATGGTTACACCATCGATGCACGCCAAGTGGCGCTGAATCTCGACACGGGATTGGGAACTGTGGTGCGGCGTTTGAGTGGTGATGCGCTTTCCGGTGGCCTTAGCGGAACCGCGTCTAACCCACGATCGGGATCGCAACCGCCCGATCGCCCCGTTTCCACGCCCGAGCCGTCGCTGTTGTTGGGTAGCCTCGCGATCGCTGGATGGATGGGGCGATCTTGGCGGAACCAAGCCACCCATTTATAGTTAGTCTAGGCGCGATTGCGTACTGCTTCCCACCCAGTAAAGGTGTTAGGGTAGATTTGCCGCGACCATAATTGCTGCCATGATCGCTATTCCAAACTACATCAATCCTGATGAATACCTGATCATCGATCGCGATAGTCCCACCCGCCACGAATACCGTCGCGGCCTCGTCTACGCGATGGCAGGCGGCAGCGACAGTCACGCCCGAATTGCCATTAATCTCCTCAGCGCGATCAACCTCCATCTCGGCGATAGTGATTGCCGCTTCTACAACGGTGATGTCAAAGTCAGCTACGCAGATGAGTTTTACTATTACCCCGATGCCTTCGTGACCTGCGATCCCCGCGATCGCGCCGATCGCTACATTAAACGCCACCCAAAATTGATCGTCGAAGTCCTATCCCAAAGCACGCGAGCCTTTGATCTGGGTCAAAAGTTCGAGGATTATCGGCAAATTCCAGACCTAGAGGAATACGTTCTCATTGATCAGGATCAGCGCTGGGTGGAATGCCGCCGCCGCCAACCGGACAACACTTGGACAACGGTGATCTATGGAACAGGGGATCAGATTACGCTTCAAAGTATTAATTTAACCTTCCCCCTTGAGCAACTCTATCGAGGCTTGGATTAGTGTTAGTTTGGGTCAGGCTCCAATGACCGTGAATGGGTTGATATTCCCTAAACAAACCTAAACGAAAAACAAACCTAAAGAGGATGTCTGAAAAGCCGAAATTGCTACTCTGTACGCCCCAGTGATCGACTTAAACAAGGGGCTTAAGCCCCTTGTCCCCCCGACTATTGGTGCTTGCCCGTGCCCAAGAATACTTTTTAAACATCCTCTAAACAAAATAAAGGCGGCGTTCGCAGCGCACATCGGCGGGCAGGCAATCCTGGAGAGCAACTTCGGCGATCCGATCGGCGTAGTACGTGGTAATCGGCAGGCGAATCACTTGGGTGCTGCCGATGTGCATTTCGCTGAGCCAATAGATTTGGGCGGCGATCGTCAGGATATCTGTTTGGCCGTGGCGGCGACGCACCAAAAGGGGCTGGGGGCTGGCGTTGGGGGCAACTTTGGCCTGTTTAGCACCGGTTGTGAGGACGATCGCCTCATGATCGTTGTGAACCCAAGCCCAGCCTCGATCGGGATTTTGCCACTGTTCCTGGTTGGTGTTGGGGTCGATCGCCCGCACCGCCGCCCGCGCCAACACATCCTTCACCACTTCCACCACCTCCAATTGCTCTAACCCATGGGGTTGCAATTCGGCTTCCAAGGCTTGCAGGGTGGCTAGTTCGCTGTTTTTGATGGTTCCATCGCGATGAATCACCACATGGCGCAGGGGTTCACCGCTTTGCTCAGTGAATGCACCAAATAAATCGAGCAAAATATTGCGCAGGCTGACTTCGCTGAAGGTTTCGCCCCGCTGCATGGAGGCGCTTGACCAGCCGATCGCCTGGCCTTGGCGGTTCACCACAAAGGCAGAAGCCCCGATCGTCCGTTCCTCTTTGCGGCCCAAATCTAGCCCCACAAAGGCTTGGGCAGTGCCGGGCATTTGGTGCAACTGCCAGGGAGCGTAGCCGAGTTTTGCCAGAATACCGAACACCACGTTTTGATCGCGCCCATCGTTGTTGATTTGGCGCATGGTTTCGCGCGTCACCATTTGCGAACAGTAACTTTGCTGATTGAGGATTCTTTTGAAGGTGAAGTAGGGATTAACTTGGGCGTTGTAAATTGGGTCTTGCCCGTTGGGGACAAAGGCAAAAATTAGGTCATTAGCATTCACGGGCAAGTTCTGGCAAACCTGACGCAGGGAAAGGGAACTTTGCGGATCATAGGGACGTAAATCGCCAGCCCTCGTGAGTGTAATTCCAAATTCTTGGAACCGACTTTTTAGGGCTGACATATACTTTTTCACCTCTGCTTCCCAAGCTTGGGGATACAGCACTTGCGTCCGAACTTCTGCTGGTTTTTGGTGAAGAGCACGTTGTTTCCAACCACGCCAAGCTTCGTCTACTAAAAGCGGTCGATCGGGCTGTTGTGGATCTGTGCCAAAGGATAGGTTTCTGGCCATGGAACCAGCGGTCAATTGAGTGAGGCGATCGGGCTGCCAAGGGTTGGGATCAAATTCAATCCGATCGCCACAAATAAATTCTCGTTTGTTTAAAAGGTCGATGGTTCTTTGCATTAATTCCTGACGCTTAGCTAGTGGCAAAATGCAATGGTTCAGCGATTTGCTGGGTAGGTCTTCACGGGCATAGATTCGTTTCAATAGTTGCGGTAGATGATGAAACGGTTGGTAGCGGGGAGCATAACCCACCGCAACGGCGGGTTGATTGGGATCCAGTTGTGCGGCCAATTCTGGGGCCAGGTTTTGGCGATCGCGGTGATAATCCAGTAGGCTTTGGTTGCCTAATTCCGCGAGCGGTTGACCAATAGTAATCGGCGCAACGCCCAGAAATTGGCAACTTTTGCCATCGTAAGTATGAATCAGGCGCTGTTTGGGCGGAAACTGCTGCCAATCGAATTGGTCGATCGTGCCGATGGATTGATATTCATTCCGAAAGTGCAAGGTTAGGAAGAGAAATTCCGCCGAATTTTGCCAAAAATCAAAGGTTAAATATCGTCTCGCTTCGGCAATGATTCGGCCTTGGGTATCCCGAATTTGAATCGGCGGTTCGTTGGAATAAATTCGTTTGCGATTTTCTTGAACTTTCTTGGCGCTATGGGGATTAATGGTTTTGAAAATGCTGCACAGCCGATAATTACAGAGCTGAAACAGCCAGGTTTGATATCTGGGTTCGCTCAGGTCGATCGCCTCGCTCTTGAGGATCTCAATTTCCAAAGGTTCTGAGGAAGTTTCGCAAAACTGCCGCAAACAGGCTAACAAGTTCGCTGCCTGTCCCCGGTCTTCGGAGATTAGGGCGAGGCTGGACTGATCGTTGGTAACCCACTGATTGAGCCGAAATTTGCAAAATCTTGCGAGGGAGTAGAGGGTGTCGATCGGGGTGGCGCTGCCGATGATTCGCAGTCGATCGCGTCGGGCGGGTACAGATCCAAGGGGATTACGCGATTGAAAGCTGAGTTCTCGAATATCCACAATTGAAGCGGCTATAATGAATGCATGAATTATATCACTTAAAACATTTTATTTTAAAGTACCTTAAAATTCATTCAAAAGTTATTGCAAAACAATGCAACCCCATGAACCCGATCGCCATCAAGTCGCTATCAAGTCGCCATCAATTGAATTCAATTAATCCAATTCAATTAGCCCAAATATTCATCTAATCCAATCAATAAAAATCAAACAAAATCAAACAAAATCATTCAAGGTCAGCCAATATAAACTAACCAAAATAAATGAGCAAATTCAGCCCCGGAATAGTTCGGGAAAGTGTCCACAAAAGCAGACCAATATACATTAAGCCCAGGGTCCATTGATACCAAACCACCAGTGAAATTTCGGCGGGCAAATGCTCATCTCGCATCCGCACATCGCTAAACCCAATCCGAAAAAGATTGATGGCGCTGAGGTCGTAATAATTCAACCAGGCCCAACGCCGGTTCCAAAGGAGAGGCATGAATCGTTCCCGAAAGAAGTGATAGCGCGGCATGAGGGGTAAACGGGCGATCGGGAGTTGCACTTGCCGAATTTCACCATTTTCCACAAAGTAGCTCACATCCATCAGGTCATGGAATCGGCCGCGCCAATAGAGCTTGACCAGCAGGGCGATCGGGATGGGGCCGATCGAGATGGCAATGCTGGCCAACGTCCACCAAGGGCGATCGCTGGTTTGGAAAATGGTCGCTAAACCCAGGCTGAACAGCAGTCCAGCGCTGCCGCCCATCCAGAGGGTTTCGGGCCAGGTGGGCACGATCGGTTGGGGGCGCAACTTGCGGAGCCGATCGACCAACCAAAACCAAAGGGCGAAAAAGGTCATGGCCACCAACCCCACCCCCAACACGAGGCCGGCGCTGGTGCCGGCCCGGCTCAGCAAAATCAACAGGTTGGTTCCCAGCCATTGCAGGGCGATCGTGCCCCAGGAGAGGGGCGTGCTGGTGCGATCGGCCGTGACCCGATCGCGCACCTTCACATAGGTCGCCAGATCAACGCCTTCGATCGACAGCATTTCCGCCACGGTGCGCAGGGGTTGCCGATCGCGGGCTTGGGCGATCGCCTGGGCCTGGGTGGGCGAAAACCCGATCGACACCAACACCGCTGGCTTGGCCGCGTTCAGGTTCACCCCCGTGAGCCGCTGTTGCAGGGTCTTGAGCCGCAATTTAAACAGGGTGTAATCCACCTGGTTAGCATCCGCAATCTGTTCCACCCGCCGAAAGTTCCGCACCAGGGTTCGCAAAACCGTTTCATTGCCCTGCAAAACCGGCACCGACAGAACGCGCCCAATTTCCCCGGGAGAGCCAATTAGTTTTGCTTGGTCGCTGTCAAAGTCCAGCCCGGACACGTTGATATAGGCTCCGGGGGCAAAACTGGCGCTGGTGAAGTCGGCTTCGTCCAGAATCGTTGCCCCGCGCAGGTTCAGGGGTTTGGCAAACCGAGCATTCCGAAAGGAGCTTTCGCCATGAAAGAGGCTGTCGATCGCATAAAAGGAACTGGCAAAACTGGCCCCATCAAATCGCACTTCGCCTTGCCAGTCGGCTTGGGTGAGGTCAGCGCTGCCATTCCAATGGCTTTTGCTGAAGTTGGCGATCGCCTGAAATTGCGATCGATAAAAATTGGCTCCCCGCTCAAAGGTGCTGGACTGGAAGCTAGCATTTCCGGCAAACTTAGCCCCATCGAACCGCGCTTCGCCCGTGAACAGGCTGTTCCGAAACTGGGCACTTTGGGTCACCAACCCGGAAAACCGGGCCCCTTGGCTGAAGCGGCTGAGGGAACCCACCAAGGCTCCGCCCAGGCTCAGGCCCCTGGCTTCCACCGGTTCCAAAAAATAGGTGTTGGCTAGGCGTAGGGAACCGCTAATTTGCAGACCTTCAAGGACGATCGGGCCGCGAAAGACGGAAATTTGCCAATCCAGGGGGCTACCTTCATCGAGCAACAGTGATCGGGACAATCGGCTGAGGTGCAACAGCCGCAGTCGATCGCGCCCCAGTTGTTCCTGTTCCGTGGGGGTCAGCAAGGGCGACAGGGCCTTGCCATAGAGCGGCGCACGCAGGCCCAACCGAGCCAAATCCAAATCGCCCTGGATGCTGGATCCGCGCAAGTCGAGGCCCAGGCGTTCCTGTTGCAATTTGCTGGCGACCTGTTGATAAAAGGCTTCCCGAAAGTTGCCATTGTCGCTGCGCAGGTCGATCGCGCTCTGGCTGAGGTCGATCGCGGGTTTGCCATCCAACAGTTGGGGATGTTCCAGGCGATCGCGCAAAGCCTCCAGGGTCAGGGCTGGGCGATCGACCGGAGCCGCCTGCACAGGACTGGCCACCCACAGCCACCCACACCCGATCGCCAAAGCCCAGCAGATCCCAACCCCCCAGATCCGCCAGCGGTTGAACCATTGCTGAAATCCTATGTTTCGCCCGATTGCCACCCACGCCATATCGCGTCTGCCACCCGCACCACGTCGCGCATTTGCTGAATATCATGCACCCGCACCCAGTCAGCCCCGCCGGCCACACAGGCCGCGCAGGCCGCCCCGGTTCCCCAAACCCGCTGTTTCGGATCCGGTTGCTCCAGAATTTTGCCAATGAAGCTCTTGCGGGAGGGGCCCACCAAAAGGGGATGACCCAGCGATCGCAAGCTGGGCAAATGCCGCAGGAGGGCGAGGTTTTGTTCAGCGGTTTTGGCAAAGCCAATGCCCGGATCGATCGCAATTTGGGCCGCCGGAATCCCCGCCTCGATCGCCGCCGCCACCCGTTCCACCAAGCTCGATCGCACGGCCATCACCACATCGGGCAACTGTTGACCAGGCAATTCACCCGCCCCACCCTGGCCCGCAAAATCACTGTAATCCGTAAGTTGCTGCATGGTTTGGGGTGTGCCGCGCAAATGCATCAAAATCACCGGCACGCCCAAGGTTGCCACCGTGGGCAGCAAGTCCGGGTCATACAAGCCCCCAGACACATCATTCACCACATCGGCTCCCGCCTCGATCGCCGCGCGGGCCACGATCGCTTTGGTTGTGTCGATCGAAATGGGCAAATCCAGAGGCGCAAAATCCCGCCACCCCCGCCGCAGGGCCGCAATCACCGGCACAACCCGATCGATCTCTTCCTGGGCAGAAACCGGCTGGGCATCGGGGCGCGTCGATTCTCCGCCAATGTCTAACCAATCGGCCCCGTCCGCCGCCAGTTGGTGAGCCTGGGCGATCGCCGTTTCCAGTTGGTCAAATTGCCCCCCATCGCTAAAACTGTCGGGCGTGACATTCAGCACCCCCATCAAATAGGTGCGATCGCCCCAAGTCCAAGGGCGATCGCGCAAAATCCAAGGGGTCAAAGCACAGGCAGACAAGGGCACATCCATTGGCGATAAATTGGCGATCACTGGTTAGCGATAACTGGGCGACACCAGCACCTGAAAATACGGCGCTTTCAACAAAAGCAAAAACGAGCGACGAACACCAACCGAATGGGTCAAAAAATCATCAAGCCGGAATCCACCCGGCCCATATCCACCCAGTCAAAACATGCTCAATCTTGACCTGGCCCCAACGCCAAGTGCCCAACAAAAAAGGCAGCGAAGATCGCTACCTTTTACCTTGTGGACTGTTAGTCATCTGGGAGTGGAATGGCTCTCAGATCGGGGTTTTCGGACTTTCGCAAAACAGTTCATGCTGAAGAGTTTTCATGGAAACTGTTTGCAAATCGGAGCGGCGGGATTCGAACCCACGACCCCCACTACCCCAAAGTGGTGCGCTACCAAGCTGCGCTACGCCCCGATAGCCCAGTTACTATAGCATGTTTATTTGATTTGCCAAGGGCCCTGGTTAAATTTCTGTGTCCAAAGTGGCCAAGGGGGTCGATCGAGCTGGCCAGTCCGGGCCGGCGCATCCTCAGAAATGATCGATTGCCCATACCCCGATCGTCGTAACAAGGGGCTTAGAGGATGTCGTCATTTCCATCGCCGTAGGGGTTGGGTCTCCCAGCCCTAATCCGGGCGATCGCTACAACCCTGTTCACCCCTGGGAACACCCAAGATCACGGGAACTGGGCGAGGAGACCCCGCCCCTACGACTGATCGGTTGGGAGAACGAGATCATCAGGGTTTCAGGCGATCGGACGACAGTCCCTAGGACTCTTCGGGTTTCAGGGGCTTTTCCCGCCCATCCGGCCCTGGACGACCATTCCGGCTACCCAATTGACGGCGCACATCGTCGATCGCGTCATTCAACTGAGCAATTTTGTCCTCCAGTCCTTGGCGCGCCGTTTCCATCCGGGCTTCACTGCTTTCGCTGGCGGCCAACCGAGGGCGACGGCGGGGACGCGGCGGCAGTTCGGCCCCTTCCCGATCGCCCTTTTCCGTCAGCTCTTCCAATCCCTCATCGGAGTTGCGCGAGGCCAGGGCAGCCCCCACCAGGCCCCCCACAGCGCCCCCCAACAGGGCCCCCCAAAAAAATCCACTACCAAAACCCTCTCGGTTTGCCATAACTCGTCCTGCGTTGAGAATGTTGCTTGTGCTCAGAAAACGATGCTGGGAATGAGATTGCTGAAAACGATGGTGCTTGCGATTATCAGGTCAATCAGAGCGATCAATGGGATCCTGAAGAGACTGGGACTGAAGTGCTGGGTAACCCTCGGCAAACCGCTTTAAAAGGTTCCAAAAGCGCGATCGCCCGCATCTCCCAACCCAGGCACAATCCAGCCCTGATCATTCACGGACTCATCGATCGCCGCCGTGTAAATCACCAAGCCGGGGAATTGCTGATTCAGGCGTTGCAAGGCCGGAGGAGCCGCCACGATCGAAATAATCCGAATTTGCTCCGGCGTGAGGCCCCGTTGGGTCAACTCCTTCATGGCCGCCTCGATCGACCCACCCGTTGCCAACATCGGCTCTGAGATCAGCACCCGCGCCTCCGCCGGAAACTGTGCCGGTAATCGATTGAGATAGCAGGATGGCTCCAGAGTTTCCTCATTGCGCACCAAACCCAGGTGATAAACACTGGCCAAGGGCACTACTGGCAAAATCCCTTCCATCAACGCCAACCCTGCTCGCAAAATGGGCACCACAGCCATCGGAGTGGCGGGCGAAATGAACGTTGCCGGACAAGTTCCCAAAGGCGTTTCCACCTCTGCCGTTTCCATGGGCAACCATTCGCGCACCGCTTCATAGGCCAGCCAACGCCCCAACTCCGTCAGCGCACTGCGAAACAAAGTTGGCGGCGTTTGGGCATCGCGCACCACACCCAGCCAATGCTGAATGAGGGCATGGGGTGGCACGTAAACGCGAAGTTGCAACGGCATGGGAAGAGCGAAGGGAAAGGTTTAAGGAGCCATCAACCCGGCCTGAAGCTGCCGACAACGGCCAAGGGCCGCAATTCGGCGACTGGAAATTTTAGGATGGCGGGCAGATTCAGGTTGATTTTACCCGGTTGTTGGGACGGGCTTGCCGAGTGCTGGCTGGATTGCGCGAGATCGACACGAGATCGATACAAGCAACACCCAGCAAGGATCGGTGGCGGGGCCATTGCGGGTTGATCGGGGGGTACATGGGGTTAGAGGAGAATTCTAATGAGAATATCTTGCAAGAGAGTTGACAAAGATTCCTAGTAGCCGCTATTGTATTGAGCGTGTTCTTCTCTCTAGTAAACGGCGGGTGGGGCTAGTCTGCAATTGCGGATTAGTCCTTTTTTTGGTTATTTTCCGGTTAAGACCAAGACCCGATCGCCCTCGCCGCTTCAACCAAGCCCGGCGATTCAGGTTCCACCTTGATCGATAAACTCTTGCAATAAATCCTGGAAAGCCGTTGGCACACCCCAACCGCGATCGGTTCCAAAATGCCCCAGAGGCAACAGCGCGATCGGCCTCCGGTGTTGAATGGCCAGGATCCGCGAAGGCCCAGCGATCGCGCAGAGCATTCGCTTTGGGTGATTGATTACTGTTGGGTGATTAATCGCTTTGGGTGATTGCTTTGAACCTATTGCTCGATCGACTCGGGAAAGCCAGCAGCAGCGGCATCTCTGGGCGATCGGGTTGGAGCCGCGCAACGAGAACGCTACACTCAAACATGGCCGCGCCCCTGGGCCTTGCCGTTGCTGTTTCGCCCTTTCCGTCGCCATGACCGCCGTGGATAAGCCCTCGATCGCCCCGACCGCCACCGCCCTGCAAACCGACCCATTACCCCGTGATTGGGATGCGATCGTCATTGGTTCCGGCATTGGCGGATTGGTCACGGCCACCCAATTGGCCGCCAAGGGAGCCAAGGTGCTGGTGTTAGAGCGCTACCTGATCCCTGGCGGCAGCGCCGGTTATTTTGAGCGCGAGGGCTACCGCTTCGACGTGGGCGCATCGATGATTTTTGGCTTTGGGCAACAGGGCACAACCAACTTGCTAACCCGCGCTCTGGCAGCGGTGGGCCAAACGATCGAAACCATTCCTGACCCCGTGCAAATTCACTACCACCTTCCTAACCAACTGGAAGTGAAAGTGCATCGGGACTACGAACAGTTTTTGCAGGAGTTGGGCGATCGATTCCCCCACGAGCGCCAAGGCATTCGCCAGTTTTACGACGAATGTTGGACCATCTTTAACTGTCTGAATGCGATGGAGCTGCTATCGCTCGAAGAACTGCGCTACCTCATGCGGGTCTTTTTCCAAAACCCGTTGGCCTGTTTGGGCTTGGTGAAATATTTACCCCAAAATGTCGGGGCGATCGCCCGGCGCTACATCAGCGATCCGGAACTGCTGAAATTCATTGACATTGAATGCTACTGCTGGTCAGTGGTTCCTGCGGATCTCACCCCAGCCATCAACGCAGGCATGGTTTTCAGCGATCGCCACTACGGCGGCATTAACTATCCCAAAGGCGGCGTGGGTCAAATTGCCCAAAAGCTGGTGGATGGGCTGGAAACCCACGGCGGCCGAATTCAATACAAAGCGCGGGTGACCCAAATTGTGACGGAAGGGGGCCGCGCCGTGGGTGTGAAGCTCGCTTCGGGCGAACTGTTGCGGGCCAAACGGGTGATTTCCAACGCCACCCGCTGGGATACCTTTGGCCAACTGCTCGATCGAGATCAACCCCTGGACGAAGATCGTTGGCAAGAACGCTATCAAAAATCCCCCAGCTTCCTCAGTGTCCACATGGGTGTGCGCGCCGATGCCCTGCCCGCTGGCACAGACTGCCACCACATCCTAGTCAAGAATTGGGAACAGATGGAAGCCGCCTACGGCACGGTGTTTGTGTCAATTCCCACCCTGCTTGATCCAGACTTGGCCCCGCCCGATCACCACATCCTGCATGTGTTTACCCCTTGCTGGATCAGCGATTGGCTCAATCTCAGCCCCGAAGACTACCAAGCTCAAAAGGAACAGAAAGCCCAAGAACTGTGCGATCGCCTCGCCCCGATCGTGCCCCAGTTAGACGCGGCGATCGATTACATCGAAATTGGCACTCCGCGCACCCACCGCCGCTTCCTGGGCCGAGTTGATGGCTCCTATGGGCCCATCCCCCGGCGCAAGCTTCCCGGTTTGCTGACCATGCCCTTTAACCGCACCGCCGTTAAGAATCTCTATTGCGTGGGCGACAGCACTTTTCCCGGCCAAGGCCTCAACGCGGTGGCATTCTCCGGGTTCGCCTGTGCGCACCGCGTGGCGGCCGACCTGGGCTTGGTTTAAAGTCCCAATCCTATTCAGTCCCTTGCGCTAATTTGCCCCTGGGTGCTCGGCTCCCGATCGCACCCAATTCACAAAGGCCTTAATCGCCGTCGGTTGATTTTGGGGCTGAATAAACTGTGCTAACTGTGCAATTTCCAAAGCGGGAAAAAATTCGCTGCGATCGGCAATTTGGATCTCATCCCCCCGAAGGTTATAGAGCGTGAGTTGTTGGTCTTGCCAAATCAACACCTCTGGCACCCCGATCGCTCGATAAATTGCCAACTTATCCAATCCACCGCTGGTTAGGTTCACTTCCACCGCTAAATCTGGTTGCGGCTTTAAGGTGCCAATGCAGTAGCACTCATCGGGTTCCAATCCTGCCGCTTTCGATGATTGCCGAAACGTTGTGGAGCCATAGGCATGAAGTTCAATCTCCACTTCTTCTGCATAGCGTTCGAGCAATCGAGCGATCGCCTTTTTGATTAATTCATGCTCCGGCGATGGCATGAAAATTTCTAGAACCCCATCCAAATACAGCAGCCGCAAACCCGACTCATCTCCCACATGATCGAGCCAGCAGCTATAGCGTTGCCAACTGATTCCCGGCATCAGCAACCGCTGATCCGATCGTCCAGCCTGAGGCAGAGTAGGTAAATTACCGGACACCAAAATAGTCATCAGCTCTAAAAAGAACGAGACTGAAAAAGCTGGGAAACAGATAACGAAAACCCAGGAATAATCTCTTCGCCGTCTAATTGATCGGTCAATTTCAAAAGGCGATCGGGTTCCGTTGCCGATCGATACACCAACACATAATTCTGACGCGGATTAATCACCCAGATCAACCGAGCACCATTTTCAAAATATTCAATGAGTTTTTCGTCAATTTCCTCGATCGTATTGGTCGGCGAGAGAATTTCAATCACCAGATCCGGCGCACCTTCCAAGAACCCGATCGGCAAGTCATCCAATCCCTGAAGCCGTTCCTTAGCAAAGAAGGAAATATCGGGCGATCGCTTGTTGCCATTTTTCATCTTGAAGGCAGTACTGGAATCAAACAACGCGCCCAACTTTTGAGCCGCCACCACCGTAAACAAAGCCGCACTCAAAATAATCGCCAAATACCCATGCTTTGCACCGGAATTACCCATATCAATTAGCTGTCCGTTAACCCATTCATGACGATGCCCATCGCGTCCCAATGCCATAAATTCAGCATCGGTGCAAGCGGGATAATCAAGAAGGCAATCATGAGTAGATTGGGTAATGACAGATCTTGAAGGAAGCATGGCAATAGTCCTATGGACGAAAAATCTACTAGCCCAAAGTGTTAATTCAGTCTTCAGTAATATTGCATTGTTGTTGAATGACTAGCAGAACTTTTATTACTTGCCTATAGTATGCTTCAACCTTTCCCAAGGTAATTCTCTGGTCAGCACCATGAGCAATACTATGTCTCGTTTTAACAATGCTAGTAACTGCATCTTGAGCTTCTTGATCTATACTTCCTAATTCTGTACTCCACTCTTCACTAAATTCCTTAGCTAATTCTTTTAAGCTATTCATGTCAGGATTTTGGAATCGCCTAAGTTTATGACTGACATATTTCGCTACGGTAGGGGCTGACTTTGATTCTGCATAATCAATATAAAATTCCTGCACAGTCGTCTCAATTAGTCCTGATATACGAACGCAAATATAACAAGCCAGATCACTTTCAATTTGTGAATTCCCAACTGACTTTGCTCGCTGAATCAACGAATCAATTCGATTTTTTCCTTGATGGAAGTTTCGATAGGATGATGATGGCATGGTGACTAGGGCACATTCTCAAAAGCCAGGGTTGCCAGTTCAATTCGCTTACGAACATTTTCAGTATTAGTCATCTGCCTGGAGTCAATACTGACTTGTCGAAATTTTTCGCTATTTAGTAGCTTAGTGTAGGCTTCTCTTAGTGCTATCAAGTCTTGTACTGGCTTCTGATCTAATCGCTTGGCTAGAGCGATCATCACTGCATCAAAAACAGCAGCATGAAGACCTCGGCGAGGGCGAAATGCTTTCTCTCCAATACTGGAGTACACTAAGCTAATTGTTCTTTCAAAAATCAGCCTGATTTCAGAAGCATCATAATTTCGATCAAGAGATCGATTGCTTTCCATAAAAGTATTCAAGAAGTCTTTCATGGATCCTTTATAGGCTTGTAATTCAAAGTAAAGCGCTATAAATCGTAAAATCAATTCTTGATCTTTCATTCTCTTGCTCAAATCAGGTGATTTTGCAGAAATTTTACCTTGAAAAATCTTTTGCCATTGATCATACTGATTTAAATCAGATAGTAATTCGTTGAATTTCCCGTGATAAATGGCAGCTCGAATTTCTTGAGCAACCAGTTGATTTCCTCCAGTGTTTAGACGTTCAAAAATATGATATATACTGGTTTGTTCATTATCCTCGCTCGGTGCGTCTTGTCGAACGATTGTGGCAGGAATAATTGAATCATCAAGCTTGAGCTGATCATTGGCCTTCAGGGTTGCATAAGTTTTGCCTACAAACTGAGGGGCAATCCTACCTGACAAAGCAAAAGGAATATATTGATCAGATCCAGGGCGCTCAGGAAACTGACCACTGTAAAAGTACTGTAGGCTTCTTAGCCTTTGCTGTCCATCAATGACAATGAGTTTATTGGTTTCATTCTCTTTAGCTAAAAAAATTCCAGGAACAGGCAGTCCGAGCAAAAAAGACTCAATTAATCGAGAAGCTTGCTCGATTTTCCAAACATAAGATCGCTGAAATTTAGGAATAACGATATTACCTTGCTCTAGTCTTTTGATTAATCCATCTATAGGATAGTCTGCACCATAACTTGTGATGGAATAGTAGGAAGGGGAAATCCCATCATCAACATCACCTTCTACATCAGGTTCTGAGTTTCCATTTGAGCTGGTAAATTCAGCCCCGGAAGCTGCTTCCAGGATTTGATCGTCTAATGCTGATTCAGTTTCAGTATTTGCAGGGACAAGATTAGCTTCCATAGTTTTTAATAATGGCTTGAAACCAATCTATGCATCGTGAACTATTAGCGATCATAGCACCGCTCCCCAGAGACAGCAGGTTGAAACCAGTGAGGCCAGTGAGTTGCGATACAGTATAGAATCGCCAACCGTTGCCCCCAGGAGGATTGATCGCCGTGGACGCTCGCTATAACCCCAACGAAATCGAAGCAAAGTGGCAAGCTGTTTGGGCCGAGCAAAACGCCGATCGCACCCCTGACCTAGCCGATCGCACCCCCGCACCCAAAAAGTTTTACGCCCTGTCGATGTTCCCCTACCCCTCGGGGAATTTGCACATGGGCCATGTCCGCAACTATTCGATCACCGATGCGATCGCCCGGGTGCGACGGATGCAGGGCTACCAAGTGTTGCACCCGATGGGCTGGGATGCCTTTGGGTTGCCCGCCGAGAATGCGGCGATCGATCGGGGGGTACATCCTGCCGTTTGGACAGAGCAAAACATCGCCCAAATGAAGGGCCAGCTCCAGCGCTTGGGTCTGTCCTACGACTGGGAACGGGAAGTGGCCACCTGCCGCCCGGACTATTACCGCTGGACTCAGTGGATTTTCCTGCAATTTTTTGCCGCCGGTTTGGCCTACCAAAAGGAAGCGACGGTGAATTGGGACCCGATCGATCAAACCGTCTTGGCCAACGAACAGGTGGACAGCGAGGGCAAATCCTGGCGATCAGGCGCATTGGTTGAAAAGCGGCTGTTGCGTCAGTGGTTCTTCAAAATCACCGACTACGCCGAACAACTGCTGACGGATTTAGACAAGCTGACCGGCTGGCCCGATCGCGTGAAAACCATGCAGGCCAACTGGATCGGCAAATCGACTGGAGCCTTGCTAGACTTCCCGATCGTCGGTAACGAGGCCCTGGCTGGTGAGAAAATCACCGTCTTCACCACCCGCCCCGATACGGTCTATGGCGTGACCTACGTGGTGTTAGCTCCCGAGCATCCCTTGGTCGCGCAGGTGACGACAAGCGATCGCCGGGAAGCCGTGGACGCTTTCGTGCAGGAAATTTCGGCCCAAAGCGAAATCGATCGCACCGCCGACGACAAGCCCAAGCGCGGCATCCCTACCGGTGGCACAGCGCTGAACCCCTTTACCGGCGAAGAAATCCCGATTTGGATCGCCGACTACGTGCTCTATGAATACGGCACGGGCGCGGTGATGGGCGTGCCCACCCACGATCAGCGGGACTTCCAATTCGCCAAAAACAACGGCTTGCCCCTGAAGGTGGTGATCGTGCCGGAAGCGGGCGCGTCGGCCGATGCGGAAGCTCTGACGGCGGCCTACACCGAAACGGGCCTGCTGGTGAACTCGGATCAATTCGACGGCACGCCTTCCCCCGAAGCCAAGGCCAAAATCACCGAATTTGCCGAGGCCCAAGGCTGGGGCAAAGCGAAGGTGCAATACCGGCTGCGGGATTGGCTGATTTCCCGTCAGCGCTATTGGGGCGTGCCGATCCCGATCGTCCATTGCCCCAACTGCGGCGCAGTGCCCGTGCCTGACGATCAGTTACCGGTGGAACTGCCCAGCAATGTGCAGTTTTCCGGGCGTGGCCCCTCGCCCCTGGCCAAGCTGGACGACTGGGTGAACGTGCCTTGCCCCACCTGTGGCACACCGGCCAAGCGGGAAACGGACACCATGGACACCTTCATCGATTCCTCCTGGTATTTCCTGCGCTACCCCGATGCGCGCAACGAGTCCGCCGCCTTCGACCCAGCCAAGACCAACGCTTGGGCCCCCGTCGATCAATATGTTGGTGGCATTGAGCACGCAATTTTGCACCTGCTCTACTCGCGCTTTTTCACGAAAGTGCTGCGCGATCGCGGCTTGCTCAACTTCGATGAACCCTTCAGCCGCCTGCTGACCCAGGGTATGGTGCAAGCCATGGCCTACAAAAACCCAGCTACGGGCAAATACATCGCCCCGGCCGATGTGGACTTCAGCGATCCCAGCCAGCCGAAAGACCCGGCCACGGGCGATCCGCTGGTGTCGGTCTACGAAAAAATGTCCAAGTCCAAATACAACGGCGTTGATCCCGAGGGCGTGCTGGCCAAATACGGCGCGGACACTTCGCGGATGTTTGTGCTGTTCAAAGCGCCGCCGGAGAAGGATTTGGAGTGGGACGATGCGGACGTGGAAGGGCAATTCCGCTTCTTGAATCGCGTCTGGCGGTTGGTGAGCAACTACCTGGAAGCCCAGGCCGGCGAGGCGATCGCCCCCGAGCCAAAAGCCGAAAAAGATCTGCGCCGCGCCATCCACATCGCTATCAAAGAAGTCTCGGAAGATTTAGCCGAAGACTATCAATTGAACACGGCGATTTCCGAGTTGATGAAACTCAGCAACGCCCTGAACGATTACGCCAACAAAACCACGCCGGTCTTTGCAGAAGGGATTCAAACCCTGGTGTTGTTGCTGGCTCCCTTCGCGCCCCATTTAACTGAAGAATTGTGGGGGGCGATCGGGCAGTCCGGCTCGGTTCATGCCGCCACTTGGCCCGCCTTGGATGAATCCGCCTTGGTGGCCGATGAGGTGACGATCGTGATTCAAATCAAGGGCAAAACACGCGGCACAATCCAAGTGCCAGCAGGCACGGACAAGGACACCCTAGAACAGCTCGCCCTCAGCAGCGATGTGGCCCAAAAGCACATTGCGGGTCAGGAAGTGAAAAAGGCGATCGTCGTTCCCGGCAAGCTGGTGAATTTTGTGGTGTAGCGATCGCCTAGTCGCTTGAGTTTGAATAGAGATTGGATCGAGCGATTAATTCATTCGATCCAATCTTTGTTTAATTCACAATTTTTTTAAGATCAATGGATATTAAGGCTTCGATTATTGATCAGCAGGTCGAGAGCCTAGCCGAACGCCTAAAGCCTGAGTTACAGGCACAACTCGGTCTTAACTTGCAGGGCGATCGCGGGCGGCTGAAATCCTTAGCTTTTATCCATTTATGTGCTCGATCGATCCTGGATCTTGACGACCTAGCCACGCTTGATTGCATTGTGGATGGAGGGCAAGATTTTGGCGTAGATGCGATCTATGCCTTTGAAGAGCAGGATGGCGAATTCACGGTTTATTTATTTCAGGGTAAATATAAACAGAAACTGGATGGAGCTAGCCATTTTCCCGAAGAAGGAATTAAGAGCTTAATTAATGCCATTCAATATTTATTTGATCCGAGTATTAATCTCAATCAAAGCCTAAATCGTCGTCTGCAAGCAAAGGTCGAAGAGATTCGGAGTTTGATTCGAGATGGCTATATTCCCCAAGTACGGGCGATCGCCTGTAATAACGGGTTGCGCTGGAATGAACAGACTGATCGCCTAATTCAAATTGCGGGATTCGGTGATCAAGTGGAGTGGGAGCACCTCAACCCCGATCGCCTGATTAAATTACAGCAATCAAAGAAGCCCGTTAATGACACCCTCCAGCTTTCCGGAAAAATTCTAGTTGAGGATATTGAATTCAACCGAATCTTAGTGGGGCGAGTTGCCATTAGCGAGATTGCCACTTTGGTCGATCGGCATGGAGAGCGATTATTTGAGCGCAATATTCGCCGCTATTTGGGGCTTCAAAATAATCGAGTCAATGACGGCATTCGGCAAACAATTGAAACCAACGCCAACTATCTCTATTTCTATAACAATGGTTTAACACTGATTTGTGACAAGTTTGAATACAACACTCTACAAGGCAGTGATCATCAGGTACGGATCCAAAACCTGCAAATCATCAATGGCGGACAAACTTGCATGACCATTTATAAAACATGGGTCAATGCACAGCAACAACTACCAATCGATCAGGCTCACTCAGCGAATGCCTATATTTTGATTCGTCTTTATCAATTATCCAGTTTCAACACCGATTTGGTTCAGAAAATTACCTTCGCTACCAATAACCAAAATCCGGTTGATCTGCGAGATCTGAAGGCAAATGATGAGCGTCAAGCGCAACTAGAACTGGATATTGCGCAACTGGGTTATCGTTATTTAAGAAAACGCAGCTCAGAGCGTCCAACTCAGCAGGATATTACTTCATCGGAAGCAGCCGCAGCCGTTTTAGCCGTTTGGAGAAAAGCCCCTCATCAGGCAAAATCTTCCACTCGTGAGCATTTTGGAAAACTTTATAATCGAATTTTTACGAGCAACTTAAATGGCACACAGATCATCAGTGCCACTTTACTGTCCAGAATTGCCGATAGCCGTCATCGCCAACCAGCCAACAATGACCCAGATTTTGTCCGTTACGCTTCTTATTTTATCGCCATGCAAATGGGGAAATACCTTTTACGGGATTTGAAATTACAGCGAGTCGATGATTTGAATCATCAGCACTTTTTAAGGGTGCAGGAACTGATTCAGAATCAGGAATCCGAATATTTTGATCGGGGTGTCAAAGATATCGAGGATGCAATTCACCGTCTTTATTCAGCTTCTGCCCTCTCTTTGCAGCAATTGTCTGCAACCTTTCGGAGGGGTGATCTGATTAGTCAGTTAGCCGACTTTTAGATTGGGTTTCAGTCAATTGTTAATTGCATCCTTAACGATTACTGAGTGTTGCCTCAACGTTTCGTTGGCTCTGCCCAGCAACCAGCCCAGCTTTGCATGGCTGGGTTAGTGGCTGGCGGGTCGGGTGGGTTCGAGGCCGAGGGACGCTTCGAGGGCAATGAGTTCGTCGCGGTGGGCTTTGACCCAGAGCCGGGCGATCGCCCCTTGATCGTTGGTTTCGAGCTGCAATTGCACTTGTTCGGTGCGCTGGGCTTTGCGTTGATAGAACCAACCGGCGGCCGGGGCCAAGAGGACGAGGGCTAATCCAGCATTCTGGATTTGGGGAATGGTCATGGACAAAACGAGGCCCAGACAAAGCAACCCACCGGCCGCGAGGATGCTGAGGAAGATGGCCAAGGTGGGGCTGGCGGCCACCAAACCTTCAAAGGTGACGCGATCGTTGTCTGCATCCCGATTCACCAAGCGATACGATCGCCCTGAGAAGTAGCCTCGGAGCCGGTCGCGCAGTTCGGTTTCCGGGATGGTTTCGGGGACGTAGCAAGCCAGTTCCGTGCGGTCTTTGGCGGAAGCGCGGATGAAGAAGACCAGGCCGATTAACATCAACACCGTCAAGAACAGCGTGGACGAGACAACGACATCGTTGGACATGGCGAGTGACGGGAGGTGGGGCAATGGTGGTGAAGGGAGGCGTTGGGCTGGTGGTGTTCCCTGAGGCTACTGCAACAATTAGTTACAAACCCAGCTCCCATCAGCATATCGGACTCGGGGCCGCGCGATCGAGCATGTTAAGGTGATCAGTCGTGTCCGCTCCCAGCCCACCGTGGTTAGCCAAGTTGAACGCATTGCCCGCTTGATGGGTCGCACCAGCACCATCAGCTTTTGGATCCAAATTTTTCTTGGGGTGATTGGCAGTATTCTGCTGTTGCTGACCACGCCCATGTTGTTTGCGCGCACTAGTCCCACGCCCGGGGCAGTTCCGGTGGGGCCGGGGCCGGGGTCGATCGGGGGGTTGGCGGTGGCTGTGGTGGCGATGCTGACTTTGCTGGCCAGCATCTATTACACCTTCACCAACACGCAACATGCACGGCGGCTCCAGGCTCCGAAAAACGCCCGACCGTCCAAGGCCGATACCCTCAAGCGGCTCCGGCTGGGGGTTTTGATTAATCTGTTTGGTTTGGGGTTGGCGCTGGTGGGGGCGGAGGCCGTGACGGGTCAGCTCACGAATAAGCTATTGATGCAAAGCAGTCCGTTTAATTTGGGCTTTGTGGATCCGAGTCGCTTCATTCAAGCGTTGGATGTGTTTGTGGTGTTGGGAAACACGCACGGAATGTTTGCCCATTTTTGCAATTTGACGGCCAATCTTTGGTTGATCGATCGCATCAGCAAGGCTGGATCCGGTGGCGATTGAAGCGATCGCCCTGAAAGGATGTCTGAAAAGCCAAAATTGCTACTCTGTCCGCTCCAGTGCTCGACGTAGACAAGGGGCTTGAGCATCTTGCCCCCACAACTATTGGTGTTTGGCACAGGCCAAAAGATACTTTTCAAACATTCTCTGAAAGGGACTGTCTATTTCAAACCTGAATTTCAAAGTTGATCTTCAAAAATCCCCCTCCTAAAAAACAGCTACACCCAAAAACAGTTACTCAATTCCAACGGAGCTATACCTATGTCGATCGCCCCTTCTCCTGAGCTGTCCTCCGATTTGTCTCCTGATCTGTCGCAACTGATCCGGGCGGTGGATGAGGCGGACTCGGTGGCCAAAATGGTTGGCGCGGTGCGATCGCTCGCGGCGGCCCAGGATCCGGCGGCAATTCCTACCCTGATGGCCGTGTTGGGATACAACAACCCCGGGGCGGCGGTGGCGGCGGTGGAAGGACTGGTGGCCCTGGGGGAAACGGCGGTGGAGCCAATTTTGGCCCAGGTGGATGGCTATAACTACACGGCGCGGGCTTGGGCCTTGCGAGCGCTGGCCCAAATTGCCGACCCTCGGGCTTTGGAACTGTTGTTGGCGGCGGCCGAAACGGATTTTGCCCCCAGTGTGCGGCGGGCGGCGGCCCAAGGGTTGGGGGCATTGCGTTGGGCACGAATGGCGGCGGAGCAAGTGCCGATGGCGCGCGATCGGGTGTTGGCGGTCTTGACGGTGAATGCAACGGATTTGGAATGGGTGGTGCGCTACGCGGCGATCGCGGGGCTGGAGGGGCTGGCGCAATCGCAACCGACCTTGGGCGATCGCGTGTTAGGTTTGTTACGCGATCGGGCGACTGCTGATACGGATCTAGTGGTGCGGCTGCGGGCCCAATGGGCGATCGAGCAGTTGGCGGCCAAGGGCTGACCCAGCACGCGATCGTTTCGTTAGCAACCCGTTAACCACGACTCGTTAACCATCCATGAGTTAACTAGCAAGTTAACTAGCGAGTTAACGACCCGCAACCCACAAGCTCATTGGCCCATCCACAGGCTGCGGGTCAAAAACCACTCAATTGAACGGTCGCAACCGTAGCCTTGCCCCTTTGGCCCCCGGGATAGACTATGGGAAATCTTCAGGGGCCGCCGAGTGAGCGAAGATGAATTTTCGCGATTTTCCTGCATTTCGAGACCTGACCGCTGAGCAATTTCAGCGATTTCTCTCCTCCTGCCAGTCGGGCACCATCTCAGCCGATCGCACCATCATCCACCAGGGAAAACCCGGCAGCCACATCTTCTTCCTGTCCAGCGGTCAGGTTCGCATCACCTTAAACACTGACTTGGGTGAACGGGAATTGAATGTGCTGTCGGCTCCCACGATTTTGGGCGAAATTAGTTTTTTCAGTGGCGAGCTGAGTTCCGCCAATGTGACCACGGCCACGGACGTTTCCGCGATCGCCATTGGGTTCAACACGTTGCGGGCCCGGCTCTATGGCGGCGATGCGGCCTGTGCTATTGTGACCCTCCATTTGGCTTCCACCATTGCCGAGCGGGCCGCCCACATGACCCAAAAGGTTGTGGACTTTTATGGTCACCAAGCGGAGATCCAAAACACAACCCACAATCTCTTTGGCGAGTGGAGTTTTCTTTAAAACAGGCGATCGCGAAACAGGCGATCGCAATCAATATTCAGATCACAGCCCCGAAAAGCAGTGCATTTCGACGCTGTTTCCACCAACGCCTAGTAGTAGGATTGGAGCTTTCCGGGGCGCGGCTCGATCGGGAGATTTGCCTTTGGCGACGGCACAGCGGGAGCCAGCCCCTTGGGTTGGCCGTGGCTCCTGGGCTGTTGGCTGCTTGCCCTGGCCCGATCGCCCCATCACAACAGCCCCGTACCAAGCCCCATCACCCAACTCCAAATTTCTTGGGAATATCGTTTTATGGATGCCATCCCAGCACAACTTAAAGGGCGCAGTTTCCTGAGTCTGGCGGATATCGATCGCGATGAACTACAAGCGTTGCTGTCCCTGGCAGCGCAGCTCAAAGCTGGGACGATCACGCCCATTTGCAACAAAGTGCTTGGTCTGCTGTTTTCCAAAGCTTCAACCCGCACCCGCGTTAGCTTCACGGTGGCGATGTATCAACTGGGTGGCCAAGTGATTGACCTGAACCCGATGGTGACCCAAGTGAGCCGGGGGGAACCCCTGGAGGATACGGCGCGGGTGCTGGGGCGCTACTTGGATGTGATGGCCATTCGCACCTTTGACCAAGCGGACTTGGAAACCTTCCGGGATTATTCCGGCGTACCGGTCATTAATGCCCTCAGCGATTTGGCCCACCCTTGCCAGGCCTTGGCGGATTTGCTGACGGTGCAAGAGGCCTTTGGTACTTTGGCGGGTCTGACGGTGACCTATGTGGGTGATGGCAACAATGTGGCCCATTCCTTGATGATGGCCTGTGCCATGGCGGGGGTGAATGTGCGGATTGCCACGCCGCCGGGCTATGAACCCAATGGGCAAATGGTGCAGCGGGCGATCGAGTTGGCGGGCGATCGCGCCAGTGTTGTGGTCACCACGGATCCGATCGCGGCGGCGGCCGGGGCCCAAATGCTCTACACCGATGTGTGGGCCAGCATGGGCCAAGAAGACGAAGCGGAAGCCCGCAAGAGCCTATTTGCTCCCTATCAGCTCAATGAAGATCTGCTGGCCAAGGCGGATCCGGAGGCGATCGTGCTCCATTGCTTGCCTGCACACCGGGGCGAGGAAATCACCGATGGGGCGATCGAGGGATCTCAATCACGGGTTTGGGATCAGGCCGAAAATCGGCTGCATGTGCAAAAGGCTCTGTTGGTCAGCATTTTGGGCCCCGATGCCTAGGGAAGGAATCTAATCAGTAGGTCGATCGGTTGGGGTGCAGCCCCGTGGACTCATCGCGGATTAACCGCCTCCACCGATCGCCTGGGTCGATCGCCTCCACTGATCGCCTCGGTTAACTCCCCGGGTCGATCGCCTGCCTCACGCAACTCAGCCCGGAGAAACTTAACGTTATTTTTAATACTTAAAATTTAGCAATGATCCCGGAGATGACTAGCCCAGCCCCACTCGATCGCGCTGGAGTCGATCGCGGGGCAGCACCGCCCGCCTCATCCTGCGTTGCCCTGGTCTTTCCCCAGAGGTTCAGGGAGCCATACGGTTGCTATTGACCGATTTTGTGCAATCTTCAACGGTTTTTTGAAATTTTGCCATGATTCTGTCGCGGTTCTCGGCGCTTGTATCTCGATCGATAATCTGCCTAGAATGGACTTAAAGGCTCATCGCTTTCTCTGACAAACTCGCCCGAATCAGCCAAAAATCAGTCCAAATCGCTCCAAGCTACTCCCAGTTGATGTTGACCGATTCAAATCAACTACGAAAGTAAGGAGATCAGCCCAAAAAAACAGCCACAGTAATTCATTACTGCCGATTTTGCTTGGGGGTACATCGCAATTTTCAAAACTTTACCTTCGAGCATTTAGGTCTGCTTTTGCATGTGCCTTTCTTGATTTTCCGGTGAGTTATTGTCAGGGTGGCATCATTGCATACATCAAACTACGCAGACTTTTCTCAACAGTTCGGGGTAGGAGGCTGACCCATCCCAAACGCTCGCCAGTCAACCGATTCATGCCGAAATTCCGGTCAAATGCGAGCGATTTCTGGTTTAACCCAAGCTGCCCAGGAAGGGCTAGGGACTGACAAATTTCTATCTCAAAAGGCGATTCAATTGATTGCTGTTTTGGGTAGGGTAAAAGTAGGGTGAATAGTTAAGCAACGCTGACCGGATTGGTTAACTCAAGATTGCCTGACTTGAGAGGGCTAGCGGTGGATTTCCTAATCGTTGGTCAAGATCGTGATCAATCCAACCAATTGCCCCAGCCGCAATCGATCATGATTCCTTTGGAATCTCGATCGGGCGACGGGTGATGGGGGTTGGCCACTGGGCGATCGAGTCTTTAGACCCCAAGGCGATGGCGCAACGGAGAAGAACGGAACAATGCTGTCAACTAATTTGACGGGGCCCACGGCGGCTTCCGGCCGCTCCCGTGCCCGAGAGTTACCCACCATTCGGGCCATTTGCTTTCGCTCCGGTGGGTATGAGTTTGCGCTGCCGATGGCGGTGGTGCTGAAGGTGACGCACTGTCCGCCGCTGGACAATGGTGATTGGAGTCGATCGGGCTTGGTCTACATCGACAGTCAGCTGATTCAGGTGCTGGACTTGGCTCTGCTGCTGGATGGTTCGGAGCGATCGCCCAAGGGCATGGGCCAATTTCTCGTGATTGCTCGATCGGGCAATGCGCTCTGTGGACTGCCCACGGATTCGCCGCCGGACTCGATCGACCTGCCGCGCGATCAGGTGCTGCCGTTGCCGGCCCGCTTTGAGCGATCGCCCCTGGCTCACTTGGCCCAATGTGCCGTCGTGCTGTCTCCAGACACCACCCCACGCACCCTCTTCTTGCTCAGCCTGCCCCAAGCCCTCGACCAAGCCAACACCGTCACGGGCACAACCGCTTCCGGCTCCCCAGGCTCAGCCAGTTGAGACATCAGCAAAACAGGCCGGCAAACGCCAGCTCAATTCATTGCTCGATCGTGAAATCAATCGTGATCGTCAATTTTGACCCTCTGAATCGTTAATTTTCGATAATTTTTATAATTTCGATTCTGATCGTCAATTTCGATCGGGTGCATGAGACCAACCATAACCGCATGACTCTTCAATAACATCCGCCCCTGTGCGCTTGGCCCGCCAACCCCAACTTTGACCATGACTCCAGACGATGCGACCCCCAACACCCTGAATGAATCGCTCGATCGATACCGACAGCAACAGTTCACCGGTCAAATCACCCTAGTTCCCACCCAAGGCAATCAACAGCGTTGGTCATTCTTTTTCTGTCTCGGTCGTTTGTTTTGGGTCGATGACGGCAAAAGCGATAACCGCCGCACCCTGCGCCTGTTGCAGGCCGTCTGTCCCAGCATCAAACAAAAGCGCTTTGCACTGCGGGAAGGGGATGCCTTTGCGGCCCAAAACTACAGTCTGTTGATGGTGTTGTTGCACCGCCGTGTTCTGTCCCAGGAACTGTTTTGCCAGGTGGTGAATGGGGTGATTGCCGAGGCGGTGTTCGACCTGCTTTGGCAAACCAGCGGCGCGGTGCAAGTGGGAACCGAAGTGCCCTACGACCCTCTGGACGTGCTGAAGATGGCTTCGGTGACGGTAAAAAGCCATGCGGCAATTACGGAGGCGGCCCAGGCCTGGGTTGCTTGGCAAGAAGCCCAACTGGGTGATTTTCATCCCGACTGGGCCTTGGCCATTCGCAGCACAGATCAGTTACGGGAACGGCTAGCCCCGGAGGTTTATCAAAAACTGGCCTTGGCGATCGATGGCCAACGCACCGTCCGCGATTTGGCGGTGCTGATGCGGAAGGACGTGCCCACCATTACCCGATCGCTGGTTCCCTACATTCGCCGCAACATTATTGATCTACACCCGATCGAGGATTTGCCATCCTTGGTGGTGCTTCCCACGCCGGGGTCAGAGGGCAACGGCCGACCGAGCGATCGCCGCCAAACGGTCTCCACCCCCACCGCGGCCACCACGGCCGCTGCCGCCACCATTGCCTGCATTGACGACAGCCCCCAGGTTTGTGCAGCCATGAGCCAAATCATTGAACAGGCAGGCTATGTGCCCCTTTGCATCCAGGACTCCACCCAGGCACTCACGGTGCTGCTGGAGCGCAAACCCAAACTGATCTTCCTGGATTTGATTATGCCCGTGGCCAATGGCTACGAAATTTGCGCCCAAATTCGGCGGGTGGCCCTGTTTCGAGATATCCCGATCGCCATCTTGACCGGCAGTGACGGCATCATCGATCGCGTCAGGGCCAAAGTGGTGGGAGCCACGGATTTTGTTAGTAAACCCGTTGAAACCGAAAAAATTTTGGCCCTGATTCAAAAATATCTGAGCGCCACCGCCGCTCCGGTGAATAGTCCCGCTGGGGCAACGGCGGCCAGCTTGAACCCCAAAACGGGCTAAAAATTGCTCACTCGGAGCCAAAAAGCCCGCTCTCCAACGCTCTCGGTCGATCGATGCCTGCAATCTCTGTTTTTGAAATTTTTTGAACCGATTTGGCACGGTCTCGCCTCCATCCCCCCTCGATTTTTACTGTTGTTTCGCTCCCCATGTCCCATGCTGACTCCACCGCCAAGCAATTTTCGATGCCTGAAAAGGCAGAAGGTTCGCGATTCCCGCCCCATTCTGGGCCATGAAATGACTCAGGTTTCCATCGTGAATCAATCCCTTGACCCCTCGCAGTAAACGCTTAGAATGCACGATGGAGATTTGCTCTCCAATTGGGATGAGGGTCGATCATCATGGGGCCGATCGCCATTCAAGCGCTAGCAATTCAAATTTGCTGCTTGGCTGATTCTTTTCTGTTTAGGCTATCTATTCTGTTCACCGCTGTTGGCTCTGTTGGGTTGGCTCTGTTTTTCGACTCAGCATTGACCGAAAATTGACTCAGAATTAGTCCAGCGCTAGCCCAAAGTTAGCCCCAAGTTGACGATGGGTTGACTCGGAATCAACCCTGAGTGTCAACTCCGAGTTAACAAAGCATCATTCTTTCAAACTCCTCCTCTCAGCCTTCTCCCTATGCAAACGATTTTGGTTGTTGAAGATAGCCCGACCGATCGCGGCGTGATGATTCGATATCTGCAAGACGCTGGTTTGACGGTGGTGGCCGTGGGCAGCGGGGAAGAAGCCCAGAAGGTTTTGGATACCCAAAAGCCCGCCTTGATTGTTCTCGATGTGATTTTGCCCGGTCAAAGTGGCTTTGAAATTTGTCGGCAACTGAAGCAAAGCGAAGCCACAAAAAGCATTCCCGTTGTGATTTGTTCCACGAAGGGAACGGACGTAGACAAAACCTGGGGCACGATGTTGGGGGCCAATGCCTATTTACGAAAGCCAGTTGATCCAGATGAACTGATGCAAACGGTGCGGCGCTTTGTGCCTTAGCGGATTGCGTTGATTAGAGGCATGAACGATCGAGCAGGATGAGTTCCAGGGTGGTTGAAGGGGCGATCGATTGGGTTTCGGCGGAAAATGGCAACTTGTCGATCGAACCCACAGCGGACGGGTCTGTGACCTTTCGCTCAGAGCGGTTTGGCGAAACCTTCCACAGCCGCCAAGGGGCCTGGCAAGAGGCCCTGAGTAAGTTTGTGGAACCCACCCATTTACCCCAACGGGCAACCAGTCAACCGGTGATTCGGATCCTGGATGTCTGCTATGGCTTGGGCTACAACACGGCGGCCGCCCTCACCACCCTCTGGGCCCTGAATCCGGCCTGTGCGGTGGAGTGGGTCGGTCTGGAATTGGATCCGGTGGCCACAAGGGCGGCCTTGCCTTACCTGTTGGCCACGGCGCGATCGGCTGGGGCCGCGTTGGGATTGGCGGAACCCATCCTCGGGGCGATCGCCCAATTGTTGACCGATCTGGCAGAACAGGGGCAAGCTGCTTGGCCGGCTCCGCCCTCTGTCACGCCAAAATTCAGCACCCCGGAATTAATCGCCCCGAAATTAGTCACCGGCCCATCGCCAAACCCCCAATTTCGCGGGCAACTGCTGTGGGGGGATGCACGGCAAACCTTACGGCCCATTCTCGATCGGGGCTTTCGGGCCGATGCGGTGTTTTTGGATCCCTTTTCACCGCCCCGCTGTCCGCAACTGTGGACGGTGGAATTTTTGGGAATGGTGAGCCGCTGCTTGGCTCCCGACGGCCGCTTGGCCACCTACTCCTGCGCGGCGGCGGTGCGATCGGCCCTGTTGGCGGCGGGGTTGCAGTTGGGGGCCACGGCTCCCTTTGGCCGACGCTGGCCCGGAACGGTGGCGGCCTTTGTGCCCTTAGATTTGCCGCCCCTTTCAGCCCAAGAACAAGAACATTTGCAAACCAAGGCCGCCGTGCCCTACCGCGATCCCCACTTGACCGATGATGCGGCAACGATCCTCGATCGCAAGAACCAAGAACAGGCGCGATCGCCCCTTGAACCCACGTCCCGCTGGAAGCGTCGCTGGTTTGGCGATTGTCGCGCCAAGCATTAATCACGCCAAGCATTCATCGCGCTAAATATCCATCGCGCTAAATATCCATCGCACCAGATATTCATCGCACCAAATATTCAAAATCATTTAACTCATCAGTTATTTAACCCAGCAGTTCACCGCCAGCCCGCTCAAGCCCCAGGGAGCCACTGGCACAATCGAACAACACCCGTGCGGAAATCCTGATCCGCCACAGAGTTGCATTAGTCTGGTTGAACGACGTTGCGACGATAGGTAACGATCTGGTCTATGGATTATTTGAAGCTTCCTGAAATTTTCTTGGCGCTGCTGCTGCTCACTCCGCTGCTTTATGCCTTGACGCATTTCCTGTGGGAGCTGAGTCCGGTGCTGGCGGTCATGGTCTACTTTGTCGGAGTTTTAGGCATGGGGATCCTGGGCTTTCGGATTGTGGATGAATCTTGATCTGGTTGGATCAACTAAGGGCCTGTCGTCGTTGAGCACGAAACCCTAGATCTGCCGTTAGCGGATCGTGGGGGGGCAATGTTGGCTTTTCACACAGCCTCTAAAAAGAGTCTGATTTCAAAAACAGCAGTTCAGAAACAAAACGGGAGCGTTGAGCGTGCAAACGGCTTGGATTGTGGGATTGGGTAAATCCGGGGTGGCGGCGGCGCAACTGTTGGCGGCCCAAGGCTGGCAGGTGACCGTGAGCGATCGGGGAACGGGCGATCGCCTGGCCCCGATCGAAGCCATGCTCACCCAGTTGGGCATCCAAGTCCGATTGGGCGACACCTTCAACCCCGACCCGATCGAGCCGCGGCCGGATTTAGTGGTGGTCAGCCCCGGTGTGCCTTGGGATAGTCCCGGTGTGGCCCGGGCCTGGGCGCTCGGCATCGACACGATCGGGGAAATAGAGTTGGCTTGGCGCAACCTGCAACAAACCCCATGGGTGGCCATCACCGGCACCAACGGCAAAACCACCACCACCGCCCTCACGGCTGCTATCTTCCAAGCGGCCGGCTTGCAAGCGCCCGCCTGTGGCAACATCGGAGCCGCCGCCTGTGGTTTGGCCCTGCCGGAAGCCGACCCGATCGATTGGGTGATTGCCGAGGTCAGCAGCTACCAAATTGAGTCCTCCCAAAGCCTGGCCCCCAAAATTGGCATTTGGACCACCTTCACCCCCGACCACCTGGCTCGCCACCACAGCCTAGACAACTACTTCAACATCAAAGCCAGCCTGCTCGATCGGGCGGCCCTGCAAATTTTGAACGGTGACGATCCGGCCCTGCGGGCCCAGGCGATCGCCCCCTATCCCAACGCGATTTGGACGAGTGTGGCCGGGCGCGACCAGTTGCCCGCCAACCCCGATCGGGGGGCTTGGGTCGAAGACGGTTGGGCCGTGGTGGCTGGCCAAGCGATCGTGCCCGTGAGCGCCCTGGCCATGACCGGCCGCCACAACCAACAAAACCTGCTGATGGCCGTGGCGGCGGCCCACTATGCTGGCATTGCCCCGGCAACCATTGCCCAGGCGGTGCGCGACTTTCCCGGTGTGCCCCATCGTCTGGAGCGGGTGGGCAGTTGGCAAGGCATCGACTTCATCAACGACAGCAAAGCGACCAATTACGACGCGGCTGAAGTGGGGCTGAAGGCGGTGGCCCAACCGGCGATCCTGATTGCGGGTGGCGAGGCCAAGGAAGGGGACGATCGCGCCTGGATTTCGGCCATTCAGTCCCGAGCCGCCGCCGTTTTGCTCATTGGCAGCGCGGCCGAAACCTTCCAAGCCAATCTGCAAGCGGCTGGCTATGGGGCCACAGAAATTGTGGAAACGCTCGATCGGGCAGTGCCTCGGGCTGCTGAGTTGGCCCAAGCACACCAGGCCCCGATCGTGTTGTTGTCGCCTGCCTGTGCCAGCTTTGACCAGTTCCCGAATTTTGAAGTTCGGGGCGATCATTTCCGCCAATGTTGTCTCGATTGGATTGCCCAACAAAGCTAAGAGACGGTTTGGCTTTGATTGCTAATTCGACCGATCGACTGGGGGCCGATCGAGCGCCCAGGGCCCGACGATCGCTTCGCCTTGTTGTTCTTTTTCTGCCAATTCCAAATTCAGCGCCAACAGTTTTTCTAGAATGTCGTCGCTGGCTTTGAATCCGTAGGCTTTCAGGACGGCTTTATCAAGTTTGGCGTGGAGTTTGGCGAGGCCGCTGGCGGGTTCGTGGAAATAGCCGTTATAGAGTTGCGTGATTCCCCATTGGCGTTGTTCCATAATCTGGGTGCGGTAATCGTGCAAATCCTGGGCGATTTGTCGAATGTCGTTGATGATTTTTGGGCTGGGCTTTTGGGGAAAGGGAAAGGTTTCAAAGCAAGTGTTAGGCGTATAGCGCGTATCGCCTTTAAGCGTTGAAGCTTGTTCTTTAACCCACTGCCGGTGTATATCCGAAGTCAAAATTCCCAATATATAAAAATCATCCGAAGCAACAACGTTAGATGCGTCACCTGGCAACCATTCCAGTGGGGCAGGAATGAACGTCACCCATTTAGAATGTCGCGGAATTGTTAAATAGAAGTCCCGAAGGTGAGCTAGGGCTGTCCTCATGGCTTCGTTAGTTCTCTTAAATCGCCACCACTGTTCTCGAAGAACTAATTCTCGGCTACTTTGGCGAATTGGACGAACTGTGTTCTCTAAATGCTTAAATGGCAAGCTGTATTGACTAGCTTCATCGTAAGATCGATTTTCAAAATCAATAATCCATCGGCTTGGCTTGCATCCAGGAACCTTGGTTAAATTAGTTCCAGTAGAAAAAGGCTTAATGATGGATTGATTCTTTTCATCTGCAATCACCCAAGTTTTAACTGTTTCTTCATCAACAATAAAACCCTTGCCAGTTGGCTTTACACCCTCAAAGCAAAATCCTCTATTGCTTAATAGTTTTTCTGCTGATGAAACATCTAATGATTCTGAGAGAGATGGCGTAATTTGCGAAACTATCTCATCATCCAAAATTAAAGGCTTTTGATCATCATAACTCCAGTTAACAATGCTGACCTGAACAACAGCCTCGCCAGACCAAGGCTGTGAAGAAACGGCACTATAAATCCTTCCTCCGTTCTTTGTAATGTAGTCTAAACCTGCCTTTCTAGTGTTTCCCTGTCTAATGGTATTAGTTGCAACTAGACCTACCCTAGTAGATGCTACAGAATTCTCGTGAGCTAGCCGAAACCAGTAGGTACAAAAATCAACTTGATTTTTTACTTCTGGGAATCTAGAAAAAACCTTTTCAATATACTTATCTCCGAGTTCCTTACGAATTCGATTTCCACCTAAAAAGGGTGGATTGCCAATGATGGCATCTGCTTGGGGCCAGGAATTAAACAGTGCATCTTGGCGCACAATGTTTTGATCCAATGTGTCCAAAGGCAGGGCTTCTTCCTTAATTTGGAGCCGATCGATTGCTACCTTTCGGGCGATCGTCATGGTCACCTGTGCCAACTGAACCGCAAACGAATTAATATCCATCCCAAAAAATTGCAGCGGACTCACCGACCTCAGCGGCATTTGCACCGACTGTTTGAGATCACAGATACGGTCAAGAATTATCTTCTCTAGATCCTTCATTTCCTGATAGGCCACATAGAGAAAATTTCCCGACCCACAAGCCGGATCTAGCACCCGATAGGTTGTCAATTCTTCGTGTAACCGCTCTAGATCTTGAGTCGTAATTGCCGCTTCAATTTTCGCTTCCCAATAGTGCGAAATCGTCGGCCGCACGATTTTCATGATGTCAATTTCCGAAGTGAAATGCATTCCATGGGCCCGTCGCTCATCGCCATTCGCCGTGCCCTCAAAAATGCTGCCAAAAATAGCCGGTCGAATCTGGCTCCAATCCTCTTGGGCCGCAACCTTCAGAATTTCTAGCTCCTTCGAGTTCAGCTCGATCGGCAACACCTTGGCAAACAAACCACCATTGAAATAGCCCACCCCCTGAAACCGACCCGCAGGAGCAATATGATTCCGATTCATTTCATCAAATAGCGCACCGAGAATCTGATAAGAACTCTCGCCCTCTAAACAGTCCAAAACGCAGCGCGTAAACAGATCCGACGGCAACAGCCCCCGATCTTCCGCGAACATTGCCAAAACGCACTGCAACACAAACCGCTGAATATCGATCGGCTTAAAATTGCCTAGCTTCGTGCAAAGTCGCTTCTCTAAATCCTGATAAAGCTGCCCCATTCGCATGGCAGCTTCTTGGGTAATTTGCTGTTGATTGTTGTTAAAAACCGGCTTTGTTTCACCCGGCTTCATGAACGCAAACGCACTCGATCGCTGGCTTAAATCTGCCAAAGCAATGCGATCGACCGGCTCATCAATTTGCGTGTCGAAATCGTAAATCCAAAACCAATCGAAATTGCACAACACCACGTAGCGCGGCCGGTTGGGAACCAGTCGCTCCCAATAGGTGAAGGCTTGGCGACGATGTTTTTCTAGGGGTTCGCCGCGTTTTTTCATTTCAAACAGCACCCCCGGCCGGGGCGGTTTGTCGCTCGATCGCCACACCAAATCCGCAAAGCCCGTGTGGCCGCTGGCGCTGCCCTTGGCCACCCGCGTTTCAAACACCGCCCCCGCCGCGATCGCGTCCGCATAGCCAAAGGCCGCAAAAAAGCGATTCAAAAAGGTTTGGGCCTCGCCTTTTTCATCGCCTCGAAAAACTTTTGCTGCTTCCGAAAAGGCCAACAACGGAGCCGGATCAATCAAAGCCATAGGGGCAAAGCCATGGGAAATGTGCGATCGAACTGCTCCCTATTGTCGGGCCAAATGCTTAGTTCAAGGCCTCGTTCAAGATCGAAGCCGCCGCAGTTAATGCCAAGCCCGAATTCGATCGCCCGTTAATTCCGTCACCGAGGACAGCACGAAATCCGCGCCGTTGGCTTTCAAGGTGGCAGTGTAGCGATCGCGCGTGGCCGCATCCACCAGGGCATGGGGCGGCAAAATGCCCACCGCAATCCAGCGACGATCGGGAGCGATTTTCCGCGCATTCAGCACCGTTTGCATATCTGCTGCCGTGTCACCTGCGTAAATCACCGGCAGTTGCAACCCGGCCGGCTCCAGGCGATCGACCACCCTTTGCAAACCCGTGGGGTCGGGTTTTTCCGGCGCGTCGTTCATGGCCACCAACAGCGGATCGCTTAGCCCCACTCGCTGGGTTAACACAAAACTCGCCGAGGCCGGTGTTGCACCGCTAAAAAATCCCCAACCGATCTGGGACGCGGTGAGCTGCTCAAAATAGGCGCGATCAACTAACAGCGGCTCATCGCAAATGTATCCCGTCCAACTTCTGGGATCTTCGGGGTTGGGGCCGCGATATCGCTTCTGGAAAAACAAGACTAATTCGTCATAGTTCAGGGCCAATTCCCCGCGCGATCGCCCCTGATTTTCCCAAAACCGATAAACAAATTCCTGAGAAGCCAGCCAATCGTTATTCCAAGATCCTTCGGCTTTAATTGCGTCGATATCCGCCATCGTTGGGCGAAATTGACCGTCGGTAAAGGCTTCCACCGTGTCCGCCAGGGCGCGGCGGTAGGACTGACCCACATCCCGAATTACGCCATCAATGTCAAAAACCGCGATCGCCTGGAGGGAATTGGAAGTCATGGCAAGGAAGTAATCTGCAATCCTGCTGCAACAGCCGCAACCATATCATGGCAACCTTGGGGCCCTGTCACGCTCACCCGATCGCCACCAATTGCGGAAAGGCGATCGTCAACCGCCCCCTTGCGGTACGATAGACTGCTGTGCTGTCGTCAGTTGCGATCGCCCTGGACGAATTGAAGACCCGCTGGAGTCGCGTAAATTTCGTCTGAAGATCCCGACTGGCCGAACCCTTGCCAAATACCCGTAGCAGTCGATCTTGGAGGCATCAGCTTGTCGAAGTTTATTTTAAAGGTTCTCTGGCTTGAAGAAAACGTCGCTTTGGCGGTGGATCAAGTTGTGGGCAAAGGAACCAGCCCGCTGACGGCCTATTTCTTCTGGCCGCGGAACGATGCGTGGGAGCAACTGAAGTCGGAGCTGGAATCCAAGCATTGGATTTCGGAGTCCGATCGGGTGGAATTGTTGAACCGCGCCACGGAAATTATCAACTACTGGCAAGAAGAAGGGCGCAAGCGTCCTTTGGCCGAAGCCCAAGACAAATTTCCCGATTTGGTGTTCACGGGCAGCAACTAGTGAGCCATGGGGGGCGATCGGGCTGCAAAGCCGTCGATCAATCCCCGTTGAGTCACTTTTTCGATCGGCGCGGTGGCCTTAGGGCGATCGCGCTTGATTTTTGGCTGAATTAGGTTCGATACCGTTTGGATTTCGTGGGCTTAACCGGCTGTTCACCTCGATCGGCTAGGGTAAGCGCAGCATTCATTTCCCAATTGACCGCCCTCGTTCCTACGATAATTTCTGCAATTTTCGGCATTTTCCATGTATTTCCCTCCTGAATGGCACGAACATGCGGCGGTGTGGTTGGCTTGGCCCAGCCATCCCGATTTGTGGCTCGATGCCTATCGCGATGTGCAGTCGGAGGTGTTGGGTCTGGCCCGGGCGATCGTCGATTGCGACCCCGCCACTGGCCAGTCACGGGGGGAAGCGCTGCATGTGCTCGCCTGCGGTTCCACTCAAGTTGCGGAAGCCCAAGCGGCCTTGGAACCCTTGGGAGCCACGATTTACGATGAACCCTTTGGGGATATTTGGTTGCGGGACACGGGGCCGCTGTTTTTGCGCGACAGCTTGGGGGAACCGGTGGCGATCGGGTTTCGGTTCAACGGTTGGGGCGGCAAATATCTGCTCGACCATGACGACTCGGTGGCGGAACGGATCGCCCTGCAATCGGGGGTGGACTTTTTGCCGCACCCTTGGACGCTGGAAGGTGGGGCGATCGACCACGACGGCGAAGGCACGCTGCTGACCACCCGCCAATGCTTGCTGAACCCCAACCGCAACCCCGATTTATCGCAGGCGGACATTGAGGCCAAGCTGAAATCCAACTTGGGCATTGAGCAGATCATCTGGCTGGGCGATGGGCTGCAAAACGACCACACCGATGGCCATGTGGACAATTTGGCGCGGTTTGTGGCTCCGGGGAAGGTGGTGTGCATGGAACCCAGCGGCCCCGATGATCCAAACCGGGAGGCGCTGTTAGAGGCGATCGCCACCCTCAAAGCGGCACGGGATGCCAAGGGCCGGGCGATCGAGGTGCTGACGATTCCATCACCGAACCGCGTAGAAGACGAAGACGGTGAGCTGATGGCCGCCAGCTATGTCAATTTCTATATCAGCAATACGCGGGTGATTGTGCCCCAATACGGCTCGCCCTTTGATGGGGCAGCGGTGGCGGCTTTGCAGGCGATCGCCCAGGATTTGCGAGATATTTGGGGCGATCGGGAAGTAATTGGTTTGCCCGCCAAAAATATCCTGCAAGGGGGTGGTTCGTTCCACTGCATTTCCCAACAGCAACCCCGCTAGCGATCGAGGGCAGCTAGTCTTGGGGGCAAGGGGCTTAAGCCCCTTGTCTTTATCGATCAGCCCCTTGTCTTTGTCGATCAGCCAGGCAAGTGACGTATCGATTTTGGCTGTTTAAGCATCCGCTTAGGAGCAAGGTTTATGGCCTATGGTGACTTTTCGTTAGCGGCTGTTTTGGACTCCTTTGAGTTAGTCGATCGCTATGATTCCCTGTTCCCAGCCTTGCAACCGATCGAGCCGAGTGCTTGGCTGTTAGAAACCCTGAATCTGGGGCGATCGCTCGCATTACCTGGGGGAAGTGAAAAGGCGCGATCGGAGTTTTTAATTGCGCCCTTATTGTTGGAATTGGAACGGCAATATGGCGATCAATTAGCGATTTATTCAGGGCGCAATTTTGAGGTCGATCGCGATCGGGGGCTAACCGGCGAATGTGATTTTATTTTGGGCAAAGGGAAAACAGCCCTGCTGGTGCGATCACCGATTTTTTGCTTAGTGGAAGCCAAGCGAGATGATGTGGAAGCGGGGATTGGTCAATGTGCCGCGCAAATGGTGGGTGCTGAGGCCTTCAATCGATCTCAAGGAGAATCACTACCGCAAATTTTCGGCTGTGTCACTACGGGGGAAGTCTGGCAGTTTTTGCGACTCCACCAACAGCAGTTAACGGTCGATCTCGATCGGTATTACCTCAATCCCTTGAACCTAGTCTTGGGCTGTTTGCATCACATCATTGCTACACAACTCCAAGAATTTGCCCCTAATGCTTAATTTGGAATGGTTCTATGCTCGATCGCCCAATTACCCACCAAGTAGCTCCTAAATCTCTCCCAATCACAATCCCTGAACTGGCCATTCAGGACTTTTGCCAGCGTCACCATGTTCAAGTGTTGGCGCTCTTTGGTTCTGTTTTGCGTGAAGATTTCCGAGATGATAGCGATGTGGATATTTTGGTGCAGTTTTTACCGGGTAAAACACCAGGATTCCAGATTGTGACGATGCAGGATGAACTCACTCAGCTCTTTGGAAAAGTTGTTGATTTGCGAACACCCGCAGAACTCAGCCGATATTTCCGCGATCGCGTTTTATCCGAAGCCTATATCCTCTACAAACTCAAATAACAAGTTTAGATTTAGAGTTTATTTCCATCACCAACAGCAATCCCTTTCAACCCATGACAACCCATCGCACCATCACCGTTGCTGCCTTGCAAGATGCCTTTGAAACCTGGAATTTGCAGGACAATATCGATCGCGTTGTGGCCGCCGCTCGCCAAGCGGCTAGTCAAGGGGCGCAGGTGATTTTGCCGCCAGAATTATTTCAAGGGCCCTATTTTTGCAAAGAAGAACGGGCGGAATTTTTTGCCTCCGCTTACCCCGCCACGGAACATCCAGCGGTGGTGGCTATGCAACAGGTGGCGCGGGAAACGGGCACGGTGATTCCCACCTCGATTTTTGAGCGCGACGGCCAGCACTACTACAACAGCTTGGTGACGATCGACGCGGATGGTTCGATCCTCGGTCTCTACCGCAAGAGCCACATTCCCGACGGCCCCGGCTACGAAGAAAAGTTCTATTTCCGAGCGGGCAACACGGGTTTTAAGGTTTGGCACACCCGATTTGGTTGCCTCGGTGTCGGTATTTGCTGGGATCAGTGGTTCCCGGAATGCGCCCGATCGATGGTGTTGATGGGGGCAGAGGTGCTGCTCTATCCCACGGCGATCGGCTCGGAACCCCAGGAGCCAAATTTGGATACGCGGCCATTATGGATGCGGGCCATGTTGGGCCATGCGGTTTGTAATGTTGTGCCCGTGGTGGCGGCCAACCGAATTGGCAATGAAGAGGGGCAAAAGTTCTACGGCACGAGCTTTATTTGTGACCATCGGGGCGAGCTACTGACCCAAGGGGCGATCGATCAACCCGAAATCCTGATGGCTCAGTTGGATTTGACTCAGACGGCGCTCGATCGGGCGAGTTTTGGTTTTTTCCGCGATCGCCGGCCCGAGTTCTATGGGACGCTGACGGAATCCGCCTAAAGCAAACATCTGCATAGCCGCCTGGGTCGCCGGTTCGTGGCAGACCCAAGGCGGATCGCAATCTCGATCGAAACTGATCGATCGCAACCTGCTTGGGACGCATCTGATCGCGGATCTTTGGGCTGCGGGGAGAGCTGCTGAAAGCGGCCCAAACACAAAGCTGCCCAGGTGTTTTGACCCAGGCAGCTTTGATGTGACGACTTTTCCTTGGCAGATCAGACGGGCGGGAACTTGCGACAACGCAGAACCCAAGCGCCGATCGGCAAGCGATTCTGAACAAATTGAATCAGCTCTTAATTGACGGATTGACAGTTATTTCAGGTACTCAGCTTCGGCTTCGAGGCTACGAACCAAATCGTTGTCACCCTTGGCGCGAGCCACTTCAATGCGGTGTTCCAGCAGCTTGCGCAGATTTTCGCGGTGAACTTGCGCAACTTGGGCGGGGTTGGGGCGATTGCGGCGGATTCCAAACATGGCTAGGAAACGATCGACGAAAGGTGGATAGGGGTTGAGAGTGCCTGGGACGATCGTTGAAGTGACCAACCAGACGACAGAAGGCGCGAATGCTGCGATGATGCAGCTTGCAGAAGCCAATCATTAGCTTCGGCTGGCGACACTAGCCACTCTTGAGAGGGCCTTCTATCGCTAAGATAGCGTAATTTTGGTTCAGAAAGTATCAGCTATTACAGAAAATTTATCTTTTTTCAGAATCGATTCAAGTAACTGATGTTCAAATGATGTTCAAGGCCCCCATCTTCCGGTAACCCATGGATTTTTCCTCAACAGTTCCCCTCACCGCTTGGTTAGCGCCGCCTCGGCCGATCGCCCTGTTGACGGACTTTGGCACGGCCGATGGCTATGCGGGGGTGCTGAAGGGGGTGATTGCCCAGGTCAATCCCGCCATTCCCACCATTGATCTGACTCACCAAATTCCCCCTCAGGATTTGTGGGCGGCGCGGTTTGTGTTGGCCAATTCGGCGGCGGCGTTTCCGTTGGGGACGGTGTTCTTGGCGGTGGTGGATCCGGGCGTGGGGGGTGAACGGCGACCGATCGCGATCGCCTTTGATCGGGGCTGGTTGGTGGGCCCAGACAACGGCCTTTGGAGTGGCCTGTTGGCGCAGTTTCCGGCGGAGTCGGCCGTGGTGCTGACCCAGCGAAACTTTTGGCGATTGCCGAACCCGAGCCACACGTTCCATGGCCGCGATATTTTTGCGGCGGTGGCGGCCCACTTGGCCAATGGGGTTCCGCTGGCGGATTTGGGTAACCCGATCGACCCGGCCAGTTTGGTGCATTTGCCGCTGCCGGATTTGGTGTCCCATCCGGCGGCCGGGGCGAATCCGGCCAGTTTGGAGGGGGTGGTGCAGCATGTGGATCACTTTGGCAATCTAATTTCCACCATTCCGGCCCAACGGGTGAGCGATCGCTCCTGGCGCGTGCGCATTGACGAGCAACTGATTCCCTCGCAACTGACCTACAGCAGCCGATCGCTCCATGATTTTGTGGCGCTTGTGGGTAGCCATGATTGGGTGGAGGTGGCCTGTGCGGGGGGTAATGCGGCCCAACGGTTGAATTTGAATCGGGGCGATCGAATGGTGGTGGAGTTCCTAAATTAACCGAAAGGGCAACTCCCAGGCCATCCATTGCCGACAGTCGAGGGTATAGCTATCGGGGCTGGGCGATCGGCCGGGGGGCGCAGCATGATTCACGCTGATTTGCTGGAGGTCTTCCAGCAGTTGGCGGGCCAGGGCCAGCGGTTGGGCCAGGGGCCACAGGCGATCTCCCTCGCCGGTTTGCAGGCTGGGCAAGCTGGCCTGCATCCGCTCCAGGGGATCTCGACTGAGCCACACCAACAGAGACCCCAAGCCCCGACTGGGGGCAGCGGGCCAACTGAGGGTTTGGCGACTGTTGGGGGCCAACAGGGTTTGGCCCGGCTCCGTGTCTTGCCCCAGGTCTTGGATCAGGGTGGCTCGTCCCAGGGAATCCAGTTGCAACACCAAGGCCCACAGGGGAACGGTTCCGGCATTTTCCAGGGTGAGTTGGGGCCGGCTGCTGCTGGTGAGGGTGGCCGGGGCGATCGAACCGTTGGGGCCGATCGCACCGCCAGCATTGGGCAGAGTGCTCCATTGTAGAAGGGGGCGATCGGGCGTTTCCAATGTCGCCAGGGTGATGCGCACAGGCCATTCGGCTCCCTGATTCAGCGTGGCCCGCCAAAGTTTGCGGGCCAGCAGGCTATGGAATTGCGGCCCTAAGCGCTGCACGGCGGTTTTGAGCGCTTCGCCACTTTCGCCCACGGTGCTGGGCCAGAGGGTTTGGGCCGGTCGCCAGAGGCCATAGGCGGTTTTCGCTTCGTCTCCGTTGGGGTCAGGATTGGCGGTGGGGCGAGCAGCCCGGGCAAACCAAGCATCGATCGCCCGATTTTCAGGATTCACCACCGTCACATGGGACAAGGCATCAAAGGCGCTGGTGGCATCAATCCGCTCAATGCGCTCGAAGTTTGGATCGAGGGCCACCTGTAGCTCCAGGTTGCGGGCCAAAATGCGCCACCGTTCCCGCAGGCGTTGCCCCGGTTGCCAAGGGAAGTCCTCGATCGGGCGATCGCGGTTGTCCTCGGCCACGGGTTGCCCGATCGCCCGCCAACCATTGCGGCCGGTGATGCGCAGCCCCCCAGCCGAGGCAGTGGCATCCGATGGGGCCGGGGCTGCGGGTTCGAGGATCAGGCCCTGGGCGGCTCCCGCCAGGGCGACAGGAGCCAAACCGGCTAAGCTCACCGTCACCGTGCGATTCACCGAATCCGTGGCCAAGACTGTGCCCGCGCTGGGCCCCGCTGCCGTGGCCAACCATTGCCCCAAGTTTTCGCCAATGTTTTCGCCAATGTTTTCGCCAATATGCTCCCGAATCGCGCCGGTTCCCAGCCGTTGGGCGATCGGTTGTTGCTGGCCCCCTTGATCCGCAACCCGGGCGGCGGTTTGGGCCAGGTCAAACCATAGGGTACTGGCGGGGAGGCTGTTCCAAAGTTGTTGCACCAAGGCCCAAGTGAAGGCCCCGGCCACAAACCCCGCTTGGGGCAATTCCAGGGCGGGGCGATCGGGCTGGCTGGCTCGCAACCACCACCCACTGGCGGCGCTCGATTGCCCCGATCGGGCGCGGCGTAACTGTTGCTGCCAGGCCAGTTCTTCTGGATCTAGAGCACCAGGGGTGAGCACCGGGCGCGATCGATGGCGAACCCAGGTTGGAGCCGGAGCAGGGGCAAATCCCGCATCCACAACGCCCAACACCCGTTCCGTGGGCAGCGATCGCAGCCAGTCTTGAATCGTGATTTCGCTCCAATCGCGCAGGGGGGCGATCGGATCTGAAGGGGCCGCCTCACGGGTTCCACCGGCCAAATGGCTATCCGCCGGAACCAACAGGCCCGTTCCATCGGCCAAAAGGCCCCCATAGCCGCTAAATTGCCAGACCACCGCATCACCGGCCCGGAGTCCCGCCGCGCAGTCCTCCAAGGCCGCTTGCCATTGGGCCCGCCCCGCCGCCCGATCGGTCAGGGTCACCACATCCGCCGCCTGAAACCCCAACCGCGAGGTTAGGAGTTCTTGCCAAAGGGCCACATCATTTAGGCAACCTTCCAAGGCCACCGAGGCCGCGTTGGGGGCGATCGCCGCCGGTTCGTATTGATTAATGCCGATTAATAGGGCCTTGCGCCGGCCGGTTGGTTCCGCCAACACTTGCGCCACCCGTTGGGCTGCGATCGCCTCTGCCAGCCCCCACCCGGCCAGCGCCGCTCCCGATCGCCCCAAAAAGTCTCGTCGCGAAAGTGCCATAGCTTTCAACTCGCCGCCGTCCGCCTCATCCTAGCGCGGTGATTCCCCGGCTCAACCAGCAATTTTCTGTACCCTAGTATTGATTGCTCATTTCTATCGCTTTTCTGCCCGATCATGATGCTGCTCCGTCCCGACGATCGCACCAAACTCGATGACAGCAACGACAACTTTTTTTACCAAGATCCACGGTTGGTGACCCATGTGGATGAGGGGTTTATTGATCGGCTGACTCAGCTCTATGCCCAAAAACTGCAACCCAACACCAAGATTCTGGATTTGATGAGCAGTTGGGTTTCCCATTTACCGGAAAATTTAACCTTTGCGGAGGTGGTGGGCCATGGAATGAATGGGTTGGAATTGGCCAAAAACCCCCGGCTCGATCGCTCCATTGTGCAGAACTTAAATGTGGATTTGAAACTTCCCTTTGAGGATGCCTATTTTGATGCGGTTTTGAATACGGTTTCCGTGCAATATTTGCAATATCCGGAAGCAATTTTCAGCGAAATTCATCGCATTCTGAAACCCGGCGGCATTGCCATTGTCAGTTTTTCCAATCGGATGTTTTATCAAAAGGCGATCGCGGCCTGGCGCGATCGCTCCGAAACCGATCGGGTGGCTCTGGTTTGCGAATATTTCAACCATGTGCCCGGCTTTGGCAAACCGAAATACATGATCGAGCGATCGAGCGGGCCCGCCTTCCTGAAAATGTTGGGGTTAGGCGGTGGTGATCCGTTCTATGCCGTCATTGCCCAACGAGAGCCAGCGGCTTGAGCTGCTTGACTTGGCATTCACTTTCTGAGACTAATTCACTGGAATTAACGCACGGGAATTAATTGATCGAATCAGGATCAGGGTGATCGGGCGAATTAGCCGGTTCAGCGGGGACGGGATCGATCGGGCGGAAGGACTGGAAAAAAGCCCGAGATTCTGGCCAGCCCATGGATGATTCCGCCGCCGTTGTGCCAAAAACCAGCACAAATAACTGACTATAAGCGGGGCGGAAAATGGCGCGGGCTTCGTATTGAATGCCGCGCTTATTTTGAAAGGAAAATTTGAGGGTTGGCCATTGGCTCGATCGCACCCATTCCGATCGTTGAACCCGCTCGGCCCCAAACTGCAACGCCACCCCCGTGGCCACATACTGAAGGTAATGTGGCCACGAGCTGGAATTGGCTGAGTCAATGGCCGGCCCCGCCTGATCACCCCTGGCGTAATAAAACCGCGTGCCGCCGTCGTAGTGCGCGGAAACCCAGGGATCCGTTGAGCTGTCGGGTATGGCCGGAAACCAAATTTGAAAACTGCGATTGGGCGCTTGGTACTGATACCCCGCCTTGCCCGTTGGGGTGGGGCGGGCGGTCTCCGTGGCCGTCAGCTCCGCCGTGGGCCCGGGGGTCGCCTCCGGAACCGAAGCGCTCGGGGTCGATCGACCACAGGCCCCCAGGCCAACATTCAGGCCCACCGCCAGCACCACTGGCACCAGGGCAACCCGTCGCACCAATAGCCTAGGGATCATGACTCATGCCGGAGGGGAGATACACCGGCGATCGCGCGTAAGCGTTGACAGCGAAGCAGTTCCAAAAATTCCATTCCCGGTCGCCGCTCCAATTGGGCCACCGCTTCGATGCCTTCGAGCAACAGCCGGGCTGCTTCCGGCTCTTCGTAGCCCCGACGCACCGCCACCGCGATCGCATCGAGATCCACTTCCAATTCCCGCTCGGTTCGCTGGTTGTTGCGCCAAATTTGCCAGCCGGCCAAGCCTGCCAGCCCACCGGAAGCCACCGCCCCCAAGGCATCTCCCTGGCTAATTTGCCAAGCGGCGCTGGCCAAGCCCACCAAGGTTGCCCCTTGATACCAGTTGGGTTCAACCCAGCGCACCCCCATCAGCCAACAGGATTGGCGCAACATCAACAAATCTCGCTGGGGCCGGGGAATTCGCCGCCACAGTTCAAAATTCACATAGATTGGGCGATCGCGCTGCCAGGGCAACGGCAAGGAACTCGACAACACTTGAGGTTGCTCTGAACGACCCACAATCTTGATTGTCATCCGTGCCGAAGCCGGCAACAGATCCAGTAAGCGCAATATTTCTGGCTCAGGATTCGGCATCGATCGCCCCACAACCCACCTATCCCATCAAACTCAATACCGTAGTCGAAAAAGGGGCAGTCTGGATCTGTTGTGGCCAAGTCTGTGCCACTCGCGCCCCAATCACGAATAGCACCAGTTTGCCGAATTCGATTATCCGCCCCAAATTCGATGCTCCACCCTAGCGCGGCGCGGGGGCTGGAGTTGCGGGTGGGGGGCTGGGTTTCACCAAGGTTGGCGTGGCCGGCGCAAGCTTGGTGGGCGGCATGGGTGTGCCCAAAATATGGGGGCTGCCATCGTCATAAAAACCCGCCACGCAGGCAATCATTAGGGAAGCCAACGTGCCCACAAACAGGGCCCGCCAGCCCAAGTTCAGCAACTCCCGCCGCCGCTGGGGCATCAGGGCGCTCAGGCCGCCCACAAAAATGCCAAAGGCCGGCAGGTGGGCAAAGCTGGAGAGCGCATAACTCACAATCAATAGGGTGCGATCGCTGATTGCGTCGTTCCGGCGCAGTTCCGCCAGGGTTTGATAGGGCGGAATGGCGGTTTCCAAAAGCCGCCGACCAATGACCACCGCCGACTCCCAAGCATCATCCCAGGCCACTCCCGTCAGCAGCGTGAGCGGAAAGAAACAAATTCCCTCCAAGTTGGCCAGGGTAACCACTTGAAAGAGATCCCCGATCGGCCCGGGAACCAGCCCTAGAGCAACAAAGAACCGATCGACCAGCGACACCAACCCCACAATCAACACCAGAGCCGCCACAATCCAGCCACAAATGCGCAACCCTTCCAGGGCCCCCGCCATGGCGATCGCCCAGGGGCTGCCATCCGGCTCGATCGCCCCGTCGGCCATGTCTTGATCGGCCAAGGAACTTTCAGCCCCATTAAAGGGATTGAGGGAATGGTGATCGGGCGCTTTGGGGCTAGCGGGATTCAGAGGATTTTGCGATATATTCGCGATCATTACCCCCGACAGGCGATCGCGCGTTAGGGGCACTTGGGTTTCCGGAACCAAAATTTTGGACAGTACAAAGCAAGCCGGAATACCAATCATGGCTGCCGAAATTAAATGACCTAAAATGTTTGAAAAAACCGGTTGCAAAAAGTCCACATAAATTGCCAATGTGGAAGAGGAAGCCGTTCCAAAACAGCAAGCCAAAATAGCGCACAGCTCACTGCGTGTCATCCGCGACAAAAACGGCCGCACCACAATCAACGCTTCAACCCCCGTCACCACATTCACCAGGCCACTCAGGGCTTCCGCTCCACTCAGTCGGGTGGTTCGATAAAACAACCGCGAAAACCCATTCACAACCGTTTGCATGACCCCCAAGCCATAGAGCAGGGCCATCAGTCCCGCAAAAAAGACCACCGTGGGCAAAGCGCGAACGGCAAAGATATAGCCCAAAGGTGGGTTTTCGCCAAAATCTTTAGCAACAAACTGGGAACCAAAAATGAATTCCGCCCCCGATTCGGCAGCGGCAAAAATCCCATTGAGAGCACTGTTTAAAACATCAAAAATATCGCGCGTGATGGGCAGCCTGAACACCAAAAAACCCAACACAAGCTGTAGGCTCAGCCCCCAAATTAACGTGGCCCAAGGAATGAGTTTCCGATTTTCCGAAAAGAGCCAAGCCACACCGCAAAGCCCAAAGATGCCCAAAAAGGAAACGAGATTGAGATAACTCATGAGCAGGACAAGGAAATGGATTAGTCCCACGCCGCTACTGCTTAGGGGATGTTTAAAAAGTATTTTTTGGCACGGGCAAGCACCAATAGTCGTGGAGACAAGGGGCTTAAGCCCCTTGTCTAAGTCGATCACTGGAGCGTACAGAGTAGCAATTTTGGCTTTTCAGACATCCTCTTAGCCTATTTTGGGCGGCTTTTGGGCGGCGCTATTTTGAGCGATCGAGTTCAGGAGCGCTCCCCCAAATTAAAATGCAAGGAGGGGTTCAATAACAGTCATTGCCACCCGATCGCCCTCCGATACCCCTTGGCGGAATCCTGGTCAGCCCACCTCTGAGAAACCTATGGATGCCTTTGTACCGGAAGCACCCGACTGGACAGACTCCGCCGTTCACGCCCTGGAGTTCTGTTGCCCCACCTGTGGCGCATCGGTTTTAGAAGCGGAGCGCGTGTGGATTAATCGGCGATCGCCCGTGCTCACGGAAACCTACCGCCGCAAGTGGCAGGAGTTCTATGGGTGCCATTGCGGCTGTGTGTGGTGGGCTTGGAGCGATGAGCGCCCCCCGTCTGATTTGGTGGCCACGGAGCCGCCCGCACCCCCCGAGAGTCGAGGAGAGGATTGGTTTTGAAACGAGTTGCGCTCTCGGAAGTCCCGATCGAGCGGGTTTCCCACAACCCCGCGATCGCCAAGCAAGTGCTGTTGCGACAAGGCGACCTTCCCCACCTCACCAACTTTTCCCAAGCCCGCTTTGCGCCCGGCCAGGTTTCGCCCGGCCATGCCCACCCGGATATGCACGAAGTTTTCTTCATTGAAGCCGGCCAGGGGACAATGATCATTGATGGCCAGCGCTTTGATCTGGTCCCGGGTGTTTGCCTGGCGATCGCTCCCCATGAGGTGCATGAAATTGCCAACACGGGCCCCGAAGAATTGGTGATTACCTACTTTGGCCTACGGGCGATCGGGAATTGAGCAATTCCACAAATCTCAGTTATCTTTGAGAATGATTCTCATTCGGTCTACAACACCCAACACCATTCCCCAGTCCCTACCGGCCTAGGGCCCACTCGCTCACGGCCCCTTCACATCCCACTTCATTTCCTTTCATCAATCCCTGTCCCATGACCACCAGTCAAGATCTAACCACCCCCAGCCCAGTCATGGTTGCCCCTAAGTTGGGCTTGCCAGTCACCATCATCACAGGCTTTTTAGGCAGTGGTAAAACCACCCTGCTTAATCATATTCTGAGCAATCAACAGGGTCTGAAGACGGCTGTTTTGGTCAATGAGTTTGGTGAAATTGGCATTGATCAAGAACTGATCATTGAAGTCTCAGATGATGACAGTGTGATTGAACTTGCCAACGGTTGCATTTGCTGCAACATCAATAATGACTTGGTGGATGCGGTCTATCGCGTTTTGGAACGAGAAGAACGGATTGACTATCTGGTGGTTGAAACCACGGGTTTGGCGGATCCTTTGCCCGTTGCGCTGACCTTCCTGGGCACTGAATTGCGGGACATGACGCGGCTCGATTCGATCATTACCCTGGTAGATTGCGAAAACTTCAGCCTCGATTTGTTCAACAGTGAAGCCGCCTATAGTCAAATTGCCTATGGCGACATTATTTTGCTGAACAAAACCGATCTTGTTGCACCCGAAACGGTGGAAGCGCTTGAGGAGCGAGTCCGGGAAATTAAGCAAGGCGCTCGCATTCTGCACACTCAAAATTCCCAAGTACCGTTGCCTCTCATTTTGAGTGTTGGTCTGTTTGAGTCGGATCAGTACTACCATCCCGAAGCGAGTGCCACTGACCCTGATCATGCTGACCATGCCCATGATCATCACGATCACGAACATGCGCACGATCATCACAATCACGAAGCTTGCGATCATGACCATGGCCATTGCGTCCATGACCACGATCATGACCATCATCACCACGGCCATGACCATGACCACCATCACCACTCCCATCACCTAGAAAATGATGGATTTGTGTCCGTTTCCTTTGAGAGCGATCGCCCCTTTGTGATCCGCAAATTCCAAGGTTTTTTGGATGATCAAATGCCGGAAGCAGTCTTTCGGGCTAAGGGAATTTTGTGGTTCCAAGAAAGCGAAAACCGCCACATTTTTCACCTGTCCGGCAAGCGCTTCACCTTGGAAGATGACCTTTGGAAGGGGCAACCCAAAAACCAGCTCGTGTTGATTGGGCAAAACTTGGATCAGGCTACGTTGCTGGCCCAGTTGGAGGATTGCTTAGCCTAGGCTGAGGCGATCGACTGCGGCGGGCGATCGCGCTGTTTCCCTCGCTGGTTCAGAATTTTGAGCCTGGGGGGTTGCCCAAATGCAAAACTGATGGCAGAATGGCATCTGCCGAACAGAACGGCGCAAGGCGGCATGGCCAAGTGGTAAGGCAGAGGACTGCAAATCCTTTACCCCCAGTTCGAATCTGGGTGCCGCCTTTTAAAAGACTTCAATCAATCCTGGCAATCGGCTGACCCCGGTAATCGGCTCAAGACCCTGTGTTGCGCCCGCTGTTTGGGAATTGCTGAGTAGCGGGTGCAAATTGTACTGAAGGCGCACAACCGCGCTCGGTAATCATCAAATCAGGCGATCGCCTCCTGCTGATGCTGAGTGAACCTCTGAACCGATCGATCAGCTTTCAAGCATCTCGGAGTCTTCAAAATGATTAGACCTCTTGCATCAATCAAGAACCTCATCCCAAATCCCGCTCCCAGATCCCTGATTGACTGAAAAAACACTCAAACCCTGGGTTGTTCCGTAGGTTGGGTTGAGCTTTGCGAAACCCAACTCGATCACTGCAAACCTTGTTGCTGTTGGGTTTCGTACCTCAACCCAACCTACGAAATGATCGTTAATTAGCCCATCTTGATCAAAGGGGGTTAATTCGTGCAAGAGGTCTATTGTCTTCAAAATAATTAGATAAATAACTCAACATTAATTTCTTCGTTTCCTGAACTAAGCGGGTTTGTGCCAAGTCCGTCTGCCCGAAAGTAAACCATAGCAATGTGCCAATTCCCTTGACGATCACAAAGGCGATCGCCTCATAGGTTTCTGCCGTTTGACCGGGATAGCGATCTTGAAAATATTCAATGTAGCCCTGGATCAGGCGATCGTCATTTTCTGCATCAATTTCGGCCAGTTCTGGCAGTCCTTGCAAGGGCATGAGAATGGCTAAATAGCCCGGGTGGGTTTTCAGAAATTGATCGAAAGAATCAACAATCCGATCAACATAATCCTTGAGGGATAGATTTTTAGCCTCTGAGGCATGAAGTTGGAGAAATAACGCATACATCTGCTCGTTATAGCGCTCTGCCAAGGCTCCGACGATGGCGTTTTTGTCGGGAAAAAACTGATAAAGCGACCCGATCGGGACTTCTGCTTGGGTTGCGATCGCCTGGGTGGTGGTGGCGTTGTAGCCTTCGGTAATCAAAAGTTTTTCAGCCACATCCAAAATTCGGTTCACGCGGGCTTGGCTGCGAGCCTGGCGCGGTTTCTTGCGGGCTGCTGGTTTGAGGGGAGCTTTGGTTCCGGGAGTCATCATGCGTTGAACTGTGGCCAGTAGGGGGGCTTGACAAAAAACGAGGGTTACTCATATCTTAAATATGAGCAAACTTCATATTTATCTTTCCACTTCAAGGTTCCTATGTCTAGTTCCCCACGCTGAAGCCATTTTTGATTGGGCTTAATTAAGCTTGATTGGGTTTTCTGGAGCTTTTTCTCGGACTTTCATCGCTGAATACGACGTTTCACCGGCTCAACCGTACGTTTAACGTGGCGTTTTTATATCGAGCATTTGAAATAAAAAGTGCTCCCTCAGTCCTCAATCCCTTGAAACCGATGCTGCGGACGATTTCAAAACTCACGCTGACTCCAGCATCTGCCCCTGCTGAATCGGAGCCTGCTAGCAATCGGCCTCGCTGGCCCTGGGCGCGTTTCTGGCGCTGGGGTCGCCTGCGACTTGCTCCTTGGATCACGCTGCTAACGGCCGGGTGGAACCGCATTTCCGCTTGGGGAGATCAAGACCACCACGAGCGATCGCGCTGGTTGGTGGCCCTCAGTCGCATCAATTTTGTGGCGGTGTATGGATTGTTGAGTGAACTGCTGTGGTGAACGGTTTGAGTCGGTGATTGGAATCAGTGTGAGGTGCGTCCAATGTTGAATCTGAAACGGTTGCGATCGAGACCGGCCCGACAGTTTGCGTATCTGTGGGCGGGTCAGACCCTAATTTTCTGTGCTGCACAAATTTGGCTTGTGGCCCTGACTTGGTTGGTGTTGCAAGAAACCCAATCCGGTTGGGCGGCGGGGTCGGTGTTGATGGCGGCGGCAATTCCTCGGGGGCTGTTGATGTTGCTGGGGGGAGCCATGAGCGATCGCCTGCCCACCAATCGGGTGGCGGCGCTGGCGGGGGCGATCGCGTCCCTGGCAATCATGGGCGTGGTGGGGATGCTGCTGGCCGATCGCTTCTCTTTGGAAGGGATGATCGCCATTGCGGCCCTCTTTGGTTCCCTGGAAGCCTTTCTGTATCCTGCCGTTTTGGCCCTGTTGCCCAAGTTGGTTCCCGCCGATCGCCTGTCCCAGGCCAATAGACCTCTTGCACGAATCAAATTGGATGTGCCGCTTGGTAGTTGAGCAACCCAGCTAACAGATGGAGCCTCAAGCCAAAACGGCGACGACGATTGCGATAGCGTTCTGAGAAGATCCGAAATCGCT
>MKGP02000053.1 GCA_001913845.2 Limnothrix sp. CACIAM 69d | reverse complement strand
AAGCGATTTCGGATCTTCTCAGAACGCTATCGCAATCGTCGTCGCCGTTTTGGCTTGAGGCTCCATCTGTTAGCTGGGTTGCTCAACTACCAAGCGGCACATCCAATTTGATTCGTGCAAGAGGTCTAATCAATCCTAATTCGCAGCATTCGATCGTTCACAATCCTAAATAAACTTCTGAATATGTGGCCCAACGCGCTTCTCAAGCAGTGCAATCAGTATTTAGTAGGTTGGGTTGAGGCACAAAACCCAACAGCGTATCTATACAACATTGATCGTGTTGGGTTTCGCCAACTCAACCCAACCTACCTGACTGCCCTTGGAACGGATCTCGATGGAGATGGTGTTTCGAGGGTTGTATCACTATGCCCATGCCTATCTCACTAGTGAAGCTGGTTAAGTCGTTGACTTTTTCCTAAAGCATCATCAGTTACTGGGATTAGTCAAAAATATCCGTCAGCGACATCGACCGCGAGAGGCCCAACTCAAGGAGATTTGGGATCCTTCTCCTTGAGTTGAAGCCAGTGTACGGCGGTGCGCCCCTACTACCCGGATCGGTCTGGACTTAAGAAATACTGGGAACCAACGATAGGGAACAGACAATGCCCAAGGCGCAGCCCACAATCACCTGAAATGGCGTGTGGCCCAGCAGTTCCTTCAGGCGTTCTTCACTGAGTTGGTGGTCGCCCTCAAAGAATTCATCAATGATTTGGTTCAAGACGGCCGCTTGTTTGCCCGCAGCCCGGCGCACCCCGGCGGCATCGTACATGACAATGATCGCGAAGATGGTGGCCATGGCGAATTCGATGCTGCTCCAGCCAACAGTTTGGCCAATGCCGGTGGCCAAGGCAGACACCAGGGCCGAGTGGGCGCTGGGCATCCCGCCGGTCGTCACCAGGGTGCGCACGTCAAATTTTCGCTGGCGAGCAAGTTCCACCACCAGCTTGATGGCCTGGGCCAGGATGCAAGACCCCAAGGAGACCAGGAGAATGCGGTTATCGAGAATGTGGCTAAAGTCGTCCATGGGTCGAGCGGGGGGCGATCGAGTTGGGGACGGTGGGTGAGGAAGCGATCGCAAGAGTACGAATCCGGCAGCGGGGGGCAAGGGGCTTAAGCCCCTTGTCTACCAAGATTGGACGGGAAACCGGAGCCGATCGCCCGATTGCTTGCTAGTTTTTGCGGCTGACGATGTAGTCGGCCAGGGCCTGCAAGGGGGCAGCGGCCGTGCCGAATTCGTTCAGGCTGGCCTTGGCGCGATCGATCAGTTCTTTGGCCATTTCGCGCGATCGATCCAAGCCATAGAGTTTCGGAAAAGTGGCTTTTTCCACGGCGGTGTCCTTCCCGGCGGTTTTGCCCAGCTCCTCCGTGGTGGCAGTCACATCAAGGATGTCATCCACAATCTGGAAAGCTAAACCAATGTCCTGGGCATATTGCGCCAGCTTGCCCACGGTGGCTTCATCGGCTCCGGCAATCGTGGCCCCGGTGGTCACACAGGCTTCCAACAGGGCTGCGGTTTTGTGGCGATGGATAAAGTGCAGGGTGTCGAGGGAAATGTTCGGGTTGCCTTCGCTGGCTAGGTCTACCACTTGACCACCCACCAGGCCGGCGGCCCCAACGGATTTTCCTAACAGGGCGATCGCCCGCACCACTCGATCGGCCGGCACGCCTTGGGTTTGGGTTGCCACAAACTCAAAGGCATAGGCCAACAGCCCATCCCCGGCCAAAATCGCCACCGGTTCCCCATAAACCTTGTGGTTCGTGGGTTTGCCGCGCCGAAAATCGTCGTTATCCATAGACGGCAAATCGTCATGAATCAGCGACATGGTGTGAACCATCTCCAGGGCACAGGCCGTGGGCATGGCCGATTCGATCGCCCCGCCCACCAGCTCACAGGCCGCCAGACACAGAATCGGTCGCAGCCGCTTGCCCCCCGCCATCAGGGAATAGCGCATCGACTCATAAACGGTTTCGGGATAGACCACCGAGATCGATCGATCGAGGGCGGCCTCAACCAAAGCTTGACGTTCGCGAAGATAGCCTTTGAGATCAAAGCCCGTTGAGGGAGCAGTAGGCGCGCTAGCGGTCATGGGACAAGCACAACAGAACAGCAAGAAATCTTCCTTACCGAACCCGATCGCCGCCACAGGCGGAATCTGGCCTGGTTACGGTGCGCTTTTGGCCTAGCAAAACAACCGCTGAACCACAACCACCACCGTCAGAAGTTGGTTTGAGGGGCATTGTACCGCCTGAGGGGATCGCCCCGAGGGGACAGATCGGATTCTGATCAGATTTAGTCAGATTTTGAGTGAATTTAGGGCTGATTTCGAGCGAATTTCCAACCAACCCCAGAGGTTTTGTGAACCTTTGCAAACCATCCTTGAACTGAGACTCATCAACCCATTCCGTCTGGATCCACCGCAGCGATCGAGAGGATAGACCTCCTGCATCAATCAAGAACCTCATCCCAAATCCCGCTCCCAGATCCCTGATCGACTGAAAAAACACTCAAACACTGGGTTGTTCCGTAGGTTGGGTTGAGCTTTGCGAAACCCAACTCGATCACTGCAAGCCTTGTTGCTGTTGGGTTTCGTACCTCAACCCAACCTACGAAATGATCGTTAATTAGCCCATCTTGATCAGAGGGGGTTAATTCGTGCAAGAGGTCTAATCTCTGACCCATTCCTCAAGATCCTCAGCCGGTTCAATCCAGCCGACTGGACAAAGGGAATCTCAACCCAGCCGGTTGATTGAAGAAAGCCCCGATCCAGGGCATCCCGATCCAGGGCATCCCGACCCAGGGCATTCAGATGCAGAAAATTCCCTAAACATGCTCGGGACAATTAGTCGGGACAGCTAGGCCAGGCGGCGACGATAGCTCTCCACGGTGTTGGCCAGCAGCATGGTCACCGTCATGGGCCCCACACCACCCGGAACCGGTGTGATTGCGCCGGCCACGTCCAACAGGCGATCAAAATCCACATCCCCCACCAGCTTGCTCTTGCCGGTCTGATCGGTAATCCGATTAATTCCCACATCAATCACCGTCGCGCCAGGCTTGATGTAGTCGGGGCCAATCATCAGGGGCCGTCCCACCGCCGCCACCAAAATATCGGCTTCTCGGCAAACGGCCGCCAAGTCCGGAGTGCGCGAATGGGCGATCGTAACCGTGGCGTTGGCTTCCAACAGCATCAGGGCGATCGGCTTGCCCACCAAAATGCTGCGGCCGACCACCACGGCCTTTTTGCCAGCCGGATCAATGCCCCCATCTCGCAAAATTTCCATCACGCCGGCCGGGGTGCAACTCCGCAGACAAGGCTCACCCCGCACCAATCGTCCCAAATTAGCCGGATGCAACCCATCGGCATCCTTATCGGGGTCAATTTCCAACAGCAGGGCGTTGCCATCCAGCCCGTCCGGCAAAGGCAATTGCACCAAAATGCCGTCCACGTTCGGATCGGCATTGAGCTGATGAATGATAGCGGTTAGTTCGGCTTGGGTGGCCGTGGCGGGCAGATGCTGACCAAAGGAGACCATACCCAAACGCTCGCAGGCCCGTTCTTTGTTGCGAACATAGGCGGCGCTGGCGGGATTGTCCCCAACCATCAACACAGCTAGGCCAGGCGCACGGCCCCGATCGGGTTGGAGTTCCGCAATCTCCACCTTCAGGCGATCTTGAATTTTCTCGGCAAGGGCTTTTCCGTCCAGCAGGCGCGCAGTCATGAGGGGAGAAATTCTAGGAAGAACGCTTCAAACTGTAAAGAATTGATCATGCGTTTTGAGCATTTCAGCGTCAAAATCTAAAGGATTTTCCGCACCTCAACGATTTCGTCAACCCATGTGAAAACCCATGAAGCAGCCAATGCAAAAGTTAAGGTTAAGAATCGTGGTCACTGAGCGCCCGCTTGCGCAACCATAACGAGCAACAGGATCTGATTGAAAATCACCATACCGGCAATGTCTCAGCAGCTCATGTCTCAGATGTTGCGGCGTTTGGCTCCACCCGTCCCACCACGGCCAAAAGGACAAAAAAACAAGGGGTGGCATGGGTTAGTTCTGGGGTTCACCTGGTTAATGGTGGGCTGCACGCCAACCGTTGCGATCGGGGAGTTAAAACAACAACCGGCTTCGTCGCTCAATGGGCGATCGGTTTACATCCAAGGCAAAGCCGTCGAACGGGTCCCCCTGCTCGACGGCCGCATTTACCGAATTGAAGATCCAACGGGCTGGATTTGGGTGCTGTCTCAGGGCGATCGAACCGAGCTTGAGCTAGGGCAAGTGGTGAAACTCAAGACCTCTCTTCGCTATCAACCAATCCAAGTGGGACAGCAGGAGATGGGCGAAATTTACGCGATCGAGGAGCCTTAAGTTAGCCATGCGTCCATCAGACCCCAGCCCAAGTCCCAGATTCCCATCAGGATCTGAGTCAAACGGGGACAGTTCATCCCCAGATGCCGAAACAGGAACGAGATCAGGAATGGAAGCCGTGGCCCTTGCTTTGCTCTATCCTCCCTCGCGCGATCGATTCCTGTTGCAACTGCGGGATGATTTTCCCCACATTCTCTATCCCGGTCACTGGGGCCTGTTTGGCGGACACCTGGAGGCCGGCGAAGCGCCCGAAGCGGGTCTGCGGCGGGAATTGCAAGAGGAAATTGGCTTTGTGCCGCCCCGGTTAAGTCCGTTTCGATCGACCCTGCAAGACAGCGGCCGCCAGCATTTTTTCTTCCATGGGTTGCTGACCGTGCCGCTCACGGAGTTGGAACTCAACGAAGGGCAGGATTTGGCTTGGGGCACGATCGCCGACTTGGAAGCGGGGGAATGTTGGTCGCCCCGTTTGCAACAGATGCGCCCGATCGGCACACCCCATCGATCGATCCTGTTGGCCCTGCATCAAGATCCAGCCCTCTGGCTTGATGACTAAGGCAACCTGAGGCAGTCCACCGCCATCTTAATCAACCCAGCAAATCAGCCAAGCCACATTAACTAAGCCACATTAACTAAGCCACATCAATCAAGCAAACCTACGGCCACCGATCATTACTGATCATTATTGGCCGTCCATTTTGACGGCGTTCACATCCACCGTGGAGTCAGCCACCGTGGCCGCTGGAGCGGACTTGACCGTGGGGCGATTTTTAAACCACTCGATCGCGATTTGCGACAACTCTGCAATCAGCAAGGTCACGATCGCCAAATCATCCAGTTGGCCCGCGATCGGCAGAAAGTCCGGCGCAATATCGATCGGGCTGAGGAGATACACCAGCGTGCCCGCCACAATCCAGAGGCGATATTTCGGGTTCCGAATCGTGTCGCGATACCAACCGTAAAGGGCGCTGGGGGAGATATTCATGGCGCTATCCTGCCGCGTGATTGCCTCTCATCTTGACAGGGGCGATCGGGCAGCGTCGAGGGTGACGACCCCACCGCTCGATCGCGAAACCCGCACCCCTCAGCCAGTTCAGCAATTGCCCCCCGATCGCCCCCTAAACCGCATGGGCGCGATACCAGTCGATCGTTTGGCGCAGCCCATCCTCAAAACTCGTTTGTGCCTCAAACCCAAACAGTTCCTTCGCCCGCGTCGTGTCCAAACAGCGGCGTGGCTGGCCGTTGGGTTTGTCCGTTTCCCAAACCAACTCCCCGTCGTAGCCCATCAGTTTGCAAATCAGCTCAATCAAATCTCGAATCGAAATTTCCCGACCCGTCCCCAAATTCACCGGCTCCGAGCTGTTCAGCAACTGCGCCCCCAAAACAATGCCCGCCGCCGCGTCGGTGGAATACAAAAACTCCCGCGTGGGACTGCCATCGCCCCAAACCGGAATCTGTCGATCACCCCGTTGTTGCGCCTCATGCACCTTGCGAATCAGCGCCGGAATCACATGGGAGCTACCCGGATCGAAATTGTCTTCCGGCCCGTACAAATTCACCGGCAATAGGTAAATGCCATTGAATCCATACTGATCGCGATAGGCCTGAAGTTGCACCAACAGCGCCTTTTTCGCCACCCCATAGGGCGCATTGGTTTCCTCGGGATAGCCCTCCCAAAGATCAGACTCCTTAAACGGCACGGGCGTGAATTTGGGATAGGCGCAAATCGTTCCCACACAAACAAACTTCTCCACCCCCGCTTGATAGGCCGCATGGATCAGTTGCGTACCCATCATCAAATTGTCGTAAAACAGCTCGGCCGGTTTTTCGCGGTTCAGGCCAATGCCGCCCACGTGGGCCGCCAGGTGAATCACCACCTGCTGACCCGCCACGGCCGTCTCACAGGCCGCCCATTGCCGCAAGTCGCACTCGCGCGATCGGGGAGTCGTAATTTTTTCAGGATTCGCCCCCGCCGCCACCAACCGTTGCACCACCTGCTTGCCCAAAAAGCCCGCGCCGCCGGTCACCAGAATGGTCTTATTACTCAAATCGATCGGGGGGTTGCTCATGTTGTTCACCTGCTGTTCACCTTAAAACGTGGGGAAAATTGGAGTCGAAACTGGCCGCAAATGAGGGTTACCAAGGCGCGATCGGCCTCGGTTTCTGATTTTTCCGGCCCCGCAACCCATGCGGAACACCCAGAAAATCCCATTTTGGAACAGCCCTACCCGATCCGACACCTGTTCCCCCTTGTCGTCATCGGGCAATTCAGCTTCCGGCGAACGCCAGCAAAATGATCAATTACTATCAATGGCGGTTTCAAAGCCGCATTTTCAAGGGGGCGGTTTAAAGCGGTTTAAGTCCATTACATTGTATTTGCCCTTCACTTGCCCTTCACTAAAAACTCCCCCAATCACCATGTGGCCCAGCGCAATTACTGCCTATTTCCATTACCTCAGCTTCATGTTGGCCTTTGGGGCTGTGGCCGTGGAACTGCTGACTCTCAGAAAAGAACTCTCGATCGCGGAAGCTTGGCGAATTCTGATTGCTGATGTGATCTATGGCATCTCCGCTTCTCTGGTTTTATTCACCGGAGCGTTGCGGGTCATTTATTTTGGCAAAGGTGCTGACTATTACCTTGGCAACCCCATTTTCTATACCAAGGTTGGTCTATTTCTCTTGGTTGGGGCTTTGTCCATTTACCCAACGATTTCCTTTGTGTCTTGGATTGGCAGTTTGCGGGAAGGCAAGGTTCCCCAACTGGGTCAAACGCAATTTCAGTGGCTCTCTTGGCTAATTCGGATTGAGCTGGTGGGTTGGATGGGTCTTCCATTGTTGGCGGCACTCCTGGCCCGCAGCGCGTAACCGTTGATTAACCCTCAGGGCCTAGCCCGCCATGCTTCAGGCAGTGTTTCATTGGGTATGGCGATCAAATGCCTCAAGGATTGCGATCGGGTTGTTCTTGTCCATGAAAGTCTGATTGGGGGCCATTTGAGGGCTACTTGGTGGCTATCTTGTTGATGGCAATCTCAAGTTTTGGTTGAACCCCTTTGAAAAAATTTGGCCGCTGGCTGGTCTTGGGACTAGTCCTTGCTTTTTTGCTGAAAACACTGCTCGATCGGGCGGCGGAAGTTGCCACCTTGCAGTTAACCATCCAAGGGTGGGGCTGGCTGGCCCTGTCATTGGGGCTGACGGCGGCGGCGCATCTGTGGTCAGCGGTGGTGTGGGGTTGGCTGTTGCAGGCCTTTGGGCGATCGGCCCCACGTGGCTGGGTGTTGCGCACCTATCTGGTGACCAATGTGGCCAAGTATTTGCCGGGGAATGTGTGGCATTTCTACGGTCGAATTCGGGCGGCGGGCCGGGTGGGCGTGGCTTGGCCAGTGGCGGCGGCCAGTGTATTGCTGGAGCCGTTGCTGATGGCGGTGGCGGCTCTGTTGTTGGGGGTTTTGGCGAGCGATCGGGCTTGGTGGGGAGTGCAGTTGGCCCTGGCGATCGGGGTGTTGGGAGCGGTGCATCCCCGCATTTTGAATCCCCTATTGCAACGGTTAGGCCGCCGCAAACTGCAAACCACCGACAGCAACCCTCACCACCAACCGGCCCAACTGAGCCAATACCCGATCGGACCGTTGTTGGGAGAAACGGGCTTTTTGCTGTGGCGGGGCGCAGGGTTCTTGGCAGCTCTGGCGGCCTTTAGTGCCATTAGTCCTCTGGATTTGCCTCGGTTGGCCAGTGGGTTTGGGTTGGCCTGGTTGTTGGGATTGGTCGTGCCCGGTGCGCCCGGCGGGGTTGGGGTTTTTGAAGCGGCGGCGATCGCCCTGTTGGGGTCGATCGTCAATCCAGCGGCTCTGTTGGCCAGCGTGGCTAGCTATCGATTGGTGAGTGTACTGGCGGAAACTGGCTTGGGCGGCTTGGCCTGGTGGTTAACGCCGCCTGCCGAACAAATTTGGGCTGGGGAATCTGAATCTCGGGACTCTGAAGCCTCTGAATCGAATTAATACTTACACTAAAGCTGAACTTGGTTTCCCCATTTTTTGAACAGAAATTTTAATTTTCTCTGAAATTCGGGGGTAAACCGAATCTCAATGGGATTGCTGCTAGTCACCCTCAATTCCTTCCCACAGCTCAGACAACGGTAGAGTTTTTCCGGTTTGGGCTTGTTCCCAGGATTGTCGGAAGCTATCAGCGGAAAATTCCAGGTTTTCTGGCTCGGCGATCGCTTTGGGTTCTATCTTGCCCAGCACTCGCGTCAGTAACCATAGCAATCCATTGGCGAGCCACTGCCAATGCTCACCCAAAACGAGTGAGCGATCGCTCGTCCAACCGAGTTGAGCAAGGCGCTCGGCGATCGGTTCGGGGACAATAAGCGTGAGGCCACGGGAAGGAGTAGAGATAAGGATCACAAAGTTAGTTAGAAACTAATACGCAGCTAGTTTTGGTCAAACTTAAGGCTGTTAGCTACCATGACTCTAAGATTAGATTATCAACAGCTTCAAAATCGGAATCGCGGGTTACGAGAATCAGATCATACTGAAGGGCAGTTGCAGCAATCCAAATATCATTTTCTGGAATGGGTCTCCCTTTTTTGCGTAGTTGACTTTTGATTGCGCCATAAATCTTGCCAGTGACTTCGGTGCAGTCAAGAATCAAAGTTTCTGCAAAGAAAGAGTCTAGCTTTGCCAAATTTTCTATAGTTTTCTTTGATTGTCTTGCTCCATAGCATAGCTCACCAACAGTAATGCTGCTAATGGCAGTTTCAGAACTTTCTGAAATGCGCTGAATCACGGCTGGCTCTTGGTTGATGAGAGCAATGATGATGTTGGTGTCTAACAAGTATTTACCAATCATTGGGATTGACCCGGCGACAGTCCGTTGCAATGGCTTCTGAAATATCCTGCAAATCCTCTGGGGAAATTATTCCAGCGAATTTCACTAACTGTTGACCAGGCACGCCCGAAATTGTTGATTGATAGTCTTCTATCTCAGAGAGACTATCGACTGACTCTGCGATAGTTGAGCTTTTTATGTTGGACGATCGCCCCAGGAGCGATCGCACTAGCTGCCAAATCAAAGCGAGGCGATCGCGCCAGGAAAGTTGTTCAGCTTGTTTGCTCAGGCTTTGCCACGTCACCATGTTCGATCGCCTCCTGGTCTCTGGTTTAGTAATTTCACAATAATAAGAACAAGAAATTCAGAAAGTGTCAAAGGGTAATAGCTAATCAAACCAATTTTCAAGAGTCAGGTTATTAAAATTCTGGAAATCCTGCAAATTCCTGGTAACCAGTACAAGTTGATAGGTTGTGGCGATCGCTGCAATTTGTCCATCAGCAAATGCGGGTGTTAAACCGAGTCTTGCCAATCGTGATCGCTCTTGGGCGTGTCAGTATGCGGCAGCTTGATCGTAGGGCAAAATTGGCAGGGTTTCGGCAATTTGTGCAAGATACGATCGCAACTGATTACGGCGGTTAGAGGGTGGCAGTCGATCGCAACCAAAGTTCAGCTCATGCCAAGTAATCGCAGAAATAGCGGATTGATGATGATATTTTGCTACGCAATCAACAACGCCACAATTAGGGTTGGGGCGTTGTAGCTCAGAAATAATATTGGTGTCGAGTAAAAAACGCAGCATCACAAGGTGATATCTCGTCCTGGGTCGCGATCGCGCACGTCAGCCCAGGGATCATCATCACTCCAAGAGTCCCAATCAATGGTGCTGCGCCATTGGTGGAGACGTTCCCAGAAGGTAGGAACAGGTTGAGCCGATCGCCCTAAGAGCGATCGCACTAGCTGCCAAATCAGGGCGAGGCGATCGCGCCAGGAAAGTTGCTCGGCTTGTTTGCTCAGACTTTGCCACGTCACCATGCTCGATCGCCTCCTAGTGCCTTAATCCAATTATTGTTGGAGGTCTCTTTGCTGCTAGCTCGACAGTGCGCACACCTTATTTCCTTGCCAGGGTGCTTCTTTAGGACGTGCCCTGAGATTTTCCTTGAAATAGACAGACGTGCCTGATTGACGCGCTTGCAAAAGTAAACTTTCAACCCATTCCCATTCAGGCTGGAATTCAGGTTGATGAGTTGTTCTGCTTTGACCGCCAACAGCAATCATGTCGAACATTTCTAGGCTACTGAATTGCAAAGGTTCAAGCATTGGCTCAATTGATAGCCATTTCACCGTTGCTTCAATATTTCTAAACGATTTTTCGGCTAAGGCAACCCTGGCTTGGGTATCCACAGTTGTACCAACCCAAACGTTTTCCGGGAATCCTCCCAAGAGATCATTGATTTCTTGTAATCGTTGGGGAAATTTGGTCAGGAACAGAAAATTCCACTCTGGTGCAGAGCGGACTGAATCGAAAACTTTGAGAATCCACTCTTCAGGAACCCATTTGCCGAATAGATCAGCCATGGAGCAGGTGAAAACGTTCTTAGCAAAGATTTGAGCATCTTCTAGCTTGACCCGTCTTTTCTTAGCTTCAATCTTGATCTTTTCTGGAGAAAAGGGACGTGTATTTTTAGGAGCATTCAGACGATCGGGGTAAAACGTGGGTTCAAACTTTGTTTCATAGAACCGATTGGCAATGTCACGAGCGTAGCAATACGGGCAACCATGCCAGCATCCGGTGACTGGGTTCCATGTCCACCAAGCCCAGTCAACCATCTCATTGGTTGTGTTAAAAACTGACTTCTTGGGAGAATTTCTTGCAATGTAAATTTTCTTACCATCATCCAATGTGATGATTTCAAAGTTTGAACTATCTTGATTGACTTCTACAGAATTTGGCTCTTTCATGGTTTTAAAAATCAGATAAGTGATGAATAACGATGCCAAGATCAGACTTTTAAAAACGAAATAGAAAAAGCTGCTTGTTGCGTTGAATACGAACAATATCAGTTCGTTTAAGATCTCGAGAGTTGGTTATTTTTCCATCTCTAATGATTTCAAAATCCCCAGCTTCGCGTCTTTGCTTTAGATATTCAAGGTAGTGCTTTCGACTTGCAGGATTTGTCTGCATAGTCTGCTCAGAGATTTCTTGAAATGAAATACCATCTTGACTACCCTCAACCAATGCACCAACTTCGTTGTCTAGTTTGCTGATACAGAATGATTCATTCCCTTGATTAATGTCAAATTTCAGGTCAATCTGATTTTCTTGATAAAAATCGATGGATCTAAAACCATATCCATAAAGTTCAAAGTAGTATTCATAGTCCAGCGTATTCTCCTTCCAAAAACTCTCTTTCATGACTTCAAGGGCTGTCAAGTTGTTTGACATATGAATCAAGTAATATATGACTCGCGTAAAGCCTCTAGAAATAAGCGAGAATGTAAAGATATAGTTGAATCTTCCCTTGTCGCGAAACAGACGCATCGTTTCGTTTCTAAGGTAGCATTGATACTCAGGACTTTTAATCATAGATGGTTTTGCTTGTAGATAGTAACCATCAGCTTCTAGAATATTTTGAAAGTTAGAAAGCTGTGCGTCATTTCGCTGTTCAATGAACCGTGCGATAGGATCAATCATGTAAGTGTAAATAATTTCCGATTTTGAAAGACTGTTGATCTTTCGTATGGTCGACATTGATACATGAGACCAGCCAAACGGATCCAGGAAGAATAGTGAATGACCTTTTCTTAATCCAAGATTTAGAAGTACAGAGTTTATGACATTCTCAAACTCTCCTTTCTCAAATTGACAGTTTTCACGAATAAATTCTTCACTAAATCCAGCCTGATGCATGGAAAAGTTCTTCAAGCATTCCAAATGACTGGTCTTGCTATCAATAAAAATATATTTAACATCTAGTGGCTGTGGATATTTTCTACGTGATTTCTGACACCCCCTCTCCACTGCTTTCATAATACGTAATGGCGAGCCTTCCCATAGCTCATTGGTAGAGGGATCATGATACATTCCTCCTCCACAAAATCCATCAATGAATGTAAAAGTTTTCAAGCCATAGCGTCCTTTTTTATAAAGAGTGAGTATGAGATTTTCCACATACTCTTCTAGAATTTTGTGCTTTGCCTTTGTATGGGGCTCAATGATAGGTAAGGACTTACCATCACTACTCCACTCAGACTGGCTCATGATTACTTGACCTAAGCAATTGATTTTTGATCTCTATTCAAATTAACATACCTGACCTCAAGCGTTCACGACGATCGCCCGCTTGCAACTGACCCCTGCGATCCTAGACTGTTAAGCACGATCGCCGATGCTCGGCATCACCGCTACAGCGCTCGCAGGAGACAGAACACACCATGCTCGAAGCTTATCGCCAACAGGTCGAAGAACGCGGTCAACTGGGCATCCCCCCCTTGCCCCTCGATGCCGCCCAAACCAGCGACCTGTGTAAGCTGCTGGAAACCCCGCCCGCTGGGGAAGAAGAATTTTTGATGCACTTGCTGTGCGATCGCGTGCCCCCCGGTGTGGATGAGGCGGCCTATGTGAAAGCGTCCTTCCTGACCGCGATCGCCCAAGGGGAAACCACCAGCCCCCTGATCACCCCCCAAGGCGCAGTCGCCATCCTGGGGCAAATGGTCGGCGGCTACAACGTGCAATCCCTGGTCAGCCTGCTGAAATCCAAGGATGCGGGCATTGCCCAAGCCGCCGCCACCGCCCTCAGCAAAATCACGCTGGCCTTCGATGCGTTCAACGACGTGCTGGAATTGTCGGAGCGCACCCCCTACGCCAAACAGGTGATCGACTCCTGGGCGGCCGCCGAATGGTTTTTGGCCAAACCGAAGCTGGCCGAAGCGATTACCGTCACGGTGCTGAAAGTGCCCGGCGAAACCAACACCGACGACCTTTCGCCAGCCACCCACGCCACCACCCGCCCCGATATTCCGCTGCACGCCTTGGCCATGCTGGAAACCAAGATGCCGGAAGCTTTGGGTTTGTTGCCGGAGCTGAAGGCTAAGGGCCACCCGATCGCCTATGTGGGCGATGTGGTCGGTACGGGGTCTTCGCGCAAATCGGCGATCAACTCCGTGCTGTGGCACATCGGCGACGACATTCCCCACATCCCCAATAAGCGGGCCGGTGGCGTGATTTTGGGCGGCAAGATTGCGCCGATTTTCTTCAACACGGCCGAAGATTCGGGGGCCCTGCCGATCGAGTGCGACGTATCCCAAATGAACACGGGCGACGTAATCACGATCTATCCCTACAAGGGCGAAATCACCAACGCAGCGGGCGAGGTGATCAGCACCTTCAGCCTGAAGCCCGACACGATCGTGGATGAAGTGCGGGCCGGCGGTCGGATTCCCCTGCTGATCGGTCGCAGCTTGACGGACAAAACCCGCGAAGCCCTCGGGATGGAACCCAGCACCCTGTTTGTGCGCCCCACCGCTCCCGCCGACACCGGCAAAGGCTTCACGCTGGCCCAAAAGATGGTTGGCAAGGCCTGCGGTCTGCCCGGTGTGCGCCCCGGCACCTCCTGCGAGCCGCGCATGACCACCGTGGGTTCCCAGGACACCACTGGCCCCATGACCCGCGACGAGCTGAAAGAATTGGCTTGCCTCGGGTTCAGCGCTGACTTGGTGATGCAAAGCTTCTGCCACACGGCGGCCTATCCGAAGCCGGTGGATCTGAAAACCCACGCGGAATTGCCGGACTTCATCGCCCAGCGTGGCGGCGTGGCCCTGCGCCCCGGCGATGGGATCATCCACTCCTGGCTGAACCGGATGCTGATGCCGGACACGGTGGGCACGGGCGGCGATTCCCACACCCGTTTCCCCCTGGGCATTTCCTTCCCGGCGGGTTCTGGATTGGTGGCCTTTGCGGCGGCCTTGGGCGTGATGCCGTTGGATATGCCCGAGTCGATTTTGGTGCGGTTCAAGGGCAGCCTGCAACCGGGTGTGACCCTGCGGGATGTGGTGAACGCGATTCCCTACGTGGCAATTCAGCAAGGCAAGCTGACCGTTGCGAAGGAGAACAAGCAGAACATCTATTCCGGCAAGATCATCGAAATGGAAGGGCTGCCGGATCTGAAGCTGGAGCAGGCCTTTGAGCTGACCGACGCGACCGCCGAGCGATCGGCTGCCGGTTGCACGATCGCCCTGAGCGTGGAAACCGTGTCGGAATACCTGCGATCGAACGTCACCCTGCTGAAGAACATGATCGCGCGCGGTTATGAAGATGCCCGGACGATCGCCCGTCGGATTGCCCAGATGGAAGCCTGGTTGGCGAATCCCTCGCTGATGACCGCCGATGCGGATGCGGAATATGCCGACATCATCGAAGTGGATCTCGATCAACTGGTGGAACCCCTGGTGGCTGCGCCCAACGACCCGGACAACATCAAAACCCTGTCCGATTGCGTCGGCGACCCGGTGCAAGAGGTGTTCATCGGTTCCTGCATGACCAACATCGGTCACTTCCGCGCCGCCGCCAAAGTCCTGGAAGGGGCCGGCAAAGCCAAGGCCCGCCTCTGGATCTGCCCGCCGACGCGGATGGACGAAGAAATGCTGCGTCAGGAAGGCTACTACGAGATCTTTGAGGCGGCCGGCTGTCGGTTGGAAATGCCCGGTTGTTCGCTCTGCATGGGCAACCAAGCCCGCGTGGAAGACAACACCACCGTGTTTTCGACCTCAACCCGCAACTTCAACAACCGGATGGGTAAGGGGGCGCAGGTCTACCTCGGCTCGGCGGAGTTGGCGGCGGTCTGTGCCCTGTTGGGTCGGATTCCCAGCCGCGAGGAATACCTGGAAGTGGTGAAGGGCAAGATCGATCCGCTGGCGGGCGATTTGTACCGCTACCTCAACTTCGACCAAATCGATGGCTTTGAGGATCAAGGGCGATCGGTCTCGAAGGAAGACCAAGAAAAAGTCCTGGTCAGCGCCGGTCGTTAATTAGGACAATTGTTGCTTGCAGGGGTGCAAAGTATTGCACCCCTTCCTTATACTAAATACGATGTAAATCTGGCCAAATCTAAGTTGGCAGGCTCTTAACTAATAGAGAAATGCAAGATTTGTCAAGTAATCAAAAAATACTTTCCTTAATACGCAAAAATAGAATCAATCATTTATATCATTTTACAGATATTTACAATCTCCCGACAATTGTTAAGTATGGACTTCTGCCGAAATCAATTCTTGAGGAACGAGGCTTCTTAGATAAAGTTGTAACTGGTGGCAATCCACGCTCAAAGGAGTTGGATGTCAGATATGACAACTGGAATAAAATATCATTCTCCTTGTGTCCTAAATTGCCTATGGCATATTACCGAGAAATGGAGATGCACATATTCTATATCAAGGCAAAGATTGAATTGTGCACCGTAGATGAAGTAGTCTTTGTAGATAGAAATGCCACGGCAAATGATCAAAAACGAGGCTTTGGTTTAATGGGCTTGGAGCTTTTAGATTTTGAAGCAATTAGAAGTGATCATCCTTACCCAAATAAAATAGTAAAGATTAAAAAACAGGCCGAGGTTTTGATTCCGAGACCTGTCGATATTGACTGGTTTGATGCCTTAAGCTTTAGGAGTAAGTCTAGTTTATGCTATGCAAGGCACCGCTTAGAAAATTTAATCAAGCATCTGCAACTGGATAATCGGCATAAGTCGATACAGGGAATATTTGAAAAATTGGAAGTTGATGAATCCCTTTTCTGTGGTTCACATGCTTACATTGAACGACACGAAATCAAGTTGATAAAAAGTGAGGCTTCGCAAGATCTGATTCTAGAGTTGAGGATTCGTGAAATTTCTGGTAATGTTGAAATTATATTAGAGTTTCAAAATCAAAAACCAAATATGCCTTCTTTGAAAGACAGTTATGAGTTATCTCGTACAGCCAGTTCTTTAAAGGTATCTATAAAAAAAGAATGTGTGGAAAACTATCAAATTCTTGATGTATTCTTGCGTCAAGGGATCGGAAAGCCAATCCTCCAATTTCGAGAAAAACTGAGAATCAGCCAATGAGTGATACCAACTATTTAACAAATTATAGAAGTAAGTATGAAGGAGCATTTTTGATGGCTGCTATTGGGGACGCGTTAGGATGGCCAACGGAGTTTGGTCACAGAAGAAGCGTAAAAACATTCTGTTCATGGAAAAAAGTAATTGGAGGTAAATACTGGGGATTTAAGCAAGAAATAAAGGAAGGAGCTTATTCTGATGATACTCAATTACTCTTGAGTACTGCTAGGTCAATAAGACTCAATGGAAAATTTGATGTTGAAAGTTTTGCCTACGAGGAGCTACCTCTATGGCTAGCATATGAGCAAGGAGGTGGTGCTGCAACTAAGCAGTCAGCCCACAGGTTCGCCGCTGGTGCAAATTGGTTTGATAATTTCACCAGTGATAGAAGTAGAAATAAATTTAGATATGTTGAAGCGGGTGGCAATGGTGCAATGATGAGAATCATGCCCATTGTTCTTGCTTCCTGGCAAGACGTTCAGAGAATGATTATTGATGTTTTCCAAAATACGATATGTACACATGGCCATATCCGAGCAATTTTAGGATCTATTGGGTATGCATACTTTCTAAGAAGCGTAATTCAGCATCAACGACTAGACCTTGCAACAATTTCTGAAGTATTAAACAATCTTCAAGAACAATCATTTGAGTTTCTAGACCTAGATCACCGATTACGTTCTTGGAAAGAGAAGTGGCAAAGAATTAACAACCAAGCATTCAGCCATGCTTGGTTAAACGCAGTTCGTGAATGCAAGTCTTTATTTGGCAATATAAAAATTTTAAATCAAGGTGATTTTGAATTTTATAAAATCAATGGTGCTCTGGAGAGAGCTACAAGAGGAGCAGGAACAGTTTCTCTTGCTACCGCAATAGGAATGGCCTACAAGTATCAATCTGATCCTGCCCAAGGACTTTTGAAAATAGTCAATCTCCTTGGTTCAGACACTGACACTTTGGCTAATTTAGCTGGAGCAATTTGGGGGTTATTGTATGGTTTGAATGCTATTCCTGACCAATTCAAAAGTAATCTCCAAGATGCAAAGTACATATCTAAAATTTCTCTAAGCTTGTTTGAAACTGTCTACACTAAGTCCAACAATGTAGTTACTGAGGAAGATTTTAATAGGCGTGATAGCTTACTGAGATCACTTGCATGGGAGATTGGTCTCCATGATATGTTCTGGGATGCTCTGTCTCAGGGTTCTCGAGTCGCTCATCCAATACTAGGTTCGGGCACTATTGAACAAAAATCGCGACCCAGCGTACTAGATCAAAAGGGCTATAGTGCCCAAATTGTCAAAATCAACTTTGATGTTGGGCAAAGTTGTTGGTTTCGCAGTCTAGTTAAAGATGATGGAACAATCGTAGCTTCATTGGGCAAAGAAATGAGGCAGGCGTTGAAAAAAATTGAAAATCAGCAAAATAGTCTGATCCTGTAAGCGATATAACTAAGTTGAAATCAATTAAAGTAATCGATTGTCCCTATTCCGTAGAGCAAGTTTGCGATCGAGCATTCTGGCCTGGGCTACCCGTCAACGAAGGGTGATTTTATATGCCCTACAGTGATTTCAGTTTGGCGCAGGCGATCGCCCAGTTTTCCTTAGTCCTATACGATCGCCCCCACCACTTTGCCCCCGTGCCGCCGATCGACCCGAGCGATCGCCTGCGGGAACTACTGCAAGAAAATGTGCCCTTAGCGTTGGCTAGCAACACCGAAAAGGCGCGATCGGAGTGGATTATTGCGCCGATTTTAGTGGAGCTGCGGCGACAACTGGCGGGGCGAATTAGTTTGTTTTCGGGGATTGATGTTGATATTGATCCCAGAGAAATATCTGAAAGTGGTGAAGGGCAAGATCGATCCGCTGGCGGGCGATTTGTACCGCTACCTCAACTTCGATCAAATCGATGGCTTTGAGGATCAAGGGCGATCGGTCTCGAAGGACGATCAAGAAAAAGTCCTGGTCAGCGCCGGTCGTTAATTTCTGGTAGGGGGGCACCGCCGGACACTGGCTTCAACTTAAGGAGAAGGATCCCAAATCTCCTTGAGTTGGGCCTCTCGCGATCGATGTCGCTGACGGATATTTTTGACTAATCCCAGTAACTGATGATGCTTTAGGAAAAAGTCAACGACTTAACCAGCTTCACCACAGTTCGCAGACTTGCTCCGGAGTCAAGCGTTGTGGGTCTAGGACATTGGTCAGGTAGTGATCCCAAACATTTGACCAACGTTACAGACACCAAGCGCACTGGGTGCTGACAAGGATTCGACCGATACTGACCCATCTGAATGATTTCATCTCGGTAGGACTGGCCCTCCGACAGTAATCGCACCGAGCGATAAGCCGTTTTTTCGCGTAGCCGCGTCACGAAGAACTTCCCTTGTTCGCGAAATTCGTCAAACCAGGGAAGTTTAGGGTTCGACGCAGTTCTTCCAAAGTGGAGCCATCAGCAATCTACCAAGCCGTGAACTCCTTTGGTAATTTCATCCAAGGCGGGGTGCTGACTGACTGATGACAGGGGAGTCGCTCTTGCGCTTCCACCAGCAGTTGCCGAAACAGACTCGCTGGGAACAATCGCAGCCGCTTGCTCAGCGCTTCCACACTGATTTTCATCGGTTCGACCCATAACAGTCCTTCCCGTTCCAATAGCCGCCTCAACTCGCTCAGGCTCGGTAGTTGTCGATACCCTAAGCCCAAGATGATGGCCACCATTACGGGCAACGTCAGTAATCGGTCACGCAGTCGTTTTCCTTGTTGACTCACCTCTGACTTCAGAGGATTAAAGCTCCCGGGGGTCAGGTAGCTCAACATCAGTTGTTCAATTTCTTCGATGGCGGGCGCTGCCATATGGCAGCACCGACGCAAATCAGGATTGGCATCTGAGTAGGGGCGACTACGAGCCATAGCTCCACAGTTTCCAGGATCGATGGCTACAGCCTAACTTCCTTAAGTTGAAGCCAGTGACGGCCGTACGCCTCTACAGGGTTGGCTCGGGGGAAGTTGATCCACCACGCTATGTCCCACCGGATCGATCGAGCAAGGGGCCTCGGGGCGATCGCCAAAACCCGGTACAATAGCTCGGTTAATCTCTTCACGGTGTTCTGGCAACATCGACAAGACAGGCATGATCGACCGCTACACGCTGCCTGAGATGGGCAATCTCTGGACGGACGCATATAAGCTGCAAACCTGGCTGCAAGTGGAAATTGCGGTTTGCGAAGCCCAAGCAGAACTGGGATATATCCCTGCCGAAGCCGTCGAAGAGATCAAAGCGAAAGCTAACTTTGACCCCCAGCGCGTTCTGGAAATTGAAGCGGAAGTGCATCACGACATGATCGCCTTCCTGACCAATGTGAATGAGTACGTGGGCGATGCGGGTCGCTACATTCACTTGGGCTTGACCAGTTCCGACGTGTTGGACACGGCGTTGGCCCTGCAATTGGTGGCCAGTATCGATACGCTGCTGAAGCGGGTGGAATCGCTGATCCAAGCCCTGCGCTACCAAGCCCAGGAACACCGCAACACAATTTGCATTGGTCGCAGCCACGGAATTCACGCGGAGCCGATGACCTTTGGCTTCAAGTTGGCGGGCTGGCTGGCGGAAATGTTGCGCAACCGCGATCGGCTCGTGCAATTGCGCGATCGGGTGGCTGTGGGCAAAATTTCCGGCGCAGTGGGAACCTATGCCAACATCGATCCGCGTGTGGAATCCTTGGCCTGTAAGCTGCTGAGCCTGGAACCGGACACGGCTTCCACCCAGGTGATTTCGCGCGATCGCCATGCGGAATATGTGCAGACCTTCGCGCTGGTGGCCGCTTCCCTGGAGCGGTTCGCCGTGGAAATTCGCAACCTGCAACGCACCGACGTGCTGGAAGTGGAGGAATTTTTCGCCAAGGGTCAAAAAGGCTCCTCGGCCATGCCCCACAAACGCAACCCGGTGCGATCGGAGCGAATTACCGGGATGGCACGGGTGATTCGCGGCCATGCCGTGGCGGCCCTGGAAAACGTGGCCCTCTGGCATGAGCGGGACATTTCCCACAGTTCCGTGGAGCGGACAATTCTGCCCGACTCGTCAATTCTGCTGCACTTTATGGTGGTGGAAATGACCAACTTGGTGAAAAACCTGTTGGTTTATCCCGAAAACATGAAGCGCAACATGAACTGCTATGGCGGTGTGGTTTTCAGCCAAAAGGTGCTGTTGGCCCTGGTGAAAAAAGGCTTGACCCGCGAGGATGCCTACGCGGCCGTGCAGGGTTGTGCGCACCAAGCTTGGAACAATGAAAGTGGTGATTTCTATAAGCTTATTTGCCAAGATGCCACGGTGAAATCTCTCCTGTCCCAAGAGGAAATTGATGAGTGCTTTGATCCGCAACAGCACTTGCGCAACTTGGATGTGATTTACCAACGTTTGGGCATCTAAATTTCCATCTAACAAGGTTGAACCCAATCGATCGAGACCATTGCCTACCGGCTCCGGTCTCGATTTTGGTTTGGGCAATTTTGAGCTTGATCGCCCATCATGGAAGCGATCGCGTTGAGGTTGGGGGGCGCAATGGATCTGGAAAGTTGGTTAACCTACGGGGCCATGGGATTAGCGGCGGCAATCGCCCCGGTTGGGTGGTGGGTGGCCACCTCGGCGGGCAGTCAGGCGGCGGCGATTGTGGCGGCGGGTTTCGGCGGGGCGATCGCGCTGTTGGTGTTGCTGTGGTGGTGGATCAAGCGGCGACGATCGGCAAGCTACGGATCGCATCCCTTGAATTACCGTTCCAGTTCTTCTGGATCGAGCCGATCGGCCCTTCACAACCCGATCGATTCCCTGCCCCTTAATCAGGATCAGGTGATTGATGCGGTGGGTGAGGCGGCTGAAATTGTGGTGAATGAGGCGATCGAGGAGTTGGCCGCAGTCGCGAGCCAACAAATTCAGGATTGGATTGAGGAGAAGACCATCGAGCCGGAGCCGATCGCGGCGGAATCAGGCAATTTTGCAGATATTTTTGAGGCGGCGGAATCAGCGGCTGATCATGGCGGGGCGATCGAATCTGACAGCTCTAGCGACTATTCCAGCAGCGATTCCGGCTGGAGTTCTAGTGACAGTTCCAGCGACTATTCCAGCAGTGATTCTGGAAGTGATTCGGGCTGGAGTTCCAGTGATTAACGCTGATCTAAAGCGATCAATTTCCCCGAACTAATGAGAGTGTATGGCGGTACGCCCCTAACCAACCTGATCGACTAATTCTGGTGCGATTGCCCATCCGCCCCATCTGATCGCCTGTTGCCATAATGAAACCAATTGCGATCGCGAGGCCTCATTGATGACTCCTAGCACCCCGATCGAACCCGTTGCACCACCCCAGCCGATCGACTATCCCGACAGCGACGGCCAGCCGATGGCAGACAATACCAAACAATTCCAATGGATTCAGATCCTACAAAGTAATCTGGCCGCCATTTTTGCCCAGGACTCGCAAGTATTTGTGGCGGGCGATTTGCTCTGGTATCCCGTGGAAGGCAACAACACGCTTCGGCAAGCGCCTGATGTGATGGTGGTGTTTGGTGTGCCCAAGGGCGATCGGGGTTCCTATCAGCAATGGCGTGAAAACAATATCGCCCCGCAAGTGGTGTTCGAGATTTTGTCACCGGGCAATCGCTTTGGAGAAATGGTCAAAAAGCAAGCCTTTTATGACACCTATGGCGTGGAAGAATATTACGTCTATGACCCCGATCGGAACGACTTGAGTATTTGGTTGCGGTTTGAGCAGGGCAGCCTTCAGCCGGTTTTTGAGAACACGGCCAGTTGGGTCAGTCCACGCTTGGGTGTGCGGTTTCAATTAACCGAAGAAACCTTGATGCTGTTTCGGCCCGATGGGTTGCTCTTTTCGACGCTACTGGCAGAATTACAACGAGCCGAACAAGCCGAACAACGAGCAATGGAAGCTGAGAAACGAGCCGAACAGGCCGAACAGCAACTCGATCGCCTGGCGGCCCGGTTGCGGGCATTGGGCATCGATCCTGACGCGATCGAACCCTAGGCAATTCCGGCAAAACCCCCGCGATCGCACTAGTCGATCGCGAGGGTTTCAGTCAATCAGCAACCCGAATCTATTGCTTCGTCAGTTGGGTTAGCACTTGGTTCGATCGCGACACAAAGGACTTCATCCCCTCCGCATCAAAGCCCTTTTGGGCCATCAACGCCAGGTCGTAGATGTGGTTGCAAAGCATCTTGCCCAGTTCCGAAGCAGGCGATTGGCTGCCATCGGCCAGGGCGATCGAGCCGCCGCTCACGTTCAGTAGGTTTTCCACCAGCGGGTGCGACGAATTCACCAGCAACACATGGGTATCGGGGAAGCTGGCGGCCTTGCCTTCAAACATCGCCGTCATGTCTTGAATGCGGCGCATCGCTTCCGGCAACAAGACCATGGCGGGCGGTGCAGATTCTTCCGCTTTCAGAGCTTCTACGCGCACCGTGACGCTCGGTTTGCCCAGGGCTTCTTCAAACAGCTTCTTGATCCGATCGCTACGGGTTTCGTTAGTGGCTGGATCGACAATTTCCGACTCTTTCTTGGAAGCATCCAGCAGCGCTTCATCAATTTCTGAATCCACCCGCGAGAACTTCACATCGGAATATTCCCGCTCCAGGAAACTGACAAAATGCGTGTCGATAAATGAGTCGAGGAATAGCACTTCTAGACCCTGGCTCTTGTGCAATTCCACATAGGTGGCCTGCGAAGCCGGGTCGGTGCAATAGAACACGCGGTTTTCGTGTTTTTCCTGGTTCCGCTCCAGGTATTCCTTCAGCGTCGTGTAGTAGAAACCATTGGCATCTTTGGCTTCTTGGGTGTCGGTGGGGTTCGACCAAGCGTCGCCTTCTTCCGTTTGCACTTCGACTTGTACCGCGTCGCTGCCACTGCCCAATTCCGCCGTGGTGCGATAGATCAAGATCTCTTCCACTTGCTTCTTGAACTTGTCATCGTTCAAGGAGCCAAACTTAACAAACGTGCCCAGATCTTGCCAGCAACGGATGTATTCAGGCTTGTCGCTGCGGTAGAGATCCTTCAATTGATCGCCGACTTTTTTGGCGATGTAGTTGGCGATTTGGCGAACGGTGCGATCGGCTTGCAAGTAGCTACGCGACACGTTCAAGGGAATGTCAGTGCTGTCGATTACGCCGCGCAGGGGCAACAGGAATTTGGGGATAACTTCTTCGCAGTTATCGCTGACAAACACCTGATTGCAGAACAGCTTGATATCACCCTTGGTCGGGTCAACGTCTGGCTTCAGTTTCGGGAAATAGAGAATCCCGTTGATCACAAAGGGATAGTCGGTATTCAGATGAATCCACAGCAGCGGCTCATCTTGGAAGGGATAAAGATAGCGATAAAACTCGAGGTAGTCTTCCTTGGTCAGGTTGCTGGGCGACTCTTTCCAAGGAGCTTTCTGGCGGTTGATTTGTTCTTCGCCGAGCACGATCGGGTAGGGCATGAAGTCGCAGAACTTCTTCACCAAACCGCGAATTCGGGCTTCTTCTAAATACTCGGCTTCTTCATCGAGCAGGGTGAGGGTAATCGTCGTGCCGCGATCGGTACGATCGCTCGTGTCAATTTCAAATTCCGTGGAACCGTCGCAAGTCCAGTGAACAGCCTGTGCGCCCTCTTGGTAGGACAGGGTATCGATTTCCACGGTGCTGGAGACCATGAACGCCGAATAGAAACCCAAGCCAAAGTGGCCGATAATGTTCTGATCAGAATTCTTGAATTTCTCGACGAATTCTTCGGCGCTGGAGAAGGCGACTTGGTTGATATATTTCTCGATTTCCTCGGCGGTCATGCCGATGCCGGTGTCGGTAATCGAGAGCTTTTTGTTGTCTTTGTCGATCGCGATCGTAATTTTCGGTTCACCCACATCGGCGCTGGTTTCGCCCATCATGGCGATCGCCCGCAGCTTAGAAATCGCATCCACGGCGTTGGAAATCAACTCCCGCAGGAAGATTTCATGCTCCGAGTAGAGCCACTTTTTGATAATCGGAAAAATATTTTCGGTGTGAACCGTGATATTGCCTTTCTTTAGCACGCTGCTCATAGGAAACGGCTGGTTGGTGTAGGGAATTGGGACGGCCCTAGGCTAGCGCGATCGCCCCGTGATCTGAAATTTCGGATTTCCCTACCCGCTCGGTTTAGGGGCTGGTTTGGGCGATCGCCTCGCGGATCAATTGCGCCGTAGCCGGAGCCAGCAACACGCCGTTGCGATAGTGACCGGTGGCCAGCCAACTATTGGCGTTCAGCGGTTCAATCACCGGAGCCGATCGCTCCACCGGGCGCGGCCGCAAACCCGACCAGGTTTCGACGATTTCCGCCTGGACCAGGGCGGGAACCAGCTCGATCGCCCCTTGCCACACCGTCGCCCACTCGGCCCCATCAGCGATCGGCGGCTCGGCCCCGGCGGGAAACTCCACCGTCGCCCCCACCCAATAGTCTCCGCCGCCCAGGGTGACGATGTGAATGTCATTGCCGGTCAGCACGGGTTCCGGGCGATCGCTCAGGGGGCGGGGCAGCCGCAATCGCTGGGCTTGACCCAACACCGGCTGCAATCGCAACGGGCGCTCCCAATCCGGCGCGATCGCCCGGGCCAACTCTGCCGACCCCAACCCGGCCGCCACCACCAGCCGATCGCAGGCTAACTCCCCCGCCGTCGTGGTTAGGTGTGTGACCCGATCGCCCGCCGTGGTGGCTCCCATAATCTGGGCTGGGGCGATCGTTGCGCCCCGTTTCACCGCTGCTTCTCGCAGGGCGATCGTCAAGGCCAGCGGTTGCACTTGCCAATCCTGGGGTGAAAACACGCCAAAAGCTACCCCATCCATCGCGGCTAAATTCACCGCCGGGAAGTGATCGCTCACTGCCGAAGGTGACAGCAACTCCAGCGAGAATCCTTGAGATTTCCGCAGTTCTACCAGAGCTTCCCAGCCGGGGCGATCGGCTCCATTAAAAATCAGTTTCAGAATGCCGTTTGGATTGTGGGGAATTGGGCGATCGAGCAGGGTTTCTAGTTCTTGAATCAGGTGCGGATAGCGTTGAATACTGTCGCGGCGTAGGTTCCAAGCCCGCCCCTTAGTTTTCTTGCTGATCGCGCCCATCAGCACCCCCAAGGCAGCTCCCGTGGAAGTAGGGCGATCGGGCGGCAACGGCGACGCGATCGCCTGGGGGTCAATCAGCGTAATTTGCCAGTCGGGCTGCCCGCTCAGTTCATAGGCAATCATTGCCCCGACAATGCCCCCACCCGCGATCGCGATTTTCATTGGCCCAATCCTTGAAACCCAATCAAAAATAATCAAAAAAATAGACAAGGAGCCAAAACCCCTTGTCCCAACAGTCTCCCAACAGTTTACGAAATATCGGTTGGAGAGTGAGAATCGGTATTCGATCAGCATCGAATTGATCGAACCCGTTTCATGATTTGGCCATCAGCCAGGTTCGTAATAGTTGCGCCCTTCAGCTACTGGGCAGTTGATCCAGAATCACGAACGATTAGTCAATCCACTCTTCAAGGGATTGGGATAACCACTTGACGGTCGATCGGGCCCATCGTTTGGCAATTACGGCACGACGTTCAAGAAACGATCGAACGCTTGCACCGATTCCAGATATTCTGCGCCAGCTCGCTTGTAGTCGAACTTTCCCGCGAATTCATCCAGAGCGACTAGGTGCTTAGACAAATCCTTGGCGGCGGCTTCGGCGGTGGCGCGATCGCTGCCCTTTAACCGACGGCTGATCCGGCTCAGGCGTTCGCGCAACTCACCCAGGGGGCCATGGACAAAGGTTTGGATGTCACGCCAGCGCTTGCCTTCGATGAAGCGTTCCACTTCCGGGAGCCGATCGCGCAGTTCTTGCACACCGGGTACAAAAATTTCGATTTGGGCTTTTTGGGCGCTGGTGTAGGTTTCGGCTTGGGCAGCGGGGGCAAAGCTCAAGCCAGCAAAGGCGATCGTCGCCGCCATTACCAGGGCCAACAGGGCCGAACGGAGTCGAATCATGGGGTCTCGTTAAAAAAAGTGCGGGAAAAATCGCGTGATGAACAGGCTTGTGGCCTATTCGTTAGATCATTGAATTGTAACGATATGTATCGACATCCCACCCACCTGTCAAGTCGCCATGCGTCGCAGGAAGGGAATCAACGCCTCTGACACCTTCTCCGGCCAGTCCTCTTGGGCGTAGTGACCCGTTTCGCTCATCTCCACAAACTCGCAGTCGGCAATGGTTTTGGCGGCGGTCTGGGCGGCTTCCACGGGCAACCAAGGATCGCTCGTGCCCCAGGCCACGAGGGTCGGTTTTTCCCAGCGGGCTAGACCTTCGGTAATTTCCTGGACAGTCTGTTTTAGCCGCAGATTTTGCAACACGGCCAGCAGCGCCCGCCCTGCCCCGGAACTGGTCAGGAACGGCCGGCGATACACATCCAAGTCCGCATCATCCACTTGGTAGGGGCCGCCGCCTTCCAGCAACCGATCGACCAGCAGCGGATCTTGGGTCATCATGTCGCCCACCAGCGGAATCGCCATCTGAGAAATCTTCCAGGGCAGCTTTGCTTCGGGAAAAATTGGAGCATTGATCATCGCCAGCCGCTCGACGCAATCGGGATTGCGCAAGGCGTACTGAATTCCCAGGGAGCCAAAAAATCCCTGGGCCACGATCGAGACACGATCGAGTTCCATTGCATCCAAAAACTGCTCCAGCAACCCAATCATCGCGTCGGGCGTGTAGGCAAAATCCAGCCGCTCGGGGCGATCGGACGCACCAAAACCGGGAAAGTCCGGGGCGATCGCCCGGAAACCCTGTTCTGCCAGAGCGGGCAACACTTTCCGCCAGCTATAGCCAAAGGCCACCAGCCCGTGAAGCAACAACACAGGCGGGCGATCGTTGGGCGACTCGGGCACAACCTCGCGATAGACCCAGGTGTAGTCACCGGCTTTCACCGTTTGTTCTGGAATGCGTTTTGCCATCACGTCCTCACACAGCAAGTTGGGTTCCGTCTATCAAACACTAAATCTTGCAAAATCCAGCAGATTGCTCGACCCGATCGCTCGACTCAATGCCTGATCACGTAGTTATGGATTCCTATCGCAGGCTGGGCGATGAATCATTGAGAAATTGCTGAATGGTTCGACGAATAGCTAATAAATGATGTTGGTTGGTATGCAAGCCAGAGATAGTAATTGATGATCGCTTGAGCTGAGTAGAGAACTGGATGTGCATGTTTGGGTTTTCATTAGAGCGATTATGGAGACTGAGATAAAAACAAGGCTTCCTGGTAAAGAGTGATGATTCTTGAAGTTTGATTTCAGCAATTTGATCAAGAGGTATTTCAATAGTCTTAGAAATCTTGAATAGATATTGTTTGAAGATTGTGACTCGATCGCTAGCTTTGTCAAATGAGCAAGTAATCAGCCTTGGGGTAGTCACTCCTTGAATCATTAAAAATAGTCCAGGGAGCAGAAACATTAAACCACTCATTAACCCTTCAAGATAATCATCTTGAACAACGCTGAGTGTTTTGATTTGAGGATTTTGAATGAAGCTGTTAATTTGATTAGCAATAATTTCTTGCTTGTAACCAACAATAATTCGATGATTAACCAATTCCAATTCAGGTGTTTTAGAAAAATATAGAACCACACCAACGCCGCTGGTTTTGCGAACGGATGCACGCATTAAGGGTTCACGGATTGTTAGGGTATTTTGACCCAAGTAGCCATCAATTATTCGTTGACAGACCATTGATTTTGGATTGGTTGCCCATCGCTGACAATTAAGCATAGTTCGATTGCTGACAGCCAGTCCCACAATTAAACCTACGGCGACAAAAGGAAGCCCCAATAATCCTAAACCCAGCCAATTCCAATCGCGATCGCGCAACTGTAATCGATTAGGTGTTTGGTCTACAATTTTGATCATGGCCAGGGATGATGGGAGCTATCTTGAGTTGCGATCTGGATTCAGAGTTGTCTCGGGAATCATTAGGTTGATTGAAGTTATTAGGTTGACTGACGTGGTTTGCCAAGGAGATCGCAGTGCTGACTCCAAGCTGCGGGAGCAAACTGGGCCCACTCTGGCTCCCGATCGCTGTAATTTTCGCCTAGAAAAAGATACTCACAGGAAAAAGTCACATCCTCTGAGGCCTGAGTAACTAAAATCCGCATTAGCTAGCTTTTTGCCTCGAAATGAAAAATTTTTCAGGTCTTGATTTCGATAGCTATTGACTGACTGGGGAGAATTTGACCAAACTGGATCTTATCTGGAATCATCGTAATTCATGACCTTTTCCATAGTCTGACTGCGGCAGGCTACAGAATCTTGGAAGGTTACTAGATGATCTTTGTCAGCTTGATTTCAAGATAGCCAATTTTTTCAGAAAAAGCCCGATTTCATATTTGTATTCATTAAAATTTGTTTTTATTCATATTCTATTAATAAATTTTTTAATAAAGTTTTCTCAAATCTAGACTTGAATCATATTTTGATCGAGCAAAATAAAACAGTTCTCTGAGTTTGATGAAGTAATCAATCATTGCAAAGTTGCTCAATGGAATCGAGTGATATTTTGAGTGAACATCAATTGGTTTATAAGGCTTCCAGCGCGATCGTCCTGTTTGGCTTGCCAGAGCTATTGCAATGCTTAGTCAGTGGCTCAGAAGCCGATCAACTTTCCGCCGTAGCCATTGCCATGCATCGGGGTCTAGGGGGAATTGCTTTAGTGGCTCGTACTTTGCAATCACCAAACTCATTAGTGCAACAAGCGGCGATCGAGCAACTTTTGAGCTGCACTGAAATGATCGCATTGGAAGCCTTGTGGCAGCATTTTCACTTGCCTGATTTAAGCGATCGTGATCGTTATTACGAGTTACAAAGATTACTAGCCAAGCAACAATGGCAAGCAGCAGATGATTCAACGATTTCCCTCATGAAGGCGATCGCCAATCGATCTAATCTCTGGCTACGAAAAAGTGATCTTCAGGACTTTCCACAGAGTAGTTTGATCGTGATCGATCGCCTCTGGCGGATCTACAGTCGCGATCGATTTGGATTTTCCATTCAAGCCCAATTGTGGAATGCTTGCACAGCAGAAACCTGTAAGCCTTTTAATTATTCCCGCCGTGATTTGTGTCGCTGCTTTGGGGATGCTGTGGGCTGGCAAGTCGAAACCTATGATGGGCGGCATGTGTCGGCCTATGACTTCAAGCGGCGAGCCAAAATTCCCTACGATCTCAGCGCCCCGATCGGTCACTTACCCAGTACCTTTGCCCTCGGTGGCGGTGAGTCTCAATCCGAGTACGATCGCCCCGACACCGAATCAACAATGGGATTTTATGGGCTTGGTCGCTACTACTACACCTGGAGCCAAGATTCGTTCTTTGGTCACGATTTCCTAAAAGACTGTTTGAAAAGTATCTTGCAGCCCTGGTCAAACCCCAATAGTCTTGGGGGGCAAGAGGCTTAGGGGGTGTCGTCATTTCCTGAGATCAGACAACAACGGTTGATTTTCCATGCCCCAATCGTCGTAACAAGGGGCTTGAGCATCTTGTCCCCCACGATCTGCGAAGGGTGGAATCAGGGTTCCAAGTGATTTGACGACAGGCCCTAAGCCCTTTGTCTGCATTGATCGCTGGGGCAAGCGTTGTCTCAATGGTGGCTTTTCAAGCATCCTCTCAGGTTCACAGTTTCCCGCGCGGGGGCCCAGCCGCCGGGTGGTAGGATAGCGGGGGTTTTGCGGATAGGGGTTCATGGCGGGCGCAATCGACAATTTGCGACTAGCAGCGGCAGTGATGGCCGCCCGGGCGATCGCCCTAGCCGTGCGGTTACTGCGGCGCGGGGCTGGAAGTGTTTTGCCCGGCAGCATTGCCCGCAAAATTCAGCCCAATGCCTTGGCTCTGTTGGCAGCTCAAGTGAAACAGGGCGCGATTTTGGTGGCTGGAACCAACGGCAAAACCACCACGGCCCTGCTGCTGCGCAGCATTTTAGAAAACCAGGGCTATCGGGTGACCCACAACGCCACAGGGGCCAACCTGGAAAATGGACTGACGGCGGCTTTGCTGGCGGATGCTAATTGGCTGGGGCGGCTCGATCGGGACTTTGCGATCTTGGAAGTGGATGAAAATGTCCTGCCCAAGGTGCTACCGCAAATTCGGCCGCGGATTTTGTTGGCGATGAATTTGTTTCGTGACCAGCTCGATCGCTACGGCGAGGTGGACACGATTGCTCGCCGCTGGGAACGGGCGATCGCCCCGCTCTCCCACACGATCGCCGTGTTGAGCGCCGATGACCCCACCCTTTGTCACTTTGGGCAACAGTTGGAAGCCCAGTGGGAAGATCTGGCCCGCGTTCGCTACTTTGGCCTCAGTGAACCAGAGCGCTTTTTACCGGAAATTCCCCACGCCGTTGATTCCATCTATTGCCCCAACTGTGGTCACTCTTTGACCTATGAGGGCGTTTATCTATCCCATTTGGGCGATTATCACTGTCCCAGTTGCGGTTTTGCTCGATCGCGCCCGTTGCTGAATAGCCGCGACTGGCCGCAATTATTGGTGGGCATCTATAACCAATACAACGCCATGGCTGCTGCCACCACCGCCCAAGCCCTAGGCATTGGGGAAGCACCCATTCAAGCGGCCATTCGCAATTTTCAAGCGGCTTTTGGCCGGGCAGAATCCTTGACGGTGCAGGGAAAATCAGTGCAGATTTTGCTCTCCAAAAACCCGGTGGGCACCAACGAAACCCTGCGAACGGTGGTGGAACTGACGCGCGATCGCCCCTTTCCGCCCACGGTGTTACTGGTGCTAAACGATCGCACGCCGGATGGAACCGATGTGTCTTGGATCTGGGATGCGGACACGGAAGGGCTGGTGGCGACGGGGGCCACACTGGTGGTCAGTGGCGATCGGGCCTATGACATGGCCCTACGGTTGGCCTACAGCGACTCCGATCGCCCCGCTGGGCCCGCCACCCTGTCGGTGGAAACCAACCCCAAGGCAGCGATCCAAAACGCCCTCGATCGACTGCCCGACGGCGAAACCCTCTACGTCCTGCCCACCTATTCCGCCATGCTGGAAGTTCGAGAAATTCTCACGGGTCGCGGCATTCTTTAAGTCTTTACGTCCTGCGCTTTAAACACTTTAGGGGCTTAGGGGCCTGTCGTCATTTCACCCGAAACCCTGATTCCACCGTGGCGAGATCGTGAGGGGCAAGGGGCTTAAGCCCCTTGTTAAGACGATTGGGGCAAGGAAAATCAACTGTTTTCGCTTGACTCCAGGAAATGACGACAGACCCTAATTCCTTAAATAGTTTTGCTTCGCCACAGGTTGCATCAAAGAGCATCAAAGATCAGGAGACCACAGCGGTGAAAGGCAGCTTCCAAGATCAGGCGATCGCCCTGGCCCAACAAGCAAACCAAGCCCTGGCAGCAGCGGACTGGTCGATCGCCCTGACCGGCTATCGGGCGGCCCTGCGGTTGGATCCAGCAATTCCCGGCGTTTATATCAACCTGGCGGCAGCCCTGAAGGGATTGGGCAAGATGGCCGCCGCCCGCCAGGCCTGTGCCCAAGCGCTGCGGCTGGATCCGCACAGCGCCATCGGAGTGCGCAATTGGTTAGCCTTGTTGGATTGGGCCGATCGCACTCAGGCCATGCAAGCCTGCCACCATCTTTTGGATCAAATTCCTGAGTCCGCAGCCCTCTACGTAGCCGCTGCCCATCGGTTAAACAATCGGGATCAGTTTCCCGAGTTGATGGATTGGGTGCGATCGCGCCCCCTGCCTGATACTTGGCGCAATTTACCCTCCTTCGATCGGGCGGCGATCGGCTATTGGCAAGGCCTCAAGCATTATTTCGATGGGGATTTGGCAACGGCGGAAACTTGGTTACGACGGGCGATCGCCGACGAGGTGACCTACCAACCGCCCCACGTCCAACTCAGCTTGATCCTGGCGGAACAGCGCCGCCTGACGGAAGCCCTAGCCGTTTTGGATGCCGCCTGTGCTCGTTGGCCGGATCATGGCACGTTGCGCCACAACCGGGCCCTTTGTTGGCTCACCCTGGGGCACTGGGCGGAGGGGTTTGTGGAAAATGAGTGGCAGTGGCGATCGGGACAAATGACCAAGCAGGACTTGCCCGGTCAGGAATGGGACGGAACCCCCATTCCCGATCGCACGATTCTGATTTGGGCTGACCAAGGTTTTGGGGACTCGCTGCAATGGGCCCGCTACCTCCAGTGGGTTGCCGATCGCTGCCAAACGGTGATTCTGCTGTGCCCGAAAGCGCTGGTGCGGGTGATGCGATCGGCTCCAGGGGCGGGATATGTCACCGATGGTGTTTGCGAAACCCTCCACTTCAACACCCATTTACCCCTGTCCAGTCTGCCCCGACTGACCCAAACCACGGTCGATCGCGTCCCGGCTCCAATTCCTTACCTGTTTCCCACCGCCACCGAGGGGATCGCGCCGCTTCCACTGCCGAAACCCGATCAACGCCGGGTCGGGATTGTTTGGGCCAGTGGGTTTCGATCGGGCGATCGCCTGGAAACCATCCACCGCCAAAAATCCAGCAGTCTCCCGGAGTTAGCGGCGGCCCTCACGGTGCCCGGTGTGCAACTCTACAGCTTGCAGGTCGATCGCGCCGATGCGGATGTGGCCCACCTGGCTCAATTTGGAATTATTGATTTGGCTCCGCAGATTAAGGACTTTGCCGACACGGCGGCCTATTTGGCCCAGCTCGACTTGCTGATCACGGTGGACACGGCCATCTGTCATCTGGCCGGAGCCATGGGCAAGCCGGTTTGGACGTTGCTCTGTTTTGCGGCCGATTGGCGCTGGCTGCTCGATCGCCCCGATACGCCCTGGTATCCCACCATGCGGCTCTTTCGGCAAACCGAGCCTGGTGACTGGTCGGAACCCTTGCAGCAGGTGAGATCGACCCTGCTGTCCGGGCAGTTCTAAAGCTTGGAGACTCTGAATTTTGGAGACTCCGCATCTGGGAAGCTCTCGCTCTTGGCAACCATGCAATCCTCGCACAGCCATCTTTTGGCCCATTCTCCCGAGGCGATCGCCCAGCTTCAGGCCGGCTTGGCGGCCCAAGGGGCTGAGCAATGGTCAACCGCCCGTCATCACTACCAGCAAGGCATTCAGCAGGATCCCCATTGGGCGGGTCTGTACGTGAACCTTTGCGCCACCTATCGAGCCACCCAAGTCACTCAACCGGCGGAACGGGCCCTTGGCTTGGCTTTGCGCCTGGATCCACAACTGGGAATCGCCCATTACTACGCCGGATTGCTGGCGCTCGATCGGGGCGATCGGGAAACGGCCCTGCGATCGTTAAAAACAGCCCTTGCCCAGGATCCGGAACTCCCTGAAACCTATCCCACCCTTGGAGAAGTTTGGACAGAGCAAGCAGGCCTAGAACCTTGGCTCGCCTGGTTACGCCAACACCCACTCCCGAAAACCATTCAGCAACTGGCTCCCAAACAACAGGCCGCGATCGCCTTTTGGCAAGGACTGGCCTGGGATGACACTGATCCTGTGCAGGCAGAGCAATGCTTTCGGCAAGCCCTCGCCTGTGATCCCGAATTGGGTAATGCTGCCGCCCAACTGGGGCAACTTCTCGCTCGCTACAACCGTTTTGAGGAAGCCTTGGCCATCACGGAACAGGCCTTGATTCATCTGCCGGAAGATCCGCACCTGCGCCTCAACCATGCCCTTTGCTTACTCTCCCTGGGGCGATGGGATGAGGGTTGGCGGGCCTACGAATGGCGGCGGTATTCGGATCAAAATCCTTGGGTGCAAGCGGCGGGCCCCGAATGGAATGGGCAACCCTTCAGGGGCACGTTGCTGGTGCTGACGGAACAGGGACTGGGGGATACGCTGCAATTTAGCCGCTATCTGGCTTGGGCCCGGCAACGATGCGATCGGGTGGTGCTTTGGTGTCCCCAATCGCTGGTGCGGCTCATGGAAACGGTGGCGGGGGTTGATCAGGTTTTTGCGGGCGATGATTGCCACATTGCTTACCGTGCCCATGTGTCGCTGTTGAGCTTGCCTCGGTTGGCGAGAACCACCGTTGAGCAAATTCCCGCCCCGATTCCTTACCTGCGGCCGATCGCCCCGCTGGTGAATCAGCGCCCGCTCCCGCGCCAAACCTCCCAAGCCTTGGCGGTGGGGATCGTCTGGCAAAGCGGCCCGCACATGAAAGATGCGGCCCGCAAGTGTATGGCCCTGGATCCGTTGGCGATCGCCCTGCAATTCCCCGGTGTCCAGCTCTACAGTTTCCAGGTCGATCGCTCCGAGGCCGAAGCCGATCGCCTGGCTGCCCAGGGAATTGTTGACCTCGCTCCCCAAATCAAGGATTTTGCTGACACCGCCGCCTTTTTGGCGCAAATCGATTTGCTCGTCACGGTGGATACGGCCATTTGCCACCTGGCCGGAGCCATGGGTAAACCGGTTTGGACGCTGCTGCCCTATGCGGCCGATTGGCGTTGGTTACGCGATCGCCCCGATACGCCCTGGTATCCCACCATGCGCCTGTTTCGGCAGTCGCGGCCCGGCAGTTGGACGGAACCCCTTGATCGGGTGCGATCGACGCTGGAAGGTTGGGTGCGATCGGGCGCTGAACCCTCTCGATCAAACCCAGCCTCTCGCCAATCGCGATAGACTGGCTCCGATTCTTCCGCAACCTTGCCCAGGTTTTCTGCCCGTGAGTCTTTCCGCCTTGCCCACCCTCTCTGAACCCCTGGTGATTGGCTGGCTCTATCCCAAGCTAATGAGCACCTATGGCGATCGGGGAAATGTGACCTGTTTGCAGCGGCGCTGTGAATGGCGCGGCATTCCGGTGCGAGTTCAACCGCTCGATCGGGACACAGACCCCAGCCAGTTCACCCAGGTGGACTTAATTGTGGGCGGCGGCGCACAGGATCGCCAGCAAGAAATTGTGATGCGAGATTTGCAAGGGGCCAAGGCCGCAGCCCTGAAAGGGGCGATCGAGGCCGGCGTGCCCGGCGTGTTCACCTGTGGCGCACCGCAGTTGCTGGGCCATTACTACGAACCCGGTTTGGGCCAGCGCATCCAAGGGTTAGGCGTTTTGGATTTGGTGACCGTGCATCCGGGCCCCGACGCACCCCGCTGCATCGGCAATCTGGTGCTGGAGGTGACCGCCGAACGACTGGCGCGGGAGTTGCGGCTAATGTTGGGGGATGTGCCTTACCTGATCGGTTTTGAAAACCACGGAGGCCGCACCAAGCTGGGATCGGTGGAGCCGCTGGCCCGGGTGGTGCGTGGCCTGGGCAATAACGGCGAAGACCAAACCGAAGGCGCGTTCCACGGCAATGCGATCGCCACCTACTCCCACGGGCCCCTGTTGCCAAAAAATCCCTTTTTGGCTGATTGGATGATCCAAACGGCGATCGCCCGGCGAACAGGAGAATCCTGTACATTGAACCGCCTGGACGATTCTCTGGCCGATCGGGCGCGATCGGTCATGCTCCAGCGCCTCAGCGTGGGGTAGGGATAAATTGTCGCAAATTTTCCGCGCCAAACCGTCTCTTTCGCCAGGCTCCATTGGCGGATTGAAAACCACAACTGCCAATCGGCAAGGGCAATCATCCACTTTTTCAATCAATCAGTTCAACAATGCCGGGAAATGGGCTAAAACGACGAATGGCCGGTTCATTGGGCCGTCGTCAGCGACCTGATTGGAGGATGGGGAGTGATGGCCAGCACTGTCTCCCTTGCAATCTTGCGTTACAAGTAAGAGAGTCGGGGGGCAATGACCTGGTAGATGACTGGTAAATCACTAGTCAATCATTGGTCGGTGGCAAGGTTCATGGTTGACAGATTTTGTGACCAATCACGGTCACAATGACCTCAGGCAGGGGAAGATGTCAACTTCGCTAGTCTCTGATATCGCGATCGCCCACCTTCAACCTGGCGTGATTGCAATTGCCCCCTCAATTGAGCCTTAGCGCCGCCCTTCGGGTGGGTTTAGCTCTCTCAACATTGCTCAATGGCAGTGGATTTGCTGCATTGCTTCACTCGTTAGGAGGTTTTCATGGCCCCTTCACTCGCGTCTTCGACTGCTTCCTTACCCGATCGCGCCGCCGTTTGGGAAAGCTTGGTGCAAGCGATCGCCTCTAGCTCCGGTTTTGAACGCTGGCTGGAACAACAACCCAGCACGCCTAATCAATCCACAGTCACGGATTTGCTGGTGCGTCGCTACCTGCGTGAGACCTTGGAAACCCTCGCTTACTAGGTTTGGCTCAGGTTTTTCAGGTTTTTTTCCAGAATTGAACGTTTCTAGAATTGAACGATCGCTTCAAGCGTAGTTGATTCACATAGGCTCAAATAAGCACCCAAGAGACCAACCCAGCACGGGGATCTCTTGGGTGCTTTGGTTTGGGCGGCCCGTGAGGACGGTGCATCCGGACGATCGCCCGGTTGTGCCTAGCGCTGTTTCGATCGCGCGGCCACGGAATTGGCAGACGGCCGCACGATCGACCATTCATCCACCGCCGCCATCGGATCGATCGCCTCAGCATCCTCTTCCAGCAGGAGTTCTTCTTCCAGCAGCTCAAAGGGCGAATCGGCACTGTCAATGGCAACACCAATTAAGCGAATGGTGCTGGTTTCCTCATCGGTCAACTCATCCAGCCGCTGAGTGAAGGCGGTCTTATCGGTGTGGCCAGGGCGAGCCACCAAGATCAACCCGTCCGTTTGGGACTCCAGCAACAAAGCATCGTTGGCATTGTTGAGGGTCGTGGCTTCCACAATCACGTAATCAAAGCGACTGCGGGCATCCAGCAGGAGTTGTCGAATTTCGCTAGATTCCAAAATCGCCGCGCAATCATTTTGGGGGCCGGGGCTGGGAGCAATGTAGAGATTTTCCACCTCGGGAACCATCCGCGCACAGTTGTTCAAACTGCTGTAGTAGTGGAACGGTTCACGAACCGCATCCGGATCCGGAGCCACGCGCAGGGCCTTGGCGGCGGAGGGGGCGCGCAAATCCAGTTCAATCAACAGGGTGCGTTTACCCGATCGCGCCGCTGCGATCGCCAAGTTATAGGCCACCACGGATTTTCCTTCGCCCACATCCACACTGCTCATCAACAGCACCTTCAGGCTGCTGTCCAGGCGGCGTAAGTTGCTGCGGAATTGTTCATAGGCTTCTCCCTGGGGCGAGGGTTCCACCAACACCGGCAACAGGCCCGGCGCACGGGCGGCCAATTCCGGCAAAATGCCCAGCAGTTTGATATCCCGCTCGGCCAAGGCGCTGCGAATTTCGCTGTCGGCTTGGTAGCGGCGATCGAGCATTCCCAACACCAACAGCAACGCCCCACTCAAGACCAAACCACCCGCAAACCCGGCCGGCAGGGTCAAGCGCATGGAGAGCTTTTGGGCAATTTCCTCGGAGCGGATGGCGGCCGGTTGGGCGATCGTCAGGCTGCTGACGGTTTCCGCTTCGGCGGCTTCCGAATCGACTAATTTGGCCTGCATTCGATCGTAGAGCGCTTTTTTCAAGGCCACCTGTTGAGCCAGGCGATCGCGCTCTAGCTGTTTGTTGGGCACGGCTGCATATTCCTGACGCAGTTCCCGTTCCGCCTTCAAGGACAGGGTGAGTTGGCGTTGAAGGGTTTCCTGCTGGGTTTTTAGGGAAACCAAACTGTTGGCTAACTGTTGCCGCGCCGGATCCAGGCTGCTGCTCGATCGAATCCGACTGGTGGCCGCCAGCGGTTTTGCCCCCGCCATGCTGCCGCCCACGACTTCTTGGGCCCGACGATTCAACAGGGTTTCTAGGGACTGTTGCCGCTGAATCAACAATTGCATTTGGGGATGCTCCGGCCGCAGGCGTTGGCTTTGGAGCAGCCGTTCCGCCTCCACCTGCTGAAGCTGCACCCGCAATTGGGCCAGCATCGGATCGGAACTGAGGGCCGAAGACACATAGGCATCGTCCACCGACAGGCCCAGCCGCTGTTCCAGGGAGCGCACCTGGGCGGTCACGCCTTCCAGTTGCAGTTGCAGTTGGCGCTGCTGATTCCCGATCGTGGCGATCGACTCAATCAGGGCCCCGTTTTGGGCCGCCAAAATTGCCGCCCCTTCCACCCGATCGTATCGTTCCAAATTGCGCTCCGCCGCCCGCAGTTCTCCAATCACCTGCGGCAGCCGGGCCCGAATCGCATCAATAATTCCCTTCACCCGCGCAGCATTCAGTTGACGGCTTTTTTCCACCATCAACTTCATGAGAGAATTTGTAATCTTTTCGCCCCGCTCCCCTTTCTCATCCGTGAAGCGCACTTCCAAGGTTGGCGGGCCGCTTTCTTTTTTCTTGTCTTTTTCATCACCGGAGTTGGGATCCCGCACCCGCAGGCTTTTGAGCAACAACTCCGGATCCATCCGAAATTCCTTAGCCACAGGCGCGATGATGTCCGGCGCGGTCAAGATATCTGGCGATAGGGTTTGCCCTTGCTCCACAATTGCCGCTCCCGTTTCCGAAAACGACACCCCCGCCCGTTGGTATGACAAAACTCCCAAAATGCTATAGCGCGGGGGCGGCACGGGCAGCAACGACAGTCCCGCACCAACACCGGCCCCCAAAATTGGGCCCACGGGCAGGATCCACAAATAGCGCTTGAGGGCTAGGGAAAACCGCTTAACCAGGGGCGAGGCCATGATTCAGGAATGAGCAAAGGGTGATCCAACGATAGCAAACCTATTCAAGGACGACGAAAACAGATCAGGGACGGCGAAAACAGATCAAGAACTGGTTTGGGCTGATGGCAGCCGATCGCTGGGCCTTGATTCATTGACCGATCGCTCGTTCCACAGCCGATCGGCCGCACCCGATCGACTGGATCGACTAGTGTTGTTAGGCAGTAGCCAATCAATTTGATAATCAGCCCAAAAGTCCAAAGCTAGCCGGAACTTCCCGCCGCTCCGTACAATACTTGTTTAGATTTCAGTTGCTTAGGTTTCGAGACCCGCAAGAACCCCCACATTGCCGATCGCCCGTTGTGGGTCACGTCCCGGCGGTGGTGGTTGAACCTAGGCAACCCGATCGCCCCGCTATTTTCTGCACCATATTTGCTGAACCATCATGGCTGACAATCCGGAAGTGAAAGCGGAAGTACAAGCGAAGTCCCCCGCTGCGGCCCCAAAAGCTGCCCCAGCCAAAGAAAAAGCCCCCAAACCGGAAGACAAGCCCTTTGGCGAATTTATTGAAACCGAATATTTGCCGGCCCTGCAAAAGGCCCTGGTCGATCGCGGTGTGGCCGGCTTGGCGTTGCAGTTTGTGAATGCCACCGTTCCCATCAAAGGGCTGGAAGACAACCAATGCTCTCAGGTGATTGGTAGTTGGGGCGATCGGGAATTTCGGGTTTATTTCCCCAAAGACGACATCAACGCCACCAAGGGCTTTTCCTACACGGAAAAAGGCGGCCCCCACAGCACCCTCGAACCTTTCTTGATCGATGAGCGGAAGGCGAGCTTAGACCTGTTGGTGAATGCCGTGGCTCTCCGATTGCGGGCCCAAAAGTGGATCGAACGCAACTAGGCTAACTTCGGCGTTTTGCATGGCTCCAGCATCTCGATCGCCTAACCTTGGCTCGGGAATGGGATCCAATCCAGTCCTTTGCGATCAGGGATTTTGAATCATCTCTGATCCATTGGGCTTGGGATGCCGCTGTGCGCTGGTTCGGTTCCTGGAGTCAAGCCAAGGAACAGCCCAACCAAAACTCAGTTGCTCGGCTTGCTGAGGCTCGGTCTGTTTCGTCAGAAACTCGGTCTGACTGACCCAACCAGTTTCAGCGGGATCGCGAGAACCCCGAAACTCAAAACTGCAAAAGTTCTTAGAATCAGAGCTTTTTAGCGTATTGTTTTCTTGAAACGGGCGAGGAGGGATTCGAACCCCCGACACCGTGATCCGTAGTCACGTGCTCTATCCACTGAGCTACACGCCCTAGCTCGACGGCGGTTAACCGTTTAGCGCCGAACAATCATAGCACAGGTTATCCGGAGCATGACAAGTCTCGACCAAAATTTTTTGGAGCGAGGGCCAAACTCAGCCACTGCCGACGATTTGGCCGCTGGGGGGGGCGATCGGGCCGTGGCCGCCCCCTCGCTCACCCACCTGAACAGCAGCGGTGAAGCCAGAATGGTGGACATTTCTGCCAAGACGGCCACCACGCGGGAAGCCCTGGCCGAAGCGCGTGTCCGAATGCTGCCCACCACCCTCGCGGCGATCGAGTCTGGCAATGCCCCCAAAGGAGACGTGCTGGGGACGGCTCGCATTGCCGGAATCATGGCCGCAAAACAAACGGCTAACCTCATTCCCCTTTGTCATCCCTTGCCCCTGAGCAAGGTGCAGGTCACCCTCACGCCCGATCGCGCTCTTCCGGGCTACATCATCCAAGCCCGCGTGAAAACCAAAGCCGAAACGGGCGTAGAGATGGAAGCGCTCACGGCCGCATCGGTAGCCGCCTTAACCCTTTATGACATGGCAAAGGCGCTAGAAAAGTCAATGCAAATTGAGGCCGTGCGGCTGCTGACCAAAACCGGCGGCAAATCCGGCGACTACCAGGCTCCCGATCGCCCTTGAGACAACAGCAACCATTTGCTATGGTCTGTGCAACCCTGTGCAAACTTCTGTTGCTAATGGTTGACAAAAATTCATCGTGATCGATGAATGCCCCTTTTGATCCAACATTTTTGTAGACCAAGCGTTTTTGACCAGCTTCCTAGAACCTAACTCCTGAGCATCAACCCCACGAATTAAACCCGCGAATTAACCCTGAACAAACCTGGGAATTCCCCTCGGAAACCAACCATTGAAAGCTCCCTGTCCATAGCCCCTTGTTGAACGTTTTTGGTAACCCTAACCCAGTTACTGTGCAGGTCTCAGCCATAGACGCTCCTGAAGGTGAGTGGTGGCCGCTGGCACTGGGCGCGCGATCGCCCAAGTTTTGGCCCCCAAGCGGCTCTCGGTAGCCCCCCAGGCTCAATGGCCGTTTGCCGTTTTCGTCTGCGCCCTTTTGTTCGTCACCGCTGTTTTTTCGACTGTTGTTTTCGACTGTTGTTTTAAAAGATCGCCCTATGATTCCTACCATTGCCCAAGATCAAGTCGATCGGATTGTTCACAACCATCATCACAATCCCTTTGAAGTCCTTGGCCCCCACCTGGTGCTTCAGCAAGATGGTGAAACAACCTGGGCAATTCGGGCCTATTTGCCCAGCGCCAGCGCCGCTTGGGCGATCTTTCCCGAAGAACGTCTTGAAGTGCCGATGGTCTCTGTGCATCACCCGCACTTTTTTGAGTGCACCATCACCCGTCACGAAATCGCTAACTACCAATTGCGGATCCAAGAAGGGGAGCATGAGCGGGTGCTCTATGACCCCTACGCCTTTCGATCGCCCCTGGTCACCGATTTTGACGTTCACCTCTTTTGCGAAGGCAATCACCACCGCGTTTACGAAAAACTGGGGGCCCACCTAACGGAAATTGAAGGAGTCAGCGGCGTTTACTTCGCCGTTTGGGCCCCCAACGCGCGTAATGTTTCCGTCTTGGGCGATTTCAACTATTGGGATGGCCGCAAGCACCAAATGCGGAAGATGGACGGCGGTGTTTGGGATCTGTTTATTCCCGGCGTAAAGGAAGGGGATCCCTACAAGTTCGAGATCAAAAACTGGGAAGGGCACATTTACGAAAAGAGCGATCCCTACGGATTCCAGCAGGAAGTGCGCCCCAAAACTGCCTCGATCGTGGCCAACCTGGATCACTACCAGTGGAGCGACAACGATTGGATGGACAAGCGCCGCCACACCGTCCCCCTAGAACAGCCGGTTTCGGTTTATGAAGTCCATCTCGGCTCCTGGTTGCATGAAAACTTTGCATTTCCCGGCACCCACTACGACGGCACGCCGGCCGAATCGGTTTCCGTGGCGGAACTGAAGCCCGGCACGCGATTTTTGACCTATAAAGAACTGGCCGATCGCCTGATTCCCTACGTCAAAGAGATGGGCTTCACCCATGTGGAATTGTTGCCCGTCGCAGAGCACCCCTTTGATGGATCTTGGGGCTACCAAGTGATTGGCTATTATGCCGTCACCTCGCGTTATGGCACGCCTCAGGACTTCATGTATTTTGTCGATCAATGCCACCAAAACGGTATTGGTGTGATTGTGGATTGGGTGCCCGGTCACTTCCCGAAAGATGGCCATGGTTTGGCAGGGTTTGACGGCACCTGCCTTTATGAACATGCCGATCCCCGCAAGGGCGAACACAAGGAATGGGGCACTTTAATCTTCAACTATGGCCGCAATGAAGTGCGGAATTTTCTAGTTGCCAATGCCCTTTTCTGGTTCGACAAATATCACATTGACGGAATCCGCGTAGATGCGGTGGCCTCAATGTTGTATCTGGATTATTGCCGCAAGGATGGGGAATGGTTGCCCAACCAATACGGTGGTCGAGAAAACATTGAAGCGGCGGATTTTCTGCGGCAAACCAATCATCTGTTGTTCAGTTACTATCCCGGTGTACTCTCGATCGCGGAAGAGTCCACCGCTTGGCCGATGGTTTCTTGGCCAACCTATGTGGGAGGCTTGGGCTTCAATTTGAAGTGGAACATGGGCTGGATGCACGACATCCTCGACTATTTCTCGATGGATCCCTGGTTCCGCCAATTCCACCAAAACAACGTCACCTTCAGCATTTGGTACGCCTTTAGCGAGAATTTCATGCTGGCTCTGTCCCACGATGAAATTGTCCATGGCAAGAGCAATATGCTCGGAAAAGTGCCCGGTGATGAGTGGCAAAAATTTGCGAACTTGCGCTGTCTTTACGCTTACATGTTCGCGCACCCGGGCAAGAAAACACTCTTCATGAGCATGGAGTTTGGCCAGTGGAGTGAGTGGAATGTTTGGGGTGATTTGGAGTGGCACTTGCTGCAATACGAACCCCATCAGAAGCTGAAGCAGTTTGTGGCTGATCTGAATCAGCTTTATCGCAACGAGCCTTGCCTTTATGCCCAAGATTGCCGTCAGGAAGGATTTGAGTGGATTGATTGCAGCGACAACAACCACAGTGTGGTTTCGTTTGTGCGCTGGGACAAGGATTACAAGGATTTTGTGGTGGTGGTTTGTAATTTCACGCCGCAACCCCATTCCCATTACCGCGTGGGGGTTCCCAAGCTGGGCTTCTATCGAGAAGTGCTCAATAGCGATTCGCGCAAATATGGCGGCAGCAACATGGGCAATTTAGGGGGCAAATGGGCGGAGGAATGGTGGTTCCACGATCGCCCCTACTCGATCGACCTCTGCTTGCCTCCGTTGGGCGTGTTGGTGCTCAAGTTGGATCATGCGGCCACGGCCGCAGCTAGCGCTGAGGGTGACTTTTAGGGGGTCTCCCAAGTCACGGTCTAGTGGGTTTTGAGGAAACTTCCGGGCGGCTTTGGGCTTCCCGGCTGGTGTGAACTCGGGGGCGATCGCAATCAAGCGATCATCCCCTTGCACTCCGGTCTGAGCGTGATATTCTAGAGAGCTGCTGTCTGTACTTAGCAACACCCAAGCAAATTCGTCATGCCCCTGCAACAAGAGCGCAAACAAACCGTCATCAATGACTTCCAAACCCACGGCACCGATACCGGCTCGGCGGATGTGCAAGTGGCGTTGTTGACGGCGCGCGTCGAGCAACTCAGCGAACACCTGAAAAAGAACAAGAAAGATCACGCCTCTCGCCGTGGTCTGCTGCAAATCATTGGTCGCCGGAAGCGCCTGCTGGCTTACATCCTGAAGCAGGATCGTGAGCGTTACCAAGCGCTGATCAAGAAACTCGGCATTCGCGGTTAGGGAGCGCTATTTATCGTGTCAGGCGAGCCTCCCTCTCCATCGCCGCGCGATCGCTTGCCCTTTGAACCGGGAAAACGCCGCAAGGCCAAGGCTGAATCTGAGCCAACCCCTGCGACGACACCGGCCCCGCGCAAGCTGAACCCGCTGCCGCCTTCCACCAAAGCCCAGCCCGCCAAAACCACCCAGCCAGACTCCGCTCCCAAACGGGTCTACACGCGATCGGAAATGGCAATTCCCGACTCGGTGAGTAAGCGCATGGCCAAACGGATGGTGGTGTTTTGTGGTGTCCCGACGGTCTTGAGCTTTGCCAGCTTCATCGGGGCCTACTTCGTCAACACGCAAACAGAAGTCCATTTACCCAATGTGCTGGTTTTCTCGTCCAGTTTGGGATTCTTGGTGCTGGGGGTGTTGGGTCTGAGCTATGGGGTGTTGTCTTCGTCATGGGATGAAACAGCGCCAGGCAGCTTGTGGGGAATCGGGGAGTTTCGGGTGAACTTTAGCCGAATGGTTGAAGGTTGGCGAGCAGCCCAGTCAGCCCGAAACCAAGAAAAATCTTAATTACACTAGAGAGGACGAACGGGGCTGCCAGGATACCTGGCGGCTCCGCGCGCTTTAGGGATGTGGGATCCAATCCGTAACGGGTTAGCGGGGGCAAGGGTGTCAGGAACGCAGGTGGTGTTATCAGTTCGACGGCGGGGCTTGGGCAAGCGCGTGGGGGGCCTGGCGGCGTTTCGATCGCGGCTTTGGTCTGCCAGCTAGCCTGGCTACACTCCTAAAACGCTCAAAATCCCATCAACAGAGGCTTAATCATGATCATTGTGATGCGTGCGGGCGCACCCGCTGAAGAGATCGATCGCGTTGCGGACGAGTTCAAGAGCTGGGGCTTGGATCCCGAAAAAATTGTCGGGAAACATAAGGTGGTGCTGGGTCTGGTGGGCGACACGGCCAGCATGGATCCCGAACGGATGGAAGAAATTAGCCCCTGGATTGAACAGGTGCTGCGGGTGGAACAGCCGTTCAAGCGGGCCAGCCGGGAATATCGCCACGGGGAAGCCAGCGAGGTGACGATTCCCACCCCCAACGGCCCGGTAACGATTGGCGAAAACCACCCGATCGCGGTGGTGGCGGGCCCTTGCTCCGTGGAAAACGAGGAAATGATTGTGGAAACGGCCCTGCGAGTCAAGGCAGCCGGGGCCCAATTCCTGCGGGGTGGGGCCTTCAAGCCTCGGACTTCGCCCTATGCGTTCCAGGGCCATGGTGAAAGTGCCTTGGAACTGTTGGCGGCGGCTCGGGCTGCGTCCGGATTGGGGATCATCACGGAGGTGATGGACACGGCCGACATCGAAAAGATCTACGAAGTGGCGGATGTGCTGCAAGTGGGGGCCCGCAATATGCAGAATTTCTCGCTGCTGAAGCAGATTGGGGCCCAAGATAAGCCGGTGCTGCTGAAGCGGGGGATGTCTGCCACGATCGAGGAATGGTTGATGGCCGCAGAATACATCATGGCGGCGGGCAACCCGAATGTGATCCTCTGTGAGCGCGGCATTCGCACGTTCGATCGCCAATACACCCGCAACCATCTGGATTTGGCTGCTGTGCCGGTGCTGCGCCGCCTCACCCACTTGCCGATTATGGTGGATCCCAGCCATGGCACGGGCTGGGCCCACTTCGTACCCACGATGGCCAAGGGATCGATGGCCGTGGGCTGCGATTCGCTGATGATTGAAGTCCACCCGAATCCGAAGAAGGCTTTGTCGGATGGGCCCCAATCCCTGACTCCGGATCAGTTCGATGCGTTGATGGTGGAGTTGGCGGAATTTGGTCGATCCCTGAAGCGGTGGCCCACTCCGGCGGCTGTGCCTGCGTTGGTGTAATTAACCGGTGCAATTGGATGAATCGAGCTGGGCCGTGATTGGGGTTCAACCCAGTCCAGCCCGACTTGATTCAATCCCGCTGAGCCGGGTGTGATGCAACCTTTGGTTGAAATCAAGTTGTGAAGTGATGGGGCGATCGAACAGATCGCCCCATTCTTCTTGAAGATGCAATCTTGGAAATGCAGTCTTGAAAATCCGTCAGCGGCTGAAACCGATATCCCTCCGTGAATTTCAGAGGCGATCAAAACAAGCAAGTCCAGGCCATCCCATGTGAATTGTTCAGGCTATTCCAGGGCGATCGCCCGTTGATAGGCTTGCACTTGCAGATCGATCCCCGTGATGGCGGTTCCCACAACGACGGCAAAGGCTCCCCGATCGATCGCAGCCCGGGCCATGGCCGGCGAAGCAATGCCCCCTTCACAAATGCAAGGCACTGTCAGGCGCGTGACCATTTGCGTTAACAGATCCCATCCCGGCGGGGTCTGATCTTGGGTCGCCTCCGTGTAGCCATACAGCGTTGTGCCCACCAAGTCGGCTCCCGCTTGGGCGGCGGCTTCGGCCGCTTCCCAGGTGTCAATGTCGGCCATTACCGGTTTGCCCAATTCCTGGTGGATGCGATCGATCAATTGGGCGGCGGTGTCCCCTTCAGGACGCGATCGCAGGGTGGCATCAATGGCGATGATGTCGGCTCCGGCGGCGGCGATCGCGGCGGCATCAGCAAAACGTGGCGTGATGTAAACGGAGGAGCCGGGTAACACCTGCTTCCAAAGGCCAATAATCGGTACATCGGCTCCCAAGCGCGATCGAGTAGCCATCACATGCGCTGGAGTGTCTAAACGGATACCTACCGCGCCCCGCAACACAGCCGCTTGGGCCATGGTGGCAATGATTTGGGGATCCCGCAAGGGGGAATCGATCGGGGCCTGGCAAGACAAGACCAAACCACCACGCAATTGTGTTATCACCGGCTCAACCCCTAACATGAACATTATCAATCGTTGAAACAGTTGAAACAATAGACGAACTAGCCGACTGAACCGGCCGGCCGTCTCGAACCGAAATCTTCGGTTGCTGGGTACACCAGCCCCAGGGCAACCTAACCCAAGCTAGGGGTGATGGCTGTGAAATTCCGTTGCACGAACAAACGCCCCTCCGAGATCCCACGTAAAATGCCCACGTAGAATGCCCACGTAGAATGAAGCTAATTTTCTGTTTGGATTGCCCCCAAGGGCCACAGAATACCTTAGCCAGCCTACGGGGGTTGGCCACGCTCCCCCCTGCTCCAAGCTGCCCTCAACGCGCTTTTGGGATGGAAACAATCCTGTGAATTCCCCCGATGCCACCACTGCTCTCCAGCCTGCTGCCCTGGAATCCTACACCTTGGCCCTAGGGCTTTGTCGATCGGGGCAATGGACAGAGGCGATCGAGCTGTTTGGCCAGGCGATTAGCCTCGCGCCCAATTGCAGCGCCCTGTGGAATGATTGCGGCAATGCCCTGGCCCGCACCGGCTGCCTCCAGGATGCCATTACCTACTACGATCGGGCGCTGGTGCTGGAGCCGCAAAATCCTAACTATTGGTATAACCGGGGCACGGCCCTTGATGGTGCTGGGCAACTGGAAGGAGCCTTAGCCAGTTATCAAAAGGCGCTGAACTTTGCACCGCTGGATCATCGTCTTTGGAATAATTTGGGCGTAACCCACTTTCGGCTGGGCCATTGGGAAGCGGCCGCCCATAACTATAGTCGGTCGATCGAACTGAATCCCACCTGTCCCCGGGCCTGGCACAATCGCGGCGTGGTGTTACGCAAGCTCAATCGAGACAGCGAGGCGCTCACCTGCTATGAGCGATCCCTGGAGTTGGAACCCGCCAGCGCCGCCACCTGGTATCAGCGCGGGATCGTCCTAGACAATCTCAAACGCCACGATGAAGCCATTGCCAGCTATGACAAGGCCCTCGGCTTGCGGGATGGCGACCACAACATTTGGCATAATCGCGCGATTTCCCTGCGCTGGGCAGGCGATTTGGCAGGGGCCCTCGAAAGCTACCAAAAAGCCATTACCTTTGACGCGGCCGATGCGGATACCTGGTACTATCGCGGCCGCCTGATGCGGCAATTGGGGCGCATCCGCGAGGCGATCGCCAGCTATGACCTCTCCTTGACCCTGAACCCTGAACAACCCAATGCTTGGTACGATCGGGGCAACGCTCTCTTCGCGATCGGGCAACTGCAAGCGGCAATCAACAGCTACGACGAAACCATCAAGCGCGATCCCACCAAGCCCACTCCTTGGTATAACCGCGGCCTGGCCCAGCTCCGGCTGCGACAACCGGAAGCGGCCCTGAGGAGTTACTTGAAGGCGGCCGAACGTGGCCTCTCGTTACCGGAGTTGCAATTTTGCCAAGCCTGTTGCTACCTGCTGCAAACCCAGCGATCGGATTGCAGTGACTGGGAACGCCAAACGGCCCTCGATCGCGCCGCCAGTTGTTTGCAAGCAGCAATTGCGGCTAATCCCGATCGCTACGGTTCCTTCGCCACCGCCCACCAACTGTTTGAGCCGGTCAAGCCCGATGCCAATGGCCGGATTAAGCCCCTGAAAGGCTCATCCGTATCCTAACGATCCCGATCACCTATGGTCAGAGGCTGATCTATCAAGAATTGCTCCCTAGGGATCCAGATGATCAACGCGATCGCCCGCCGCCAGTTGCACCACGATCGGTTGGCCACCTTCCGTATGGTGTCGATCGGCCCATTCCCGCAGCACCCGATCCAAGTCCGCCATCGCTTCCCCCAGCCGATCGGGCGCAATATCCAACTCCTCGATCGCCCGCATGGACTGCTGTTTCTCCGGATTCGCCGCCCACTCCCGCAACAATCGGAAATAGGTCGCCGTATCTTCCACCGCCGTGTAGCTTCGGGCTTCGGAATCCTTCGGAGTCCAGTAGGAAGCTCGCACCAAGGCATAGAACGGCATTCCCCAAGGCGAGTCCAGCCGCGACACCGTTCCCGAGTGCAACAGTCGCCGCTTGATATGTTCCGTCAGGGCCTCGCTCAGGGGCATTTGCTGCTCGATCGGGAATGGCTCCTGCGATCGGCGATGCAAAAACTCAATTAGCTCCATGAACTGGAACGAGTTCAAAACCTGAGCATCGGGCAACTGATCCGGCAGTTTTCGTTCCAAATAATGCTTTTCTTCACCGGTTAGGCTCGTCCCCGGAATGCGGGGCTGACCCGGCTTCCAGGGAAACCGCTCCATCCAAACCGCCGGCAACTGAATCAGGTAACGCGGCTCCTGGGATCCCAACATCCGCAGCAGCTTGCCTTCCGTCAAGGCCTCGCGTACCTCCTCCACAATCGCCTTCACCCGCTTTGGCTCAATGTGGTGCAAATAGCCCGTATGGCGTAGGTTTTGCCCCTGCTCCAAATAAGTCAGGTAAATGGCGCATTTTGCCGCCGTCGCCGCCGCATCCAAAAATGCCCCGTGGCGGTGGCCACCGGTTCGCATGGCACTAAAGGCCAAAAACAACAGGATGCGATCCATCGCTCCGGCGCTAATGCGCTCAATGAGATCGCGATCGCTCAGTTGCGACTCTTCCAGCACGCGGTGAGATCCTGAACCCAAAACAGCTAACCCTCAATATCAGACCAGCTTCAATAGAACTTTCACGGGAGCGCTTTCATGGACAAACGCGGAACAATCACCGATCGCGATCGCGCCAAGAACGCCACCCGATCAAGCAACTGACCTTAAGGCAATCTGCGCAGACCCACCGGCCCAAAAAACCGGAAAAGTCAACCGCCAGCGCCGCCTTAACGCCCCCATTTCCCCTTCAGGAAGGAAATTTCTAATAATCGCCCCATTGTGCCATTGGTACTCTGAGACGGCCAAGGGCGATCGTCAGAGATTGGGGGGGAAATACCCGGATGGGTGATTCCCCTTGGGCTTCCAACTTAGCACCCCATCAGGCGTTGACGAACCCCTTCCGCAATTCGTTGACCCAGATATTCCGGAATCAAGCTCTCATTGGGGCCCAGTAGATACAAAATCAGCCTTGTCCGTCCCCGCCACACCAGCAAATTGGCATTCACCACCAGCAAATCCTCTTGCCAGATGGCATACATCACCTTGTAGAACAACCCCGGCTGGTTATCCGCCTCAATCAACAGAGCGGGCAAATGGAACACCGGATCCACATAGAACTCCGTTTCCACCTGCTCCAACCCCGCATCCAGGTTGAACTCTACCGCCAGCATCTCTTCCACCTCAAAGTGGCCAGCCAGAGCTTCGCGAATGGCGCGGCAAACATTTTCCGAAGTCTTCTCCGTCAGGGCCTTGCTGCCCCGCGACACCACCAACTTGATAAACACCAGCATCGGCGGGTGAATCTGCCCGTAAAGGCTCAAGCTGTGGATCGTCAGGCCATAGGCCGCCAGCACCCCGAAAATGTCACTGAGCAGAAAGGATTGGTTGCGATAGGCAAAATGCAGTGCGCTTTTGCCCCCTTCCGGCTTCAGTTCAATGACCGCTTGGCGCGTTTTGTAGAGTTGATAGGCCAAGCGCAGGTTTTGCAGTTGAATTTCACTGCTGACAAACTGCTCATAAAATTGCGGAAAGGCCCGGTTGAAGCGCTTGAGCAAGTCGAGCGTTGAGGGCTTGAGACCCGAACTCATACCGGATGAAACCGCACCTGCCACCGTGTTTTACCGCTGATAGCGCTTTGAATCCATCTTGACATTCCGTCACTATTTCACTAACAATTGCCGCAATTTGCTAACAAATGCCGCAATTGGGAAACATCCTGTTGGGGGGCGGTGAAGTTGGCTTCATCCGCTCTACAGGCTGACACAACCCAACCGGCCGCCTTTCGCGTCATAACCACGGTGGGCGATCGCGACGGGGAACACCCTTCAGAGCCAGCCAGCTTTGCAGGCAAGCGCCAGAGCGAGCAAGGGTGACGGCCCGATCGCCGGTTCCGCAACGCAACTTTAACGGGACTTCTTAGATCGCCTGATTATCTCAATCGATGGCAGGCCAAGGGACTTGGCTGATAGTCCCCATTAAAACCTATATTGGCATAGAAATTGGCGGCTCGGTGGGCAACCCCGCCCCCTGAACCACAGAAGCGCCACACCGGCCCATAGCTGGGCTGGCCGGGCAGTGGCAAAGCCGCTGAATCGATCGCTGAGGTTAATCAACGGCTCCTGAATTTTGGTCTGAATCCGGGGTTCCTGTGGCTTCTTTCCAGTCTTGGATTGCCAGTTGCCGGGAATGATCCAAGTTTCGCGCAACCCATGGCACAATAGAGCGCAATCACAGCGTTTTCTAAACCAACCTCAACCAACCATGGCGTGGTAATCACCGCAGGGTGCAGAGCGATCGCGCCCCTTGCCGGTTGAGTGATTAGCCCCATGGCTGCATCGTCGTTGTGGCGAATTGGTCTCGGGTACTGGCTGTCGCTGGCAAGTGTTAAGACAGATCGTGTAGGCTCACATGGGGTTTTGGAAGAGCTTATTTGGAACACAGGGCGATCGCCCGGCCGCAACGGTCGAGGCGGTTCCTGGCTATCAACCCCTGGAGCGAGATCCGCAAACGGGTGAGATTCGGATTTTCTTTAGTACCGATCGCGATATTGATCTGTACGACCTTGAAGAGCTTTGCGATGCGGTGGGCTGGGCCCGTCGGCCCCTGCGCAAGGTGAAAAAAGCCATTCAACACAGCTTCTTGGTGCTGTCCATGTGGGAACAGCGGGGCGCAAAGCGGCGACTGATTGGCTTTTCGCGGGCCACGTCGGATCACGCTTTCAACGCCACCGTGTGGGATGTGGTGGTGCATCCAGATTTTCAGGGCCGAGGTTTTGGCAAGGCGTTGATGCGCCAGACGATCGAGCAGTTACGCCGCGAAGACATCAGCAACATTACGCTCTTTGCCGATCCCCACGTGGTGGATTTCTACAAGGGTTTGGGGTTCATGCCCGATCCGGAAGGGATTAAGGGCATGTTTTGGTATCCAGATTAGGGCTGAGCGGGCGATGGTTAGAGTCCCTGCGTCTGTTCCGCCTCAGCATTCACAGCGTCTGTGATATGATGGCCTTGTTTGTGGCTGCGGGTGAACCTTCTCCCGTGCAAGCCACCAGCGCCGGCCATCAACGTTGGCCATCAACACCGGGATGTAGCGCAGCTTGGTAGCGCGCCTGCTTTGGGAGCAGGATGCCGCAGGTTCAAATCCTGTCATCCCGATTCAGCAATTTCAAAAACTTCGGAACCCTAGTCAGAACTTGGGCTACCGCTGGCGATCGCAATCTGCGGGTTCGATCAATTTTGATCGAAATCAATATTGATTAATCGAAATTGATCGAACCGGATTTGCCACGACCTCTAAGCAAATCATCGGGACAAGGGGTTTAAACCCCTTGTCTAAACCCCTTGTCTAAGCCCCTTATCTCAACCCTTTGTCTACGGGTGGTTTCGGGTTGATTGACCGCGATGGATTAACGGCCAGTTTGGGTTATTGATCAATCGTTTTGATGGACTCGATCGCCTGCCAAATCATCACGCCCGTGAAGGACAGCACAAACAGCAACTGAAACAGATAGAGTCCGGGATAGGTTTCCAAAGAAATCATGATCAGAGGTGGGGATCTTGTGTTGGGGGTTCGATCGGCTCGTTGATTTCAACAATACTCGATCAATTGAGACCCTGGGGAGCCACGCAGGTCAGGCCGCGCAATAGTAAACTAACCGGATAGGCCAGGGGGCCGAAATGGTTAGATCCACGGCGATCGCTCCTTCAGGTGCTGTGGTTGGCCGCTGGTTTGCCTCTGGTCTCGATCGCGAGTTTTGCAACGTTGGCAACCATGATCATCGGCTCTGGATTGATGTTCGTATTCGTCAGCTCGGTAGATTTGGTGTCGGTAGGTTGGTGATCGATCGGGTGGTGTCCCGATCGCCCTGGATCGGTCACTCTGGATCGATACGCCCACCGAATTAACCAAATCGAGCCGACCTCTTTGGATCGATCGCACCCCAATTTCCCCTAGATCTGATCTCACCCTCAGATCGTTTGGATCGTTTTTAGGCCATGTTCAGGCTTAGATACCAGATCTTGGCAGGTCTTTGTTGGTCTCTGGAGATGACGAATCTTCAAAGGAGGTCTTTGGAATCGCCCTTGCGGATGACTTTGAGGATCATCTGATCTGGATTCAGAGAATCAGAGGATCATCGGAAGAGCATCTGATGAAGATCGCCGGTTCTGTGGTTGCCAACGTTTGCCAATTCCCCATAACCACCCAACCCGCACTGCTACAAACCGATGGTTGCTACGCCCGCTGCTCGCCCCCAAACCAATCATGCTGATCAGACGGATTCCCAAACCTCCAGCCTGCAATATCTCCACCCCCAATCCGAAGGCGGCCCTGAGCCATCGCCCAACCAACTGTTGATGCCCCTGACAGCCCGCGTGAACGATCGCGACCATTTGGAAGTGGGCGGTTGCGATGTGGTGGAGCTGCTGGAACAGTTTGGCTCGCCTCTCTACATCCTGGACGAGGAAGGACTGCGGGCGGCCTGTCGCCAATACCGAGACTCATTCAAGCAGTTTTATTCGGGAGAATCCCAGGTGCTCTATGCCTCCAAGGCCTGGAGTTGTTTGGCGATTTGCGCGATCGCCCAGTCGGAAGGCTTGGGCGTGGATGTGGTGTCGGCGGGCGAAATTCTCACGGCCCTGCAAGCGGGCACGCCGGCCACCAAGATTTATTTGCACGGCAACAACAAATCCCGAGCTGAGCTGGAATTGGCCGTGCGATCGGGCTGCAACATCATCACCGACAACTGGCTTGACCTGCACACCTTGGCCAGCTTCTCCACCTCGGAGCCAATTCGGGTGATGGTGCGAATCACGCCCGGCATTGAATGCCACACCCATGAATACATCCGCACGGGTCACATTGACAGCAAGTTTGGCTTTGATCCAACCCAAGTGGATGAAGTGCTGGAGTTTTTGGCCCAGCAACCCCACTTGCACTGCATTGGGCTACATGCCCACATCGGCTCTCAAATCTTTGAGCTGCAACCCCACAGTGATTTGACCGATACCCTGGTGCAGTGGTTCGTGAAGGCCCAGCAGTTGGGGCTGCCGGTGGCGGAGTTGAATGTGGGCGGTGGTTTGGGCATTCGCTATACGGAATCCGATGACCCGCCGAGCATTGAGCAGTGGGTGCAAACGATCGCCCAAGGGATCACGACAGCCTGCGATCGAGCAGGGTTGCCCCTGCCCAAGTTGCTGTGCGAACCAGGTCGATCGCTGGTGGGGTCTTCCTGCCTCACGGCCTATCGGGTGGGCAGCCAAAAAACGGTTCCCAGCATCCGCACCTACGTTTCTGTGGATGGCGGCATGTCCGACAATCCCCGACCGATCACATACCAATCCTTGTATCGATCGGTGGTGGCGAACCGGATGAGCGCCCCTTGCACGGAAACGGTTACCGTAGCCGGTAAGCACTGTGAGTCGGGCGATGTGCTGATTCGCGATGCTCAACTGCCGGCCCTGGAAACGGGGGATGTGTTGGTGGTGTTGGCCACGGGGGCCTATAACGCCAGCATGGCCTCGAACTATAACCGCGTGCCCCGACCGGCGGCGGTTTTGGTGCGCAATGGTCAGGCAGATCTGATTCTGGAACGAGAAACAGATGAAGACCTGCTGCGGTTCGATCGCCTGCCCGATCGGCTGCAAGGACTGAGCTAGACCTCCCGGCCCCGTTTTGCCCCCAGGGTTCATCAACGGTTGTCCACTGGGGGCCTGCGCATGGGGGCCTGCGCCATTTCGTAGACCGATTCTTGAGTTGTCCGAGACCCGCTGTTGCTGCTGCAAGCGATCGATATCGGCCTAGTTTTGCTCCTGACGTATGCCCTGTTGGCCGTCGTCGGCGAACGGCGAACCCTGTGGATGGTGCGTGGGTTCGTCGTACTGATGTTGGCGACGGCGGTGGCCCAACGTTGGGGGCTGTCGCTCTTGAGTTTTTTCTTGGGCAATTTGACGGTTGGGGCGGCCGTGGCCATGGCTGTTATGTTGCAGTCGGAGTTTCGGCGCTTGCTGGAAAAGTTGGGCCGGGGCCAAGTGGGGGAGTTGTTGTCTCGATCGCCCGACACGGCCCCAGGCACCGACAACACGATCGATGAACTGGTAGACGCGGTGCGGGAACTGTCCCAAAACCGCACGGGGGCCCTGTTGGTCTTAGAAACCAGCGGCACGATCGATGAGCGAGATTTTTCCGTGCCCGGGGTACGTTTGGACGCGGAAGTCTCGAAAGAGCTGCTGCAAACCATTTTTCAAACCTCCACCCTGTTGCACGACGGAGCGGTTTTTATTCAGGGCGATCGGGTCACTTCAGCGGGAGCCATTTTGCCCCTGTCCGATCGCCAAGCCTCTCGCCAGCTTGGAACTCGCCACCGGGCCGCCATGGGCGTGACGGAACGGATGGCCAACTGTCTTTGCATCGTCGTTTCCGAAGAAACCGGGTCGATTTCCGTGGCGGAGCGGGGCCAACTGGAACGCCCGATCGCCAGCAGCCGCCTGCGGGAAATTCTGAAAACCAAGCTTGCCTCGCCCAGCGATCGGGAACAGCGAGTCACGTCCCTGCGGCACTTGCGACGACAGTTACTATCCTTCACGGGCCTGTGGCGCAAGCGGCGATAGATGCCAGTGCCCGGTGCAAGTTCCGCCTCTCAACCACCCATTCTGGCCCTCAATTCAAACGGCCCAGCCAACCCCTAGATTCGCCAGCCAACACCCCGACCCAGTGGGGCCGCCCGGAGAGAGCGTTGAGTTGCGATCGTTCGGGTATGCTCATGGGAAGTAAGCCAGCAATTTTTGTTGGCACGCGCTAATCTGAACGAGACTTCCTGCAAAACGGCTCTCCAATTCACCTCCCATTGCGTTCTCCATTCGTAAGGGCGGTGAAGACTTTATCTTGCGTCGATTCATATGACCGCAAAACAACTCCTATCGCGTGAATTGCCCGCCGATCTCGATCGAGCGCTGTTGCCTCGCCATGTTGCTGTGATTATGGATGGCAATGGCCGCTGGGCAAAACAGCGCGGCCTCCCACGCATCATGGGCCATCGCCGGGGAGTTGATACCCTTAAAGACTTAATTCGTTGCTGTAAAGATTGGGGAATTCAAGCCCTCACGGTCTACGCTTTTTCGACAGAAAATTGGGGTCGCCCCGCCGAAGAAGTAGACTTTTTGATGATGCTTTTTGAGAAAGTTCTGCGGCGGGAACTTCAAGAATTAATTGAAGAGTTGGTGCGCATTCGATTTGTGGGTAATATCCATGCGCTACCCGATTCTTTGCAGGCAGAAATTGCCCATGCATCAGACCTCACGCGCCACAACACCGCTCTGAATTTCACCGTAGCCACCAATTACGGCGGACGACAGGAAATTTTGCAGGCCTGCCGGGCGATCGCCGCTCAGGTCAAAAGCGGTGACCTGGCGATCGAGTCCATTGATGAACAGCTCTTTGAACAACACCTTTACACCAGCGAACTCACCGATCCCGACTTGATCATTCGCACCAGCGGTGAAATGCGGGTCAGCAATTTTTTATTGTGGCAAATTGCCTACGCAGAGCTTTACGTCACCGAAACCCTGTGGCCAGAGTTCGATCGCGCCGCTTTCCATCAAGCCCTCATGAGCTATCAAAAGCGCGATCGACGCTACGGCAAAGTGCGCACCAAATAAAGTTCGCGCTCAAATTTCGCCAATAAAATTTGCACCCAAGCATCGCACCCCAATCATGACGGGTTCAACCTCAAGCTCGCTAGCTATTTCTAAGAATTTTGTGCAAGACTTTGGTGCAAAACTCTGGGTCAAGATCCCAGCTCAGGGATCTGATTCAAGGCCCTGAGAAAATTGCATCTTCAATATCCCGCCGACTCAAGGAATATTTAAACGATCGCTGGGTAGACTCTCCAGATCCATCCGCATTCAAGTAATAAGCCGTCAGGCGATCTTCTTCTAAATATAACGTTGCCTGCCAAGCATCCTTTTGGATATGCCAACAATGCAATGCTTCGCGATCTTGGGTGCAACCTTGGGATAGCAGCCACGTCTCAATTTGTGGCAAAGGATGGTTATAAAGGGGCGAGTCTTCTGAGGGCAAGGTCATAACAACAGCAGAGATTGGGGACTGAAAATCAAGCGATCGTTAATCGCAATCATCGGTAGCGGTGATGGAATTTTCTGATTTTGGGAGCTGTAATCGCCATTGAGGGCCGCCCTGCATTGTAAAGGAATTCGGTGGAAGCGGCTAGCCAACACCACCGGCTTGCATCGCCAACACCTATCATTTTTGGGGTTATATTAGACCTCCTACATCAATCAAGACCCTCACCCTAAATCCCTCTCCCAATTCAGGAGAGGAACTTGACAACTAGCAACAAAATCACCGTAACTTCCTATCTCTGGCTTCCCTTCGCCCTGCTTGGGAGAAGGGGTTGGGGGATGAGGGCTGTTAGCTGATTCGTACAGGAGGTTTATTGATCAAGTCGATCGGCCAATTGATCGCCCATCACCAATCACCATTACGAATCATTCTTCAGGGCATATGCCCCAACAGAAAATAGGTATCCATATCGCCTTTCCCTTTGATGTGAACTAAGCCACGATGCTCAAATTGGTAAGAAGTTTTGAGCAGAGCATAGGTGGCGGCTGAGGTTTGAATTCTCCCTGGAATGCCATGCGATTCCATCCGCGAGGCGGTGTTGACCGTATCTCCCCAAAGATCATAAATAAATTTCTTCAGGCCAATCACACCTGCCACAACGGAACCACTGTGAATCCCAATGCGGATTTGAAAATCGCGTTTTTGTCTGTCGTTAAACCGACTCATGACTAACTGCATATCCAGGGCCATATTCGCGATCGCCTGGGCGTGGTCAGCGCGAGGAGTGGGCAACCCCGCCACCACCATGTAGGAATCGCCAATGGTTTTAATTTTCTCTAGGCCATGAATTTCTGTGAGCTGATCAAATTCCGAGAAAATTTCATTTAATAATTCCACCAGCTCGATCGCGCTCAGATTTGAAGCAATTTCCGTAAAACCGACAATATCCGCAAACAAAACGGTGACGGCGGCAAACTGTTCTGCGATCGTTCTGGCATTGCGCTTCAGACAATGGGCGATCGTCTCCGGCAGAATGTTCAACAGCAAGCGCTCAGATTTTTCTTGCTCTAGTAACAGGGCCTCTTCGGCCTTGCGACGTTCCACATATTGCCCCAACTGGCTGCCCAAACTTTCACCCAAGTTCAACAGATCAGGACTCACCAGTTGAGAGGCTTGCTTGAAAAACAGCAAAATTCCCAACACTTGATCGCCGGTTTTAATCGGAAATCCAAACCCAGTTTTAAAGTTTAGATTCTGAATTTCCAGCGTTCCCGCCGGAACCGCCTGATTCGGGAGATTTTGTTGCCATTTAGCCTTCGTTGCTTGCCAAACCTGCGAGAGAAAACTGTGATCTTCATTCAAGCGCAGGCAACGTACTGGCTTCCAATCATGGCTAATTTCCAGTACGGGAGAAAGCCAGTGATCAATGCAATGGGCAGATGGATTTCCGCTGCCAACGTCCGTGCGATCGATTAGCCAAAATTCTCCCAATTGCCAATCAAATTCTTGGCATAAGGCTCGAACCACTGCCGACAGAGCTTGGGTGGCAATATTCGACTCAGAAATAATTCGCGTAATTAAATGTTGAACCGATTGATATCGTTGGCGGCGTTTTTCTTCCGTAACATCGCGCCCCACATACAGAAAATCTTGAGCCATATCTGCACGCCCCAACTGTCCCATTAGGGTGTTGGTGAGACGCGATCGGGAAAAGGCAATCACCAAAATCGCACCGGTCTTGGTTTGACAAACCGCTTCCCCTTCCTCCGCCACCAACAGGTGTCCTGACTCTGGAGCCGATGGGGCATCTCGGCGCACCAAAATTGCCGACATGGGCTGACCAATTAATTCCTCGGCTTCATAACCCAACAGGTGACGAGTGGCCGGGTTCACCATCCGAATTAACCCTGCTTCTGAAACCAAAAACAGCATTTCGCTCATGGCTGAAATAATTTGATCAATCTGCTGCTTGGTTTCCTCCAAATTTCGAATCAACAGATGTTTTTCGTTAGTCGCTTGAACCAACACTTGCTCCAAGCTCATGCGATCGGTTACATCTTCTAGGAAAAAAATTAAATAGTGTTCAGCAGTTGGGCTGGGGTGCGCCGTAATATGAATATCAAAATAAATTGGGGAGCCATCGGCGGTGACACGGCCAATGCCCTTGATGTTGAATTCTGGGCGATCGCCCGCTGCCACCTCCACCAAAATTTCATCGATTCCAAAGAGTTCTGGGAACAGTTCATAAATCTCCAGCCCCAGCAATTGCGCAGCCAGTTGCTCAGGGCTGAGACCCGGGGCAGTGGGTGCCAAGTGGTCTGTGGCGTGATCCACAGCCCCATCCGTTGGGGTCTCGATCGGGGCGATCGCTCCCCCATCCGCAGACTCCACCAACATTTCCAGCAATCCTGAATCGATCAGAGGGGCCACATTGCCCTGAACCGAAACCACCTGGAAGGCTTCGTTCACAACAATCAATTGGATATGCTGAGGCAAGGATAATTTCATTCTGCTCAAGGGGCCGCAGCAACAGCAAAGTTGACTTTAAATTACCCACTTTGGATGCCAACTAATGCATCCCTGAAGACCTTGAAGACTATAGCTCTCCTTCAGTTACCCGTTGAGCATCGATTGCGATAGCTCTAGGAACATCTTGTCAACATTATCGCCCGTTTTGGCAGAAGTGGCATAGGTCGCCACCACCTGAGACTCATGGGCAAAGCTATGCAATCCCATAACCTTAGTCAGCATTGTTGGCTCAATGAGATCTGCCTTATTAAAGGCAATCACGACAGATCCCTTAGGATTAACCTGCTGAAACATTTGTAGGTGACGATCGAGGTTTTCTACCGTTTCCATTCGGCTGCTGTCAGAAACAATAATAATTCCACTCGCACCACGGAGATAGGACACATCGATCGGCTTGTAATCTGTGCGTCCTTCAATATCCCAGACCATTAATTGAAACTTGTCGCCTTCTGGTAGCTTAAGGCTAGTGGAATCAATGAGTTTTTTGGAGATCTTAACGCCAACTGTTGACAAATATTGGTCACTAAATTGACGATCAACAAACCTACGAATTAGACTGGTTTTGCCAACGCTAAAATCGCCAACCAGACAAATTTTCTTAGAAATAGTCGCCATTTTGCCCCCAACACAAGTCTCAGCGAAGTCAAATTATACCTTGAAGGATTCCAGGAAGGATTCCGGGCATCTTTTAGTTTTTAGCCTGTAGTTGTTGGCTTGTCGGGGCCGATGCTCAGGTTTTGTCTGGCACTGTTGACGATCGGGTGGGGCCTGCAAACGATTGGAGTTCCGATACCTCAGAGGTTGGGGAGATGGTTGGCGATCGATCATCTATGCATAGTTGATCACAGGTTGGGGGATTTGCGGCAGCCATCATCAAACTTTCGCCATTTCAGCAGTGAACAATAATTTTATTATTTTCAGAATAAGGTTTTCTTAAAAGCACTTAATCTCTTCACAAGTAGTCACGATCATCCAACAGCAGATTTCTGTTCCCTTCCATTTTGTTCATTCCAGATCAGCCCCTTAGGGGATGTTGAAAAAGGATTCCTTGGCACGAGCAAGCACCAATAGTCGTGGGAACAAGGGGCTTGAGCATCTTGTTTAAGTCGATTTTAAGTCGATCACTGGGGCGTACAGAGTAGCAATTTTGGCTTTTCAGACATTTTCTTAGGTTTTTCGGAGTTAATGAGTGAAGGAAAATTCATCCCGAATTGATGCAAGCTAGGCCTCTTTAATTGGGACTATTTGAAAAATCAAAACCGGCATGTTAAAAGTTTATAAATTAACGGATCTAGCAACAAAAATAAAAGGCTAAAGTTTCTTGTTCTCACAGCAATCGGTGCTTGGCAAGTACTCCAAGATACTATTCAGATATTTTCCGCAGGCTGGGTGCAAAATCGATCGGGACGCTTCTGTTGAAACCAGGCTTGTAATTGTTGCTGGCAGCCTTGGCCCAAGACACCTCCAATAACCGGCAATCGGTGATTAGAAGCGGCACTGGCGGGCAAATTTAGCACAGAGCAAATGGCTCCCGCTTTGGGATCGATCGCCCCAAAAACAAGCAACCCAAGTCTAGCGTTAATAATTGCCCCCGCACACATGGGGCAAGGCTCCAGGGTGACGTAAAGAACGCAATCGTTTAGATGCCAATTTTGGCGCGATCGCCCGGCCCGTTGGAGCGCCAAAAGTTCCGCATGGCCCGTGGGATCGCCATCCCGTTGCTTGCGGTTTTCGGCCTGCGCGATCGCCTGGCCTTGTCCATCCACCACGATCGCCCCCACGGGCACATCCCCGGCGGCCCCGGCGGCGGCGGCCAATTGCAAGGCTTGACCCATCCAATGTTGATGTTGGGGGTGTTCCGGCTTCAGGAGCGCGCGATCGATTTGGCAGCTTTTGCGAGCAGCGTTTCCCGAGGTGATCAGTTGTGGTGTTTCCAGCCCCTGACTGATTCGCAACATCGATCTCGCCCCGCAACTTCGCAACTCCAACAACCCGCTACCAACTGGCTTCTACCCAGTTGACCCGAACCAACTGGCCTTCATGATTGGTTCTACCCAAACGGTTCTACCCGTGAGCCGATTGGCCCCTAGCCGCGATTGGCAGCCTCCGCCCCCCAAGCGGCGATCGCCACGGCCAACGCATCGGCCGCATCATCCGGCTTGGGCAAGGTGGCCAAATTCAGCTCCCGGGCGACGGCGGCTTGCACTTCGGGCTTCTTGGCGTTGCCGTAGCCGGTGAGGGCTTGCTTAATTTGGGCCGGTGTGAATTCTACCCAAGGAAGTTGCCGTTGGGCCAAAACCAGCAACACCACCCCACGGGCTTGGGCTACGGCGATCGTGTTGCCCATTCGATAAAAAAAGAGTTTTTCGATCGCCACCCGATCAGGCTCAATTTGGTCAATGACCGCGTGCAAATCGTCATGAAGGGTCACCAACCGATCGCCAATGGGCTGACCGGCAGGGGTGGCAATGATGCCAAAGTCGATCAATTCGATCGCCACTGGGTCGATCGCCGCCGGATCGCTCGATCGCCAACCCAACGAACCATCACCCCCAACAGCCGGATCCCCAACGGCGGGAACGCTAATGGCCCCAAATCCTAAAATGGCTAGCCCTGGATCAAGACCCAGAATCCGTTCCCGATCGGCCATAGCTATTCCATGAACCGATCGAGCCGCTTGCGCACCGACAGCCGCACCAACGCCCGCACCAGCAACACCACCGCCACTCCCGACCCCGCAAACACAAAGGCCGCCCAGTGGGCCAAGGGCCCCGTCACCAAAACCGCTCCGCTAATTAACAAACAGCCCGCCAAGCAGGTATACATCAAACATTCGATTGACAGGTTCAGGCGCTTCAGGGCCCGATCGGTTTCGGTCGATCGCACCCGCAACTCCAGCTCACCCCGCTCAATTCGTTGCTCCAGTCGCTGAATTGCCAGCACCGTTGGATTCGGCTTGCTCAGTTGCGCCTGCACCGTATCCAGAGCCAACTTAGCCAAGCCAAGCCATTTTTGGGTTTTGTTGGCTCCTGGCCCTTCCGCGAGCGATCGATTGGGATCAATGCCCGCAAACTGCTTCACAAAGGGCTTCGCCAGCGCAATCAGGTTATATTCCGGATCCAGTCGCCGCGCAATGCCATCCAGCGTTGTAATCGACTTCAAAATGTAAGTCATTTGGGCCGGCAGTCGGAACGGTTGCTGCTCAAATAACGTGGCAATTTCCCGGCGCATTTCCGTGAATGCATTCACATCCACCGGCCGTTCCGCAAACCGTTCCAGGGTAAATTGCAGCAGTTTCCGCACCGGTCGCATATCCGAAACTGGCTCAATCAGTCCCATGGAAATTAGGGATTCCAACACCGATTCACTGTCTTTTTTTAAAACCGCAAATAGGGTTTGCAGCATCTGTTCTTTGGCGAGGGATTTCACCTCCACAAACATGCCAAAGTCATAGAAAATCAGTGATCCATCTTGGGTCACTGCCAGGTTTCCCGGATGGGGATCTGCCTGAAAGAAGCCATCTTGCAAAAGCTGTTTTAAGTAGCAACAAACACCCAATTGATTCAGTTTTTTGGTGTCAATGCCACAGGATTCAAGCGCTTCACAGTCATCTACCTTAATTCCCGGCAAATATTCCATCACCAACACGCGGGAAGTGGTGTAGGGCCAATGGATTTTGGGAACCCGGACGTTTTGAAATTCCTGGAAGTTTTGGCGAAAATGATCGGCGTTGTGGGCCTCGTGAACGTAGTCAATTTCTTGATAGAGAATTCGAAAAAATTCTTGATAAATGGACTCCAGATCGTATTGCTGAGTCCAGGGAAAGAGCAGCTCGCTCCAGTGAATTAAACGCCGTAGCACTTTGAAATCTAGATCAAACAGCGGCTCCAGGCCCGGGCGCTGAACTTTGACCACCACTCGATCGCCCCCGGGCAGCACGGCCCGGTGAACTTGCCCCAAACTGGCCGCCGCGATCGGCTCCGGTTCAAATTCCGCAAAGAGTTCTTGAACAGATTGGCCCAGCTCCGCTTCGATCGTGGCGATCGCCAGATCCGTGCTGAAGGGCGGCACGGCATCCTGCAATCGGCTGAGGGCGGTGATATATTCCCCCGGCAATAAATCGGGGCGGGTGGACAGGGCTTGTCCCACTTTGATAAACGCGGGCCCCAAGTTCACCAAGGTTTGAGCCAACCACTGGGCCCGGCGACTGCGTTGCTCGCTGCTGTTTTGTTTGCGAACGCGATCCCACCACAGGGCCGAGACAAATCGCCCGATTGCGATCGTCACGTCCTTCTGCCGTTCCCAACTGGAATATCGGGGTTTTTGCCAACGGGGGGCTAGGGGCTGGGGCTTGGCTTTAACCAGCATTCGAGCGATCGAGCAAAGTAGCAGTTTTAGTGTAGGGGATTTTGGCGAAGCCAGCCTCAGCAAATCAGTCCTAGCCAATTCGCCCCAGCCAACCCGCCTCAGCCAACCAACGGACTTTCTAACATGCCCTTCCTGATCGATCCCCCGTTCGCGAATTCACCTGGGGCAGATTACTCCTGGGGCGATCGGGGCGATCGGGGCAATCCATGCATCAGCTCCCGATCGATCCCTAAAGTTTTGGGGCGATCGGCCGATCTTACGGTTACGACAGAGCCAGAACCAGTCCGATACCGCTCAATTAACTCAATTAACTGAAGGAAGTCCCACCGAGGCCCATTTCAGACCCCAATTGGCTGCCCAAGCCGTAATGGTTGATGCAGCAGAAAAAAACATCCAAGGTCAACAATGGTCAGTTTCGGTAATGGTCAGTTTCAGTGTTCCGGCCTCGGGGCTGAAGTTTTGAGAGTTCCGACTTTTGAGGTTTAAGGTTGGGATTCAAGTGCTCCGGCCTTGATCTGCCCAAGTCCAAACCCCAAAGCTCGCTGCCATCAAAGCACCAGAGCCGCCTAGAAGCATCACAGCAGGTTCACGGGATCTCACGCGCAAAACCCGCGCAAACGACCCATGAAGACTTATTCTGATTCTGGCAATTGACCGCTGGATGGGGCGATCGCACTTGGCCACCCGATCGCGGGGCACAATGCCCATCCCAACGGCCCGCATCGAGTTCGCTTTTGGATTTGGAGAAAACGCATGGAAATGACCGACACGGGGATCGTCGAAATTCACGCGCGAGAAATTTTGGATTCGCGGGGTCGTCCCACCGTCGAAGCCGAAGTCACCCTCGAATCGGGGGTCACCGGCCTGGCTCAGGTTCCCAGCGGCGCATCCACCGGCACTTTTGAAGCACACGAACTGCGGGATGACGACCCCAGCCGCTATGGTGGCAAGGGCGTGCTGAAAGCCGTTGAAAATATTGAAGAGCAAATTTCGCCGGAACTCTACGGCATGGATGCGCTTGATCAAGCCAGCATTGACCTGGCCATGATTGAGCTGGATGGCACGCCCAACAAGTCCAAAATCGGTGCGAATGCGATTTTGGCCGTGTCGCTGGCCACGGCGAAGGCCGCCGCCGCCACCGCCGGATTGCCCCTCTATCGCTACCTGGGCGGCCCCTTGTCGAACGTGTTGCCCGTGCCCCTCATGAACGTGATCAACGGCGGGGCCCACGCGGACAACAATGTGGACATCCAAGAATTCATGATTGTGCCCCACGGGGCCAGCAGCTTTGCGGAGGCCCTGCGCTGGGGGGCGGAAGTGTTTGCGGCCCTGAGCAAGGTGCTGAAGGATAAAAACCTGCTGACGGGTGTGGGCGATGAGGGCGGCTTTGCGCCGAACTTGGGTTCCAACCAAGAGGCGCTCGATTTGCTGATTGCGGCGATCGAGAAGGCCGGCTACAAACCAGGCGAGCAAGTGGCGCTGGCGCTGGATGTGGCTTCAACGGAGTTGTACCAGGGTGGGAATTATGCCTTTGATGGCGCAACCCACAGCCCGGCGGAAACGATCGCCTATTTGGACAAGTTGGCGAGCCAGTACCCGATCGTGTCGATCGAGGACGGCCTGAGCGAAGACGATTGGGACAACTGGGCGGCCATGAATGCCAGCCTGGGCAGCCGCACTCAACTGGTGGGCGATGACCTATTTGTGACCAATCCGACGCGCTTGCAAAAGGGAATTGAGCTGAAGGCGGCCAATGCCATTTTGATTAAGTTGAATCAAATCGGGACACTGACGGAAACCCTGGAGGCGATCGACCTGGCCACCCGCAGCGGCCTGCGCTCGGTAATTAGCCACCGTTCCGGCGAAACGGAAGACACGACGATCGCCGATTTGGCCGTGGCCACGCGCGCCGGTCAAATCAAAACCGGTTCTCTCTGTCGGAGCGAACGGGTAGCGAAATATAACCGCCTGCTGCGCATTGAGGATCAACTGGGCGATCGGGCGGTCTATGCCGGGGCGATCGGCTTGGGCCCGAAGTTCTCGAGCTAGGCCTCTCCTGAAAGCTGGTGCAGCCTGGCCAAGCGGTTCAGGCTGCACCTAGCCTCTCAGAACCCGATCGGGCTGGGCCGGTGGCTCGCCGTAGAGACAAAACGCATTTTTCCCCATTCCCTTGGCCGCAAACATGGCGGAATCGGCATATTCAATGAGTTGATCGGCCGTTTCCGCATCGTCGGGAAACAGGGCCACGCCAATGCTGACGGTAATTTGGCAGTCGCAGCCCTCAACGCGATAGGGCTTGCTGACGGCAGCTAGGAGTTTTTCGGCCACCCTGGCCGCCACGTCCCCTTGGGGAATGGCCGGCAACAGCGCTACAAATTCATCACCACCAAACCGGGCGATCGTGTCGCTGCCCCGCAGGTTTTGGGTAAGGCGTTGGGCACATTCAATCAGCAACAGATCGCCAGCCCGATGGCCCAAGGTGTCGTTCACGGCCTTGAACCCATCCAAATCCAGATATAAAACCGCGCTCATGAATCGATCCTGGCGGGCTTGTTGCAGCGCCACATCCAGTCGCTCATAGAAATATTTACGGTTCACCAATCCCGTGAGGCCATCGTGGCGGGCTTGGTATTGCAACACATCGTGGGCTAGCTCCAGTTGCTGGGTATAGTCCCGCAGTTCGGCGGCGGTGCGGCGTAATTCCGCTTCGGCTCGGCACTGCTCGGTAATGTCACGCATCACCCCCACGAGGAACTGATTCCCGGCCCGATCGCGGTGGAGGGTGCGCTTGGTGCTCACCATTCGTTCTCGACCAAAGGGATCGGGCCAGGCGAACTGGGTTTCGGCGGGCCCCAACTGGTCGATCGCCCGTTGATCCTCCGCCGTGAGGGCCGCGGCCAATTCAGGAGAAAACACATCCTCTGCCCGTTTCCCCAACAGATCGGTGGTGGTTAGCCCCGTAAAGTTGCAAAAGGCGGGATTCACAGCAATCCAGCGCCGATTCTGGTCTTTCACAAACAGTGGCTCGGGAATGGCGGCCAAAACTTGCTGAAAAAAGAGGGTCGATCGGGTCTGTTCCTGTTGCCGCTGAAAGGCCAGCAGCCACAGCCCCCCGGCGCTGGCCAGCGTGCCCATGGCCACCGGCACGATCGGGATCCACCATCCCCACCCAAGGCTCAGGCCGGTGAAGCTGCCGATGGCTCCAAGGGCCAAGGCCAGATGGAAAGCTGCTTGGCCCATGGAACGCGATCGCTTCACGGCGATCGCCCCGGCCGCGGTCCACAACAAAATCCAAACCTGTTCCACCCAGTCGGGCCAAGTGCGAATGGGCGGCCGCCCCTCGATCGCGGACTCCAACAGTTGCTCGATCGCCTGGGCCTGCAATTCCGCGCCAAAAATGGGTTGGGCCGAATCCCGCCCTTGGTTGCTGTAGGGCGTGTAGGCATAGTCCTTGAGGCTTTCGGTCATGGCCCCAATCACCACAATTCGCCCACTGAGTTGCGCGGGCGATACCTTCCCCTGCACCACGTCCCGCCACCAAACCACCGGCACGGTTCTGGAAGGGCCCCGCCAATCGGCCAGAATTTGGTAACCGCCGGCATCAATGCCCTGATAGCCGCCACTGTTGGGGTCGATCGGGGACAACCGCAGCCGCCCCAGTTGCAGTTGTTTGGGATCTTCGGTTTTGGTCAGGGTCACTTGGCGCTGTTGCAAATACAGTTGGGCCAACACAAAGGCAAAACTCTGATGCATTTGGCGTTGGCGCGTTTTTGAATCCGTATGCCACCAATAGAGAATGTGGCGACGCACCAGCCGATCGGGATCGATGATGATGTTGTTAAACCCAATTTGCTGATAGCGAGCCAGGGCGGGCGCGGGCAGGATTCCTTTTTTTTCCGAGTCGGGCATCAGCCGAATGCCGACGATCGGGACGGGACTGTTCTGAAAAATTTCCTCTAGGTGTTCCTTGCCCGGTGGCAGGGGCAAATCTCGGTAAATATCCAGCCCGATCGCCACGGGACGAGCCGCCACGAGCGTTTCCAATAGTTGGGCTAAGTCTCGATCGCGGGCGGGCCAAACCTTCAAAAATTGAATATCCGGTTCATCCACCCCCACAATCACCACCCGATCGCGCAGGGGTGGGGTCGATCGGGCCCGAATCAGCCAGTCATAGGCCACCAATTCCGCCTGCTGGAGCCAGCCCCAAGAGCGAGCCAACAGCAAGCCACCGGCCACCGCCGCCACCAACAAAACATCAGCGACCTGGCGCGTTTGCCAAGGCAGGCGTTGATCGCGCCATTGACCCCATTGCCACACGGTTGCTTGTTTCCTCTTCGGTGGGTGCTGCCGACTGTTGAACTCCGTAACAACGGTCAGCTCTCAGTCAGAGCACTTGGGTTAAGACAATACACTCACCCTGAAAACAAGGCACTCACCCTGAAAAAATTTCCTGCCGCTGGGTAATACCGATGAGCCGTTTTATCAACCTAGCGAGGCCGCACCCGCAACCACTGATCTAGCCAGCCAATTTGGCGACGGCGACGACCCTGGCGCTTGAGGCGCGAAGATTCCAGGGTTTCATAAGGATAGGGACGCGGCGCACGTTCCACCCGATCAAACGTTCGCCGCGTCACCACCGGATCGGCGGCCGGCTGCTGCCACCACACGGAAATAATCGATCCAGCAGCACCACCAAAGGTCGCCAGCACCAAGGCTGACAGCGTGCCGTAGCCCACCCCCACCAGGGCAAGCCAAAACAGCAAGAACCAAACTAAGCCTTGATACAGATAGCTCACGGGTCTGGGGATTGTCGCGATCGGGGCGGCCGTTGCCCCAATTTGCCAAGTCCTGAGTGCGAATTGGGAGCCAGATTACTCAGCACCAATTCACTCAGCACCAATGACCGCAGGTAACTTGCGCAGGGCCAACAGCCGCCACCGGGAAAATCAGCTACTGCAACTTTAAATCGCCCCCCCGGGCTGTGTCTACCTCGCGCACCCAAAGGCGTTCCTCATTGCTGAAGGCCTCGAAGGCCGCCACTTGAACCGCCAACAGATCGGCCGTGGCATCGGCAATGTCACCGGTTCGCTGATTGAGCCGATCGCGCAGCACCTCGATCGGGGCTTGGCAATGGACAATTTCCAAATCCAGTTCCCGTTCTTGGGTGGCGGCAATCACCGTTTGGCGCAAGGCCTGGCGATCATACTTGGCATCAAGAATCACCGTTTCGCCCCGACTGGCCAAATCCAGCCCCAATTGCAGCAGGTGATCGTAGGTTTTGGCGGTCATTTCGGCGCTGTAAAGGGATTGCGGTCCCTTTTGATCGAGGGGCACAGCGCCCAGATGTTTGCGCACCGCGTCCGATCGAATCTGAATCCCGTTGGTTTGGCGAGCCAATTGCCGAGCCACGGTTGATTTACCCGATCCCGACAGACCACACATCAAAATTACCTGACCCGATCGGGGTTGGGCATAGCTGGCCGCTTGGCGATAGTAAGCGGTGGCCCGATCGTGGGCGGCGGCCCGATCGGCCTCAGGAATTGCCGGATCGTTCAGCAAAAAGGAGGTGACCTTGGCCCGCACGTAGGATTGGCGGCTCAGATACAGCGGCAACAGGGCCAAACCAGCCCAATCGCCCGATCGCTCCGCATATTCATTGACAAAGGCATTAGCCAAATCAATGCGGCCCCGCGCTTCCAAGTCCATGGCCAAAAAAGCCACATCGTAAATCGTGTCCACAAACCGGAAAGGTTCGTTGAACTCAATGCAGTCAAACAACAGCGGGCGATCGTTCAGCCAACAGATATTGCCCAAGTGCAAATCGCCATGGCCATTGCGAATGAACCCGCCGGCCACACGACTTTGGAATAGCGCCCCATTTTCCGCAAAAAAAGCTTCTGTCCAACTTTGGGTTAGGTCGAATTGCGCTTGGGTTTGGGGCCCGCCAATGTAACCCGTGGTCTGTTGAAAGTTTTCATCAAAGGAAACTTTAATTTGGGGGATTTCCCCAAAGGAATTGATGTAATCGCTGGTGGGAGCGGTGCGGTGAAATTCCGCCACCACCCGAGCCAGCTCAATGATGTCTGCTTCGGTGATTTCGCCGCGATCGAACCGGGCGCTCATCAAATTTTCCTGAGGAAACTGATGCATTTTGACGGCATATTCCACCACCCCATTGTTGGCTTCAGCTTCGCCCACTTCTGCCAATTGGTAGCGATCGCCCGTTTGAATAATGGGAACTACGCCCACATAGAGTTCCGCCGCGCTGCGTTGGTTGAGCGCAATTTCTTGATCGCAAAATCCCTTACGCCGCTCCAGGGTGGAATAGTCCAAAAAGCCAAAGTTCACCGGCTTCTTCAGTTTATAAACCCAGTCTCCGGTGATGAACACAAAGGAAACGTGGGTTTGAATCAGGGCGATCGGCTCCTGCACCGGATGGGGATAAAACTCCGGCTGAAGCATCTGTTGCACCAAGGGCGGCAGCGTCGAATCCATGCACAAAACTCCTGAGGGGGACTGGCTCAATCTCGCTGCTTGCATTCAACAGGTTCAGTGCAACGAATGCAATGCAACAAACGCTCAAAAACTCTCAATCAAACGGGTTAAATACCCAAGGTTCCCAGTTCAACATGGGTTCAAAATATGTTCAAAATACAAAGTAGGGCAATCGAAACTCAATTGCCCTACCTTCGCTTCATCAAGCATCCCGTCTGATTGCGAGGCGATTTAGCCCTTAGCAGCCAGGAAGCTGACGTGATAGACCATGGCTGACTTCCAGGGGTGCTTCTGCACTTCTTGCAGCACCACGGAACCCTTCCAGTTCAAATCAGCGATCGTGAGTTCAACGGGAGTTTCGCCCACCTTAACCGATCGCAGCATGTAACCCAAATCCCGGGCATTGATCGTCAGCAACACCGAGTTTGCGCCGTCGTGACCGTAGAGGTTCGCCGGAATCAAACCTTCGCGACGCAGAGCACCGGGCTTGCTGCCTTCGGGGCGGACTTGGGCTTCAAAAGTAAGGCTCATGGATGGTTCTCCTATTGTGGGATCGATCGCACTTAGTCAAGCAAGAATCGGCGGGCGATCGAGCTATCGTCGGCGTAGAAAGCCAGAGAATATTAACAGAAATTCAGCCCCCTTCCCCAGGCTTGAGCCGTTGAAAGGGATCCTGAATCATCAGGACATTTTCAGGCAAGGGCCCGTAGCCAGATGTCCCCAGGGTTAACGGATTTCGACTAACCCTGATGGGGATGATTTTGGCCACTGGTTCTTGGGTTAACCCTGGCCGTTTTCGTACAGCAAGGCACGTTTGGGGCCGTGAATCGGGTCTTCGATGATGATCGTTTGGTCGCGGCTGGCTCCCAAGGAAACAATCGCGATCGGCACGTCCATCAACTCCGCCAAAAACTTCAGATAGTCCAGCGCCTGCTTGGGCAAATCTTCCAGGTTGCGACAACCGCTGGTGGACGTTTGCCAACCAGGCAGGGTTTCATAAATCGGCTGGCACTTGGCGAATTGGTGCGACCCGGCGGGGAAATTTTCGCAGCGTTGGCCGTCAATTTCGTAGGCCACGCAAACTTTGATTTCCGCCAGCTCGTCCAGCACGTCCAACTTGGTGATGGCCAAGCAATCCAGGCCATTAATCCGAGCGGCATAGCGGCCAATCACCGCATCAAACCAACCGCAACGGCGCTTGCGGCCCGTGGTGGTGCCAAACTCGGCCCCCCGTTCGCCCAAATGTTCTCCGATTTCATCCAGGGCTTCCGTGGGGAAGGGGCCTTCGCCAACGCGGGTGGTGTAAGCCTTGGCCACGCCAATCACCCGATCGATGATGGTGGGGCCCACGCCTGCCCCAATGCAGGCTCCCCCAGCCACCGGATTGGAGGAGGTGACATAGGGATAAGTCCCGTGGTCGAGATCCAGAAGCGTTCCTTGGGCCCCTTCAAACAGGACGTTTCGTTTCTGCTTCACCGCGTCGGCAATTTTCAGCGATGCGTCGATCACATGGGGCCGCAGTCGATCGCCATAGGCCAAATACTCTTCAATCACCGCTTCCGCGTCCAGCGGCGGCAGGTCGTAGAGCTTTTCGAGAATGACGTTCTTTTGGGCGATCGTCCAACGCAGCAAGTCCGGCAGCGCCTCGCGATCGATCAAATCCATGACCCGGATGCCGGTACGCTCGGATTTGTCGGCGTAGGTCGGGCCAATGCCGCGCCCCGTCGTCCCAATCTTGTAGTTACCGCGTTTTTCCTCCGCCGCGCGATCGATCAGCCGGTGATAGGGCATGGTCACGTGGGCCGTTTCCGCAATCAACAGGTTGTCCGTTGAAATGCCCAACGCCACGAGCTGATCGAGTTCTTCAATCAGCACTTGCGGATCAATGACCGTGCCCGAGCCAATGATGCACTCGGTTTCGGGATACAAAATGCCAGACGGAATGAGGTGCAGTTTGAACACTTGGTCTTGAACAACGACCGTGTGTCCGGCATTGACCCCCCCTTGGTAGCGAACTACCACGTCGGCCGACCGACTGAGGAGATCTGTAATTTTGCCTTTGCCCTCGTCGCCCCACTGGGCCCCAATTACAACGACGTTAGCCAACGGTTTAGCGGTGTTTGAGTTTACACAAACGACGATTATCAGGATCGAGGTGTAAAGGTGTCAACCGGGCGATCGAGGTGGTGACTGGGTGAAATCGCCCGGGGGGATATAGGCTCGGGCGATCGCGCCCGATTTAATTTTCTTAAGCAACAATAAAAATATCGAAATGATCGTCAGTTCTTGGGCCCGGTCGTCATTTTTCGAGGTGAGGCTGAAACGGTTGGTTTTCCGTTCTCCAATCGTCGTAGACAAGGGGCTTAAGCCCCTTGCTCCCCACGATCCGCTAACGGCAGATCTCGGGTTTTGGGCAATTTGACGACCGGCCCTGGGCCCGATCGGGACGATTTCCAGCGTCGATCGCGATCGCTCGCAAGACTCAGTACTCTCGGGGACGCTTCTATGGCATTACATGCAGAACTGCATCGGCATTTGGGTGGTTCGGTCGTGCCTCGGGTGCTGTGGCGCTATTTTGAACGGCATCGATCGGACTTAACGACCCAATTTCCAGACTATGGGGCATTTGAGGATTTCTACACCCGTCCTCGCAAAACCCTGGCGGAGTATTTGGAGCTGCACTCCTTGGTGGAAAGTGTGCAGACTCAGGAGATGTTGCCCTATTTCATCTATCGCCTGATTCGGGGGGCCTACATTTTTGAAAATTTGGCCTATTTGGAGTTGCGCTACACGCCCTATCTGCGCACCCCTGAGCATTTGCCAATGGGAGAGCGGATCGATCGGATGGCCGACATTGTGCAAACGGTGGGCCAGGCCAGCCAGGTGGTGGATTGCCCGATCGTCACCAGCCAAATTTTATGTATGCATGTCAAGTTGCCCTATGAGGTGAATCGGGCGATCGTGGAGCTAGCAGCCCAATCACGGGACTATGTTTGCGCGATCGACCTGGCGGGTGGTGATGACTTGTATGGCGATCGATTGCATGAGTGGATTGAGCTATACGAATTGGCGCGATCGCTCGGTCTCAAAACCACGGGCCATGTTTACGAAACGCCCACGGGGCAATGTCCCGACCTTTTACCGTTGTTGATGCGAATTGGCCATGGGATTCAAATTCCCCTGCAATATCCCGAACTGTTGCCCGATTTGGCCCGCCGGGGACAATGTTTGGAAGTGTGCCCCACCACCTATCTCAAAACGGGAACCATGAGCGATTTACGGGAACTGAAAACCGTGTTCGATCGCTGCTTTGAGGCGGGGGTTGAGATTGCCATTTGCACTGACAATGCGGGTTTGCATAATGTGCGATTGCCCTTTGAATACGAAACCCTGCTGACCTTGGATGTGATTGATTTTGAGCAGTTGGAAGCCTGCCAAGAAGCAGCGTTTCGCCATGCGTTTGCTTGGCCCCACAGTGCTCGCCCGGCGGCCGTTTTGGGCAGTTTGTTCGATCGCAAAATTCCACGCGATCGGGTCAGCAACCAACCCCTAGGCGCTTTGGGTTAACCGACGGGCTGCTCACTGAGATCGCTGGTTTCCGGATCGGGAGCGGCATCGGCGGCGATCGATCGCGCCATGGCCGCCCCGATCGCATCCACCAGCCGCCCCACGGGAATCAGTTCCATGCCTCGAATTCGCACATCGGAACCCTTGGGCACGATCGCCCGTTTAAATCCCAATTTCGCGGCTTCCTTGAGCCGCAATTCCAGTTGGGAAACAGGACGCACTTGCCCGCCCAAACCCACCTCGCCAATCAACACCGTGCCCGGATCAACGATGCGATCGCGGAAACTGGCCACCAGGGCCACGGCCACCCCCAAATCCGCCGCCGGTTCCTCCACGCTCAGGCCGCCGGAGGTGGACACGTAGGCATCGAGCCGAGAGAGGGGCACGCCCACCCGCTTTTCGAGCACCGCCAGAATTTGCAGCAGCCGGTTATATTCCATGCCCGTGGTGACGCGGCGGGGCGAGGAATAGCTCGTGGGGCTAACGAGGGCTTGCAGTTCCGCCACGATCGGGCGGGTTCCTTCGCAGGCCACGATCGTCGCTGTGCCCGGGACGCGCTCATCCCGGTTGCCCAAAAAGAGGGCGGAGGGGTTGGCAACTTCCAACAGCCCCCGATCGACCATTTCAAACACACCCAATTCCTGAGTTGCGCCGAAACGATTTTTAACCGATCGCAACAGGCGAAAACTGGCAAAGCGATCGCCCTCAAAATAGAGCACCGTATCCACCAAATGCTCCAGCACCTTGGGCCCGGCGATCGCCCCCTCCTTGGTCACATGGCCCACCAACAACATGGCCACATCCTGCCGCTTGGCCAGCCGCATCAAAGCCGAAGTACATTCCCGCACTTGGGCCACGGATCCCGGCGCAGAAGCCAGCGCGGGCAAATAAATCGCCTGCACACTGTCAATGATGGCAATCGCCGGTCGTAAGCTCTCAATTTCCGCCAAAATTGGCTCTAAATCCGTTTCCGGCAGCAGGTACAGATCGGCGCGATCGTCCGGTGATTCCTCCGGGAGCTGGCCCGAGATCAATTCCGCCGCCGGAGCCTGTACCCCCAATCGCTGGGCCCGCAGTTTCACCTGCTGTCCCGATTCTTCGGCACAAACGTAAAGGACTCGGCGCGATCGAGCCAGTTGGTTAGCCGTTTGCAGCAGCAGGGTTGATTTGCCGATGCCCGGATCGCCGCCAATCAGCACCAAGGAGCCGGGCACAATTCCCCCGCCCAGGACTCGATCGAGTTCTCGAAACCCAGAAGCCCAGCGGGATCGGGGGCGATCGCGAATTTCAGCCAAGGTGCGAGCCGCGATCGGGCTGGCCGGCTCTTGAGGGCGAGATCCCTTGCGCGATCGGGTTGTGGCAGCCACGGCGGCTCGGCCCGTGGCGCTAGGTTCCGCAGCCAACACCTCTTCCACCAAAGTGCCCCACTGGCCGCAACTGGGACAGCGCCCGAACATTTGGGCTTCCACGCCGCCGCAGGCGCTGCAAACGTAGCGGGTTTTTACCTTCGCCATTCGATCGTCTCCCCTTTGATCCGGCCCTTGTTGATCCAGCCCTTGGCGGCCGTTTCCCACCCCAATGGGCGCTGGTTCAATTCAGTTCTCCCAGCCCTCGGATGCCGTTGATGCGCCGCTGCCCGAGAACAGCAACCCCTAGAATGGCAACCCCCGGAAGGAGAATCCACAAAAGCGCAACAAATTAAGAAATTTCTGTAATTGTTTCAATTTCGTTGCAACATTGCGACAGACACCCCGCTTGTTTTTAATAAAGGGTGCGTTCCCAATCAGTGACAATTCCCGACTCCTAAGAATTGGAGTCAAATGCGCTCCCATCGCATATCAGAGTGGGCAATTTGTCAATCCATTTTGCCGAAATCAGCCCTCAACCTGCGCCGCGATCGACTGGCAATCTCCAAAACGGAAGAGAAACGGCGGTTAGAATTGCCTCTTTAAATGTCCTCGGTACAATAAAGCGATAAAAGCCGAAAGATAGCGATTCAAAAACACGCAAAAGTTCACGCAGAAGTTAAAGCCATTGGAGGAGGCCTCTCCTTGGATAGTCACAAAGAAAAAATCCTGGTTGTTGACGACGAAGCCAGCATTCGCCGCATTCTAGAAACCCGCCTGTCCATGATTGGCTATGAGGTGGTCACGGCTGCCGATGGCGAAGAAGCCTTGGACGTGTTTCGGAAGGCGGGGCCGGATCTGGTGGTGTTGGATGTGATGATGCCGAAGCTGGATGGCTATGGCGTGTGCCAGGAACTCCGCAAGGAATCGGATATTCCGATCATTATGCTCACGGCGCTGGGCGATGTGGCCGATCGAATCACGGGTCTGGAATTGGGGGCCGATGATTATGTGGTGAAGCCCTTTTCGCCCAAGGAGTTGGAAGCTCGGATTCGCTCGGTGCTGCGGCGGGTGGACAAAAACCACGCCTCCGGAATTCCCAGCTCTGGCGTGATTCAGGTGGCCAACATTCGCATTGACACCAATAAGCGCCAGGTTTACAAGGGCGACGAGCGCATTCGGCTGACGGGGATGGAATTTAGCCTGTTGGAGCTGTTGGTGTCGCGATCGGGCGAGCCATTCTCGCGAGCAGAAATTTTGCAGGAAGTTTGGGGCTACACGCCCGAGCGCCATGTGGACACGCGCGTGGTGGATGTTCACATTTCTCGACTGCGGGCCAAGCTGGAGGAAGACCCCAGCAATCCGGAACTGATTTTGACGGCGCGGGGCACGGGTTACCTGTTCCAACGCATTCTGGACGCAAACGAGGTTTAGGGGCCCGGCGGGTCTCCGGCAGCTATGGCGCGATCGCAAACCAATCGTTGGCTGCAAAATTTGCCGATCGCGGTGGGCATGGCGATCGGGGTGGGGCTGTTTGTGAATCGGCTCTGGACTCCTCAAATCAGCGAGTGGCAGGCGCGATCGGACGTGGCAGGGACGATCGCCTGTGCTTTCTTGATTTTGACCGGGTTGCTCTGGCAGCGGGTGCAGCCCAAGTTGCCGGATGCGGTGGCGCTAACGGGGCCGGAAGGGTTTGAGCTAGCGCCCGATCTCGATCGCCCGTTGCAGGTGGAACTGGCCTGGGCTTCCCACCTGTTGCTAACCAATACGGTGACCCGATCGGTGGTGGTTTACCGGGGCGATCGCGCGGCTGGGCAAACGTTGCTTCGGCGCGGTGTTTTGGGCCCGCAAGCGATCGTCAAACCGGGGCCGATCGTCCAGCGGGCGATCGACAAACAGCAGCCGATCTACCTTGTGGATTTGAAGGTTTATCCCGGCCGAATTGAGTTTGACTATTTACCCGAAAATACCCAGGGCGTGATTGTGCAGCCTTTGGGCGATCGGGGCGTGTTGATTTTGGGAGCCAACGCCCCTCGCAGTTACACCAACCAAGACGAGCGCTGGATTGCGGGCATTGCGGATAAGCTCGCTAACTCAATCGAAGCCGCAACTTTGTGAGGTATGGCGATGACTCGCGATCAACGGTGGCTCGCAACCCTTAGAAGCGCTGTACGATCATGACCATGCCCTATTGAAGAACGAGCCAACAGGGGTCAGCGCGAGCAATGGAGCTAATCCCTTGCGGCCGGCAATACCTCATCGATCGAGAGCGGGTTATGGCATACAGCGACTTTAGTTTGGCCCAGGCGATCGACCAATTTTCCCTGAATCTATACGATCGGCCTCGTCATTTTGCGCCAGTGCCGCCGATTCATCCGAGCGATCGCCTGCGGGAACTGCTGCAAGAAAATGTTCCTTTGGCCCTAGCCAGTAATACGGAAAAGGCCCGATCAGAATGGATTATTGCGCCTATCTTGGTGGAGCTACGGCGACAACTGGCGGGGCAAATTAGTTTATTTTCTGGGATTGATTTTGATATTGATCCGAGCTGTGGATTGAACGGCCGTTGCGATTTTTTAGTGGCGCGATCGCCCGAACTATTGCTCTTGAAATCACCCGTAACCGTACTGGTAGAAGCCAAGCGTGAAAACATCAATAGTGGTTTGGGGCAATGTGTTGCTGAAATGGTCGCAGCTTGGCGATTCAATCAGCAGGCCAATGATCCGATTCCATCGATTTATGGAGTGGTGACCACCGGAACCACTTGGAAGTTTTTAGGGCTACGCGATCACGACAGCAGACTAATTTTAGAGATTGATTTGGATGAGTATTACCTCAATCAGCTCGATCGAATTCTCGGAATTTTAACGTTTTGCGTGACTGACAAAGCCCCTTAAGTGGAAACCCCTGAGAGGATATTTGGATATTTGAGAAGTGCTTTGGGGTACTGACACAGATTTATAACAGATTCATCAATGCAGTAGCACAGCAGTCTTCGGGGGCTGGATCATCTCATTTCTCAACCAAAATTGATCAAGAATTGGACGATTTCTGAACTCAGCCACTGAAGCTTGCTGTGCTACTGGAGATTAGAAAATTAGAAATTGCCGCGATCGATCAACAACTTTCAATCAATAAGTTCCAATCGATCCACGGATTTCAAGTGTTGGCCTTAGGAAGCAACGCTGGCAGCCGTGCGGCGGCGGCGGCGACCCGAAGGCGCGGCGGGAGACTCAGAGGCGATCGCGTCGGCGGCAGCGGCAACGGCAGCGTTGCCTGTCGGGGCGGCCAGAGCCGGGCGATCGCGCCGCACAGAAATCGGAGCCGCGATCGGCTGCACCAACACCACCACTTGAGGCGTGCCCACAAAGTCACGACGCAACAGCCGCTGGAACTCGCGCTCCAGTTCCACCTTCAGGCCGCCCCAATCGATATCGTCATCGCTGCGGCGAGCCGGGTTGGTGACAAAACGCTCAAATCGGTTGCTGAGGAAGTTTTTCAAGGTCGCCCCGATCGCCCCAGTCAGCTTGGATGGGTCAATGCTGCTGACCACACCGCTCATATGCACCTGAGGATCGCAGGCCAACTGACCCGTGCTGTAGATACTGGCGGCAACGGTCACCAGGCCTTCGTTGGCCAACTGTTGCCGTTCGCGCAGGGCCCGATCGCTCACCACACCCGATCGAGACGCATCCACCAGTTCAATCCCCGAAGGAACCCGATCGCCAATCTTGATCGAATCCTGGGTCAGTTCCACCACATCGCCATTTTCGATGATCACCATGTTGTCCGCCGGAATGCCCAAGCTCTGGGCAATTTCCGCGTGCTTCACCAACATCCGGTGCTCACCATGCACCGGCATGAAGAACTTGGGCCGCGTCAGGCTAATCATCAGTTTGTGATCTTCCTGGGAGCCGTGACCGGAAACGTGAATCCCCTTGTCGCGCCCATAGACCACGTTCGCCCCCAGCATCATCAGCCGGTCGATCGTGTTCACCACCGCGATCGTGTTGCCGGGAATCGGATTCGCCGACAGCACCACCGTATCCCCATTACGAATTTTGATTTGGCGATGTTCGCCCTTGGAAATTCGCGTCAGGGCCGACAACGGCTCGCCCTGGGAACCGGTGGTCAAAATCACCACCTTGTGATCGGGGTAATTTTGCAGCTCATGAATCGGCACAAACAGATCATCCGGGCATTTCACATAGCCCAAATTGCGTGCATGGGCGATCGTGTTCAGCATCGATCGACCCAGCACCGACACCACCCGCCCTTGCTTGTGGGCAATGTCCAAAATCATGTTCACCCGATGCACCGATGACGCAAACGTTGTCACCAACAGGCGACCCGGTGCTTTTGCAAAGGCCCGTTCCAGGTTCGGATAAACCGATTTTTCCGAAGGGGTAAAGCCAGGAATTTCTGCGTTGGTTGAATCGCTGATCAGGCACAACACACCCTTTTCACCATATTCCGCCAACCGCTGAAGATCGAAATATTCACCATCAACGGGCGTGTGATCAAACTTGAAATCACCCGTGTGAATCACCACACCCAACGGCGTGTGAATCGCCACCGAAAAGCTATCGGCCATCGAGTGGGTATTGCGGATAAATTCCACCAGAAACTTGGTTCCCACCCGCACAAATTCGCGCGGGCCCACGGTACGAATTTCCGTGCGATCGCTCACGCCAGCCTCTTCCAACTTGTCCGACAGCAGCGCCATCGCCAGCCGCGGCCCATAGATCACTGGAATATCCACTTGCTTCAGGTGAAAAGCAATGCCGCCAATGTGGTCTTCGTGACCGTGGGTGACAATCATGCCCTTAATTTTTTCGCGATTGTCCCGTAGATAAGTCATATCCGGCAGCACAATTTGAATGCCGTGCATTCCATCAGTGGGGAAAGCCAGCCCCGCATCCAACATCATGATTTCATCTTCATATTCAAAGATGCAGGTGTTCTTACCAATTTCGTGCAAGCCACCCAAGGGAATAATTTTCAGGGTTCCGGGCTTACCGTTACTGATGAATTGGGTTGAAGGTTGAGCGGCCGAAAAGTTAGTTCTGGGGGAAGCAGTCACGAGGTTTTGACTCATAGGAATAGAGGGGGAAAAGGTGCGATCGGTTGATTGAGCAAACGATTGATCCAAGGTCGCAGCATGATCTGCTTGCAACAATTTCTTGGGGGTGGCTTGGGAGTTGGAATTTCGCTTGCGAATTACGCTAGGAGCGGAGCGCCGAACATCGTCACGGGAGCTATCTTTCACGTCTTTTGCTGCCACGTTTTTACTTCCAGGGGCGATCGGGGTTGCGGAAACTTCGGGATTCAATTCACAGGCCAACTCGCTGGCCAGCTCGCCACCGTTAGCCACGGAAGATTCGGAATCTGCTTGCTGACGAATTCGCTTTCTAACTTGAGTCATTTGCCTCCAAAAATTTCACTATTTAGCGTTGGAACCGGTCACCAGACTGTTAGCAACGAATGGGGGAGTACCGTCATGTCCTCTCATTGGGAAAGGAGCAAACCTGATTTTTGATGGTTAGCGATGGGCAGTACTCAGCCCGTTAAACGATTGAGCTGGTTATCTCAATCAACCCGTCATCCCCAGCCGAATTACACGATCGGCGGTGGGTTGCTGCTGCGGGAAACTTGGGTCGGGATTGGGGCCCGAAGCTGGCAGAACCTTCTTGAAGGGTTTTCAAAAATTCTTCAAGAAGACGCTTTCTGAAAAGCGGCGCAAAATCCTGCTGTACAAAATTCTGCTGGGCAAATTGGCTTGCAAAATCTTGTGGAATGCTGTGCCGAATTTTCTAGGCTCAACACATTCACCAAACTCATGAATTGCATCAAGGGGTAACCATCTGGGAAAAAAACTTGCTTCAAGATCGGTCGGTGGATCCGTTCGATCGATCCAATTCGCCACCGCCGATCAGTCTAAATTCAACACAATGGTTGCTCTCAAAATGAGGGTTCCAAATGGGGATTCCAGATGAGGATGATTTAGAGCGCTCAAAAAATTGTTCAAAAAATCGAACCCCTCAACAGGTCTAAGAGCAATCAAATGCGGGGACTCCCATTTTTATTAAACAAGCCACTGTCAGATATTCCGGATTCATGATCAGCTTGCAGCTCCCTGCTCGCGATGAGCCGTTGAAAATTGCGCAGACTTCACAGATTGTCGAGAAAACGATGATTGAGTCATGCTGAGCGATCGGGTGTTTTTTAACATGGTTAACGGCAATGGACTTGTTTAATGGGTTGATTGGGTTTTTCAATGGGTTTTGAGCGAGATTTTAGTTGAGCCGCTTAGTGGATTTTTTTAATGGAACTGTTTCATAAACCGGCTGAACTGAGTTGCTGAAGCAAACTGCTGATTCAAAATTTTTAGTCAGAACTTTCAGTTAATCCGGAACCTAGTTCTTTAATTTTAAGCCGCCTTCAAGTTTTGAAGGGCTGGGCAGTGCCAATTTGCTCTCAGTCTAATCCAAGTTCTGGAATTTGGATGACTTAATTTGGATGATTTAATCCTATGCCACTCGATCGGGATGATGGTGAATTAATGGCTTGAGCGATCGGGCGGTTTATTTTGCCCAAGAGTCCGTGGCTCAGCGATCAGCAATCTGAAGCCGACTCAAAGCTTCATCGAGGAAACAAATTTGAATTTTTTGAACTCAATTTTTTGAACTCAATTTTTTGAACTGGTATTGCTGATTCTGAGCAAAGTTGAAAGTCGTTGATTAACACTCTACTCAGTGCTTTCTACCTAATATTTTGCTCAATCTTTGACCCAGTAGCTTGCGCAGTAATTGCCTTAGAGCCGTCTTTTGTCTGTTGGCGTGGGTCGATCGGGAAAGGGTCGATCGCACATTTGGTTCATCGCCCGCTAATTGCCCATCAGTTACCCAATAATCACCCATCGATCGCCCATTGGCTGTCAGCGACTGTTGCTAGTTCACTGTGGCAGCAGGCCTAACTCCGCCATTGCCTGTTTCAAGGCTTGGCGAACAGGATCCGGGCAAGGGATCAACGGCGGGCGCGGTTTCCCCACCTCCCAGCCTAACAGTTCTAGCGCTGCTTTGACGGGAATTGGATTCGTGGTCAAGAACAAGGCTTTAAACAAGGGTAACAAAGCCAAATGTTCTGTCAATGCGTCGTTGACCTGACCCGCTTCAAAGGTACGAATCATGTTTTGGATTCGATCGCCCACGAGATGGCTGGCCACGCTGACCACTCCCGAAGCCCCCACCGCCAACATGGGCAAGGTCAAGGAATCATCTCCAGAATAGATCTTGAAGGTGGGCGGAGTCAGACGACGGACGGCGCTCACTTGGTCAAGGTTACCGCTGGCTTCTTTGATCGCCACAATATTTGGCAGTTCCGCCAGTTGGGCTACCGTTTCCGGCAGCAGGTTTTGGCCCGTGCGTCCCGGAATGTTATACAGCATGAGGGGGAACTCGGGCACGGCGGCGGCGATCGCCCGGAAATGGGCGGCGAGTCCCTCTTGGGGCGGTTTGTTGTAGTAGGGAACCACTTGCAACGAACCGTCCAGACCGAGCTTCGCGGCCTTTTCGGTGGCGGCGATCGCCTCGCGGGTTGAGTTGGATCCCGTGCCGGCCATCACCTTGGCACTGCCCGCCGCTTGCTTAACGACGCGAAACAGTTCGTATTCTTCGTCCCACGTTAAGGTTGGCGATTCACCGGTCGTGCCGCACACCACCAGCGTGTCGGTTCCGTGCGCCACGAGATTGCGCGTCAGTTGCTCGACGATCGTGTAGTTAACGCTGCCATCTTGGGCAAACGGCACGATCATCGCGGTCATGACTCGTCCGAAGTCAATCACCCAGTATTGTCCTTAAGCTAGAGCGACGTTACGTTTAGTTGATGCCATCTTAGCCGATTTGGGCGATCGCGCACGGCCCAATGGGCGATCAGGCGCTTGCGGGGTTTCCAGCGGGTTTTCTGAAGGGTTAATCAACCGGCTTTTGCCATTTTCCGGAGATCCCGGCCTGGGTCGATCGCCCCCAAAAAACTGCGACACTCGCGATCGGGCAGTGGCCTAATCCAAACGCTGGAGAGGAGCCAGACTGGGATCAAAGATTTTTTGACCCAGGCCGGGAAATCGCACTGAAATGGTGACCTTGCGCCCGTTTTCAAACACATGTATCACCTTCCCTTCGCCAAAGGTGTCGTGAATCACCCGATCGCCCACTTCCCAAGCTTGGGGTGGCGTGGTTTTGGTCGGGCGCGGATTGGGTTTGGGGGTGGGTCGGGCCGCAGCCGATCGCCGATTGGCCGATCCCGCCGCTGATCCCAAGGCCGCCGGCCCCGATCGGCGATTGCTCCGCCCCTCGGCAATCAGGTGCTCCGGCGGCAGCTCACCCAAAAACACCGAAGGAACCGAAGGTTCGCGCATTCCCCCCCACAGCCGCCGCTCCTGGGCATGGGTTAAGAACAATTGCTCCTGGGCGCGGGTAATGCCCACATAGCAAAGGCGGCGCTCTTCTTCGAGCGATCGGGGATCGTCCATGGAACGGAAGTTGGGAAACAGCCCCTGTTCCAGCCCCACCAAAAACACCACCGGAAATTCCAGCCCCTTGGCCGCATGGAGCGTCATCAGGGAAACGGCGTTTTTGCCCTCCTTCAAATCATCCAAATCCGAAGCCAGCGCCGCATTTTCCAGAAAGTTCGTCAAGGATCCGTCGCTGGTGTCTTCCGCATATTGGGTCATGGCGTTGGCTAATTCCGCCAAATTCGCCAGGCGATCGCTCGCTTCGTCCGTGCCCTCCGCTTGCAATTCCCGCACGTAGCCCGATCCCTGAAGAATGCCATCCAAAATTGTGGCGGCGGGTTGTTGATCCACCTGACCTTGCCAGGTTTGAATCATTTGCACAAACTCCAACAAGGGTTTAGCCGTGCGTCCGGCCAGGGTTTTCACCGACGTTTCATCACTCAGAATTTCCCAAAGCGGCACGCCCAACTGATCGGCCGCATTCTCTAGGCGATCGAGCGTGGTCTTGCCCACCCCGCGCTTGGGCACATTAATCACCCGCTTCAGGCTAATACTATCGTTGGGATTGGTGAGCAGGCGCAAATAGGCCAAGGTGTCCTTAATTTCCTTGCGGTCATAGAACCGTAATCCCCCCACCATGGTGTAAGGAATTCCCAACCGCAACAACACATCTTCAAAGGGACGAGATTGGGCATTGGTGCGATACAAAATAGCAAAGCTGCCCCAATTTAATTCGGGGTTTTGTTGCTCCAGCTTGCGGATTTTTTGAACCACATACTCCGCTTCATCCATTTCGTGGTCTGATTCATAGACCGCGATCGGGTCACCGGCCCCGCGTGTGGGCCGCAATACTTTATCAATGCGTTCTGTGTTGCGTTCAATGAGTTCGTTGGCCACCTGCAAAATGTTTTCGCGCGATCGATAGTTTTCCTCCAGCTTCACCATCGTCCGCGTGTCATCATCGGGCAGTCGATCGCCAAAATCATCCTGAAAATCTAGCAAAATCGTGAAGTCCGCTGCTCGAAACGAATAAATGGACTGATCCGCATCGCCCACCACAAAGATCGATCGATGGTTCCACTGGTCAAAGCTTTCGGAAGATTCCCCATTGGTCACCAACAGCCGAATCAAGTCGTATTGGGTGCGGTTGGTATCCTGATATTCATCCACAAGAATGTGGCGAAACCGGCTGTGCCAGTAACCCAAAACCGATTCATTTTGCTGGAAGAGCTGCACCGGCAACCCAATTAGATCATCAAAATCTAAGGCATTGTTGGCCGCCAAAGCCGCTTGGTAGCGATCGTAAACCGTGGCGATCGTTCGGCCGCGAAAAGTGGGGTCGTTGCGTTCCACTTCTTCCGGCGACAGACCCTGATTTTTAGCATTGCTAATGGCAAAGCGCACCTGTCTGGGCTGGAATTTTTTATCGTCCAGATTGAGATCTTTAGTAACAATTTGCTTAATCAGGCTTTGGACATCGGATTCATCAAAAATCGTGAAATTTTTTGTCCAACGATAGCCTTTGGGATGCTGAAATTTTTCCAGATCAAACCGCAAAATTCGAGCACAAAGGGCGTGAAAAGTGCCGATCCACAGGTGCTTGATGGTGTCCTTATAAACCTGGGATTTTAGGCGCGTTTGTTCCTCGGGCCGCAGCAGGTCAAAGGGCTTGCCAAAGCGCGATCGCGACTCCTGTTGGGCAAAGAGGGTTTCAATTCGCTCCTTCATTTCCCGTGCGGCCTTGTTGGTGAAGGTCACGGCCAAAATCTGATCCGGATCCACGCGGTGGTGTTGAATCAGGTGGGCAATCCGGAAGGTGAGGGCGCGGGTTTTGCCCGACCCAGCCCCCGCCACCACCAAGAGGGGCCCCTGGTAATGTTCAACGGCGCGGCGCTGGGCGGGGTTCAGTTGGGCAAGAAACGCAGACATGCGGGAAAAAGCGAGGATAGGCGATGGAAAACTGAAAACGGGTAACACCCAAAAACAGGCGAACCTAAAAACAAGCACCACTCAAAAGTGGCGATCACCCTGACAAGTTCCAGGGCGATCGGGCACAACTCAAGCGGCAGTTTTGGCCTTCACCACCAACACCGAACAGGGCGCTTGTTCCAGCACGTCACTGCTGACGGAACCTTGCAGAATGCGATCGATGCCGCTGAGGCCCCGGCTGCCAATGATGATTAAGTCGGTGCGATGGATATTGGCCAAGCGGACAATTTCCGCAGCGGGTTCGCCACTGATGATTTCAATGGTGCTGGGGCAGGGTAGGCGCTTTTGGTAGGCCGCCAGTTGGGTTTCAATCTCGCGATACAAATCCGGTGCAGTGCCTTGGGGGCGATCGAGCGGCTGATCTAGATCGGTGCTGGTGGGCGGAATCACATGCACCAAAATTACTTTGCACTGATCGTTCAAATTGAGCGATCGCAGCATGGCAATTTCTGACTCGGATAATGCCGATCGATCCAGGGCCACCAAAACTGATTTCAACACTGCACCAAGTTAGCTAACGATTTTGCGGATAAAGGCAGCATACACCGCCAATTCTGGAATCTGGCTCCAGGCCCCACCAGACTTAACATTGTAGGCACTTGCGGTTGAGCGGTGGTCTGGAAACGCCACCCTCCAAGAGATGCCAGTTCCGGGGTTGATCACCGGTTGATTCAGAGCAGGGTGGTGGAAACCGGATCCATCAAAGCCCATCTCCCGCCCTAGGGACTGCTTTGGATAAAACGCAGCCCACTGATCAGGGGTTCCCCATTGGGCGATCGCTCGATCGGGGTATTGGGCCCCGATGGGGTTGGGTCAAACAGCTCGACAGAACAAAGGGGTGCGGGTTGTTCCTCGCCCGCATCGTAGGGACAGCCATAGTACACCAAGCGATCGGTCAGGCGCTGGGTTTCGATCGGGCGAAAAGTTTGATTATCGTTCAGAATTCTGACATAAGCTAAGGCGGCCGCTTGGGAGATGGGCCGATAAAACGACAGGCTGTAGCTTACGGATTCCGTGCCATTCCGCTGTGCAATCAGAGACAGGTTGTTAAAGGGATAAATCCGCACCGAGCAGGGGGAAGTCACGTCATAAAACCCGCAGGCCCGATTCAGCGCTTGCACCTGTTGAAAGCGCGATCGATTGAAGGGTTGGCGACTGAATCGCGCATCTTCCACATCCTCCAGAGGCTCCCCTGGCTGAGGCGCTGGCCAATCGGCTGGGTTGGGGGCTTCCGAGGTGAGTTCCCACAGTTCCGCACGACAAGGGGCCGCCCCCCGATCGCAATTCTGGGGCCGCTGGCCGTCGGGGCCAACCTGATAGATTTGGAATCCTTCAATCAGAAGCCCCTGTTGATCATTCAGCCAAAGGGGATTGGAAAAGCGGCCGCGATACTCAATGGCGCTGTTGGCCGTGCCGTGGCGCTCAACGGTGGTGGTGCCATCTGGCTCGATCGTGATTGATTGCCCCGTGCCGCTGCCTCCCAAAAAGTTGAAGGAGCGCCGGCCAATGAAGGGGAGTTCGTTAGGCGCTTGGCTCAAGGGGCCCAGCCGATCAGTAACGGGGGCGCGGAGCAACGCGGTGACCCTGGGGTGGCGCGGGGCGATCGCGCTTTGCATCCCAATGGCCTGAGCGGGCCCGGAACTCCACAAGCCCCACAACAGAACGATCGGGAAAGCAAGATTTCGGCCCCGTTGGCTCCAAACCGATAGTGCGCCGTGATTCAACAAGAGATTCATAAATTGATGATGGCTTGGACAGGGGACACCCAACAGAAGCAGGGGACGATCGCTCCGTCTGGCCCGATGGGTTGGGCAGGGTCTTCCGCAAAACGATCGGGCGTTTCGAGCGATCGCCCTTCAGTTCGCTCAGATCCTTAGCCCGCCAGCGATCGCTGTGGTTGTCCCCAAATCACCCGCTCATGCTTGTAAATCACTAGCCCCGGTTTAGCGCCCTTGGGTTTGTACAGATGCCGAGGTTCCGTGTAAATCACGGGCACCTGTTCTGCCTGCCGGGCCCGGCTATAGCGAGCGGCCAGGTCAGCGGTAAATTGCAAATCGGCGCGATCGGGCTGGGATCCCGCTGGCATCCGCAACAGCACGTGGCTGCCGGGAATTTCCTGGGCATGGAACCACAAATCATAGGCCGTGGCCAACCGGAAGGAGAGCCGATCGTTCTGGGCATTGTTGCGGCCAATCCACACTTCATAGCCGCTGGGGGTGGTAAATTTGCGAAACCCCTCACCGGGGTCGGGCAAAGCCCGGCGATAGCCCGGATCTTCCAAATAACCTTCCTGCACCAGTTCATCGCGAATTTCTTCGAGGGCGCTCAGATCCTCAAGGCCGCCGTAATCCTCAAATTCACTGAGGCTTTCTTCCACCTCTTCCAGGTAGGCCAATTCACTGCGGGCGGCAATCAGCAACGGCTCGATCGCGCTGCGGGAGCGATCGAGCTTTTGGTATTTTTTGTAGAGCTGTTGGGCGTTTTGCACGCCGGTTTTCGCCGGATCCAGGGCGATGGTCACGGGTGCGCCGGTCTCGAAGTCCGGCAGGCTGATTCGCTCCATTCCCGGTTGCCAATGGTGTAGATGGGCCATCAACAGATCAGCCCGCGATCGAAACTGGTCGGCTTCGGCAGATTGGGCCAGGCGATCGGTAAATTCTTCAACTTTTTTGCGTAGTTTGCTGGCGAGGTTGCTCACCTTTTGCCGCAACTGTTGCCAAAGCCGCTGGAAGGCTTCCCGATCGAGCCGATCGCCATAGTAGCGATCGAGCAGGTCTTGCACCGATGGGGCCGATCGCTGTTCCTGCCACCCCAGCACGTCGTAGCCAGCTTCCGTCCAACCGGGCGCAAAGTCTCCCATCTCCAGCCGTTTCAGCCAGCCTTGCCAAACCTCAAACAGCCGCCGCTGGGTTGTTAGCTCCAGGGTTTCCACCGGCTGCTGGGGGTCAATTTCGGCCGCGGTCAGCAGGCTTTTGACCAACGGCGAGCTGAGGCCGCGATAGGTTTTCAGCAGTTGGCGACTGATGGGGCCAGGAATCAGGGAAACCCGCTCCCACCAGCGGTCCAAGGATTCGGTTGGTTGTGGTGTGGCCTCCGTCAGTTTGGGCGGCGCACTGTAGCGATCGCCCGTTTGAATCGGCCGCACTCGCGACTGCTGGGCACTCACCTGGTGGGCTGCGGTGACGATCGTGCCGTCCGCCGTGGTCAGAATGGCATTGCTGTACTTGCCCATAATTTCCACGTACAGGTGCCACAGGGGCGGATCGCCCGGCCGCTTGGCAAATTGCAAATCCACCACCCGCTCCCAAGGGGCTACCTCCGCAAAAGACACCAGGGCCAAGCCTTTCAGTTGATGCAACAACTGTTGGCTAAAGGTGAAGGTGTCCGGTTCCTTGGGCGGGGCGGCCCCGATGCAAAGCCGCGCCGCCTGGGGATGCCAGGAAATGCCCAACCAACCGCGCCGCTCGATCGTCCGCAGGCAAAGGTAAACCGTGAAGCGATCGCGCTGAAAAACCTGTTCCAGGCGGGCCGGTAACCAGTCGCGCCGCAGTTCCCACAAACTCGCTATCAGGGTGGTGTAATCAACGGGTTGCATGGGTCACTCTCGGGCGGGCAACGGATCAGGCGGCGGGTCAGGGCAATTGGGACGATCGGGGTGATCAGGCCAATCTGCAAACCACTAGGGTTTGGGACGGCGGTAGAAGGGACGATTGACCACCTCAGCGGTGATGAATTTATTCCGAATTTGCACCTCCAAGGCTTGCCCCACTTCCGCCAGGGCCGTGGGCACGTAGGCCAGGGCGATCGGGCGGCTGAGGGTGGGGGAAAATGTCCCGCTGGTGACGATGCCCACCGGCTCACCCTGATACAGCACCGGGTAATCGTGGCGGGCAATGTGACGATCGGGCAAGCTCAACCCCACCAGGCGGCGGGGAATGCCGGCCGCCTGTTGAGCCTCCAGGGCCGCCCGCCCGATGAAGTCTCCCTTGCGATCGAGATGCACCAGCCAATCTAAGCTGCCTTCAAAGGGTGTGGTTTCCTCGGTGATGTCCTGGCCATAGAGGGCCATGGCCGCTTCCAAACGCAGGGTATCGCGGGATCCCAGCCCACAAGGAGCCACGCCCGCTTCAATTAACCGCTGCCAAAGCCGTTGGCCCGCCTCCAGATCCAGCATGATTTCAAAACCATCTTCGCCTGTGTAGCCGGTGCGGGCCATGAAAACGGGATCGGTTTCCAGGTGCGTGCGAATCGATCGATAGAACTTGAGTTGTCCCAAATCCGCCGTGATCCAGGGTTGCAGGGTGGCGGCGGCGGCTGGGCCCTGCACCGCAATCAGGATTTGCTCGGCCGATCGATCAATAACCGTCACCGCCGGATCCAAGTGAGCTGCCAACCAAGCCAGATCCTTGGCGGTAGTGGCGGCATTAATAATCACCGTGGCCCGATCGGCCCCTTCGCTATAGACAATCAAGTCATCCACAATGCCGCCCTGTTCGTTCAGCAGCACCGTATATTTCCCTTGTCCCGGCTGGAGCGGGCTGAGATCGCTGGGCACTAACTGTCCTAAGGCCGTTTGCCAGGGGCCTTGCAGTTCCAGCTTGCCCATGTGAGAAATGTCAAAACAGCCCACACCCGATCGCACGGTTCGGTGCTCTTCCATCAGGCCAGCAAACTGCACCGGCATTTCCCAACCGCCAAAGCCGGTCATTTTTGCGCCCAACTCCACACAGGCGGCAAACAAGGGGGTACGGCGTAGCTCGATCGCGCTCAAGGGATTGTCCTCAAGGGTAGAAATTGGGGCCTTTCTCATTATGCCGGGTTGGTCACGTCGCCATCAAAAAGGAGCGATCCCATGATCTCAATGATCTGGATCGCTCCTCGGAATAACGCTTAATCAAGATGCATCAAGCGGCTGCATCAAGCGGCTGCATCCAGTTGCTGAGGTTGGGCCCTGCCCCCATCACCCGCTCCCCGATCGAGCCGGGCGATCGGGTCACAGGGCTGAGCACCTAGTCTTCCTCATCGAAATCTTCACCGCCGTCGGTGTAGCTCTCTTCCTCTTCCTCATCGCCGCCGCTGGTGTAGCGGCTACCGTAGCTGCCACCAATGTCCTCATCATCAATGATCGCCGGGTTGCGACTCAGGCCATAGGCCGCCTCAGCTCCCAGGTCGATCGTCCCTTCCAGCTCATAGGCCCGCGCCGTGCGATCGTCCAGCACCACATCGGCCAGTTCCCCATCGTCACCGTAGAGCGGATCGGTCAGGGTATAGCCCGTGGTTTCATAGGGGCTAATTTCATCCACCAGGCCTTCTTCGTAGGCATTGAAGCCTGTCCCCGCCGGAATCAGACGACCGATGATCACGTTTTCCTTCAGGCCACGCAGCCAATCGGATTTGCCCTCGATCGCCGCCTCCGTCAGCACCCGCGTGGTTTCTTGGAAGCTGGCCGCCGAAATGAAACTGTCCGTGTTCAGCGAAGCCTTGGTGATCCCCAAGAGTACTGGCGTGTAAAGGGCCGGAGCCGCGCCGGTAATCGACATGGCTTCATTCACCCGCTCCACCTGTTGCAGTTCCACCAACTCACCCGGCAGCATCGTCGTATCGCCACCGTCATCGATCCGCACCTTGGAGGTCATCTGCCGCACAATCACTTCAATGTGCTTGTCGGAGATTTCAATCCCCTGGGACTGGTACACGGACTGGACTTCATCCACCAGGAACTTCTGCACCCGCTGCAAGCTGTCGAGGGCCGCTTCGTAGGGCGACATCAACTCCGCGTAGTAGTTGTAGAAGATTTCCAGGGTTTCGTGGGGGTTGGCCGGGCCGTCGGTCAGCGGTTCCGCCACGTTCGCCGTTTGACCATCGACCACTTGCACGTTTTGACCGGCTCGAATCGGGTATTCCGCCAAGGTGCCATCGTTCTCGATGATCTTGACTTCCACCGTGTCATCTTCCCCATAGACCACTTGGGCCGTGCCGGGACGACGAGCCAACACGCAAGCTTCCTTGGGCTTCCGGGCTTCCAGCAGTTCCTCAATCCGGGGCAGACCCTGGATGATGTCTCCGGTTTTGGTGCGCTCAAACACCAGCAGCACGAGGTTGTCACCCCGCTGCACCAGATCGCCATCATCAATGTGCAAGACGGCTTGGGAGGACACGCGGTAGGGGCGTGCCACCCGCAACACCACGTGATCTTCCCCGATCGACAGCACTTGACCCGATTCGGTGCTGACCTGGCCGGGGGCAATTTCGCTCTTGCCCGCCACCACCAGGTCATCCACCTTCACGGTTGGGGCTTCTTGGGTTGCCACCGTCAACTGATCGGTGGGGCGCATGATCAACAACCGTCGCAGGCTTTCCCCGTCGCCGCGAATGCCGCGCACTTCCCCGCCGTCCTTGGCTTGAATTTCGGTGCGGGCCACCACGGCTCCCGGATCCACCCGATCGCCGTCCTTCACCAGCAGCCGCGTGTGGGTGCTGCCCTGGGTCGGATCCGCCGACACGTCCCGCCGCACCACCAGGGATTCCAAAATCACCAGTTGCAGGCGCTTGATCTCTTCGTCCGTGGGATCATCCACCAGTTCAATATCGGCGGCCAACTGCGGCGTGCCCTTATCCATTTCCAGGATCAGTTGGGTGCGCAGCAGGTCAATCCCTTCCACGGACTTAACCCGCTCACCGTCCTTGAACGGAATCCGCTGCACGGCCCGCAGTTTGATCGATCGCCCGGCTTCTTCGGCGGAATCTTGGCTCGGCACGGCCGGCTCATCGGGCACGGTGAACTCAATCACCGGCCGCAGCAACAGCCCGGACCCTTCCGGCGTTTCCACATATTCCACACAAACCAGCTCTTCGGCCGGCAGCCCCGGAATGATGTCTTGACCGGGGGTGATGATTTGCCCATCGACGGTGGCCACCAAGTCCGGATCATCGACCATCCGCAAGTCACCAGGCTTGATCGAAATTTCCCGCAGAATGTCGTTCTTTTGGATCACTTCCACGATCCCGGCGCTCTGGCAGAAGATGTCTTTGACAATCTCCGTGCCCGCTTCCACATACTGGCCGTCTTCCACCATCAACAGGGAGATGTCCTTGTTGATTTCATGGGTTTCTTCGGGAATCCAAAGCAGTGTGCCCCCTTGGAGCACCTCATAGCCCTGTTTGCCTTTGGCTTTTTTAGCCACCTCCACGCCGGAGTAGCGCAGAATCCCACCAGTGCTGGTGCGGTAGTGGTCGTCGATCAGCTCGGCTACCACTTGGTTGTGCAACACCTTGGTGCCGGGGGTGGCGATCAGGGAGAACAGTTGTCCCCGATCGGTCTCGATCAGGTAGTGATCGCGACCTTGGGCGCTTTCGGTGCGAATTCGAGCTTCATTCAGCAACACCGAGGCGGTGATGATTTCAATTTCCCGGCTGCCGGCCTTGCCGTCGGCTTCGGCCACCTCGATCGGGAGGCGCACCACCCCGCCATGCTCCGTCACCAGGCGAGTTTCCGCCAAAATGCTGTTGGCTTCTACCACGCTGCCATTTTTAACCGTGGGTTCAGCTCCCGGCGGCAGGTTGTAGACTTCCCCGGACAGCACCCAAATCAGCCCACTCCGTTGAGCAATCCGGGTGGTGTTGCCCTGGCGGTCTTTTTTCTCTTCGGGATAGACTCCATCGAACAGCACCTCACCGGCCATGTCCGAAGGCACGTCCTTGGTGGCTTTTTCCGTGGATTTCCGGGTGGTGCGCCCTTGGGCCTGCACCTCCACCAGCATTTGCCCCAGCTTCACTTCCTCGCCGCTGCGGGCAATCAGGATCGAACCTTGGCTGGCTTCAAAGGTTTCCTTTTTGCCGCTGGCTTCCACGGTGAGTTTGGTAGGCGCTTCCAGCAACAGGGCATCTTCCCCGTGGCGGGTGCGGAAGGAGCGGGCCCGCAGGTTCTTGGGATATTTGACCACCCCATCAAAGGGCGCACGAATCTGACCGGCCACTTCCCCGGTGAAAACCCCCCCCGTGTGGAAGGTGCGCATGGTGAGCTGTGTCCCGGGTTCCCCGATCGACTGGGCCGCGATAATCCCCACCGCTTCGCCCATGTCCACCATGCTGCCGTGGGCCAAGCTCCAGCCATAGCACTTTTGGCAGACCGATCGAGCCGCTTCACAGGTCAGGGGCGATCGCACGATCACCTCTTCCACACCCGCCGCTTCGATTTCCTTGGCCAACTCATCGGAAATGTCTTGGTTGCGGGCCGCCAGCACCTCACCGGTTTGCGGATGAACCACATCCACCGCCACCACCCGACCCAAGAGCCGGGAGCTAATCGGAATCAGGATTTTTTCATCGTCGGTCATGGCCCGAACCGGAATCCCCCGTTCCGTGCCGCAATCGGTTTCCCGAATGATCGTGTCCTGAGACACGTCCACCAACCGGCGCGTTAGGTAACCGGAGTCCGCCGTGCGCAACGCCGTGTCCACCAATCCCTTACGGGCCCCGTAGGAGGAAATGATGTATTCGGTAACGGTCAACCCTTCGCGGAAGTTGGTTTTAATCGGCAAGTCGATGATTTCCCCCTGGGGGTTGGCCATCAAGCCGCGCATCCCCACCAACTGGCGCACCTGGGACAGGTTCCCCCGTGCCCCGGAGAACGCCATCATGTAGACGGAGTTCAGGGGATCGTTGGACTCAAAGTTGCGCACCACCTCATCTTTCAGGTTTTCGCTGGTGCCGTTCCAGGTATCGATGACCTTTTGGAAGCGCTCCACTTCCGTAATTTCCCCGCGCACATATTTGGTTTCCGTGCGGCGGATTTCCTCTTCGGCGGCTTCCAGCAGTTGGCGCTTAATGGGCGGAATTTGCAGGTCATCGACACTAATCGAGACCCCGGCACGGGTGGCGAATTTAAAGCCCAGATCCTTCAGGGCATCGGCGAGCTGGGAGGTGCGGGCCGTTCCGTAGTGGGTAAAGGCCCAGGCAATCAGGTTCCGCAGTTGACCCTTACGGATCACGCGGTTGTAAAAGATGGGTTGGGTCGGTTGGTCAGCCATGATCGGTTCGATCTTGTTGCGGTGATGGGGCCAAGCAGGGAAAAGCGATCGCCCCGATCGGAGCCAGGGCCAACGGGGCGATCGCGCAGGCTGAATTAGCCGATGCTGAGGACAGCCTGTTGAATCGTTTGGTTCAGCAAAATGCGACCCGGCGTGGTGCGGATATATTGGGCCAGCAGTTCACCATCGCACTCGCGCCGGAGGCTGAGGGGGCGGCGGGTCTTTTTGCCCAGGGTGATGGTGGTGGCGGTGCTGCCTGCGGGAACCGTCACGGACTCGGCCGGCTGGGCCACCCGAATCGTCACCTGCTCCGCCGTAATCCGAATCACCTGACCCGTGGCGGGCGCACTCACACCGGCCGCCAAGGCCGTGCCTTCCACCACCACATGGCCGTTGTTAATCACGGGGGTTTCACCATTCAGGGACACATCGACGGTGTCTTCGCCCACCATCACCCACTGCTCCCCGATCGCCTCGTCATGCTCCACGGGGCCGTTGTATTGCACCCAAACATAGGTATGGAGACCCACCTTGCCCCGATCGTAGGCGATCGTCGCATCATCCAGGCTGGCAAAGTAGCGCAGCACATCGGCCTTCTGGTTCGGGTTTTCGGCCGTTAGGTAGTAACAGCCCAACACCATGTCTTGGCTGGGGGTAATAATCGGGCGACCCGTAGCCGGTGACAGCACGTTATTAGAAGCCAACATCAGCAAGCGCGCTTCCGCTTGAGCTTCCAAAGATAGGGGCACGTGTACCGCCATTTGGTCACCGTCAAAGTCCGCATTAAAGGCCGGACAGACCAACGGGTGCAACTGAATGGCACGCCCATCGACCAAGATCGGCTCAAAGGCCTGAATCCCCAACCGGTGCAGGGTCGGAGCGCGGTTCAGCATCACCGGGTGGCCATCGATCACCTCTTCCAGCACATCCCAAACGGCGGGATCGTTGCGCTGGATCATCTTCTTGGCGGCCTTGATGTTGTTGACCAGGCCTTGCTTGATCAACCGGTGAATCACGAAGGGCTGGAACAGCTCGATCGCCATTTCCCGGGGCAGACCGCACTGGTGGATCTTCAGGTTGGGCCCCACCACGATTACGGAACGGCCGGAGTAGTCTACCCGTTTACCCAGCAGGTTTTGGCGGAAGCGACCCTGTTTCCCTTCAATGATGTCCGACAGGGATTTCAGGGGGCGGTTGTTGGCTCCCACCACCGTTCGACCCCGCCGACCGTTATCAATCAGCGCATCCACGGCTTCCTGCAACATCCGCTTTTCGTTGCGGACAATGATTTCCGGAGCCAGGATCTCTTGCAAACGAGCCAACCGGTTGTTGCGGTTAATTACCCGACGATAGAGATCGTTCAAGTCCGAGGTGGCAAACCGGCCCCCATCCAACTGCACCATCGGTCGCAGGTCAGGCGGAATCACCGGAATCACATCCAGCACCATCCACTCGGCCTTCGCCCCAGTGGCCACAAAGTTGTCAATCACCCGCAAGCGCTTGATCAACTTGGCCCGCTTTTGCCCCTTGGCCGTAGCGATTTCTTCCCGCAGGCGCTCGGCTTCCTGCTCCAGGGGAATATCCTGCAACAGGCGCTGAATCGCTTCGGCCCCAATGCCCACTTCCACGCCTTCCAGATCCGAATCATCGGCGTAGAGGCGATCTTCAATTTCAATCCACTGCTCTTCGCTCAGCAGTTGCTTGTAGCTGAGATCCGCCGCATTGCCCGGATCAAGCACCACGTAGGAGTTGAAGTACACCACCTGCTCCACGTCCCGCAGGGGCATATCCAACAGGATTGCCATGTAACTGGGGATCCCCTTCAGATACCAAACGTGGGTGACGGGGGCCGCCAGTTTGATAAAGCCCATCCGGTGACGACGCACCCGCGATTCGGTCACTTCCACGCCGCAACGTTCGCAGACAATGCCACGGTGGCGCACCCGCTTGTATTTGCCACAGTGGCATTCCCAGTCCTTCGCGGGGCCAAAAATCCGCTCGCAGAATAGCCCGTCCATTTCGGGCTTCAGGGTGCGGTAGTTGATCGTTTCGGGCTTGGTCACTTCACCGACGATTTGACCGTTGGGCAAGGTACGCTCGCCCCATTGGCGAATCCGCTCGGGCGAGGCGATGCCGATCTTTACGTAGTCAAAGCGCTGCTTGAGTTTCGACATGGTTGTTCGGTGACGGTGGGCAATCAGCAGGCAAACGGGAATGGGTCGATCGCCCCAGGCAGGAGATGAAGGGCGATCGAGCCGCAGAACTCAAACCTTACTCGTCGTCAAACCCTTCACGGGCAAACACTTCGTAAGTGGGACGGGTGGGCGCGCGGCGCACACCGGGAATGTCGATCATCAGGTCTACCTCCACATCGCGGCTGGTGCCGTCGTCTTGGATTTCACTCTTGTGGACGGCGATGTCCAGGCAAAGGGACTGCAACTCGCGCATCAACACCTTGAAGGATTCCGGCGTGCCGGGGCGCGGGATCGCTTTGCCCTTGACGATCGCATTGAGGGCTTCGTTGCGGCCCTGCATGTCGTCGGACTTGACCGTCAGCAGCTCTTGCAGGATGTAGGCCGCCCCGAAGGCTTCCAGGGCCCACACTTCCATTTCCCCAAACCGCTGACCACCCTGTTGGGCTTTACCGCCGAGGGGCTGTTGGGTCACCAGTGAGTAGGGGCCGGTGCTGCGGGCGTGGATCTTGTCATCAACCAAGTGGACTAGCTTCAGCATGTAGCCCTTGCCGACGGTGACGGGGCGATCGAACGGCTCCCCGGTGCGGCCGTCGTAGACCGTGATTTTGCCGGGATTGGTCGGCTCAAACAGCCAGTCCTTGCCGGTTTCGTCGCGGGCTTCCTGCAACTTGCCATGCACCGCCAAGCGGGAGGCTTCTGCCCCGTACATTTCGTCAAAGGGCGTGACCTTGAAGCGCATCCCCAACTGCTCACCGGCCCAACCCAGCAAGCACTCAAACACCTGACCAACGTTCATCCGGGAGGGCACCCCCAGCGGATTCAGCACCACATCGACCGGGCTACCATCGGGCAAGAAGGGCATATCTTCCACGGGCAGAATCTTGGAGATGATCCCCTTATTACCGTGGCGACCGGCCATCTTGTCGCCCACTTGGATTTTCCGCTTTTGGGCCACATAAACTCGCACAACCATGTTCGCGCCGGGGGGCAGCTCGTCGCCCTGCTCGCGGGTGAACACGCGCACATCAACAACGCGACCCTTTTCACCGTTAGGCACGCGCAGGGAGTTATCGCGCACATCCCGGGCCTTTTCACCGAAGATCGCTCGCAACAGCTTTTCTTCCGGCGGCTGATCCGATTCACCCTTGGGCGTGACTTTCCCGACCAGGATGTCACCGGACTCGACCCAAGCGCCGATCCGGATGATGCCGTGCTCGTCCAGTTGCCGCAGGGCATCTTCCCCGACGTTGGGAATTTCGCGGGTGATTTCTTCGGGGCCGAGCTTGGTTTGGCGGGCTTCAATCTCGAATTTTTCAACGTGAATCGAGGTATAGACATCCTCGGCCACCAGGCGCTCACTGATCAGGATTGCGTCTTCGTAGTTGTAGCCTTCCCAGGGCATGTAAACGACGGTGACGTTCTGACCCAGGGCCAGCTCGCCGCCTTCGGTGGAAGAGCCATCGGCCAGCACTTGCCCGGCCACCACGCGCTCGCCGCTGTAGACCAAGGGGCGCTGGTTCAAGCAGGTGTCTTGGTTCGATCGCTGGTATTTTTGCAGCTCGTATTCCAGGATGTTGCCGTTCGGATCCTTGACACGGATTTCCTTAGCGGACACGTAGACCACTTCCCCAGCGGTACGAGAAACAATCACCATCCCCGAGTCGCGGGCGGCCTGGGCTTCCAGACCCGTACCGACGAGGGGCCGCTCGGGCCGCAACAGGGGCACAGCTTGCCGTTGCATGTTCGATCCCATCAGGGCCCGGTTTGCGTCGTCATGCTCCAGGAACGGAATCAAGGACGTTGCCACCGAGATGATTTGTACCGGGGAAACGGCGATGTAGTCCACCTGGTCGGGGGTGGTGGTGGTGAATTCCTGACGGTAGCGCACGGGCACGGATTCCCCAAGGATGTAGCCGTTTTCATCCATGGGCACATCCCCAGGAGCCACGCGCACATCGTCCTCTTCGTCGGCGGTCATGTAGATCGGCGAGCGATCGAGCCGGACGCGGCCATTTTCCACCGGAAAAACCGGGGTGGTAATGAATCCGTAGGGATTAACGCGGGCATGGGTCGCCAAGGAGCCAATCAGACCGGCGTTCGGGCCTTCCGGCGTTTCGATCGGGCAGATCCGGCCATGGTGGCTGGGGTGAATGTCGCGCACCGCGAAGCCCGCCCGCTCCCGGGTCAAACCGCCGGGGCCGAGGGCGCTGAGACGGCGCTTGTGGGTCAACTCCGCCAGGGGGTTGGTCTGATCCATGAACTGGGACAGTTGGCTGGAGCCAAAGAACTCCTTAATCGCCGCCACCAGGGGTTTCGGGTTCACCAACGAAGCCGGAGTCAAGGAATCCGCATCGGAAACGGTCATCCGCTCGCGAATGATCCGCTCCAACCGGTTCAGACCCACACGCACTTGGTTTTGCAACAGCTCACCGACCGATCGCACCCGACGGTTGCCCAGGTGGTCGATGTCGTCGGTGCTGCCCAGGTCGAATTCCAAGTTGATCAGGTAGTCGATCGCCGACAGAATATCCTGCGGGGTCAGCACGCGCACCGTGTCGGGAATGTTTAGGTGCAGCTTGCGGTTGATCTTGTAGCGGCCCACCTTGCCCAGATCGTAGCGCTTGGGATCAAAGAAGCGCGAATCCAACAGTTGCTGACCACCCGAGACCGTCGGCGGTTCGCCCGGCCGCAGCTTGCGATACAGCTCCATCAGCGCTTCTTCTTCGGAGAAGTCGCCTTCTTTTTCGATCGTCCGTTGGAAATATTCCGGGTGACGCAGCCCATCAAGAATTTCCGCCGTCGTCCAGCCCAGGGCCTTCAGCAGCACCTGGGCCGACAGTTTGCGGGTCTTGTCGATCCGCACCCAAACCATGTCGTTTTTGTCGGTCTCAAACTTCAGCCAAGCGCCCCGGTTGGGAATCAAGCTGGCGGAATAGGTACGGCGACCGCTCTTGTCGATTTCAAACTTGTAGTAAACGCCAGGGCTACGGACGATCTGATTCACGATCACCCGTTCCGCGCCGTTGATGATGAAGGTACCGCGCTCCGTCATCAGGGGCAGATCGCCAATAAAGACTTCCTGCTCCTTAATTTCGCCGGTTTCCTTGTTGATCAACCGGGTCGGCACATACATTTGCACCGAATAGGTGGCATCCCGCCGCTTGGCTTCATCAACGTCGTATTTGGGCCGCTTCAGCTTGTAGTTTTTGCCGATGAAGTGCAGCTCCAACTTGCCGGTATAGTCCGTGATCGGGGAGAAGCTATCAAGTTCTTCGATCAGGCCTTCTTCGAGAAACCAACGGAAGCTGGCCCGTTGAATTTCAATTAGGTCGGGCAGCAGAAACGAAGGGGTCGTGGTCGCGAGTTTGTCGGTCATGCGTCTCCTGGGGGCGGTGATGCCAAGTGCAAACCCGTTGGCAGATGGAACGCGGGCAGCAAAACAGCAGCAAAACAACGGTGACCGGGCCTGACTAAGGGGCGAATCGCAGGGGCGATCGCCCGGCCCGGCTGCGGGGCCCTAGGCGAGGGCCAGGGCGGGAACGGTGGGTTCGCTCGACTGGGGCAGTCGGAACAACTGGCGAGCATTGGCGCTGGTCTGCTCACCCAGGGCGATCGGGTCAAGGTTCCGCAGGGCGGCCACCTGGTTGAGCACCGAAACCACGTAGGCCGGTTCATTGCGACGACCGCGATGGGGAACGGGAGCTAAAAATGGGCAATCCGTTTCCACCAACAGGCGATCGAGCGGTACCACCTTGGCGGATTCCTGAATGTCTGGGGCATTCTTGAAGGTGACCGTGCCGCTGAAGCTGATGTGAAATCCAAGCTCCACAAACTGCAATGCCTGCTGAGGGATACCTCCCCAGCAGTGCAGCACTCCCGCCGGACACCCCGGGCGATCGCGCAGAAACGCAAGCATTTCCTCAGCAGCGTCGCGGCAATGGATAATCACCGGCAGACCTAAATCGTTGGCCAAATCAAGCTGGGCCCCAAAGGCCGCCAACTGCACTTGATGGGCCGTTGATTTATAGAAGTCGAGACCAGTTTCACCAATGGCCACCACCTTTGAATCCGATTGAGCCAAGGTGCGAATTTGCTCACCCAATGCCTCTTGCCACTGATGTTCCGCCTCCAGTGGGTGTAGCCCAACGGCGAAAAACACCTCAGGGCAAGCCCGAGCGATCGCCTGAATCGCCCCAAACTCGCCCGGATGCACACAAGCGTGAACCAACGCGTCAACGCCGGCCGCCAACCAACGCTGGCGAACGGCGCTGAAATCATCACTAAAGTTGGGAAAATTAACGTGAACGTGCGTGTCAATCGCTTTCACGGCGCGTTTACCCACCTCGACTACGGCTAAGGGTTAATGCTTGGGATCTCAGCCCAGCAGTCTCAGTCAGCGATGGACAACGCACCAAGGGTGGCGAGGCCCCATCGCCCAACCAACCCTTAAGCAGCGACAGCCTTCTTCAGGTAGCTGGCCAACTTCGACTTTTTGCGCGCGGCGTTGTTGCGGTGATAAACACCCCGCTTCACGGCCTTGTCAATTTTGCTGGCAGCGTTGGACAGATTTGCTTGGACGGCTTCCAGGGCTTCCGGCGAAGGGTTGGCCGCGTAAGCATCCACCGACGACAGATATTTCTTGGTCAGGGTTCGCACCGCCGACTTATAAGCTTTATTACGCAGTCGATTACGCTCTGCGATCTGAACGCGCTTGATTGCAGACTTAATATTAGCCACGGTCGATCTCTTAGGATTTCGATTGCAACGTTGACACTAGATTCCCATGCCGGGGCAAGGGGACACCCAAACCAGAGGATTTGGGTTCTTGCTTGTTTCTCGTGGTCGAGTCTTCCGCACCTTCGTTCTAGGATGAGACCAGGAAAAGTCTCAGGGTCGCTCCGCAGGCTGACACCGCTACAATGAGCGGTCAAGAAGCATCGGCACGGTTCCTTGGGCCCGGTGAGTCGTGACGCTGGTGAGCAAGAAAAAAATTTCGGCTCTGGCAGTCACCCTTTGGCAAGGCTGAACAAGGAGAGATTGGACGGTGTTGGAACTGCCCGGCGATCCATAATAACACCCACTGCCGGAACTCGTGCAAAGAACTCCGGAATTTTGTTAAAAAATGTTTTAATACTCACCGCACTAGCCCGGTGATCGGGACTCTGGCGTGATCACTTTTTAACCCTTGCTCTCAGGAGACAAGGTTTTCAGGCTGCCGAGTGTTTCTATAATGATGACTACGCCGATCTCGTCGGTAGCCACGGGGCGCTACGAGGTCGCCGAATTGGACGACCAGGACGCGAAGACTCCATGTTGCGAATTATTACCGAATTGGCCGAGGCCCGGTCGGAGCTACGGCGGATTTGCGATCGCACCCACGATGAGCAGGTGACGCATAAGGAAGCCACCGTGCGTCAGATCCTCCAAACCGTGAAGCGCCAGGGCGATCGGGCCTTGCTAGCCTACACGGAAGAGTTTGACAAGCAGATTTTAACTGCCGAGCAACTTCGCGTCACGGGGTCGGAACTGGATGCGGCCTACCAACAGGTTTCCAAGGAACTCCTGTCGGCGATCCAACTGGCGAGCCGACAAATTGAGGAGTTTCACCGGCTGCGGGTTCCCAAAAGCTGGGTGCAATTTGGCGATCGAGATGTGGTCTTGGGCAAGCGCTACACGCCGGTCGATCGCGCCGGTCTCTACGTTCCCGGTGGTCGGGCTGCCTATCCCAGCACCGTGCTGATGAATGCGATTCCGGCCAAGGTGGCCGGGGTGGAGCGCATTGTGATGGTGACCCCGCCGGGGCCCGGGGGTACTTTGAATCCGGCCGTACTGGTGGCGGCCCAAGAAGCGGGCGTGACGGAAATTTACCGCGTGGGTGGGGCCCAGGCGATCGCTGCCCTCGCCTACGGTACGGAAACGATTCCGAAAGTGGACGTGATCACCGGCCCCGGAAATGTTTACGTGATGCTGGCCAAAGGGCAAGTCTACGGCACGGTGGGCATTGACTCCCTCGCGGGCCCCTCGGAGGTGCTCGTGATTGCCGATCGCACCGCTGATCCCACCCACCTGGCCGCCGACCTGCTCGCCCAGGCTGAGCATGACCCCATGGCCGCTGCAATCTTGATCACCACCGATGGCGACCTCGCCGGAAAGGTGGTGAACGAGGTCAAGGATCAACTGGCGGATCACCCTCGGCGAATTGATACGGAAAAGGCGATCGCCCATTTCGGCCTGGTCGTTGTGGTGGAAACGCTGGAGCTGGCGGCGGAATTGTCCAACGAATTTGCACCGGAACACCTGGAACTAGAAGTGGCGGAACCCTGGGATCTCCTGGAGCGGATTAAACATGCCGGAGCCATCTTCCTGGGCCACTCCACACCGGAAGCAGTGGGCGACTACCTCGCGGGCCCCAACCACACCCTGCCCACCTCCGGCGCAGCCCGCTATGCCTCCCCCCTGAGCACGGAAACCTTCATGAAGCATTCCAGCATCATTTCCTATTCCGCCGGGGCCCTGTCGTCCGTGTCTTCGGCGGTGCAGGCCTTGGCGGAAGCGGAGGGTCTACCGTCCCATGGCTATTCCGTGAAGGTGCGCACCGATCGCCCCAGCCCCGAACGCTAGGGGGATCAGCAGGGCATTAAGGGCATTACGAAGTTGAGATTTGTTGCAGATTGTTACCTGTTGTTGTAACTCTTCATATCCCATCCCCCATCCCCCCAAAGGAGATTGATAGACTAAACAACAGTTTTTTTAAGGCTTTGATCTTTAGCGATCTTTGGCAAGCCGTTTTTAAAATCCCAACGCAGCCTTTGATCCCGCACAACCGCTGTGCAGTTGTCAGGAAAAAATCGCTGCTGATCATCCCGTTGACGACCCTTCCCTAGCACGCTGATAGATCCGTTCCGATTGCTCCAGTCAGATCGCTGCAGATCCTGTCTGGCTCAGTCATCCGCCCAACCCGTACCTCGATCGCACTAAGCAATTCATGGTTAGCACTCCCCAAAAACCGCAAGCCGTCCAGCCGGGAGTCAAAGTTCCCGCCAAGGACACGATCCTCACGCCACGCTTTTACACCACCAACTTCGAAGAAATGGCGGCGATGGATATCTCCGCCAACGAAGAGGAACTCCAAGCGATCATCGAAGAATTTCGGGTGGACTATAACCGCCACCACTTCGTGCGCGATGAAGAGTTCAACCAAAGCTGGGATCACATTGACGGCAAAACCCGTGAGCTGTTCATTGAGTTTCTGGAGCGCTCCTGCACCGCTGAATTTTCGGGCTTCCTGCTTTACAAGGAACTGTCGCGGAAGCTGAAGGGCAAAAACCCGGTGCTGGCCGAAGGGTTTGAGCTGATGTCGCGGGATGAAGCACGCCATGCGGGCTTCCTGAACAAGGCGATGACGGACTTCAACCTGTCGCTGGATTTGGGCTTCCTGACCCAAAGCAAGAGCTACACCTACTTCGCACCGAAGTTCATCTTCTACGCGACCTACCTGTCGGAAAAGATCGGCTACTGGCGCTACATCACGATCTATCGCCACCTGGAAAAGAATCCCGAAGACCGGATTTATCCGATCTTCCGCTTCTTTGAAAACTGGTGCCAAGACGAGAACCGCCACGGCGACTTTTTCGATGCAGTGCTGCGGGCCAATCCCCAATTCCTGAACGACTGGAAAGCCCGTCTCTGGTGCCGGTTCTTCCTGCTGTCGGTGTTTGCGACGATGTTCTTGAACGATCTGCAACGGAGCGGGTTCTACGCGGCGATCGGGTTGAACGCTCGCGACTATGACATCGAAGTGATTAAGAAGACCAACGAAACGGCGGGTCGGGTGTTCCCGATCGTCCTGGATGTGGAGAACCCTGAGTTCTATGAGCGGCTCGATCGCTGTGCTGCCAACAACATCAAGTTGGGTGAAATCGCTGCCTCGAACGAACCGGGCTTTGTGAAGACCCTGCAAAAGTTGCCGTTGATTTTGAACACGGCCTGGCAGCTCATTGCCCTGTTCCTGATGCCGCCCATCCGGGTTGACCAAAATTGGTCGGTGGCTCGCTAGAACTCGGGAATTAGCCCCGATTTGACTGTCATTTCGAGCTGATTTGGTGGCCAGTGCTGAGCATTGGCCATCTTTTTTGTCTCTTTGTCTTTTGTCTCTTTTTCTGCGTTTTGATAGCTTTCTCTGGCGCATCTGACCAGCCATTTTCGCACCATCAAGCAATGATTCGTTGACCTTCCTAGACAGCGGTAAGGTCGTTCGCTACCCTGAAGTCTGTAGTGACGGCTTTGCCGTATCCCGATCGAGATGGTTCTCTGTGCCTTGCCATGACTGCTTCTAGCACAAAACGCCGCCGCCAACTGCCTTGGCTCCATCGCCACGGTCGCACCGTAATTGCGGGCATCGCCGGAACCGGTTTGGTGCTCACCAGCTATCTAACCGTGGTGAAGTTAACGGGCGCAAAGGCGGCTTGCCCCACAGAAGGGTGCGATCGCGTCCTGAACAGTCCCTATGCCGAGGTGTTGGGGATACCGCTGCCGCTGATTGGGATGTTGGGCTATGGCGCGATGTTGTTGCTGGCGCTGGCTCCCCTGGTAACCCAACAGGCCCGTAAGGATCTGCAAGTGCAGATTGAAGAATGGAGCGGCTTGCTGTTGGTGGCGGGCGGCGCAGCGATGGCCACGTTCAGCGGCTATTTGATGTATGTGATGGTCTCGGAAATTCGCGAGACTTGTCTCTATTGTTTGGGGTCGGCGTTCTTTTCCCTGTCGCTGTTTGGCCTGGCCCTCAGCAGTCGCCGTTGGGATGACTTAGGGAAACCGATTTTCACGGCGATCGGGCTGGCCATCATCACGCTGGTGGGAACCTTGGGGGTCTATGCCACTCCCAGCGGATCCAGCTCCAACGGCTCGGAAATGTTCACCATCAAGACCACCTCCGGCCCAGCCGAAATCGCCTTAGCCGAGCACCTCACCAAAGCAGGAGCGCAGGAATTTGGAGCCTATTGGTGTCCCCACTGCCACGAGCAGAAAGAACTGTTTGGCAAGGAGGCAGCCGCGAAGTTGCCCTACGTGGAGTGTGATCCCAACGGCAAAAACGCCAAACCGGATCTTTGCCGGGCGGCGGGTATTCGCAGTTTCCCCACCTGGAAAATTGGCGGCAAGCTCTACGAGGGAGTAACGCCGCTTGATCGCCTGGCGGATTTGTCCGGCTATCAGGGCGATCGCACCTTCCGCCAAGGAAGCCTTCAGGAACTGCCGAACCGCGCCGCCCCGATCCCAGAACCCGCCCCTAGTCCTTGACCCCAATGCCCTTCAGCCCAACACCTGAGTTCAGGAGGTTGGGCGTTGTAGATTTTGGGGGCCATGATGGGGGATTGGGCCTGAAATCTTGAAAAATTTGCAAATGCTTCGCCGGATCAGGCAACTTTTCGCTAGAAAAGCTAAAACAGACGGAATTTGCGTCAGCAGCGGCTAGTTAGCCCCCCCCTTAGCGCCACTGAGATGGAGACTAGTTCAGTGGCGCTGGATGCGGAACGCGGTGAACTCCAAAACTGGTTTCCGGTGATGGTTCTGGGCACTGGGTTCCGGCACTGGGTTCCGGCGCTGGGTGCAGATGCCATTTGATCGCGATCGCGCGTAGGAGACCGGAGCTGCCCCAAATTGGCTGGGATTTCCATGATCAAGGCTCGCCCCCCAAAATCGTTAATTAAGCCGTAACGAAGCCAATCCGCGAGAGTGAGGTATCTATCACGATCCGTAATCTCTGAAGCGTTACGATTGAGACCGGGAGCAGTCGGCTAGAATCCAGAAAAGATCGTCAAACATCTTGCCGGGGGCGGCCACTTTTGACCTGGCCCATTTGGCTTGACTCGATCCAGTATTTCCGATCAGGGTGGCGTGCCAACGGCTATTCGCGATGTTCTGTTTAGGCATTTTGTTTAGGCGTTTCGTTTAGATGCTCCGTTTAATAGTCCTCGTGATTTGATTACTCGATTTAATCACCCAAGCTTGATCACCCATTGATCAACCAACCCTGATCACTCTTGAGACCTCTGACAGTGGCTGCTATGCAGATTTGTCCCCAGTGCCAATGTGAAAACCCTGATGACAACAAGTACTGTCAGCAGTGTGGTGCCTCGCTCGATCGACTGCTCTGTCAGGAATGCGGCACTGAGAATCCCGTCGGTCAGCTCACCTGTAGTGACTGTGGCGAGGTGATCGGGACAGTTCTGCAAGCTCTTTTGGTGCCTCCGGAACCGGATGCCGCTTGGCCAAATCCCCCCGAGACCAATGATCCCGACCAGCCTTTTCTGCGCTACAAGCCCTTGACCCCAATTCGGGCAATTGATGCCAGCGCTCAATATCAAACCCAAGTACTGGATCAACAGCCCTATCGACTGCGATTTTTCGATCGCTGGTTGCACCAACCGATCGAGGGCGACGCGGAACCCACCTTGCCCCCCAGCTCTCAACCCGCACCCAACGAACTCTCGATCGAGTCCCAGATTCCCTCCATTGCCCAACCCTATCTGCTGCTCGATTCACAACTGGGCCAACGCTTGCCGCAGGTCTACGACACCTGGCAAGGAGAAGGCTGGCAAGTGCTGTTGATTGAGGATCGATCGGACTGGAAATCCCTGAGCGATCTGTGGCGAGATCCCGACACACCCACCCTGCAAGTCCTGCACGATCTCTACGAAATGCTTGACCTTTGGGAAGAGCTAATTCCTGTGCAATGCACCGCCAGTCTGCTCGTGCTCGACAACCTGTGTGTTGACGAAGACAGCGTTCTGAGCCTCAAGCGTCTGCATGACCCCACGGCGCATCCGGAGCAGCCCACCGCCGCCAGTAGCCTCACGCACTTGGGCGAAGCCTGGCTACAGTTGCTGACCCAGGCAGAACACCCAGGAGCCGACTCCCTGATTAACCTGGCGCAACTGATTGCTCGGGGGCAATTCACTAGCCCCGACGTGGTGCGCCAGCACCTGCGGCTCATTGCCGACAACTTGGAGCAAAAATCCCCCGTAGCGGCGATCGCCGCCACCAGCCTGAGCGAAAGCGTGGCCATGCCTGCTAGCTCGGTTGTTCCTAACGGTGGCAATCCACTCGCTAATCTTCCCCTCAGTAGCCTGCGGGATGACGATGAGGACGATACACCCACAATCGTCCTGCCCATGAAGTTGTCGAGTCTGGATGAAGCGGGGCGCACCGATATTGGTCGCCAGCGCGATCACAATGAGGACTATTTCGGCATTTACACCAACTTCCAGCGCTTGGAAACCCCCAACGGCAGGACGGTTCGGGCCCACAATCTCTACATCCTCTGTGACGGGATGGGAGGCCATGCCAGCGGAGAAGTGGCCAGCCACTTGGCGGTCAAAACCCTTCAGGACTATTTCCAAACCCATTGGCAAAATGAAATGCCCCCGATCGAGGCCATTCGAGAGGGCATCTTCATCGCCAACCAGGCAATTTACGACGAAAACCAAAGCGAACAGCGATCGGGCAGTGGGCGGATGGGAACCACCCTGGTTTTAGTGCTTGTCCACAATTCCAAGGTGGCCGTGGCCCACGTGGGAGACAGCCGGCTCTATCGGCTCACCCGCCGTCGGGGTCTTGAGCAAATCACCACCGACCACGAAGTCGGACAGCGGGAAATTCAGCGCGGCATTGATCCCGATGCCGCCTACAGCCGCCCCGATGCCTATCAACTCACCCAGGCCCTGGGGCCCCGCGATAACACCGGAGTGGATCCAGAAATCCAGTTTTTAGATTTGGACGAAGATGCTCTGTTGTTGCTCTGTTCCGATGGATTGAGCGACAACGACTTGGTTGAAGCCCACTGGCAAACCCACTTAGCCCCACTGATTAGCTCGCGCGCCAATCTTGACCAAGGGGTTTCACAACTGGTGGAGCTGGCAAATCAGCACAATGGCCATGACAACATCACGGCTCTGCTAATTCGAGCGAAGGTGCAGCCCAATATGGACAGCATGTTGATGTAGAGCTGGGCGCTGATTGACGTAGAACTGAGCAGTCGGCCAGGCTTCCTAAATGGTTTAACCAGCAGCCAGGAAGCCATGGTCGATCGAACGGGGAGCGAGCTGAGTTCCTAAAAGCTAGACTCCTAGAATAGGGAGATTTTGGGGTTTTCATCGATGCGAACGGTGAGCGATCGCTCAATTTGCCCCAGGTACTGGAGTTTCGAGATCCCGTCCTCAGGATGAGTGATCGATCGCGCACGGATGGTCAACGAGGGCTGTCCCCCCACTCGTCCGGGGGAGTAGAGGTCGATCGCCGCTTGCTTGAGGGTAGCCACCAAGACCTCTGCGGGCAAATCTGGCGAAACGGCGATCGTAGCGAGGGTTGCCCCTGTGTCATAAACCAGGTGGTAGGCGGCAGCTCCCTCAATGCGCGGCCGTTCCCGGAGGCTGAGGCCAAAACCAAACAGCCCCGCTGCCACCACGATCGTGAACGCGGTGACTCCCACCAGTCGAAATCGCCAGGCCCAGCCCAACACAAACGCCAAAATGGTCAAGAGCAAAAACAGACCATCGGCCGCCAAAGTCCACTTGGCCCCCTCGATCGCCAGTTCCGTCAGCCCTTTGCCATTCAAAAGTTGACTGAAATCCATCGTTTGCATTCCCCTTGTCTTCGCTATTTTGTGTCTTCGTTGTTTTTTAGATTGGCTGTCTTTCAGATTTAGCTGTCTTGCAGATATTGATCTTTCAACATTCTTTTGGCTATTACGAGAGTGCCTGAGAAATAGCCTGAGGGGCTAATCAAGCGCCAACAGTTGTGGGGGCAAGGAGCTTCAGCCCCTTGTCTGGGCCGGTTGATGAAACCCACAAAGCAGTAGTTTTGGCTTTTCAGACATCCTTTGATGGGATCTTTGAAAAGTTGGGAATACCAAAAAAAGGGGTGGCTCACTGTCCACCCCTCAGACTCTATCGGTTTTGCTTCCACCGATGCAAGCGCACCACATGAGCGCAGCCGAATCAGCGCAACCGATTAGCTCCTCAGCATCTTGGCGATCGGGAACCGTTCTGTAATTTGGCCCCGACCCCCAATGACTCAGGTTTTAATCGTCATCACCCTTGCCGAAGCGCTTACCAATGCCGGGGGGCAAGGTGTCAAACGTCCGCTTGCCACCAACGATCTGTTTCGCCAATCCGGGCGGCAGGCCCAACAAACCACCGCCCAAGCTGATGTTGGTGATATTCGTGATGTTGGTGATGTTCGTAATATTGGTGATGTTCGTCACGTTGGTTGTGGAACCGCTGAGGCTACCACCCGTAGTGCCGCCGCCCGTGGTGCCGCCTGTGCTGCTGCCGCCGCCCGTGCTACCACCCGTGCTACCGCCCGTGTTGGTGTCCGGCAGACCAAAGATGCGGAAGTTGCTGGCAACCAATTCTGCTTCGGAGTAGATCTTCAGCGAGAAGCCCGAGGAAACCTTGACGATCGAGAAGAAGTTGCCGTCTTCGTCGCGGCCCTTTTGGGTCACGGCTTTCAGCACATCACCACCGGACTTGAAGCCCAAGTTCGCCGCCAGAGCAATTCGATCGTCCTTCGTTGAGAAGTCATAAATCGTCGCTTCGCCGGTCAAGGGGTCGATCGAGCTGCTGCCCGTCGTGGAACCGGTTGTGCCCGTGCCCGTCGTACCTGTGCCCGTCGTACCTGTGCCCGTCGTACCGGTTGTACCTGTGCCAGTTGTACCTGTGCCAGTTGTACTTGTGCCAGTTGTACCGGTGGTGGTTCCGAGCGTAGTCCCCGTGGTGGAAGTCGAACCCGTCGTGCTACCCGTGGTCGATCCGCTCGTGCCGCCCGTTAACGAATCGGAACCCGTAGTGGCCGTCACATCCAACTTGCCAAACAGGAACACATCCTTACCAGCACCACCCCACAGGGCATCCTTACCGTAGCCACCCTCGATCGAGTCGTCACCTTCGCCACCCAGAATCGAATCATCGCCCTGATCGCCCACCAGGATATCTTTGCCAGCACCACCGACAATAAAGTCATTGCCATCGCCGCCAAAGATCAGGTCATCCCCAGCATTTCCCGTCAGGATGTCATCGCCACCGAAACCAAAGATCTTGTCATCACCACCCAGGCCATTGAACACATCTTTGTTGGAACCACCCCGGAAGAAATCATCTCCCTCGCTGGGCCGGTCAGACAAAGGCGAATTCGTGAAATCTGCATCCCGTTTTTCTTTGATGCCGAATTCCAGGAAGTGCTTGAACAGGTTCTTGACCTGTCCGCCCTTGAAGGCCTTGGAAAGGTCTTCGTTGAAGTCTAGGTAAAGATCTTGGTTGAACTTGGGTGAAGGGCTGAGACCCTTGGCAAAACCAACCGCTTGGAAATGGGCAAAGGCGCTGCTGAATTGGCCGCTGGCGACCGCCGCTGCGGCATCCGGATTGGCTTCCAGATAATACTTGCCATCAAAGAATGTGCCGCTGTTGCGTCCTTCCTTGACACCAACAGTCAAGAAGTGCTTGTAGCTGTAGGAAAACGACAGATTGTTGAACAGAATGAACCCGTCAACATCGCCGTTGGTCTTCAGATATTCATTGGGGTTGAAGAAGTAGCTGCCCACCCGCCGTTCTTGAACACCGGCTTTGATGAAGTGTTCAAAGGCGCTGCGGAAACCGCTGGCTTTCAGCGAAATCTTCAGGTCAACGTTTAATTCCAGATATGCCTTCGGATCGAAGACCAACGAAGGGGCGCGATCTTCAAACTGCCCAACCGTTAGAAAGTGCTGATAGGCGCTCTTGATGGAGCCACTTTGCACAGCGGCGACCACATCAGGATTTTGATCCAGATAGAACTTTTCGTCGAAGCAAAGGGACGGGTCGATCGCGGCTCCCGTTGTGGTTCCGGTGGGGTCGGGGGTTGTACCCGTGGTTCCAGTCGTACCGGTGGTTCCAGTCGTACCCGTAGTTGTACCCGTGGTTCCAGTTGTACCGGTGGTTCCAGTCGTACCGGTGGTTCCAGTCGTACCGGTGGTTCCAGTCGTACCGGTGGTTCCAGTCGTACCCGTAGTTGTACCGGTGGTTCCCGTGGTTCCCGTAGTTGTACCGGTGGTTCCAGTCGTACCCGTAGTTGTACCGGTGGTTCCCGTGGTCGTACCGGTGGTTCCAGTCGTGCCAGTCGTGCCCGTGGTTCCCGTGGTCGTACCGGTGGTTCCGGTCGTGCCCGTGGTTCCGGATGTGGTGGTTGGGGTGGTGGAGGTTGGAATAACTACAGTGTCCGTGGTGGGTGTTGTAGCCATGGTTTTTGATGTCCTCAGATATTGCTGATTAAGTCCCTAGATCTCGACTGGATGAGACAGATGAACGGGCTTGTTCACCTGCCATTTCGATCGCAGTCCATGGGCTGGGCAATCGTATTTCGAGCGATCGGGAAACAATGATTTGCTGATGGTGCGTTATTTCACAGCCCAAAGCCTGCATCGAAATAATTGCGATACACCCAAATGCTTAGGATTGAAATTTCCTATAGCCGATCGATTCAGTCCAGTTACTGAGTCGATCAGTTTGCTGTTACGAGCTTTTGGCATCTCTGCCTTGTCAGACGAAGGGTTCCCAAATTGGTTCCCGTTTAATTTCTAAAATTCTGGATATTTTTTTGCATGGCTCTGTGACCATAATTTTTTTGAATTACTGTGAAATACATGATAGTTCCCGCAGAAAGTTGGGTAATCTAAGGAAATTTACAAGATTATTTTTAGTGGGATTTTTTAAGATCACAACCGCAAGACTGTGCTGCAAGAGAGCGATCCGAGCTTGGCAATAACTTCCAACTTCTACAGGATGATTGACTGCGAGATCGGACGCTTATGCCAGGTTGAAAACCGGCTAATGGCCCCGTGACTGTTGACCCCAATTTGCTGATCTCCATCTTTGCCCAAGCTGATGTTCTGAAGGGATGCTTGGGGTAGGGTGGAATGGGCAGTTAATCCGGATGAGCCGAGCTTGCGGAGTTGCGCTGTGGATCGATTGGACTATCGTGGAGCGCTGGTGGTTTTGGCGGATGGGATGGGGGGACAGTTGGGCACGTTCTATCGATCGCTCCTGGGAGATCCGGTGCGATCGATCGGTTCGGGCTATTGGGAATTTGGGCTAACGGGCGGTCTGCGCTTAGGAATTTTCCGGCCCCAACCCGACCAGATGGAGCGCTTTCAGGGCGCAACGGGGGGCTTTTGTCTCTGCTTGGAAGTTATGGATTTGGATCAAGCGATCGCCCTGGTGAGCGATCGGGGGGCCACCTTGGCGGGGCCAGTGCGCATTGCGAGCCACGGCCGGGAAATTGACGCGATCGACCCGGCGGGCAACCGTCTGATTCTGTATGAGCCGCAGGAGCCACGTAAGTTGGCCAAATCGTAGATTGAGGGGCCTAATGAGCTGATCCCTGCGCCGCTAAAACTTGCTCGATCGCCCGAGCAGCCCCATCCTCCGCCACCGACGGCGCAACCCATTGGGCGATCGCCTTAACCGGTTCCGGTGCATCCCCCATGGCCACCCCCAAACCGGCATAGGCGATCGCTTCCAAATCATTGAAGTTATCGCCTACAAACATCACCTGCTCCGGCCGTACACCCAACTGTTGCTCCGCCAAGTGCCGCACCGCATTGCCCTTGTTCACGTCCGGGTGCGCCACTTCCAAAAAGGTGGAAACGGACGTGGTGAGGTAAGCTTCCTGGGCACAGTAGCGCTGGCGTAGTTTTTCCAAAAGATCGCGGGTTAACTGGCGATCGGGACTGAGGGCCAACACCTTGGTGGGGTCGGGGCCTTGATCCAGCACCTGCCGAAAATCTCCCACTTCGATCGGGGTCACACCCGTGCGATCGGCATAGTCTTGGCTGGCCGGTGTCAGTTGACGAATCAGCAACCGATCGTTCACATACAAATGCACCGACAGGCGATCGCCCCAGGCCGGCTCCTCCAAAAAGTCAACCACTTCCCGCGCCACCGTCCGATCCAGCGGGCGGTGAAACAGCGGTTTGGACTTAGGGCGATCGTCCGGTTGGCTGTGGTCTGGTTGATCCATCCAAGCCCCCTGATAGGCAATCAGCGGCAGGGGGGTTTGAATCTCCCGATGAAACCGCAACGCCGAGCAATACATGCGCCCCGTGGCAATAGTGACAGACAAACCCCGGCCCTGAGCCGCTTGGATCGCGGCCAGAACCGGGGGATTAATTTGGTTATTTCGACCCGCGATTGTGCCGTCAATATCCAACACAATCAACCGAATTGCACGAGCCAAATGATGGGGAAATGGCTGCTGTCCGCCACTGCCCGATTGCCAAGCTTCTGTAAACACCATCGGAAGGCCCCTCGCCCTGAAGTCACGGCCTGAACGCTCCAAAGTCTAACGTTCTCCCCAGGGCCCAACCTAGCCAAGAACGGTCTCTGGCAGGGGGAGGGCGATCGAACCATGGAGCATTCAGCAACTACGCGCAGCCGTGGGGCTAGGCCGCAATGGCGAATCGGCAATACATCAATGGTGAGTCTGCGAGTCCAAACAGTGGATCCGCCAAAAACCCAAACTTGGGTTACCGCGCCACTCGCAACCATCCAAAGCCTTCGCTAAAGTGGTTGGTCGCGAAAATGGCCACTATTGCGGATTGGATCCAAAAGGTTCTTGGCCAACGCCAAGGTTTTCATAACTCCCTTCCAGGGAAGCCCACAGGGATTGCAGTTCATGAAAAGCTGCCTCGGGTGAGAGCTTGCCGTTGGTCTCCAAGTTACAAATGAAGCCAACTCGTTGGGCAAACTCTTGGAGGTTCGCGTTAAAGACCAAATTCTCGGGGCGAACTACGCCGCGATAGGTGGAGCAAGGAGCGATAAAGGTCGCATGGTCTTTCATGGGGATAACCTCCAGGTCATACACGATTTGTGAATGGACGAAGAGGCGATCGCGAGCTTCCGGAAGATGTTAGAGCAGAGGGTTAAGGTCTGATTGCACCTGGTTGGAGGATAACGCTGGGCGATCGCGGTAACGGCGTGAGTTGGGCGCGAACGAAGCTTTCTTAAGGGCTTCTTAACCTAAGTTTAACCTAGTTTTGGAATTTTGGGCCTGATTTTGGAAAATTTGTCAAGCACTTGACCTGAACTGGGTTGAGGTTTTGCACCCGATCGAGCAATCAATCCCTAAAAGGGAGATCAGGAACCGATCGGAATAAAGATCCGATCGCTGGAGGAATTGATTAGCTTCAGCATCCCTGAAATTGCGGAGAAACACTGCGATCGCGATCGTCCCCCAGCCCGATCGACATCATCACGTCCCCCTTAGGATTTTGGTTTTGCACTCTAGGCTTTGCGCCCTTGGCTTTTTCTCCCCTTACTCCAGTCAATCAGGATTGTTCAAGACCTGATTCACCAACGTTTCAAGCGACGTTTCCGTTAGGGTTTCAGGGCACGAAAAGCCGAGAACAATTAACCATCATGGAGGAAACCGTGGCTTTTCGATGGGCCAAGGCCCAGTTCCTTAAGGATTCGAGACGATTTGTCAAAAAGATTGGAAAGCTCGGGAATGATTCTGATTATTTCGGTTAGCCGTGAACTATCACGGAGAGCCTTACGGGCCGTGGCGCTCTACTGAACTCAGCTCCCCGTTTGCCCTCCAAGGCTGTCCCATGGTCAATTAATCGCCGCCGAAACCCAACGATTGATGGCGACAGTATTTACAATTAGTAACTAAGTAACTGGTTCAGGCAACGCTCGCCATGACTTCAGCGATGACTCCTGTGTTTGATGCGACGGATCCCAAACGGGCCACGATCGAGGCACGGGCAGTAGCAGAGGATGTTTCCGCGCCGGTATCGCCAAGTCAGGGGCCCACCGACGACGAAGACATCGAAACCTATCGATCGCCCCACTACGACCCAGACGCGATCGACGCGGCCTATCGAGGACGCTGGTGGGCCGTGCTGCAACGGGCGATCGCCGTTTTGTGGCCCTGCTTCACGTTTGCCTTTGCGATTTGGCGCGATCGCCAGAGCAACCAAGTCAAGCGCAACGAAGCCCGCCGCGCCCGCCAGTTACGAGAACTGCTGACTCAGTTGGGGCCCGCCTTCATCAAAGTGGGGCAAGCCCTTTCCACCCGGCCCGACCTCGTGCCGCCGGTTTATTTGGAAGAGCTGACCCAACTGCAAGATCAATTGCCGGCTTTTCCGAATGAAATTGCCTACCGATTCATTGAGGAAGAATTGGGCGATCGCCCCGAAAATTGCTTTGCTGAACTCAGCGAAAAACCCGTCGCCGCCGCCAGTTTGGGGCAGGTCTATCGCGGCAAATTAAAAACCGGGGAAGCCGTTGCCGTCAAAGTGCAACGACCCGGACTCACGGAGCAAATCACACTTGACGTTTACATCATGCGTGGCCTTGCCAAATGGGCCATGAAAAACGTCAAGCGACTGCGAAGCAACCTAGTCGCCATTACCGATGAGTTTGCGGCCCGCATCTTTGAGGAAATGGACTATTCCCAAGAAGGGCGCAACGCAGAGCACTTTGCCAAACTCTACGGCTCCATGCCCGAAATTTATGTGCCCAAAATCTATTGGCCATATACCGGTAAGCGGGTGTTGACCATGGAGTGGATTTCGGGGACAAAGCTCACCAATTTGAAAGAAGTGGCCGCACAAGGCATTGATGCCACCCACTTGGTGGATGTGGGGGTGCAGTGTTCCCTGCGGCAATTGCTGGAACATGGCTTTTTCCATGCGGATCCCCACCCGGGCAACCTGTTGGCCATGCCCAACGGTCAACTGGCTTATCTCGATTTTGGGATGATGAGCCGGGTTAAAAAATATCAGCGCTACGGGCTAATTGAAGCGGTGGTTCACATGGTGAATCGCGATTTTGCTCGATTGGCGGAAGACTACGTGAAGCTGGATTTTTTGACTCCCGACACCAATTTGGAACCAATTTCCCAAGCCCTATCCGGTGTGTTTAGCAATGCGCTGGGATCGAGTGTTTCGGAGTTGAATTTCAAAAACATCACCGATCAACTGTCAGGGGTGATGTATGAGTACCCGTTTCGAGTTCCGGCTTACTATGCCCTGATTATTCGATCGCTGGTGACCCTCGAAGGGATTGCGATCAATGTGGATCCGGAATTCAAAGTGCTCAGCAAAGCCTATCCTTATATTGCCAAGCGATTGCTCACGGATCCGGCTCCAGAACTGCGGGCTTCGCTGCAAGATTTGCTGTTCCGGGAAGGAGATTTTCGTTGGAATCGGTTAGAAAATCTGTTGCGCAATGCCAAGGACAGCGCCGATTATGATCTCAATGAAGGGATCGATCGGGCAGCGGAGTTTCTGTTTTCGGAGCGGGGGGAATTTATTCGCCAACAGGTCGCCAGTCGATTGGTGGAAGCGATCGACGCGGCGGGCCAAAGTGCTTGGCGATCGCTCCTGGACAATTGGGGCAAGTTCCTGAACCGCAACCCAGGCAGTCCAGCAAATTCCAACCCGGGAACCAACCCCAGCGACCCGCGCGAAACCCTGGAGCGGTTGCAACGCATTTGGCAGTTACTTCAGGAAACGCCTGGGTTTGATTCAATGAAGCTGTTGCAGTTGGCGGCGCGGATCCTGGTGCGGCCGGAAACTCAGCAGTTGGGTCAACAGATCGCCGGAGAGTTAGCCCAACGCGCGATCGCCCGGTTAATTCGGGAGGTGTTGGTGGCGCGATCGCCCCAACCGATGACCGATTCCAAGGCGGCCGTCCCGATCGCAGCTCTGCGTTAGGCCATCATCGGGAAGATTTGGATCCCTTGGGACTGGTGCTCAGGGTTGCTTGAGGGTTACTTGAGGGGAAGGCGATTGCTCGATCGGGCGATCGCCTTCTGTTTTCAGGATGCACCATCGAGAGGGCCGGCAACTCAGCATGAGTTGACTCAGAAAGTCTGGAGCATCACTACTGGATTTGTTTTTATAACTCAATAACGATAGAAAGATAAAAGACCATCAGCGGTTAAATTAAGAAGCGGTTGGCCGGCCGATCGCCCCTCCTCCCGAGACCCGATCGCCCCCGCCCCCAAAAACCGCACAATTAAATCAATTCACTCGATCGATCCCACGTCGCTTGAAGTCGCATCGAGATCGCATCGACTGAAATCAACTGCGAGCGCCTGTGAATAACTGCAAGCACCTGGAATCGCCCGTCCTTCAAGCGATTGATTGAACTCAGGGAAGCCAGGGCAACTAGTAGTACGGCTACCTTAATTCGCTGGGTCAAATTACATGACTGTTACCGTCACCTGATCGTTAAGCAGCAAGGGGCTATCGTTAAGCAGCAAGGGGCTTAAGCCCTTTGTTACCACAACTGGCTCCGCAACTTTGACCCAATGCATTAAGCCTGTCACGCCACTAGCGCAACTAGCCCCATTCGTGAGCTGGCGTTTGAATTTGAAATTGTTTTGAGAAAATTTGAAAAAAGGAGATCAAGCTGTGGTGGTTGCTGCACCGATTGGGGTTGAAGGGACAACGGATCGATCAGCAGAGATCGATGTGTTGATTGTCGGCGCGGGTTTAACGGGCTTGAGCGCTGCCCACCGCTTGGTTAATCACCCGGGCAACCGGGGGCGATCGACCCTGGTGGTGGAAGCGCAAAACCGTGTGGGCGGCAACATCACCACCCGATCGGCCGATGGGTTCCTGTGGGAAGAGGGGCCCAACAGCTTCGCCCCCACGCCAGAGCTGCTGAAACTCTCCGTGGAAGTGGGTTTGCAGGATGAGCTGGTGTTTGCGGATGGCAAGCTCCCCCGATTTGTCTATTGGGACGGTCGGTTACAAGCCATTCCCATGAGTCCCGGCGCATTTTGGAATTCCACTCTGCTGAGCGATCGGGGCAAAGCCAGACTGCTGCTAGGCGCGGCGGGTTTTGTGCCCCCGATCGTGGGTGCAGCCATTTCAGCAAGGGGCGGTGAAGAAACCGTCCGTGAATTCTTCACTCGCCACCTGGGCCAAGAAGCCATGGAGCGCCTCGTGGATCCCTTTATCTCGGGGGTTTATGCCGGAGATCCCAACGCCCTCAGCGCTTCGGCGGCCTTCCGCAAAATGGCCGCCATGCAAGCGGCCGGTGGTGGCTTGGGAGCCGGAGCTGCGCGGATTCTCTGGGCCAAACGCCAAGCGGCCAAGCAAGCGCCCCCAGCCGATCCCCGCTTACCCAAGCCCAAGTCCGGGGAGTTGGGATCCTTCCGCGAGGGACTGCAAGCCTTGCCGGAAGCGGTAGCAAGCGGTTTGGGCGATCGGGTCAAGTTGGGTTGGCAGGTGGAGGCGATCGCCCGTGATCCCCAAGGCACTTACCAGGTTACGATCGCCAGCCCCGATGGCCCCCAACGGATCACCGCGCGATCGATCATTCTGGCTACCCCGGCTCCCGTCACGGCCCAACTGCTCGAACCCCTCGCCCCCCGAGCCAGCACCGCCCTCAACGCCATTCCCTACCCCGCCGTTGCCTGCGTGATTTTGGCCTATCCCGAAACCGCCTTTGCCCAGTCCCTGCGCGGCTTTGGCAACCTGATTCCCCGCAGCCTGGGCCTGCAAACCCTAGGAACCATTTGGGCTTCCAGCCTGTTTGCGGGACGCGCTCCCCAAGGTTGGGCCCACCTGATCAACTTCATTGGCGGCGCACAAAACCCCACCCTGATCCACAAAACCGAAGACGAAATCGCCCAGATGGTTCATGCGGACGTGCGGCAGATTTTGCTGAAACAGGACGTACCGCCCAAGGTGCTGTCGGTCAAGCTCTGGCGACGGGCGATCCCGCAATACACGATCGGGCATGGGTCTCGCTTGGCCACCTTGCACCAGGAGTTGCAACATTGGCCTGGCCTCTTTGCTTGCAGCAACTATGAAGGCGGCGTAGCGCTGGGTGATTGCGTGCGCCATGGTTGGGAACAGGCCGACGCGATCGAGCAGTTCCTCGGCAGTCGAGTCTAGGCAGTCGGGTCTAGGCAATCAGCCTCCACCCACCCGATCGGGAGTCTATTTTTGGATCGCGTTCAACCATTTTCCAAAGGGCGCACAGCAAAAGGAGAACTGTGCGCTCTTTGTTCTAATACCTGCTAGTTGATCCCTACTTGTGGGTGATTGGTTGCTGATTGGTTGCTGATCTCTGGTTGTTGGTTGTTGTGCTTTTGACGATTGTTCTGACTATGTTGCTGATTTTTCTAATTTCTATGTCTAGATTCGCCTTTAAACTCATTTTTAATTTATTTATTAGACCTCTTGCACGAATTACCCCCCTTTGATCAAGATGGGCTAATTAATGATCATTTCGTAGGTTGGGTTGAGGTACGAAACCCAACAGCAACAAGGTTTGCAGTGATCGAGTTGGGTTTCGCAAAGCTCAACCCAACCTACGGAACAACCCAGGGTTTGAGTGTTTTTTCAGTCAATCAGGGATCTGGGAGCGGGATTTGGGATGAGGTTCTTGATTGATACAAGAGGTCTATTGATTGATATGAGGTCTATTGATTGATATTGCCCTTTTTTTGTCTTTTTCACAGACTTTTACGACTTTTCTAGCTCCTAGATACCTGTTAGCCAACTCGCTAGCTATTTCACGGACATTTCACCGATTCGCTCTTGGCACTCCCGTTTTTAGGCGACTGCATTGGAACTGCCATTCGTTTAGTCATTGCCATTTATTACGTTCTAATCGGTGAAAATTTGGCTAATGTGTGAATTTTTATCGCGAAATTTCAAGAATCCTCAAGCTTATTAAAGGTTAATTGCAAAGCCAGGTCTTTCCCAAACGCCCAGCCAAATCGGGATGGTAATTTGGGACAGCACAGCCGCTCATTAGCGATTCTTATTAGTGCCTTTTGTTTAAGAAATCATCAAGGAAAAAAACCATGCAACCCGAGCAAAAAGATTTGGTCACTGGTGTGATTTCCGCTGCCGTTGGAGCCGGTGTGGCGGTGTCCTTTGCGGTGGCCTTCGGCCAAAGCCCCTGGATCGCGATGGGCATTACGGCTTTTTCGGCAGGTGTGGCCCTGTTGGTCGATCGCACCGGTTTGATGTAGTCGCCTCGCTGTGGTCTCTTTGCCTAAAATACGGCTCCCTAAAACAGGGAAAGCTGATCATTTGGGGATCCGAGGCGATCGCCCCCAGTCCGATCCCCAGCTATTGCTGCTGCGCCTTCGGTGATTGACAACTGATTCCAAGGCAACGGGGTGATCGCGGCCACGGCCGGAACCGTCGCCGTCTCCAACAGGGTCTGAAACTGGCGGGCCGTGTGGGGCGAATGATCCTCGATCGGGCAGTGGACAAAAAAATACAGTTGCACCCCTCGCTCCAGCCAGCGCAACACCCGATCGCGCCATTCCAGCAAATAAGCCTCATTGCGCCAGGCTTCCGGGTGGGAAATGAACCGGACGATCGCGAACTCCGCCGTTACACAGGCTTGCAGCGGTAAATCCGGTTTGCGCCGCTGGGATTGCCGTTGGGGATCTTCCCGGGCCAAATCCAAACCCCGATAAATGGGCCGCGTGTCCAACACCACCCGACCCATTCCCAGCTCTCGTAACCAACCATTGAGGCGATCGCGCCAATGGGGCAAAAACCAATCCCGGTGACGCACCTCCAAAGCCAAAGGGACATCGGTTGACTGTCGCCATTGGCTCAAGAACTGTCGTAGATCTGCACTCTGGCTGGGGCCGTAGCTAGGAGGAAGCTGAGCAAACAAAGGCCCGCACCGATCGCCCAAGGCCGCCGCCCGCTCCGCAAAGGCCAACGCCGCCGGCCCGCGATCGCGCAAGGGCCCCATGTGGGTCACATCCCGGGGCAACTTCAGACAAAAGCGAAATCCATCGGGAACCAACGATCCCCAACGCTGCACCGTGGCTGCCGTTGGCACACCATAGAACGTCGTGTTGCCCTCAACGGCCCAAAACCGCTCGCCATAACAACGCAGGGCTTTTTGCCCCGAAGTCCCTGGTGGATAGACGGAACCCACCCAACCGGGATAAGACCACACAGCACAACCGAGCCGAAATTGCCAGTCGATCGCCATACCCTATTGCTATACCCTATAGATCCTTCAAAATAGATCCTTCAGAGTATCTTGCAATCATTGCTTCTCCAAAATGTCCCACGATCCTCCAAGGGGCATGACCCGTCACGGGTAAAGCGGCATCCAAACTCAGCGGCCCTCGCCCATGGATCAACTCCCTATCAGTTGCAACCCTAATAATCCTGGCAAAATTATGCCCAAAGACTGACTGTGATTGATTTGTGTTCGTTTGGGTTCATAGGGTCTGAGTCGCATTGATTGTTCTGAAATTTAGAAAACCGTCGTTCAGAAAAGTCTTGGCGATCATTGTCGAGAAAAATCAAGTTTTTCAGAATTCTGAGCTTATTTTGGGCAATTTTTGGGAATTTTAGAACTTAGTCCCTGCTTGCTCCTCTTCCATCAACCACAAGCTCAGAACCATTGGGTAATGGTTGATTCACAGTTTCATCCATTACCCAAATCAGTGCATCTTGTCCGTAAAAACCCTGAAATCAGGCTGCGGACATTCATCTCAAGACAACTCTATCCCCTAGAACAAGCCACCATCAGTAACGCACCTTAAACGCAGGGGCGAGAAAAACTAAGAGGTCGGAAAAATAACAAGGATCGGAAGTATAAATTGTTGTTGATGGCAACACCAACTGGGTCAATGACCCAGCAAACTTGCAAAGTAGTTCAAGCAGTTTCAAGGAGTTGAAAAATGAAGCAGGCCTCGATCGCGAGGCCGCGTGCTGGGAGGAAAGCGGGGATGGATCAATGCAATAGTGACTCTGGAGTTAACCGATGTTTGGACGTAGTAAAAAACTAATGCCGTCAGTAACCTATCTGGCTGAGGGAAGTGATTTTCAAGGAAACTTAAGAGTCCAGGGCGGTTTACGGGTTGATGGTGCGGTGCGGGGCACGGTGGAAGTGAATGGGGATTTGGAGATTTCGGCGGCCGGCTCGATCGAAGGGCCCGAGGTCAAAGCCGGCAACATCATCATTCACGGCACAGTGAAGGCCAGTATTGTGGCCGAGGGGAGTCTGACCCTAACGCGCACCTCGCGCCTGGAAGGGGATGTGGTGGTTAGCGCCCTGAATATTGAAGCGGGGGCTTTCTACGTGGGCCACATTGTCACCAAGGATGCCAACCTGTTGCCCGTTGCTCCACCGATTCCCAAATTGGTGGGCCGCAGCGAGTAGGAATTTCCGAGGGCACTAGGCAAGGTGAGAGGGGGCACCATGCCGTGAACAATCCATCAACCATCCAAAAACTATCAACCAACACCTAATAGGCTTCAGGATTGAATATCCTGCCCACAATTGAGATCACTGGGATTGGGTCTATCTCCTGGGGTTAGCAGTTCAGCCTCGACGACTGCGGCTTAACCCTAGGAGATAGATCCAGTTCTCTTGAGGGGGGTGTGGGCTTGGCAGGGCCACGGACAGGTAGACCAAACCCGATCGAACCCAAACCAACTGGAACCCAAATCAACCAAAACGCCGATTTACGGCCTCAGTTTTCCGATCTCAGTCACCGATCTCAGTTGCCCGATCGCCCGGGATATTCGGGATACATGTCACGGGGGCGATCACGCCCGTCAATGCATTGGCCCATGGCGGTGGTGAGGTCACTGGTCACCTGGCGATTCAGGGTGGTGACGCAGCGGGCAAACCGTTCGGGCAGCAAACTGCGGCGACAGTGCTCCAAAACGGCGCTGCCGTCAACGGCTCCGGCCCGCGAGATGCTGACCACACAGTTGGCGGTGTCGATCGGGCGGCGAGCTTGCCGACAGGTTCTGAGGGCCGCTTCCGCTGAGATGGTGGTTTTTTCGTCAATTCGCTCCACACAGTCGCCCAAGTCCTCGGGGTGAAGCACATAGGCACAGGAGCTAGCAATCAGGTCGGGGCTGATGTTGGAGTCGCGCAGGTCGCGCACACAGCGATCGTATTCGTTGGCTTGGGCAGCGGTGGGGGTCAGCAGCAGCGGCAAACCCAGGGCGATCGCTGCGATTGTGGATTGAAGTTTCATCGCAAAGTTCAAGCGGTACTTGTGATGGGGACTTGATGGGAACTATTGAGCCGTTGGACGATCGAGGACGGAGCGATGGGCAAACGAGGCACGCCCTCGATCGGGGACAGGGACGCGATCGGCCGCTTCCACCTCCCTAGGCTAGAGCTTTTCTGGGCTGGCGCTGCCCTGAACTCTAAAAATTGGTGCGATCGCGGTTGGCAGCCGCGGCCCGTTCGATCGTGGTGGCCACCGTCACCGATCCCAAATCACCGTCGGCGCGGGTGCGGAGGCTGAGGCTGTTAGTTTCCACCTCTTTTTCACCAATCACCGCCATCACGGGGATTTTTTCCTTTTCAGCGTTGCGGACAATTTTGCCCAGGCGATCGCCCGAACCATCCACCGTGGCCCGAACGCCGGCCAGTTGCAATTGCGTCACCACCTGATCGGCATAGTCGCGGAAGTTGTCGCCCACGGGCAACAGCCGAATTTGCTCGGGAGCCAGCCAGAAGGGGAAATCGCCCGCGTATTCTTCGATCAGGATGCCTACCAGCCGCTCGATCGAGCCGAAGGGAGCACGGTGGATCATCACCGGCCGCTGACGGCTGCCATCGGCCGCCACATATTCCAGGTCAAACCGCTCCGGCAGGTTGTAGTCCACCTGCACTGTCCCCAGTTGCCACTCGCGCTCTAGGGCATCCTGGAAAATAAAGTCCAGCTTGGGCCCGTAGAAGGCTGCTTCGCCGGGAGCCTCAAAGGAATCCATGCCCAGGGTTTGCACAGCCGATCGAATGGCGTTTTGGGCCTTGTTCCAGGCCTCATCGGAGCCGATGTACTTGTCAGATTCGGGATCGCGGAAGCTGAGGCGGGCCTTGAAGTTCTTCAGTTGCAGCGCCCTGAACACCGTCAGGATCAGATCCACCACCTTCAGAAATTCCGCGTCGAGCTGCTCGGGAGCCACGAATAGGTGGGAGTCATCCACCGTGAAGCCGCGTACCCTTGTTAGGCCGCCCAGCTCGCCGGACTGCTCGTAGCGATAGACCGTGCCAAATTCCGCCAGGCGCATCGGCAGTTCCCGGTACGATCGCAACTGGCTCTTAAAGATTTGGATGTGGAAAGGGCAATTCATCGGCTTCAGCACAAAGCCCAATTCGGCGGCCGCTTCTTCCGGCGACTCGGCCATCATCGGGAACATGTCTTCCTTGTACTTTTGCCAGTGGCCAGAGGTTTTGAACAAATCCACCCGGGCAATGTGGGGCGTGACCACGGGCAAGTAGCCGCGTTTCACCTGTTCGCCTTTGAGGAAGTCCTCCAGGATCGATCGCAGCATCGTGCCCTTGGGTGTCCAGAGGGGCAAGCCGGGGCCCACGGGATCGGCAAAGATAAACAGCCCCAGGTCTTTGCCCAGTTTGCGGTGATCGCGCTTGAGGGCTTCTTCCTTGCGACGCTTGTATTCCGTCAGTTGCTCGGGGGTTTCCCAGGCCGTGCCATAGATCCGCTGGAGCTGGGCCTTGGTGGCATCACCGCGCCAATAGGCTCCGGCCACCGTTTCCAGTTCGATCGCCTTGGGATTGATTTCCGAGGTGTTTTCCAGGTGGGGGCCGGCACAGAGATCCCACCATTGATCGCCCAGGTGATAGATCGTGATCGGTTCGGTTTTGATGTCGTCGAGGATTTCCAGCTTGTAGGGTTCCCCGATCGCCTCAATTCGGCGCTTGGCTTCCTCGCGGGACACCTCTTCGCGAATCACCGGCAGCTTTTTGTTGATGATTTTGATCATCTCTTTTTTGATTGCCTTCAACGCCTCTTCACTGAAGGGTTCAGGGCTATCAAAATCGTAGTAAAAGCCGTTTTCGATCCAGGGGCCGATCGTCACTTGGGCCTTGGGAAACAAGCGCTGCACCGCCATGGCCATCACGTGGGAAGTGGTGTGGCGAATTTTCTTCAGCGTTTCCGATTCGCTAGTTTTCGGCAGGGTGATTTTATCAACCTGGTCGGCGGCGGGCAGGGGACGATCGGGCAATTGCTGAACCATACCAACGAAACTCAACAACAGTAGAAAGCGACGGTTGATCGCGCATTGTGGCTACTCTAACGCCAATTGACGACAGGGCCCCCGACTTTTGGTTCGCGAACCGCCGCTTGGGCCTTCTATCTTAACGAGGTCGGCGATCGGGTAGCGCTTCGGGACAGGACGTTCAGGGGCACAATCAGGGCGAATGGGCAGGAGGTCAGTTTAGGCGCGATCGCTGTCGGGCAAGCTATAGGGCACAATGCCGTTACCCTTGCCCGATCGGGCCCGATACAGGGCCACGTCTGCCCGGTGCAATAACTCAGCCGCCGTGCGGCCATGGTCTGGGAAACTGGCAATCCCGATCGCCACGCCAATTCCTTGGGGCGCAAACTCCAGCAGGGACGCATCCAACGACGACAACAGTTGGCGCAACCGCTCCGCTCGGCGACAGGCTTCCTCAATCTCCGTGTTGGGCAGCAACAGCACCAAGTCATATTTGCCGTAGCGCCCCAGGGCTTCCAACTCAGAGATATGGTTGCGCAACCGCATCACCACCCGTTGCAACAAGTATCGGCTGGTATCTTGGCCCGAAAGACGCTCCGCCACAGCCAACCCATCCAGGGCGATCGCCAACAAACTCAAGGGTTGCTGGGCACGGGCCATATTTAACAAGTCGCGCTGAAGCCGCTGCTCTAAATATTGCCGATTAAACAGTTGCGCATCCTCATCTTGAAGCGTCACCAGGTTATGTTTCTGGCGCGATTGCATATCAGACAAGGCCAAGCCCAAGTGCTCCGCCACGGCCGTGGCCATGGGTTGGTATTCAGAAATCAGACGCTGATTGGGCTGGGTGCAAAGGTGCAGCAGCCCCAAGGTTTGCCCCCGCCCCACCAAAGGCATACAGAGAGATTCGCCAATGAACCCCTCAAAGGCGTGCTGACAGCGCAGGTTTTGCGGCCCCGCTTCCACCCGGTGCGATCGCCCACGCCGCAGGGCCCAGCAATGGCGAAAGGCAAAGGTCGATTGGCTGGAGAAACTATCGCCCCACTGGCTGATCAGGGAAAATACGCCCTTGCTGTCGTCGTATAAAAACACCCCTCCACTACAGCGCGGAAACAAAGCCATCAACACACTGGGCAAGGCGCGGCCCGCCTCAGCGATGCTCAGGCAAGTTTGCAGCAGGCCGCTGAGATCGCCCAGCAGTTTCAACTCCTGGTTACGGCGCTCTAGGGTATCAATCCAAGCCTTGAGCTGGACATTGGCTTCGGCCAGGGCCCGCTCGGCCCGTTTGCGATCGCTGATATCACGCGCCACCCAAATCACGCTGCTGTGGGAGGTGGGGGCAATGTTGGCAATAAACCAAGCCTCCTGTTCTCCCAGCCGCAGGGAATATTCCAAGGACAGGGAACGTTGTTGCCGAATGGCTTCCCGCGCGGCGGCCAACCAAGGGCCCGATCGGGTGGAATCCGTCAGAATCTCCACCATCTGATTAATTAGCTCACCCCCATGATTTGACACCTGGGCCAACTGGGTGGGCATCACCCGCACATGGGCCTGCTCCGTTGACAGCTCCAGCACCAGATCCGGCAGGGCTTCCAACATGCCCCGCATTTCGGCATAGGCAGTCATTAGTTGCTGCTCGGCCAGGTCACGGTGATCGGCCTGTTGTTGCAAGCGCAAAATCAGTTCTTGGGAAACAACCATCAACGGCAACACCCCTAGGGGCCGCAGTCCCCCATCCACCACGGGCAAAATATCGAGGCCTTGGCGGGTGAACAGATCCAACAGGGTTCGGAGGCCCTCAATGGTGCCAATCCATTGCCCCAAGTCCTTGAGCAAGATTGGTTGGACGGCCTGGGCAATGGTTCCCAACAGCCGTGTGGGCTGAGTGGCCAGGGCCCGCAAGAGATCCCGAGGCAAGACCACACCCTTAAGCTGATTGCTTTCGAGAACCAGCAAACAACTCGATCGGGCAGCACTATCGGGCAGAGCCATCCAGCGCCGTGCCGCTTCCGCCACCGATCCAGACGCTGAGCCTGTGGCAAAGGTTCGTTGAACAGCCGCTTCAATTTCCATGCATCCTGGCCACCGACAGGCTCAGACAGTAGATTGCGCAAGATATTTGAGCATTGGGGTTGCGGATTTCATTGCAGATTTCATTAATGTCATCGATCGCCTGATCGCCATGCAGATGGCTCTAGATCAATCGATTTCATTAATTTGATCGCCTTGATCGCCGTCGATTGGATCACCTTCCGATCACCTTGACCACCCTCGATCGCCCCGATTCTCCCGATCGCCCTCACCCAGTCACTGGATTTAATGGATTGGCGCAGTAGCGATCAGTTAACGTGATCGGCCTGATCAGTCTCATCAATGGGTACTGATCAAGTGGACTGTGAATCTCAAATTGATTGTGATCGATGATGGGTCAATCAGTCGTTGATCTGAGTCCCGATCGATTCCCCCAGTGCATCACGCATGATCGGTCATGAAATCACTCATGCAGTTGATGGCGAGCCATCTTCTCTTGATCGATCACAGGGGATCACCGGAGATGCAACCAGTTTCATCAAGGGCGATCGCCCCATTACCCCTTGGCTGTGGCTCGATCGGCATTGATTAAACGGATGGATGAAGACAACCGATCTTAGAACCGCAAATCGTAGACCGCAAATCTAGGCTGCAAGCGCAGGCAGCCGATCCCGAACCACAAACAACCGGCCACAGGGCTGTGCTCATCTAACCTTGCTGTGCTAAGTGTTTGGCGGCCAACAACCCCAAGCTAAAGCGATGATCGGCCCCGAACTTAACTCTAACTTAGGGCCGGAGTCTCGGTTGCATCGGCCCACGGGGTTCACCATTCCTCAACAGCCATCGGCCGCTCCCCCGAAAGCCGCCAAACCCAATTGCCAAGCCCAGTGATTCGACCTAATTGCCAAACCCAATTGCCAAACGACAGCCATTTGCACCCTGTCTGGTAAAATTTGGGAGACTTCTACCGTGTTCGGCTTCTATGGGGTCAACTGGGGATCGAATCGCAATTGACGCAATGGGCGGCGACTATGCCCCCGAAGAAATCGTCGCCGGAGCCGTGCGCGCCAGCGAAGAACTGGGGGTTAAGGTTCTGCTAGTCGGTGATCCCCACAAAATCGAGGCTTGCCTGAAAGAGCACAATGCTGGTTCAAACCTCGAAATTGTGCCCGCCGATGGTGTGGTGGAGATGGACGAAGAGCCATTAACCGCCCTGCGCCGCAAACCCAATTCTTCCATCAATGTAGCCACGAATCTGGTCAAGGAAGGCCGAGCCGATGCTGTGGTTTCGGCGGGGCACTCGGGCGCGTCCATGGCGGCGGCCCTGCTGCGGTTAGGACGAATTCCGGGTATTGAACGCCCCGCGATCGGGGCTGTGCTGCCAACCCAGGTCAATGGCAAGCATGTTTTGCTTTTGGATGTGGGGGCCAACGTGGACTGTCGCCCCAAATTCCTAGAACAGTTTGCCGTGATGGGTTCCATCTACAGCCAACATGTTTTGGGAGTGGAACGGCCCAACGTGGGCTTGGTCAACATTGGCGAAGAGGAATGTAAGGGTAATGAATTGGCCCTGCGGGCCCATCAGTTGCTGTCGGAAAATCCCGCCATTCACTTTGCGGGCAATGCCGAAGGGCGCGATATCCTCTCGGGTCAGTTCGATGTGGCTGTCTGTGATGGCTTTGTGGGCAATGTACTGCTGAAGTTCGCAGAGGCCGTGGGCAGCGCCATGCTTCAGGTGGTGAAGGAAGAGCTACCCAAAGGCACACGCGGCAAGATTGGGGTCACGGTGTTGAAGCACAACCTGAAGCGTATTAAGCAACGGGTCGATCATGCGGAGCATGGGGGCGGTTTGTTGCTGGGCGTGAACGGAGTTTGCATTATTGGCCATGGCAGCTCGCGGGCCCCTTCAGCCTTTGGGGCCATCCGCCTCGCCAAGGCGGCTGTGGAATCTCGTGTGATTGAGCGAATCCAAGCCCAGTATCAACAAAGCGTGCAGCAGGCTGTTGCTTCGGAGAATTAATGCAAACGCGATCGCCCTTTGGAATCGCCCTCATTGGCAGCGGTTCAGCTTTGCCGGATGGAATTTTAGACAACCTCGCCCTAGAGCAGTTGGTTGAAACCTCCGACGAGTGGATTGCCACGCGGACGGGAATTCGTCAACGGCGTTTGGCGCAACCGCAGGAATCCCTCACGCCGTTGGCCGCAAAGGCTGCCCAGCGGGCGTTGGCGATGGCGGATCTCCAGGCGGCTGATTTGGATTTGATTCTGCTGGCCACCTCCACGCCCGATGATTTGTTCGGGAGTGCTGGGGCCATCCAAGGGGCGATCGGGGCGAGCCACGCGGTGGCCATGGATTTGACGGCAGCTTGCTCGGGGTTCGCGTTTGGCCTGGTGACGGCGGCTCAGTTTTTGCGATCGGGTGTTTATCGCAATGTGCTGCTGATTGGGGCCGATGTGCTTTCGCGCTGGGTGAACTGGAGCGATCGGGGCACTTGCATCCTGTTTGGCGACGGGGCAGGGGCTGTGGTGTTACAGGCGATCGACTTGCAGGAGCAACCCACCGCTAGCGATGCTTTGCTGGGGTTTGAGCTACGCAGCGATGGCTCCATGAACCATGTGTTGAACCTGGCGGGGGAGGCGATCGAGCAGCCCCTGAAAAATGGAACCGTGGTGGGTCAAGGCAATTTTCAGCCGATTACCATGAACGGTCAGGAAGTCTATCGTTTTGCCGTTAAACGGGTTCCCGAGGCGATCGAGAAGGCCTTGCATCGGGCGGAACGGTCGATCGAGCAGGTAGATTGGCTGCTGTTGCACCAAGCGAATCAACGAATCATTGATGCGGTGGCCGATCGTCTTGGTTTGCCCCACGAAAAAACCATCAGCAACTTAGAGCGTTACGGCAACACCTCCGCCGCCTCGATCCCGATCGCCCTTGATGAAGCGGTTCGTGACGGGCGAATTCAGCCTGGCCAAACCCTCGCGCTCGCCGGATTTGGGGCCGGTTTGTCCTGGGGGGCTGTCATCGTCCGCTGGGGCCGTTGATCATCTCAGCCCAACCGACACCGACCCGCAGCCTAATCCCCATGAATCGGCAAGCTGATCAGAAACTCTGCGCCTTGCCCAAGTTCTGATCGCGCCTCCAAACTTCCCCCGTGTTTATCCACAACAATTTGACGGGCGATCGCTAATCCCAACCCCGTTCCCTTGCCCACGGCTTTTGTCGTGAAGGCATGGTCAAAAATATTCAATCGCACCGCTTCGCTCATCCCTTTCCCATTATCCCGAATGGCAATTTGCACCTGTTGATCCACAACTTGGGTACAGATTGTAATTTGTTGCGGATGGGCAACCCAATGCTCAAAGGATGCCCCCTGGGCCAACTCATCAAACATATCGATCGCGTTGGCCAGCAAATTCATAAACACCTGGTTCAGTTGCCCCGGAAAGCAATCGATCGGGGGCAAATTCCCATAGTCTTGAATCACTTGAATCGCCGGGCGATACTCATTCGCCTTCAGTCGATACTTCAAAATCAGCAGCGTACTATCAATCCCTTCGTGAAGATGAGCCTGAATCTTATATTGGGTATCTGCCCTCGAGAAGGTTCGCAAGCTATTGCTAATTCCCTTGATGCGATCGGTTGCTAACTGCATAGACTGCAAAAGCGTTGGTAAATCTTCATTCAAAAAGTCCAGTTCGATCGCTTCCGCATGACTTGCAATCGCCGGTTCAGGGTTGGGATAATATTGTTGGTAAAGCCCCAGATGGCTCATCAAATCTCCAATGGAATCCTGAAGATTTTGGATACTGCCATTTAAAAAGCCGATCGGGTTATTAATTTCATGGGCCACACCAGCCACCAGATTGCCCAATGAGGCCATTTTTTCGCTTTGCACCACCTGTAATTGGGACTGCTCAAGCTGGTGGGCATAGGTTTGGGCTTGGTGATATAGGCGTGAATTTTCCAGAGAAATCGCAGCCTGGGCACAAAGAAAGTTCAAGACCAGTAGACGATCGTTCGTAAAAACATTGGCCACCACGCTATTTTCTAAATATAAAATCGCCACCAACTGCGATTGACTCAAAATTGGCAAGCACAACACACTTTTAGGGGCGGTCTGAATCAAATATCGATCTGTGATGGGCAGGCTAGTTTGGCCCTGATCAATCACCACCGTTGTCTCAGTATTTTTCACGTACTGCACCAACTGCACCGGCAAAATAGGGCAAGTTTCCAAAGGTTCTGTGCAGACTTCCACGGATTCTGGCCGGGCGATCGCTCGCACCTGCCAATCACCTTCGCCACCGGCAACCACCAGCGCACAGCGATCGCCACCCGAACATTGCAAAACAATTTGTGTTAGTTGCCGCAACAAATCATCTAACTGAATCGTACCGGCCAAGGTCTGAGACGTGCGAATCACCGCCGCCAAATCCAACATTTCATTCACGTCGGAAGAGGAAGAACTGGGCGTACCGCTGACCTGACCTGGAGAGTTGTGAATTGCAGATGTGCGAAGTGCTGGCGGAATCGTAGCCGCTGCCAGCGTTTCTAAAGGATTAAAAGCTGGTATGGGTGCGCGCAAAATTGGACTCAGCAACTGCGGATAGCGTCGCTCCAAATCCGCAGTTTTGGCCTTCGCACCCCAACGCGCATAGCCATAATAGGCCTCTTGCATGTAACCGGCGGCTACCTTCTCTTTACCCCACTGGAGGTAGAACTTTGCTGCCAGCTCATTGGCCAGAGCTTCCTCATGGGAAAACCCGCTTTTTTTAGCATCAGCGATCGCACAGTCATAGGTCTCGATCGCCTCAGTTTTTTGACCCAAAACCCGATTAACTTCCGCCGCCACCAGTTGCCAACGATGGGCTTGGTTCTCGGGTGCATAAACCGCCCATTGATGGAGGCGATCTTGGGCCCCTTGCACTAAATTTCGGATCTTGACCTGTTCGGATGAGGTTGCCAAGGGATACTGTTGAAGTTGGATCAACGCTTGGTAAAACACCCAAGTAGACATTAAAAAGAAGCCAATTCCTGCATCTTGGTACTCTTGAACCCTTGGAATTAGCGCTGTAGCTGCTTCATGTTCTTCAAATAAGTAATAAAGGAAGATTTGATGTAAGTAGCCACTGAACAGAGAGGCTCGATCGTTCCCCACCTTGAGAGAGGGAGCCAATTGCTCCAGATCAAAAACATCTCCCTGCAAGCGAGAGGGAACAGTTGATTGGCCAAGGAGGTTCAAAACCGCTTGTCGATAGGATTGATGAGCACGCAAGGCTGCTTGCTGCTTCACTTGCTCAATCACAATTTCATGGCTCAGCAGTTCCTCCGCTAAGCCCAGCAGCTCTCGCCCACTCCAATATTGATGATTAGCATAGGTAAATAAATTCAGAGCTACACATTCCCAATCGCCACTTTCCAAGCCACTGCGGCAGCCCTCCAACAAAGATGGAGTTACCTCTTGCAAAGGCTCGCACCAGTGACGGGCAAAGGTATTTACAACCAGATAAACTCGACTTTTAAACGCATTAGCTTGCAATTTTTCCAGAAGTGCCAGCGAAAGCTGCGCAAATTGATATCCTGCGAGAATATCATTCATGATTCCGCAAAGAACCATTCCATAATCCGCATAGGAAACCACAGAAACTGCACAGTTTCCATGATGAATTGAAAGATCGATTTGTTTAAAAATCAGGAGTGGCAATAGAGCCGGAGCTGCCATACATGCAGAGTGCGACAAGTTTGTCAAAATCTGCATGGCGGCTAAGAGTTTTGGATCTTCCATCGGCGGCAAATCCAGCAAACCCAACGGCTCTTGAGCTTCCCAGGCCTGGCGCGATCGCTCGTAAGCTGCATCAATTTCTGCGGGTGTTGGCTGCAAGGGAAATTCAATCCCCAGTTGTTGCAAAACCTGTAACCCTAACTCAATCACTTGTGCAAATTCACTCTGTGCCTGCAAAACCAGCATTCGGGTTTCATAGACTTTAATTTGATCTAACACCGAAGTGCTGTGCTGCAAAACCACTTCACCCCAAGTTTTTAGCTGCTCAAACTCCGTGTTAAAGTAGGCCGCTTCTAGGCGTTGTTGGTGTAGCTCAAGCGTCAGATCATAATCTTGCTGCCAAGCATCATTCGGTAACAAATCAATGCCCTGATTCAAATAATCCAAGGCGGCCCCGTAGGCTGCCGAAGTAATTGCTTTACGACCTGCTTGTAAATTCAAACCAACCAACTCACGCCGATCAAAATCATTAGTAATTAAATGACGACCCAAATTGAGGTGATTGACAATTTCAAAAATTCGGTCTTCTTGATCACTGTGGGTAAAGTGCTGAACCAAAAGCCGACCAATTCGGTAATGGAGAGCAGGTCGCTCCGTCTCCGCAATTAATGAATAGGCCGCTTGCTGAATTCGATCGTGTAGAAATCGATAGGTTGGGTTCAAGTCATAGGTGCGATCGCCCTGGGCAGTCACTGACGCTTGAAAGAGCTTATAAGCCTGGTTCACAGGTACAATCATCCCTTCCTGAAGCGATCGCCACAGTGCGGCGGCCGCTTCCATCAAAGACTGCTCTGCAATCACTGCCAATGTTTCTAGATCAAACTGATTACCAATGCAAGCCGCCAACTGCAAGCTTTGCTGAGTGGCAGTGGGTAGTTTTTGCAGTTGCACCGCCATAAACTCCACCACATCGTCAGCTAAAGCGAGGATATTAATTTGGGCTAGATCGCATTCCCAATGGCAGTGACTGGCATTAAAGGTGATGTAACCCTCTTCATGCAGCGTCTTCAAGAATTGTGTTGTAAAAAAGGGATTTCCCTGTGTTTTTTGATAGATCAGTTTTGTCAGTGGCAGTGCCAAATCAGGCAAACAATGAAAGGTGTCAACCATCAAATGGTTTAAATGTTGAATAGTCAGTGGTTGGAGCGTAATCGTATTAACTGTTGCTTGAGATTTTTGTAACTCTTGCAGGGTCAAGATTAATGGATGAGCCGCTGCAACTTCGTTGTCTCGATAGGCTCCCAGTATCAATAAATATCCTTGATCTTCCATCAAGACTTTTAGCAATTGCAAGGAGGCTGGATCTGCCCATTGCAAGTCATCTAGAAAAATCACGAGCGGATGTTCAGTGATCGTAAAAACTTGAATAAATTTTTGAAATAGTAGCTTGAAGCGATTCTGAGCAGCCGTTCCCGACAACTCCGGTGCAGGTGGCTGTGAGCCAATGATGCGTTCTAGTCCTGGAATCACTTCCAGCAAAACCTGCGCTTGGTTGCCCAATGCTTCCAGGATTCTTGATTTCCAATCCTGCAATTTTTGGTCAGATTCCGAGAGCAACTGCCCAATCAGACTTTGAAACGCCTGGACAAAGGCTGACAGGGGAATATTACGATTGAATTGATCAAATTTTCCTTTAATAAAGTATCCCTTTTGGCGCGTAATGGGTTTGTGAATTTCGTTGATGACGGCTGTTTTGCCAATCCCAGAAAATCCTGCAACCAGCATCAACTCAGTTTTCCCTTCTTGAACTCGCTCAAACGCATCGAGCAGAGTTTTCACTTCTGATTCACGACCATAGAGCTTTTCAGGAATTAAGAAGTGATCACTGAGATCCCTGATACCCAGCTCAAAATCTGAAATCGCCTCTTGCGCTTGTAGTTGATCTAGGCAAATTTGCAAATCATGGCTCAGGCCACGAGCACTTTGGTAGCGATCTTCAGCATTTTTAGCCATCAGTTTCAGCACAATCGCAGAAACCACGGGCGGAATTTCTGAACTCAGGGCTGAAGGGGCGATCGGCTGTCTTGCCAAGTGGCAATGCACCAACTCCATGGGATCAGTGGTGGGGAATGGAAGTTGGCCGGTCAGCAGCTCATACAAACTCACACCTAAAGCATAAAAATCGCTTCGGTAGTCAATGCCGCGATTCATTCGCCCCGTCTGTTCAGGAGCCAGATAAGCCAACGTGCCTTCCAAACTGGTGGGACTCTGAAGACATTGGGCTTCGCGAGGCAACAGGGAAGCAATGCTAAAGTCAGTTAATTTAATTTTTCCCGAGGAGGGATGAATCAAAATATTAGCCGGCTTAATATCTTTGTGAATGACTTTTTGTTGATGCAAGTAATCCAAAATTACGGACAGTTGCAAAGCAATGGACAGAATTTCATACAAAGACAATGGCTGATTTTGAGCATATTCACGAAGAGAAATTCCTCCGAAGTCTTCCATGATTAATGCATAGCTATTTCCATAGGCTGCCAGAGCATAGGAGCGGACGAGTCCTGGCATGTCCAAGGCTTGGGAAATTGTGTATTGATTCCGAAACTGCAATAATTCCTCGAAACTGGGATAAGTCGATCGCAAAATTTTAATCACAACGGGCTGCTGTGACTGTAGTTGCATTCCACGATAAACAGCAGTTCGGGAACCTTGGTAAATTTCTTCAATGAATTGATAACCCGATAGTTGACAATCTGTCAGCATTGGAGTAAACCCAGAAAAAGACACAGGAATAGACAAGGAAACACCTTGAGTTTTTTTCAACTATCTTTAAAATTTCAGTACATTAGTCATTTTTCTGGTCTCATAAGATACAGAGATTTCTATAGCGAAATAGTTTTCTGTATATTTTACTATTTTATAATCCCGGGAGACGCAATAATTTTGGGGTGGCGATCTCAATCAAAGTTGGTGACCGTCCTAAATCTGGTCAGTCGGGAAGCTATGCGTTGATTCTCAATCATGATGCCCAGTGTTATCCCAGCTCAAAACTGGTAATTCCAAATATCTGACCCAAAGGCAGCTCCGGCGAGCACCCTCGGTACATCCGTGCAGTTTCAAAAGCTGGCTGCATCTTGTATTTCTGGACTAGTTCGATCGCCGGAGTATTAGGTTCAGGTACATCTAAATAGAAGGTTGATCCCAATGGAATGGTGCTCATCAAGGCTTGGATCAGTGCATCGGCGAGGTCTGGGGTTTCAGCATTGAGTGGGCCGATTTTGTAGCCGGTGTGGCACGCACGAATCACGCCATAGGCACAGAGCCGATCGCCCTCCAGAATTCCCATGGACTGAGCGTGAGGCTGATCAATCCAAGCTCGTAAAAATTGCTCGCGTTGCTCAGGAAAAAAGCGACGATCGCACTGTTTCAATTGCTCAAAGGGGATGGTGGATAAAGGCACAAGATCGGGGTGGAGTTGATCGGCCCGATCGCTGATGCCCGCAAAGCGGATATTGCGATGGGCAAAGGTAAATCCTGATTTTTGGTAATTCTCTTGTTGGGCAACCACGCCATCTAAGCCGATCGTTCGGTCTTCCAGGATCTCTATGGCACGCTGCCAAATTTGGATGCCATAGCCTTGATGCCGAGCGTCTGGGTGGACAATGTAAAACCCAATGAAGCCAAAGGAATGGCCGTATTTGACAGCGGAAATGGTCGCGATCGGTTGGTGATCCAGCTTGCCCACCAGAAATCCCTGGGGATCTGCTGCATAGAAACAGTCCGCGTCATGTAGCCCAGGATTCCACCCCTCTGCCCTTGCCCAATCGATCGCGATCGACAGCTCCCCGTGGGCCATGACGGCAATTTGGTAATCCTGGGATGGAAACGACATGGGGTAGTTCCTCGAGAACGGCCAAGCAAGCGGGTGCTGCCCTCCGTTCTAGCAGGCGACGTTACCCGATCGCCTCAAAACGGCCGGCTAACTGACTGGGATCGGTGTTGTTGACAAATCCCAACACAACACCTGCGCCACGAATGAATGTCCCTGGCGTGTTGCGCAGATTGCCCACCTCCAAGGCGATCGCACTGGCCGTTAAGCCTCCCGCGAGGCCGATCACATCTTCCGCGCTGAAGTCGGTGATGATGTCGGCCAGGGCGGGGTTACTGTCGGCGGTGGTGGGATTGAGAATGAAGCGATCGACCCCAGCCCCACCCGTCAGCAAGTCCACTCCCCGATCGCCACTCAGCCAATCATTCCCATCGCCGCCGATCAGGGTGTCATCACCTTGGCCACCAAAGAGGCTGTCGTTGCCCGCTTCCCCAAAGAGCAGGTCATTGCCCAGGTTCCCATACAGATCATCATCACCATCACCGCCTTCGAGGCGATCGTCATCGCGACCACCGGAGAGAAAATCATTCCCGCCGCGACCCGCCAGGGTGTCGTTGCCTTGGTTGCCGGAAAGGGTGTCGGGGCGATTGGTGCCGACCAACAGATCGTTGCCGGAGAGAGTCCGCGCGATCGTGCTGTCAATCCAACTGGCAAAGGCTGAAAGCCGAGTCGCCGCAAAAATTTCGCCGTAGCTGGTGTCGTTTGCGCCGGTCACATCGGCTCCCGTGGCCCGGGGCACAGCACCATAGGACACCACCCCGGCCACGCGGTTGCCCAGAAACAAGGGCCCCCCGGAGTCGCCACTGCTGGATCCCGCTTCAGTGCTGCCCGTGCCCCGATCGAGCAGGCCAAAATCACGCCCTAGGCCATCATTGCGATCGGTGCCATTGTCAAAGTCATAGATCAACTGGGTTCCGGGCAACACAGCTACATTCGACTGGCGGTTTAAAACATCCCCTAACCCATCAATGCGATTGGTTCCTAACCGGCGAATGGCGGGAAAATCACCCACCAGCTCCCCAACACTGCCTGTGCCCGGCTGACCATAGCCCACCAGGGTTGCCACCTGCCCCACTTCATCGCCGTTGCGGTAAATATCGTAGCGATCGGCCCCATCGGGCGCGCGGGAATCGAGCCACAGGATCGCCACATCATTGTTGGAATCTGGATCGGAGCCGTCCCAGTTGGGATGGACAAAAATTTGTCGCACCCGCACCGACTGTCGCCCCTCGGGCAAATCAAAATACACCTGATAGCTGTTGTCGCTCACCAGGCGATCGCTCACGCAATGGGCCGCCGTCACCACATGCTGACCCGACAACAGCAGCGAACCGGTGCAGTCTACTTGGCCCCCGGTGCCATAGCCCACAACCCCATCGAATCCTTGGCCCGTGGAGGACAAAAACCGCACATCATTCGCCTCATTGGAAGCAACGGCAATGCGCGAACGGCGATCGAGCGATTCAAGGGTCATAACTATCCGTTAACCGAATTCATCAACAGGCCACTGCGGGATTCGACTCCGATCGGCTCGATCGGGTTTCCCAAACCAGCAATCTGCCCTCGCTGGCTTCAAAGTTCACCAGCGCTTGACTAGCGGTTTACTTGACTAACGGTTGAACGATTGAGTGTGGTTGAAGAGATTCAGTTAATTGGGATTCATCAATTAATTGGGGTTCATCAATCAGGAACGGGCGGATGAGATTAACTCTCTTCGCTAGCCAAGTTTGGGCGATCGGGGGTTGCCGCTGAAGCGATGGTCGGCGGTTGATAGAACCCCGCCACCAGGGCCAACATCAACCAGAAAAGCGTGCTGACCTGGGGGCGATACCAAACCGTATCCACCAAACCATGGGCCAACATACCGGCCATGGTGGCCAAGGCCGCCAGCAACCAATAGCCCTGGCTGGCTTGCAGTTGTCGCAGTCGATTCAGGGCCCGTCCCCCTTGATAAACCGTCATGCCCAACAGCCAAACAAAGCAGGTGAACCCAATCACACCCGTTTCCACCAACACTTCCAAAACCACGGAATAGGCACTGAGGGCGCTGAACTTCGGCTTTTGGTAACGCGGATAGACACGGTTGAAGGCCACATTACCGGGGCCAATGCCTAACCAAGGGCGGTCTTGGATCATCTGCAAAACCGCTTGCCAAACGTTAATGCGGAAGTTGTTGCTGCTGTCGCCCCGGCCCGCAAAGATGCTGAAGACCCGATCGCGCAGGGGTTCCAAGGCTGCCACCGCCAACACCATCAGGGTTGTGCCACCGCCCAGCAGGGCCGGCATCGCCCACCGTCGCCAAAAAGGAGTGAACCGCACAGACCACCAATAGAGCAGCAAAATTCCCAGCACCGCCAACTCCACCACCAACCCAATCCAACCGCCTCGGCTGAAGGTGAGCACCAGACAGGTTCCATTCAGCCCCAACAGCACCACGCCTAAGATTTTTTGGATCCAGCCCTTCCAGGCCAAGATCGCCGCCACACTCAGGGGAACCGAGGCCTCTAGGTAACCGGCTAGCAGGTTGGGATTGCCCAGATAGCTGTAGACCCGGGTGGTTTTGCTGAGGGGTGATTCCGGATCAACCCAAGTGGCCAGGGCATCGGCTCCAAAGATCCATTGCCGCAGACCATAGACACTGGTGGCTAGGGCGGCCAGCAGGTAGACGGTGGTGATGATGGCGCGGCCCCGTTCCAGCCGGGTGACCCGAGCCAGAACACAGAAGAAGACCAGGTACAAAACCAACTTGGTCCAGCCCACGAAGGCAGCAGCCTGGACAGGCGAAAAGGCCACGGCCACGGTGGCGATCGCCCCATAAAGCAACACCAACAGGTGAATGGGGGTGAACAATCCAGGCTGATCACCAGCTTCCGCAGCGGCCACGGGGTGATCGGTCACCGTTAGCAACACCCAAAAAGCGCCGGCCGCCAACAGCAACAGCCCCAGCAAATCCGTTTCGGCAAAGGGAGCCAAGCCAAAAACCGTGGCCGCCAACAGGGCCAGCAGGGTTTCGCCCCAATGCAGCAGCCAGCTACTTTGTCGCCAGGCGCTGAGGGCCCCAATCCAACGACCCAGCCAGCTTGTTTGTCGCCACTGGGTTAAGGCGACTCCAGAGAGGGTGAGGGTTTGCCCGATCGTGTCCCAAGGGGTCATGCGAGGAGGTGGCGGCGATGCCTGCGTGGAAAACAGCACATTCAGCCTAGGGCGATCGGGGCCCAATGGCTAGCGATCGTGCCGCTGGCGGTTTTCCCGAATTGGCTCAACGATTCGCGCAACCCTTTGCGTAACTACCAGCGCAACCCTTGGCTAACCCCTAAGAGGATGTCTGAGAAGTATCTTTCAGTACGGGCTAAAGACTAATTGTCGTAGGAACAAGGGGCTTAAGCCCCTTGTCTACATCGATCTCTGGGGCGTACAGCGTAGCAATGTTGGCTTTTCAGACATCCTCTAAGACCAAGCCGGATGGCGCATCAGGGCATTCATCACCCGCACGCCCCGCAGTTGATTGGTGGTGGGCAAATGGCCTCGGGGCGCTGCCAAACTCCAGGTAAATTCACCGGGCCAGCGCGTCCAGTGGTTACCCTGTTTCCAGTTAATTTTGGGCCAAAATTTTTCCCAATCTTGCCCCACACCCAACCAAATTTCGCGCTGAATCGAAAAGCCAAATTTCCCTTCGGAGTAGGTGCGCCAAAGGCCATCAATCACTTGCAGATCGAGGGCGGGGAAGCGATCGACCTCGGTGAAATACAGCCATTTGCGCTTGGCAGCTTCGGGGCCCGCCAGCTCACACAGTTTTTGGATGGTGATTCGATCGGCCTGATCAAAATCTTCCTCAAGCAACGCCGTTTGAATGGGTTGGTAGTCCACGGTGCATTCCCCGGGCAACTCCACCACCCCATCGGGATAGTAGCCTTCGAGGAAGTTACGAGCCTGGGGCAAGTCGGCCCGGTTCAACAGTTGGCAGATGCGACCCAGCAGCGGATCGATCGTGTCAATGGCCAAGGGCTGGGGCGATCGATCCTTGGCAAAGTCGATCAGCAAGGCCACGCCATCATCCAGGGCCGCTAACGCCGGAAGGGCAGCCAATTGCTTTTTCAGGTTGCCGCTGTTGAGTGCGGTGGCCAGGGAGTCGAGGGCGGTAGACGGATCAATGACGGCGGACGCAGGGGAATCGCTCATGCCAACCTAGGAAGAACCAGCGTTTTCAAGAAATGGTTGTTAAAGGAAAATCGGCCGGAAATGGCGCATCGGGGGGCCGGAGCGCAAACCACAACCTCAAGAACCGCAACATCAGAAATGAATTCAGTGATTGATCAGAGCCATATTGATTCAGCGCCTGATCGGTTGTCGCCGGTTATGAATCGATCGGTTTGCCTAGGGTCTGTCGTCATTTTTCGAGGTGAGGCTGAAACCGTTGATTTTTCCTGCCCCAATCGTTGTACCAAGAGGCTTAAGCCCCTTGCCCCCTACGATCCGCTAACGGCAGATCTGAGGTTTCGGGCGAAACGACGACAGTCCCTCAGCTTCGAGATTGCAAATGATGATCGCCAAGCGTTGAGGTTTGCTCGGGGATTTGCTGAATCTTTCTGCCTAATCTCCGGGATCTATGGTACTGGGTTTCGCGGCCCTTGCCCGATCGCCCCGGTATTCCTCAGCAATCCTCAATTTGGGAAAGGGATTTAGGGTGAGTGTAAGAGATCTAGTCAACCGGCAATCAGTCAACGGTATAGTCATGCGGCAGCAGTTGCTTTTGAGCTGTCACCAGTAACTTTTGTTCCATTCGCACCAATGCAGTGCTAGATGGCTGGCAAGGACAACTAGCTTACTCTGTCGCAGCTAATTTTGGGCTAACTGCGAACTCTAGCTGCGCACGGTAGAAACAAACATCAAATTCCATAAAAAAGTTCACTTGTCCCAGAATAAGTGGAACATTTGTAGCTTGTGTCCAAGCAAATACTAGTTGGATAGGTTCAAACTGCCCAACAACCGCTTGAACAAGCAGAGCACGCGCTTCATACTGTGCCAAATTTCCTGTCAAACTCAGCGCAACTGTTTGTTGTTCCCAGTCATATCCAAGTTCAACCCCTACCAAATATGGCAGTACATTTACACTTGCACCTGTGTCTAATAGCGCAGATGCTTGCACAGAAACTTGCTGATTTAACAGAACAAAAGGCAAGTACGGGCGAAAACTCGCTTCGCCCAATGCTATGTCACCAGAGACAAATGGATACCGCTCAGTGTTAGGCATGGTCTTGAGCTTTGGCAGTGCGTAACACTTTTAACATCACATCTGCTGCTTCAAAGGCATCGTAGGGAGACCAGACTGGATAAGCTTGGTTAGGCTTAAGAAGATCTACATCCTGTTGAGCTAGTTCTGAAATGAGAATTTGCATAACATGGAACTTGTCGGAGCGGCTCAGTCCTTTTAAAGTCAAGATTAGTTCTGACGAAACCATGCAAAACGCTCCATTCACATCTGGGACTGCCCTTCTATTATATTCTTCATCTCTTCAATACTGTATAGGTGGGAGGTTCGATGAATCATGGCATGACAATTTGGGCAGACAGGGCGTAAATCTTGCACAGGGTCAACTTCGTATTCTTCTGCAATTTCCGAAATCAGTCGTAGATGATGCACATGAATAAAGCCTTCGCCTAATTGCCCATATACCTTGCCAAAATTAAAATCACAGACTGAACAGCTCAATCCATAGTAATCAATGCATTTTTGCCGTGCGTTAGGATCTCGCTCATAGGCATTAACTATTACTTGACGTACTGCACCTTCACGAAATATTTGTTCTGAATCTACTTCGTTTGGAAAAAGACCATTAGACAATTTTCGTGATTTTTTTATGACCCATCCCAATGATTCCAGTGCCGCTGAAACCTCAGGTCTTAAAATCCAGTGCCACTCCTCCTTGCGCTTCTCAAACGTAACCAGCGTGCCTAACTTCTCTGGTTCTGGGTTGTAATTCAGCTTTTCACCAATCAAACTAGCTAACCGTCCATACATCATGTTTGCCGTAGCATGGTGGCTATAGCCCATAGCTTGAGCAAGTTGCTTTGCAGTTATCGTTTTTTCATCTGCTTGGTAATGAATCTGAAGTATTTGAAGATGATTAGCGTTGAAATTATCTATAGATTGGAAAGCAGCTACATATTGCTGAAACTCTGAAGGGTTCAATGAAGCGATTGTCGGCATTCTTTAATCCTAATACTCTGCTACTCAAAGACATCTTGGAAGCACTGTTTCCATCGAGAACTTAAGTCACCCAACTAAATGGTTCACTAGTCAATTTGCATCACCAGCGTGTACGATCGAGCCTCTAAAGATAGCCATGCTCCGCTAAAAAGTCGGGGGTGATGGCATAGGTCTCCCCAGCGCTGCCGTTCAGGGGAACCGCTCCCGATCGCAGTAATTTTTCAACATATTTTCCCAACACGTCCCCTTCCAGGTTGACGGCAGCTCCGGGCTGCAAATCCTGCAAGGTGGTGTGGGCGTAAGTGTGGGGAATGGCGGCCACCTTGAACCAGCGGCCGTCATCGGAACAATCGGCGATCGTCAGGCTGATGCCATCGATCGCGATGCTGCCCTTTTGAACGATGTAGCGTGCGACCCGATCGCTCGCCTGAAAACTCAGTTCCCAGGAGGCGGCCGTGGCGATCGCCGATTCAAACCAGCCGGGCCCGTCCACATGGCCCGTCACGAAGTGGCCGCCAATTTTGCTGCCCACCCGCAACGAAGGTTCCAAATTCACGCGCTGCCCTTGCCCCAGGGTGGTGCGATCGATGGTTTCCGGGGACACCGCCGCCACAAACCCATCGGGCAACAGGGTTTCCACCGTCAAGCACACCCCATTCACCGCCACGCTATCACCCAGTTCCAAACCGGGGACGATCGCCCCGATCGCTTCGGGTTCGCAGGTAATCACCACCCGATCGTTCCCCAGCCGCTCCAGGGTTCCCAGTCCTTGCACCAATCCTGTAAACACCGCTGAGTCCTAATACCTGATGCCGTTAAAAGCCACGGAAAACAAGGGCGCGTCGTCAAAACTCTAGTGACGAAATCCCAGTTCAGAATCGCAACCGTTAGAATCGCAACCGCTGGCGATGGTTGGCCACCGACAGCACCAGCCCGATCGCCACAAAATTCGTGAGCATTGCCGATCGCCCATAACTCAACCAGGGCAAAGGAATCCCCGTGATCGGAGCCAGGCCAATTGTCATCCCAATGTTGACCGTAATTTGGAAAATCAACATTCCCAACACGCCAATCGCGATCGCCGAGCCAAAGTTATCTTTCGCGGATTGGGCGATCGACACCAACCGCAGGCAAATAATCCAAAACAGGGCCAGCACCACAATCGAGCCAATAAAACCCAGCTCTTCGCCCACCGCCGCAAAGATAAAGTCCGTGTCTTGCTCGGGAATGAAGTTCAACTGGGTTTGGGTTCCTTTGAACAGCCCCTGGCCCCAAAGTTCCCCCGCCCCGATCGCAATCCGCGACTGGATCAAGTGATAGCCCCCACCCATCGGATCCTGATCTGGATTGAGGAACATGGTGATTCGGGCCTTTTGGTATGGCTTCAAAAAGTCCCAAAAGATTTTGCCCAACCCCCCGGAAGTCAGGTTCACCACGATCGCCCCCAAGCTGCCATAGATGCGCCAGGGCAGACTTTTCCAAGCCGCAAACCCCATCAGGGCCACCCAAGCCAACCAAGCGGGCAAATAAACGTTAAACAACACAGCGGAAATTACCGGCGACACCAGCAGCGCCAGCCAGCCGGGATTGGCATTGCCCCAATACAACATGCTCATGCAAATCGACCCCAGCACCAATGTTGATCCCAAGCTGGGCTGCAAGAACACTAGGGCTGCGGGCACGGCCGTCACGGCTAGCACCTGGAACAAACGCGGCAGGGTGGAAATGCTTTCTTGGTTGATGGCGCTGGCTAGGGTAATGATTAGCCCCACCTTGGCAAACTCCGAAGGCTGAATATTAAAGTTCCCGATCGTCAGCCAACGTTCTGCCCCCAGGGCTGTTGTCCCGAACAGCATCACCGCAATCAACAGCAGGTTAATGCCGCCATAGATCCACCAGCGCCAACGCTCCACTTCTTCATAGCGCGATCGGGCTAGCCAGAGGGCAATGATTAAACCAATGGCTCCCATCACCAGGTGTTGAATCCAGTTCGTGCCCCCGGAGCTGAGTTCGACGCTGCGGATGCTGATGCCACCAATGACGGTCATCACCGTGACCGCCAGCAGCAACACCCAGTCAATATCAGCCCAGGGTTGAATCAGCGATTTGAGATTCCAGCGACTGGAGCGCAACATGGAAGAAGCCATTGAGTGCAAGCAAAGGGCGAGGATTGGATCAAACAGTAGCGGAGCGATGGCCCGATGGTTCGCCGCCAGTCGCCGATAACGCCCAAACGAGTTCAGGCAAACTAGCTCAGGGCCATCACTGAAACCCGTGCCGCCACGGCCTGGGCGATCGCCTTCAGGGCCTGGGCTGAGGCCGAATCCGGAGCGGACACCACAATGGGCACACCCCGATCGCCCCCTTCCCGCACAGGCATTTCCAAAGGCACACAGCCCAGCAGCGGCACTGCTAATTCTTCCGCTGTCTTTTTGCCGCCACCCGAACCAAATAGGTCGTATTGGCGATCGGGCAGATCCGGCGGAATGAAGTAGCTCATATTTTCCACGATCCCCAACACCGGCACACTGAGCTGCTGAAACATCTTCAGCCCCCGCCGCGCATCAATCAGCGACACCGTTTGGGGCGTGGTCACAATCACCGCCCCCGCCATGGGTACGGCTTGGGCCATGGTTAACTGGGCATCCCCCGTTCCCGGCGGCATATCCACAATTAAGTAGTCCAGCTCTCCCCAGTCCACTTGGTACAGGAATTGGCGAATGATGCCGTTCAGCATCGGTCCCCGCCAAATTACCGGTTGATCGGGGTCAATCAAGAAGCCCATGGACACCATCTTCACACCGTGGTTTTCCGCCGGTTCCAAGATGTCTTGCCCTTGCCCCTGCCCTGGCCGCACCATCACCTCCGCCTGGGTTAAACCCAGCATGGTTGGCACGTTGGGCCCATAAATATCAGCATCAATTAGCCCCACTTTGGCCCCCGATTGGGCCAGGGAAACGGCGATATTCACGGCTACGGTGCTTTTGCCCACACCTCCCTTACCGCTGGACACGGCCAGGATATTTTTCACGCCGGAAATTCCCGCGCGATCGGGCAAGGATTTTTGTTGCGGCGTTTCGGCCGTCACTTCCACATCCACCGACTCCACGCCGGGCAGGGTTTTCACCGCCCGCTTGCAGTCATCCACAATAAATTCCCGTAAGGGGCAAGCGGGGGTTGTTAGCACCAGAGTGAACTGCACAGCACCACCATCGATGCGGACGTTGCGGATCATGTTCAACTCAACGAGGCTTTTGCGCAGCTCCGGATCTTCCACGGGGCGCAAAATCTCAAGCACGGCTTCGGGACTGAGGGCGGTAGCAGTCATGGGTGAGTGGGAATTCGTTGGCGTAGCTGAGTCGAAAGCTGAGTTTTAATCGGAAACTGAGGCTAAAAGAGATCCCGAACAGATCCCTCAGAGATCCCGAATTCACTGAAGTTTCCAAGACTCTGATTGCGGGGGCCGATGGTGCGGCCATGGCAGCGAGCCGGGAGGATTCAGGAACTTTTGGGCAATTCTAAGGATTTGTACTCAGAGTTTATATGTTTTGAAATCTTACCGTTTGCCGGTGGGCTGCTACCGATCGAGCAGAAGGCTCCCAATGTTCTGATTGTTCTCAGGGCTTGCAAGATCGAGGCTTGGGGAAATTGGGGGAGGCTCGGTTCTCAGGAGTCTGGGTTGGATTCTAGAAGTTGCTTCTACATCTGTTTGAGTTCTGTTTGGGTATTGATGAGTATTTATTTGAGTATCTGCTTGAGTCGCTCTCATGGTTCTGGAGGTTTGCCAATTGCAAGCTGATCCCCCCTCTTGATCCCAGCCTCGTTAAGGGAAGTTGGCAGGCGGCGGCTTAGGCGATCGGGGACGATCGAGTGTTCCTAGCAACGATTGATTCCGATTCAGCAGCAGGATTACAACAAAATTGTTAAGTTCTACGACTGCTTGGCCGGACTTTTAGGGGCCTCCGGTACGCTAGAGGGTCAATAGCAACCGTGGCACTGGTTGTCGTTTGGGTGAGGAAACTGACCCAACCGCCAGAACCTGTTTTCTACCAAGATCGATCGCCGTCCCCCGTCCCAGGCTGAGGGAGTTCCTAACTTTAGGTCGATCGCGGGCGTTTCCTTTTCCTAAAGCTTCCTAACAAACTGCGTTAGACATTAGCTATGACCGCATTCGCAACCCCCGCCAAGTCATCGATCACCCATCCCGAGGCCAACGGCCAGGCCCAACCCATGGTTGCGGGCGCACCGCCAGCCGACTCCCGTGAACGGGTTGGCCAATGGATGCGCCAAATTCAAGATGAAATTTGCCAGGGACTGACGGCCGCCGATGGGGCGGGTCAGTTCCGTGAAGATGCCTGGGAGCGGCCCGAAGGCGGCGGCGGGCGATCGCGCGTCATCACCAATGGCGGCGTATTTGAGCAAGGCGGAGTCAACTTCTCGGAAGTGTGGGGAACCCAATTGCCCCCTTCGATTTTGACCCAGCGCCCGGAAGCAGCCGGCCATGGCTTCTATGCCACCGGTACCTCCATGGTGCTGCACCCCAAAAATCCCTACATCCCCACGGTTCACCTCAACTACCGCTACTTTGAAGCGGGCCCCGTGTGGTGGTTTGGGGGCGGCATTGACCTCACCCCCTACTACCCCTTTGTGGAAGATGTGGTGCATTTTCACCAAACCTTGAAGGATGCGTGCGATCGCCACAATCCGCACTACTACGACACTTTCAAACTCTGGTGCGATGAATATTTCTTCCTGAAGCACCGCAATGAAACCCGGGGAGTTGGCGGCATCTTCTTCGATTACCAAGACGGCACCAACGAACTCTATCGCGGCCCCGATGCCCAAGGCCCCGCCGCCCAACACAGCAAGCAAGTGGGCGTACCGGCTCAGCGCAATTGGGAAGAGTTGTTCGGCTTCGTGCAAGGTTGCGGCCGAGCGTTCCTACCGGCCTACGTGCCGATCGTTGAGCGTCGTCAGTCCCAGGAATATGGCGATCGGGAGCGAAATTTCCAGCTTTATCGTCGGGGACGGTACGTTGAGTTTAACTTGGTGTACGATCGCGGCACGATCTTCGGGCTGCAAACCAATGGTCGCACAGAGTCAATTCTGATGTCTTTGCCGCCGCTCGTGCGTTGGGAATATGGCTACCAACCCGACCCCAACACGCGAGAAGCGAGTCTCTATGAGATCTTCCTGAAGCCGCAGGATTGGCTCAATGCACCCCCTCAAGTGCCTGGACTTGCCTAGCAGCTTGGGGAAAACGGCACTCCGAGACCACTTAAGTCTCCTGGGGTGCCGTGATACAATCCGAAGGAGACTTACCTGTCGAGCGCTGCTTCCGATTGCGTGGTGCTCGTAGCCGGTGCGATCAAATCGAAGCATCAAGCCCCCAGCTTTGTTTCGATCTCCGTGTCCTGACCGGGATCGTTCTTTGCACATCCACTGGCCCCCGAGTTTGGGTATGGTCATGAAGTGCTTGCCGATCCGCCGCTGTCCTCAACACGATCTGTCGGCCAGCCCCCTTCCTAGTCCCCCAAGAGCGAACAATCCATCATGGAGCAGAAGACCCACACGACCAAAGATGGCACGACGGTAATTGTTCTCACCCCTGAAGGACGGCTGGACATTACGACAGCCTGGCAATTTCGCCTCAAACTGCAAGAATGTATTTCTAAGCTGAGTCCTCATATCGTCGTGAATCTCAGCAAGGTCAACTTCATTGACAGTTCTGGCCTCACCTCGCTCGTTGCCGGGATGCGGGATGCCGATAAGGAAAAAGGCAGTTTTCGCCTCTGTCAGGTACACCCCGAAGCCAAGCTGGTTTTCGAGGTCACCATGATGGATTCCGTATTTGAAATTTTTGATAGTGAAGACCAAGCCCTTGAGGGCACTCCTCGCACGATCGCTAGCTAGGCCTTCACCCTAGCGAGCCATCTGCCCGTTGCAATTAGGTTGTTATCAAACAAAAGGGGCGATCGCCTCCCAGGCAGCGCAAGCCCCGGGCCACCCGATCAGGAACAGCCAACCTTTCAGCTAGCGCATAGCATCACCCACCACAAGCACTGGAAGATGATCCCTATGGATCTTCCGGTGCTTGCGGTTTATGGGCAAAACTGGGTACTTTTTGCCTCCGGCCACTGCTCGCGCGACTATCTGGCAACAATCCACAACCATTGCCAGTACCCACAACTCCAGAGCTGGACTGATGCTGCCCAGCGACGCAGCGGCTTCGATCGACCCGCCCAGCCACCATCTAAGAGCCATGGTAAGGGGGATGATCAAATATTGCAGGACAGTCGCAGTCTTTAAGAATTTTTAACGATTAGACCCGTGCCAACCCCTCGGGCAAGGATGAGAATAGGTAAAAGTTCAGTATTGCCCGCTACTAAGCAACAGCCATAGATAAATTTGGTGCGTTACAGTAGGGTGCATTTGAATCGAGCCATACCGAACCATCCGAATCGATCGCCAAGAGGGCCTTCTATATGCTGCAAACGAAACTGCGTTACTCGATCGACGAGATCCGAGACGAAGCCCGCCATCTCGTGGAAACGGGAAACGTGGATCGTCATCAGCCCCTCTATGTCCTCTGCCAATTTATTCCGCCTCGGGAATGGACTTGTGTGGAGTTTGAGCTAGAGCGGTGTGACTATCTACTTCGGGACTGCGTGGGAGACCTGCTCAGTCACGAAGAATGGACTAACGATTAAGACCAGCAGCCCCATCAAGCGCACATTAATTGGCTTGCCCAACCTTAAGCTATCGCCTGAGATTACGTGGGCGCTGTTACCCATCAAATTTTCAACTTTCGCTCGCCAGATCAAACAAGCAGTTGCCGATCGGCTGAGGTACATACACACTCTCGCTGCAATTCATTCAGACCTATTCAGATTCAGCCTCATTGAGACTCACCCCAAGATCTAAGCAGCACTGATCAGGTCTAGTTAGCTCCGGTTAGATCTATTGAATTGATTGATCAGATTCAATTTATTAATCACAATCTATCAATCAATGGATCTAACAGGATGCCGATTAATCAATTTCAATGAATGCCTGAAACCAGGCTGAAGTAATCCAGATCGCCAAGCGGCGCAAACGTTGAACAGGCAAGGAACACCAGCTCCTTGTCTGTTTATATTTAAACTCTTTTACTGAAAGTATTTCGGTAACATTTTTATTGTCTGATTTTAGTTTTAGATGGCTAGATTTTTGTATTTTTGGGCTTCTAGATTTCTGGAATTTTGATCGCTCTTTTCCAATAGGAATCAAGGTCAAGAGCAACTATTATTCACGTTTTCGTGAAGATTTTTATTTGTTAATCAAAATTCCTAAATCAAAGAAATGTGAATCAAATTCAACCCGTATGCGTAAGTTTTTAAATTTCTTGAGCTATTAATTAGATATTTTTCAATAGACAATAACTCTCGCTGGGGGCTAAACAAGATTCAAAGAGAACAAACAAGCAAATTCACAGAAAACAATCCACAACAGAACAATCAAATAAGAAAACAAGGAGCAAAGGCCCCTTGTTTTATCAGCGATCGATCAGTTGTATTTAGTGGCTGTGTTGACTTTTTTTGAGAGTCAAAGGTTTCAGTGTTGAGACTCAAACCAAAGGCTCGGGTAAACGATTTAAACCACTTGTTCAATTTCGGCAATTTCAGGGATCACTTCCTTCAGACGACGCTCAATGCCCATCCGCAGGGTCATGGCCGAGCTGGGGCAAGAACCACAGGCACCTTGGAGACGCAGCTTGACAATGGGCCCGTCAATTTCAACAAGCTGAACGTTGCCGCCGTCAGCCATCAGGTAGGGGCGCAGTTCATCAAGGGTGGTTTCGACGTTTTCAACAGTGAGGGGTAGGGTCATGGCGAGCGTTCTGGATTTAGCAAAACGGATGAGGACTTTCCCGGGAGGGGTGACCTCAGGGCGGGCGATGAACAGGTCGCTGGATCGTGCGATCGCCCGTCTTTTAGTGTATCGCCTGACTTGATTACTTTTACAACAGGCAAGTTGCTAAATCTGATTCATGCCCCCGAGTCACGCTCTTGAGTCATGACCGCCACTTGACGGGATTTCAGTTCATGGCGAATCGCTAACGGTCGGTTGCCCGGGGCCGCTCGCTCGTGGCTGTTCGTTCGTGGCTGTTCGTTCGTGGCTGTTCGTTCGTGGCTGTTCGTTCGTGGCAGCTAGCGCACCAAAATCGTAAAGGTTAAGGGAGGAAGCTCCGTTTCGCCCACTTGGGCCACGGACAGCCGGTAGCGATCGCCCGGTTTGACGTTCCGCATGGACAGGCGCAGGAGGCCTTCTCCAGCCGCTTGCACGGAGGCCTGCGGGCCGTTGAGGGTGGCAGTGCCCGTGCCGGGAAGCCGGAGGGTGAGGTTCAAGGCAGGGCGATCGGCTTGGGGGATGTAGTGGGCCTCAATTCGCAAAGCACCACCATCGGCTAGCCATTCTTGGGTGACCTGGGGGGTTTTGGCGCTGAGTTCGAGGGTCAGGCGGTTCAGCAGTTCCCGCGCGGCCAACAGGGCAATGGTCATTTGCTGCTGGGGATTGGCGCGATCGTATTCCACATATTCCATGGGGAAGCGATTGGTAGCGCCTGTACGCACGGCCGTTGCCCAGCGCAATACGACGGAGGCTTGGGCATTCAGCAGGCGATCTTGGTCGGGAAATAGCTCATCTACGGCTTGCATGAGGGCTACGCCTTCCTTGAGCGCCTGGGCGGCAACGGTTTGGCAAGCGGCCAAGAGTCGTTCGGCCAATTCCGCTGGCAGGTTCGTGGGCAGGTTGAGCTGCTGGAACTGCCGTAGCCAGGGATTTTGGGGAACTTGGGCGATCGAGGGTGCGTCCTCGTAAGTGTCGCGATAATCTAGCGCCGTTTCGGGCGACTCCCAAGGAAACAGGGGAGGGCGCTGGGAGGCTTCTAGAATCAACCGCTGTTTCAGCAGGGCGTGATAGCGCTGGTCAACGACGGGCATTGCATCAAGTTCGAGCATAGGATTCGCAACCGATAAATCGCTGGGGGATAGCGATCGCGCTGGTGCGGGGTTGATCGCCGGATCCTCAAGGGCAGAAAAGTCGCCCTCTAGGAGGTCAGCGGGATCGAAGGCATGGGCAGCGAGGGCCTGTTCGATCGCCTGATCAATCTCGATCGGCTCAAGCTGGGTTGCCCCAAGTTCAATCGGCTCAGGCGATCGGGACTGATCAGGGGTGGTTGTGGGGTCGAGTTCCTTGGCCACATCCAATAACTGGCCCAAGAGCTGCGCTTGCAACGCACCGGGAACGCTATCTAAGTTGCTATTCATCTGTCCCCCTCCTCGTTCCGGACTCTGTGCGATTACGAATTTCCCAAGCAGTTTCCAGCAACTTGAACCATAGCTTTTGCACTTGAGAAGCGCTGATCCCCATCGCTTGGGCCACGGTTCGATCGTCTGATCCCGCGCGTTTTAGCTCCACCAATTTGGTGATTTCCGGGCCCAGTTGATTGAGCAAACTTTCCCATTGACGAGGGGTTAAGCCTAAATCGCGCTCCAAATCCACATCAAGCCACTGGTGAACCAATTCCCAACGGTGGAGCAAAGCAAAGCGAATGAGGTGATATTTGAAACGTTGTTGTAAGTAATCGCGCTGACGAGCATCCAGCCCCAACACCTTTTCAATTTCGCTGGCGGATAAGTCTTTTAATCGCAGCACCAAATAGTTAACGCATTCCTCTTGGTTGCGATCGCGCAGGTAAGCAATTAGTTCATCTACGACCGCCTGGCGCAGGGCCCCATCCATCACGTCGGTGGATTCCTTGGCGCTGATTCGATCGCGCACCTGCTGCACCGATGCATCATCCCAGGAGTAGCCCTCACCGCTATCACTGGCGCTTTCGGCGGCCTGATCCATATCGATCGAAGTTTCCGGGGGCTGTTGGCGGGCAAAGGTTTGGGCCCGCAACACAATTAGCTGCTGCGATCGCCCACCGGGCAACGGAATCCGACGCTTGGCGTAGCGTTCCACAAACGCCATATATTCCGCCAACTCCAGCCGTACCCGAGGGGTATAGTCCGGGGGCAACTGGTTTTCGCGCCGAAAGGCTCCCAGCGCCTCCACATAAAATCCCTGGAGGAAATCCTCGATCGCCAACAGCCGCGCTTGATAGCTCGTGCGCGATCGGGCTGGGGAAATGTATCGGTAAATGATGGCGCTGAGGGTACTGTGCAACTCGGCTCGGCCGCGTTGGGATCCCAACTGGTAATAGCGCAAATTCTGTTGCAATCGGTGACGAGCCAGGCTGTGGGCCCAACCCAACACATCCCCGGAAGACTGGATCCGACGACTTTCAGTACAGATGCGATCGACTTCCGCCGCAATTCGATCGGCCACCGCTGCACAAACCGCCTCTGGAGCCGTCGTTCCTGACCGCAACTCCCGCTGCAATAAATCGATCGTCGATTCCACGCCCCTACAACTCTCGTCTGATGCCAACATTACAACCGACCATTGCGACTGATGCCACCCCAAGACTCCGGAGATGTCCTACGGAACGGTTTACCATGACAAGCATAATCGACTCAGCGATGACCACCACGAGCGATTACGCTGCCTGTGCGATCGGTAACCCCAATTAGCCTCCAACAAATTGCCACAAAATCCGCAGGTACAATGCTTGCGACCGAGCGCAACGATAGTTGTGGCACGAGCGATCGTTGCTAGGACTGTTACTAGGGCAATTGCCAAAGCTGCCGCCCACCTTGCCTAGCTTGACCGTCATTTTTCGTCTTTTTCATTGAACCCATGGATATTGAAAGCCAAATTCAAATTCTGATCGACAATGCCCCCCAAGACGGTCAAACTCCCGAAATCGTTGCCGCGATCGCCCCAGCATTGATTTACTTCGCCAACCAACTGAGTCGCGAAGACTACTACATCCTACAAACCCTGAATGGCGATTGGGTGCGCGTCACCCTCGGGAACCGCCGTGAACAGGGAGTCGAGAAAAATGTAGTCTACGCCTTTCCCACCCTGCAAGACGCAGCCCGCGGCCCCATGCCCACCAAAGATCCCAACATGATGGCCGCCCCATTTCCCGTCACGCACATCCTGTTTCAACTGATGGCAATGGAAACGATCGATAGCCTCGTATTTTTCGACATCCCCGGCGATGTGATGCAGGGCATTGAAGTGACCCGAGAAGCCTTTCAAGAAACCGTTCGCAACCTCTTTTCCCAAGTTCAACAGTGGCAAGAAGGCGACATGATTCCCAATCCGCTGCCCAATAGCGCCGCGACGATCCCTTCAGACTTTGCCTAGTAGCGTGGCCGCCCTAATTGATGGGGTCAAAGTTGCGAAGTCAGTCGCCATAACAACGGGAATCAGTCGTCATAACAACGGGAATCAGTTGCCATAACAAGGGGCTTAAGCCCCTTGCCCCCACGATTTACTCACGGTGGAATCAGGCTTTCGGGCAATTGACAGCAGGCCCTAGCGCTAACGAAATGATTACATGGTTAGCCTTAATTGCCGCATCCTCTGTGCCCCAGTGAAAAGAAAGCATTGAGGGACAAGCGGGTTATTAACTTCTATTCGAGTCTTAAAAAAACAAAAGCCACCTCGATGTTCAGCACTGGGGTGGCTTTCGTATTATTTATGGCGGCTGGTTTGCTACAGACAACAATAGCCATTGGTGACTAAAGATCGTCGTGGCAAGTAATTACTGCGGGCAACCATTGCAGAACATTACTTTGGGAAGTTGCTGCAAACCGTCATTGTGGGTTATCAACAGGCTCAGAAGTCAATCATGACTGCGAAGGGCACAGGGAATTGCTGACTTTACTAACACTAAGCCTGAAGATTACAACACTTTAGGCAACTGAGGATGCAGCGAAGGCAACTGCCAAAGTTAGCCCCAGGAATAAGACAGCGGCCCCACCCAGTTGTGCGTAGCGGCGCTGTTCCCAGAAGGTGGGGTAATGCGCGTAGTACATCTTCGGCTCTTTGGCGTAGTTGTTCAGTTGGCCGGTTTCGTTAACGGTGGTGTACATGGCACTGCTCCGAAGGATGTGGGGGCTGTTTGTTGCCCTGTGTTTCACAGTGTAACACTATGTAAACTTTTCTTGCAACATACTTGACGAAAATTATTTTACTTTCCTCATTCAGAGCCAAAAGCCTTTGCAGTCATCAGCCCAGCCCTCGGATCAACCCACATTTCATCGTTTAATAAGCACATGCGTTAATAACGATTTAAAAATCACTACAGATTGCTTGCTTTAGGCTCGATCGCGCCCGGGGGCGGAAACGCAAGGCTATACTCGTTTTTGAGTGGGGATCGTCCTTGTCCAGTTCTTCAGCCCCCGTTCATCGCTTCCTATGTCCTCCCCGATCGCCCCGTGGCCCGATCGCCCTTGCCGCTTTGCCGTCATTAGCGATTTACATGTCGCTTTGCCCCACACGGTTTGGGATCATCCGAGTCGATTTCACTTGGTGGAGGTGGCGATTCCAGCCCTGGAGCAAATCCTGGAGCGACTGGAGCAACTGAATTTAGATTTCCTGTTGTTGCCCGGTGATCTGACTCAGCATGGCGAGCCAGAAAATCATCAGTGGCTGGTGCAACGACTGAAACAGTTGCCCTATCCGGTTTATGTGGTTCCGGGCAACCATGATTTTCCTGCCCAATCGAGTTACCCCCGCATCACGACTCTGCCGGAGTTTGTGGCGCTGTATCGGGACTTTGGCTATGGGGATTCTCCGCAGCCCTATTACATCCGGGAACTGTTGCCCGGTCTGAAACTGATTGGTCTGAATTCCAATCAACTTTCAGAGGATGGCAAGGAAATTGTTGGGGCGATCGATGCGGAGCAAATGGCCTGGCTCGATCACACCCTCGCCCAGCTCAACCCGCAGGATCTGACCCTGGTGATGGTGCATCACAATGTGGTGGAGCATTTGCCGGAGCAGGCGACTCACCCCTTGGGCAGTCGCTACATGCTCCAAAACGCGATCGAGCTGCGCCAAAAGCTACGATCGGCCGGGATCCAGTTAGTCTTTACGGGCCATCTCCATGTGCAGGACATTGCCGAAGCTGACGGACTCTATGACATCACCACCGGCTCCTTGGTCAGCTATCCCCACCCCTTCCGCCTAGTCACCTTGCGGCGCGATCGCGCGGGTCATCCTTGGTTGGAGGTGGAATCGGGCCGAGTGAAGTCCGTTCCCGGTTGGGAAGATTTGCCCGCCCTTTCTCGACAGTGGATGGGCGATCGGAGTCCACCGTTTATGTTGAAAATGTTGATGCATGGCGGTTTGGGGCTGTCGCAAGATGAAGCGCTCTTGCTGGCTCCCCAGTTGCGGAATTTCTGGGCCGATGTGGCCAATGGGGACACGCTCTTTGAGTTTCAGCAATTGCCCCCGATCGTGCGGGACTATTGCCAACAATTTGGGGCGATCGGCCCCGACGGCTCGATCGCGCGCATCGACAACCATATCGCCCTGCGCCTCTAGAAACATCAAGCCCAGCCAGCCATCTTCAAGGCAACGGCTCACCCTGGCCTCATCCCCCAAAAACAGACAAGGAGCCTACAAAAACAGACAAGGGGCTTAAGCCCCTTGCCCCCGCGCGATCGTTGGCTATTCAATGCCCAACTCCGCGCCCTCAGCTTTTTCATCACGACAAGTCAGCCACGCCGCAGCGCCGCCGCATCCTAAACCGCCGCCACCAACGGCTCCGAAGCCGACGGCCGACGATTAATCACCTGGTCAATCAGGCCATAGTCCTGGGCTTCTCCAGCCGACATGAAGAAATCACGTTCCGTATCCTCTTCAATGCGGCTCAGGGGTTGCCCCGTGTGATCCGCCAGGCAACGGTTGAGATTCGCCTTGTGATACAGAATTTCCTTAGCTTGGATTTCGATATCCGTTGCTTGGCCCTGTGCGCCGCCCAAGGGTTGGTGAATCATAATTCGAGAGTTCGGCAAGCTCATCCGTTTGCCCTTTTCACCGGCACTGAGCAAAAACGCTCCCATGCTGGCCGCCAACCCAACGCAGATGGTGCAAACACTCGGGCGGATGTGATTCATCGTGTCATAGATGCCCATGCCAGCCGTCACCGAACCCCCAGGGGAGTTGATGTACAGGTAGATATCCTGTTCGGGATCTTCCGCGTCAAGGAACAGGAGCTGCGCCACGATCGAGTTGGCCACATCCGCATCGATCGCCGTTCCCAAAAACACAATGCGCTCCCGCAGCAACCGGGAATAAATATCAAAAGCGCGTTCGCCGCGGCCAGATTGTTCGATAACAGTCGGGATCATGCGCGTCCTATGGCTTGTGAATGACCTGAAACAACCTTGATTCTAGCGAGTTGCGCCAAATACCTTCTAGGGGTCTCGATACGGGTCTCCGCCCTAAGGTCTGCTCGATCGCGATGGAGCCTAGGCTGAACAGGCTAGTCGCCCATTTCACGCTCTTAATTCCAAACAAGGGTGATCGAAGATTAATGGGCTAATCCGCCATCCCCCCGCGATTATCGAGTCCACAGCCGCGCCAGGCCAACAGCGTCAGATCAGCAACAGAAAGCCCAGAGACAAAAAAAGGGGTGGTGTGTCAATCACACTCACCCAATGAACCGTTGTCGTAAAAAGAGAGTTAGAGCAGGAAAAGAGAGTTAGAGCAGGGTCTGTGGAGATTGCCAGAGATGTCAGACAGAGATGGCACGCTGCGGAGACCCCAAAGGGGTGACTTTTTTGTTTCGTCCGCAAGCGCGTGAATGCAATGGAGTTTTTAGCCCTTATTGCGTTTTCAGCACTTTCATAACTTTAAGGGTATGCGAAAACCCCTAGCTGTCTGTAAAGCTAGGATGAACTTTCACCCATCCCGTATGAACCTTTGGTAAAGAATTGCCAGGCTCTAAGGACAAGGGCTGAATTAAATTGGGTTGAGTTGAATTGGGCTGAGAGGTTAACCAAGCATTTCCACTGGTTAAACGACTCCTCGCCCAGCGTTTACCCCATCTGTTTTTTATCCGTGTCTGACTGTCTAGCGGTCTGGCTGTCTGACTATCTGCTGTTTGCGGTCTGCTTTTTTCGCGGCTGGCTTGTCTTCAGCCAGCTTTACACGCCAAAACAGGATCGATCATTTCCCGCCACTTGGTTTGCCCGTGGAGATGATCCAACTTTTGGCGATCGGGGCTAACCAGGCGGGGGGATGCCAGTATTTTGCCGGTTGCACTCTGATTTGGAAAGGGCGGGGGTCAGTTTTTTGATCGCCACAGGGCGATCGCCCGGGTCACCCCCAGCCCGCTCCTTTCGCTGAACTAATTCATTGACTCACTCGCCAACGATTCGTGAACTATTCGCTGATGGCTCCCACCGCTCCCGAGTAGATGGCTCCGCGCGGTGCATCCAAGGTTACGATCGCCCCGTCACGAATGGCATCGGTGGCCCCGTCCACACCGACAATCACGGGAATGCCTAACCGCTGGGCGATCGTGGCGGCGTGCCCCGTCAGGCTGCCATCTTCCGTGATCACGCCACCGGCACGGCGAATCGCTTCAATGCAATCAACGCTGGTAGCAGGAGCCACGAGGATTTCGCCCGCTTCCAAGGAGTTGGCATCCATCAGGTTTTTCACCACCCGGGCCCGACCGCTAACGGAGCTTTGGCCAATGCCACGGCCACGGCCCAACACGGAGGTCACCACTTCTACTTTGATCAAGTCTGTGGAACCGGAGATGCCTTGCAGCGTACCGGCGGTCATCACCACCAAATCCCCTTCGCGCAGAACGTACTGTTCTTGGGCCAGCCCGATCGCCGCTTGCAGGGTTTGGGTGGGTGACGGCAAATCCAACACCATCAGCGGCCGCACACCCCACACCAATTGCAGTTGGCGGGCAATGTTGACATGGGGCGTGACGGCCAAAATGGGCGTACTAGGACGGAATTTGGAAACGTTGCGGGCGGTGGCTCCGGACTTGGTGAGGGTCACGATCGCCGCTGCGTCCAACTGGGCCGCAATGTCCCCAACGGCCTTGGAGATCGCATTCGGGATTGATCGCCCAGCACTTTCCAAATCGAACTGGAATTTTTCCTGTTCAATCCGCACGGCAATCCGAGCCATAGTGGCCACGGCTTCCACGGGATATTGACCCACAGCGGTTTCGTTGGACAGCATCACCGCATCAGTACCGTCCAAGATGGCATTCGCCACGTCGGAAATTTCCGCACGGGTGGGCCGCGGGTTGCTGACCATGCTGTCGAGCATCTGGGTTGCCGTGATGATCGGGATTCCCAGGCGATTAGCCGTGCGAATCAAGCGCTTTTGCAGAACGGGCACGTCTTCGGCGGGCAGTTCCACCCCCAGATCACCCCGCGCCACCATCACGCCGTTACACAGCGAAAGGATAGCCTCCATCTGCTCGATCGCCTCGTGCTTTTCGATTTTGGCGATCACGGGCACGTTTTTGCCCCGACTGGCAATCATCTCGCGGATTTCCAGCACGTCTTGGGGATTGCGCACAAAGCTCAACGCCACCCAATCGACCCCTTGATCGAGGCCGAACATCAAATCTTCTTTATCCTTGTCGGTCAAAGCCTTGATCGACAGGTAAACCCCGGGGAAGTTCACGCCCTTGTTGTTGGAGAGGCGGCCGCCAACAATGGTGCGACAGTGGAGATCGCCCTTGGCTCGATCGACCCGCTCCACGACCATTTCCACGCGCCCATCATCGAGCAAAATCGTGGCATTTTCAGGAACTTCTTCCGCCAGCAAATCGTAAGTGACGGAGCTTGCGTCCTGAGTACCCACCACTTCCCGGCTGGTGAGCACGAAGGGATCGCCCTTTTGCAACACGATCGACCCTTCAGCAAATTTGCCCAGCCGAATTTTCGGGCCTTGAAGGTCTTGCAGAATCGCCACCGGCTGATTTAGCTCAAAGGAGATTTGCCGAATCAGCTTGATGTTGGACTGGTGATCGGCATGGCTGCCATGGGAGAAGTTGAGGCGAAGCGTCGTGGCACCGGCTTCAATGAGCGATCGCAACACATCGGGCGTGTTAGTGGCGGGGCCAATGGTGGCGACGATTTTGGTGCGGCGCAAGGGCTGTGGCGAGTCCATGAATGTCTCGAAACGTTGCGGGTACTACGATACCATCGATGGAGTCCTCTCTCTGCTATGGGCCATGCGATCGACCTGGGACTGCTTGCTAGAGAACGTGGGTGAGTGGTATGGATCTTTTGCCACGGTGGATGACCAGGGACAACTCCTCAGCGATCGCCCCAGCATCACCAGCATTACCCCCCTCGAAGGCGGCAAAACCATCTATCAGCGGGTGCGCCAATTTGCCCCCACGGCCGATGGACAATTTCCTGAAATCGAAACCGCTGCCCCCGTTCAAGATTTAGAACTCACCTACAGCAGCCTGGGGCGGGGATTCTTAGCCCTCGAAACCGGCGCATTTTCCCAAGGTTCCATGCAATTGGGGCCCTTTTCCGAATTTGGGGCCGAGTTGGGATTGGTGGCTCGGCCCTTACGGGTGCGAGTCGTGATTCGCTACGACAAGGCGGCGCAGTTAATGCCCCTTTCCCTGATTCGGGAAACCCTGGATCCTCTGCCGACCTTGCCGCCGGGCGAACCGCTCACGCCTGAGGCGTTGTTAACCGCGCTGCCGGGGGTTTGGCAAGGACAGTGGGTGACGGTCTATCCAGATTTTCAGCCAGCCCAAACAGGCATGTCGCACTTGGAAGTTCGGCGATCGGGCGATCGGCTGGTGCAAACGCTCAAGTTCGGAAATCAGGCGATCGGCTCTGACGCGGCGATCATGGGGAATCGGCTGGAGTTCCGCGCAGGCAACAGCACCGTGCTCCTGCTGCCCAACGGAATTTCTGCCACCTTTCCCACGCAGCTCAACTATCGACAGCCGCTCTTTTTGGAAGCTGGTTGGTTAATCAACCCCAATCTGCGCCAACGGCTGATCCGCAGCTACGATGCCCAAGGAGCCTGGGCTAGCCTAACCCTGGTAACTGAACAACGCGTCGCTTAGGTTGCCCCAACAACCCTGATCCAGTGGCGAGGCGCGATCAAATGCCATATCTGGCTAGGGCGTTGGTGCAGGGCTGGATTGGGCTGGGCGTTGGGCGGGCCCCTGAGTCCGTTTCAACTCTTCCCGCAAAATTTGACGATAGGCACTGGGCAGCAAACGGGTCATGCGGTTGGTTTCAATGCCATAGCCCAAACTAGTCCAAGTCCCGGACAGGCGGCGCAACACCCGATCGAGCTGGCCCTGGCGCAAGGCCTGGCGCAAATCAATCCCCCAAGCAGCCCGATCGTTCAGCCAACGATAAACCACCCAATCTTGATAAACCGGCTCAAAACTGTAGCGGCCCAAGACCCCCCAACTGTGGCGATCGGGGTGATAGGCCTTCGCCTTTTCAAACCAGGTGCGATCGAGCATTTGATAGCGACCCGCCGCCGTGGAGCAATTGCCCATATTGGGCCCCAGCAAAATTGTCACGCATTCCTGAGGATGCTGGCTCAGGTTCCGAACCCGTCGGCCGCCATAAAGCATCGCGTAAGGATCGCGACCATTGGCCTCGCTCACCGAAATGGTCCGCATCAAGGCCCGCAGGTAAGGGTCTCCGCCCTGCATGGCCAGAGGCGGAATGGCTACGCCTTCGCTCAGCTTCAAGGCTGGGCCCAAATAATTTGCCCCCGATGGTGACAACTCCGACAGGTTCAAGCCCAGCCACAACAGGGTAATGGCACTGCCCGCCGCGATCGCCCCATTGACCAAAGATCCCCAAAAGGTCGTCGATCCCTCTGCTGGTGCAGGTGCTGGCAACTTTGGTGGCAACTCGGTAGGCGAACTGTTGGCATGGTCAAGCATGGGCCAGAAGCCGGATAGAGCACCGGAGGCAAGGGGGCAAAGTTGGGCGATCGGGAAACTGAGCCTGAATCGACGAATGGTCTGGTTTTGATCGATACCTGAGTCCACCGCTCCCCTCAGGCACATTCTAAAGCCCGATCTTCCAGCAGGCTGAGGGGAATCACCCCACAACACCCATGTCCACCTCAGCCTCATCCATGCAGGAATTGGCGCACTGTGGCTAGGTAAGTTTCCGGATCCTCCAGCATTGGAAAATGCCCCGTGGCCGTCAGCTCGCGGTAGGTAATGCGAGGGTTGAGTGCCGCGGCCTGCTGTCCCAAACGCGGCGGAATAATTTGATCAAACTGTCCCGCCACCAACAGGGTCGGCACAGGCAAGGCCGCAAAAGCAGCGGGCATCTCTTCCACCGCTCGCAGGCTCACGGAGGTGAAGATCGTGCCCAGGGCAGCCGCGCGATCGGCCAGAGTAAAGTCCTCCAGGAAAGCACGCTGCTCTGAGATCGGAATGGAGCGATGCAAAAACCGCGCCATGAACAGTTGTGGCGCTAGGGGTAAGCGAGACAGCCAAGGGGGGCGAAATTGCACCACATAGCCCCCAAACCGGTAAAAGGCCGCAAAGGCCGCCGCGTCATATTCAAAAATGCCGCTACAGGTCAAGATGGCTTGCCGAATTCGATCGGGCGATTGCCGCATCAGCAACACGGCCACCGAAGCCCCCATTGAGTGGGCATTGAGATACACCGGCCCCGTGATGCCCAGGCGATCGAGCAGCGCGATCAGGTCTTCCCCATAGGCCTCCAACCAATAGTCAGGAGAATCGGCCGGGGGGTGGTTTTGGGGCAAGCGCGATCGGCCAAATCCCCGCAGGTCATAAATCAGCGCATCGAAGCGATCGCTCAGGGCCGCCGCAGTCGATCGCCAATAGCGCCCAGAACCGCCCCAGCCATGCAAAAACACCATAATGGGCCGACCGGTTGGGGTCGTTGCGCCCCCCTGTCGGATCCACTCGTAATAATGCGCTGTTCCGCGCACCTCCACATAGGCCATGGTTGCAGAGCAGCAAAGAAGGTTAATGCAAAAAGGTTAATCGATCAAAAGATCAAACTTCGAGGTTGGATGCCAAGCCCCCAAACATCAGGCTCGATCGAGCCATTGGCCCAATGAGCTGAGCCAGTTCCAGTCTTGGGCAAGCTAGGCAGACTCCGGCTTCGGCAGCGACGACGGGTGCAACAACAACTCCGCAGTCGATCGATGCTCCACCATGTGCCGCGTAATCAGACAGCGGGTCAAATCCTTCCGCGACGGCACTTCATACATCACATCCAGCATCAGTTCTTCCACAATGCTGCGCAGGGCCCTCGCCCCCGTTCGCCGCCGATAGGCCTCCTGGGCGATCGCCCGCACCGCATCCGGCTCAAACGTCAACTGCACATTATCCATCCGTAGCAGCTTTTGATATTGCTTGACCAGCGCATTACGCGGCTGCGTCAGGATCGCGATCAGGGCCTCCTCATCCAACGGCTCCACCACCGCCAGCACCGGCACCCGCCCAATAAACTCCGGAATCATTCCGAACTTCACCAGATCTTCCGGTTCCAGATGGCGCAAAGTATCCGCCGTGCGTTGCTCCCGGGATTGGGTTTCGCCCGCTCGCACAAAGCCCATCGACTTCTTGCCCGTGCGCTGCTCCACCACCTTCTCCAAACCAACGAACGCCCCACCGCAAATGAACAAAATATTGCTGGTGTCGATTTGGATGCAGTCCTGGTAAGGATGCTTACGGCCCCCCTGAGGCGGCACATTCGCCACCGTCCCTTCCAACATCTTGAGCAGCGCCTGTTGCACCCCCTCTCCGGACACATCGCGCGTGATGGAGGGGTTTTCACTCTTGCGGGCCACCTTATCAATTTCGTCAATGTAGATGATGCCGCGCTGGGCCTCCTCCACATCAAAATCCGCCACCTGCAACAGGCGCAGCAGAATATTTTCCACATCTTCCCCAACGTAGCCCGCCTCCGTCAGGGTTGTGGCATCGGCCACCGCAAAGGGCACATCCAAGATTTTGGCTAAGGTTTGAGCCAGCAGCGTCTTGCCACACCCCGTGGGGCCCATCAGCAAAATGTTGGACTTTTGGAGTTCCACCCCATCATCCAAAGCGGGCGCACTAGGATTACTAGGATTGGTTGCGGATCCTTGGCCATTTTCGGCTTCCTGCAAGCAGGCTAGCCGTTTGTAGTGGTTATAAACCGCCACTGACAAGACTTTTTTGGCTTCGTCTTGGCCAATAACGTGGTCATCGAGGTATTTCTTGATTTCCCGGGGCTTCAGTACCCGATGGGGCGTGGTGCGGGGAGTGCGGGTGCGAGTCCGCTCAGCCGGTTCAGGACGAGGCGGCGCTTGGGTTGCTGTGCCGCCATTGAAGAGTTCTTCGTCCAAAATTTCATTGCACAGATCTACGCACTCATCGCAGATATAGACTCCCGGCCCAGCAATAAGCTTGCGGACTTGCTCTTGGGACTTGCCACAAAACGAACACTTGAGATGGGAGTCAAATTTCGACATACAGGTTGCCCCTCGAAGTCGCGCACTCGTTACCGCATTTGCCCATGGCATTGGCTCATGGCAAAGGGGTGCTGCGCTGGTAGTGAATCAAGATCTGGCTGATGGCAGATTTGCAAAGTCCCTGGCTCCACCCGTGAACCGGTGGAACCCTTGACAGAACCTGAGTTCCGCCTCAGGGGCGATCGCACGAACATTTCCGCTGGCCAAACGCTGGCTTTGGGCGCGTGGTCACCCTAATGGTCACAATGCGAGAGCAAACATCTAACCAGAGGATACCTTTTTCCATTATGCCTCAAGCACTCCGCAAGCCGTTGAAAACCTGGCAAAGGCACGCCGAATGATCGCACTTTCATGAAGTTTTCAGAATCCCGATCGCCCCCACCCAAAAAAGCAACCAAAACAAAAGAGCAAGTGCATGGGTAACACTTACTCTTTTGAAAATGGCTTCATTTGGATCGTGCTGGCTCCCGCAAACGGGTTCAACCAAGCACTGATTCTAAAGCTGCCCTTGAGCAAGCTGGGCTAGTTGATCAAAAATCACCGCCCAGCTTGATTGACCACTACACCGTCATTTCAACGCAGCAGTGGGGTTGCAACTTAGAACTTGAAGACAGTCCGCAACACGCCCAACACAGCAGTGTCGTTGTCGTTGTTGTTGTTGGGGTCGGTCACCACAATCACGCCAGGGGTGATCGAGATGTTGTCGTTAACCGCAAACTTGTACAGAGCTTCGATGTGCCAGGAATTGTCATCATCTTCGCCACCGACGGTGTTGTCGGCGTTGTACAGGTTGGGCTGTTGACCCACAATCAGAGCGCCCACGCTGCCTTCCTTGAACAGGTCGGGGAACGCGAAGGTCAAAGCCCAGTTGAACAGGTCAGCGTTGCCATCGCCGTTATCTTCAGCGTTAGCAAACGTCCAGCCAGCCCAGCCGCTCAGCACGAAGTTCTTGCTCAGCTTCGCGGTGGTTTGCACGCCCACGTTGTGAGCGCTGGTGGGGTCGCGGAAGGGGTTGTCGCCCAGGAAGCTGCCGGTACCACCGGTCAAGCTCGGACGGGTGCGAGCATCGGTGCTGTGGTAAGCGTAGGCATACAGCAGACCGATATCCCAAGTTTTGCTGGGGGAGTAGTACAAGCTCGCAGCAGCGCTGTAGCTACCGTCGAACAAACCAGCACCGGTTTGGGGATCGTTGGCTTCGCTGGCCAGGTAGCTGGCGGCAAAGCGGAAACGTTCGCCCTTGTAGTTCACACCGATACCAGCGCCTTGGGGCTGACGGAACAAGGGGTTGTAGCGACCGAAGCGCGACAGAGCGCCATCAGCCGAGGATTCCAACAGGGGGTTGGCGGTGTAGTGGATATCGTCGATGTCCAGACCGGTCGTACCCACGAAGGCGCGCCAGGTGTTGGCGCTGTTCAGGGGGAAGCGGTAGTACAACTCATCCAGGATGAAGTTGTTGCTGGTGTTCGATTCCCAAGCCAAACGAGCCATGTTGGTCTCGCTGCTGTAGTAACGAGGCACGTTACCCACTTGCAGACGGGTGCGGAGCAAGTCCTTACCCGTGAAGCTGGTGTTGAAGTTCAGGCGCACGCGGTGCGAGAAGGTGGCGTTGTCCGCTTCGTCGTTGTCATCATCACCAACCACGTCCGACAGGCCAGCGGCCACGGCCATCACCACTTCACCGGTCAGCTTGGTGGTGGTGGAGAATTGGTTAGCTTCCAGCTCGGAGGTGCGGGCTTCGAGGGCATCCACACGACCGCGCAGGGCAGCCAATTCAGCGGCGAATTCTTCTTGCAGCTTTTGCAGCTTGCGCAGATCTTCCTTGGTGGCCAGGGGATCGGTAGCTGCCTTGATCAGGTCGTTGATCCGATCGAGGCAAGCGTTCAAACCGGCGGCAAACTCGTAGCGGCTCAAGGGGCGGTTGCCCTTGAAGGTGCCATCCGGGTAACCAGCGATGCAACCATAGCGCTCAACCAGCGATTGCAGCGCTTGGAAAGCCCAATCAGTGGGTTGCACGTCGGACAATTGCGACACGGAGGTCACTTGATCCATGCTGGCGAGATCGTCTTGCAGGCCAAGCTCGATCGCCGAAGGGCTAGCGTCAACATTGGTTTGGGTCGTTGCTTCGCCGGCAAAAGCGCCTTGAGCGAGCAACAGCGAGAGGCCAGCAGCAGCCGGGCTCAGGCGCAGTGCATTCCAGAACAGTTTCATTCGCGTTTCCTCACACCGATACCAGTGAAAGTGTTACTGAGTCAGTACACTTCCTGTGGCGATTATAGATCGAACCGACAAGAGGCGAAACCGAGTCTTGGAAAAGATTCTCGAAAATTACGGTTAAGGAGAGTCCAAAAACCCTGATTTCATCGGTAATTGGGAGGATCAGGAAGATTAGATCAAGTTTGATCGAATTCGATCAAATCCAGTCCAATTTGATGGCATTGGGGTGGTGCTGGGGTGGCGTTGAGAGGGGAAGACTAGCGAAACTAGCAAGCGGGCTGTCAGTCTTTGCGGCAAATGGCCACAATCAGCGCGGAGCGATCGCCCCCAATTCCGGATCCGCATCCTCCAGACGACTGGAAAAAATCGATCAGCTCCCCAAAATGCGAGCACCGAGAGAAAAACGCTAGGAAACGCTTTTACCCTCGGTAGCTGTCAATTCTTCGGGTTGTGCTCAGCCCCAAAACTGCCAAAACCAGAAATTGCCAAAAGATGTGCTCAGTCGGCTGAGGTTGCCTTGACGGATTTTTGCAACCCGATCGCCTCAGACGCAGGGGCGAGCCTCTTGACTTCTATTTTGATCGCATTGGTCTAGTTTCATTTTGATTTCATTTGATCGCGCTGGATCTCACTCGATCGCCACGAAAGTCCCCAGGAGACCCGGGTTTACGAGTCGATAGCTAGGGCTTAGTACGCACGCTCACGGGGCCATTCACCAACACCTGGCAAGCCAAACGGTAATTGTCGGGCTTCTTGCGCAGGGTGCGATTCTCAAAATCCGTCCGATCGGACAAATTTTCTATCCCTTCCACAATTTCGACAACGCAGGTGGCACATTGGCCATAGCCACCGCAGTTCATCATTTTGCCGTACAGCTTATAGATATCAATGCCGTTCTCGATCGCCTTGATTCGCAGGTTGGAACCGGTGGCGGCGATTACGTCCTTGTTTTCGTTAACGAAGTGAATAGTGCCCATAGGGTGTTGGGAAAGGGACTCGCTGACGGAGCGTAGCTCAGGGGAAATTGTGGGTCTTGGCTGGAAACTGGGAACCCATGCGGTGGGCAGGGCGATCGGGAAAGAGTGACAACCACGACCGATGCCACTGCTTCGCCCAAACACGGGTGCAGTGTTGCAAGCAAGGGACACAACAGGCACAACGAACGCAAGGAAATAGGCAATCGGTGAAAGATTGCAAGATCATTGCAAGATGTTGCAGTTTGTTGAGCTACCCCAGTTTAATGCGAGCGTCTCAGGAGCAATCGTGGCAGGGAGTCGAAAAAACCGACCTCGGCCCGATCGCCCCCAAGATGCAAGACCGCTCAAGGCAGACCATTCAAGTTCGATCGATCCCGAGCCGCTGGAATGCAGGCGCGGGCCGGCCAAGCCCCCTAAGGAGTAGTAGGGCCCGTCGGTGCATCGACCAGCTCAGGCAGTTGAATCGGTTCCGGAACCGGTTGAATCGTGCCCGGCGGCAGGTTGCTGACGGCACGGTTGAGGGCAGCCAACGCGCGGTTGTAACCAATAATCGCAATCAACACGTTACCCCGCGCCCGGGTGAGGCGGGTTTCTGCGTTGAGTCGATCGGTCTGTGTGCCCACGCCGGCCTGGAACCGGAGCCGCGCCAAGCGCACTTCCTCTTGGGCCGACTCGATCGCCTTGAGGGAGGTTTGAATGTTTTCGGCGTTGGCTTGCAGGTTGGAGTAGGCCACTTCCACTTCAAACCGAATTCGATCGCGCGCCCGACCCACACCGTTTTCGGCCTGCTCGATCGCCACCGACTCCTGACGCGCCTGGGCCCGGGCTGCTCCGCCATCAAACAGCGTCCATTGCAACTGCAAACCCGTGGAATAGCCGCTGACCAAACTGAAGTCATCATCGGGCTGAATCACATCCAGCAACTCATAGCGAGCAAAGGCACTGAGCTGGGGCCCCAACTGAGACAACCGGGCCCGCCGTTGGGCGCTGTTCAGTTCCCGCTGGGCCAGTTGCTGTTCAATTTCTGCGCGATTGCGATAGGCCAACACGATGCTGTCTGCGAGGGGCAGCGTCCATTCCCCCGCCTTGGCGATCGGGTCAGCGGTTTGGATATCGATCGCCTCCGGCAAACTCAACAGCCGAGCCAGTTCCCGGCGGCGCTGGGTCTGTCGATCGCGCGTTTGCACCACCAACTGGCGATCGTTAGCCAATTCCACTTCCGCTTGCAGCACTTCAAACCGCGTTCCCAACCCGGCCTTTTCCAAGGCTTGGGCATCCTTCACACTTTGCTCCCGAAACTTGACCGCCGATTGGTCAATTTTGAGTTGCTCGTTTTCCTGTTGCAGCCGGTAGTAGCTATCGGTGATATCGCGCCGCAAGTCCTCAAAGGTGGCTTCGAGGGACAACTCAGTGGCTCGCAACTGGGCTTGGGCGGCGGCAATGTTCGCGGGCCGCAGTCCCGAAGTGTAGATGTTGTAGCTCAGTTCCAGAGCGCTGCTCCAGGTGAACTGATCTTGGGTGTCAATATCCACCTGGCCCCCAAAGTTGCCAACACGGCGGGCGGCGCGGTTTTGCAACAACAGGTTCAAGCGACTGCCGGCCGTGAGCGAATCCGTGAGGGAGGAGGAGAACCGCAACTGGGGGTAGTTGGCGGCGATCGCCTGGCGCAGTTGGGCCCGGCTACTTTCAATGCTGAGGTAGGCCTGGCGCAGATCCCGATTATTGCGACGGCCAATTTCTAAGGCCTGCTCAAGGGTAATCGGCTGGGTCAACAGGATCCGCACTTCTTCCGGCAGGGTGGGAAATTGCAGCGGGTTGGGGTCAGATTCCAGCCGCTGGATCACCAGCTCATCGGCTTCTGTGTTGCCTTCGGGCCGATCGCCCAAGGAACCAGGCGCAGAGGGCACATTTCCCAACGGATCGGGATTACTAGAACTATCGTTCGCTTGGGCAACGGGAGCCGAATCTCCCCCGATCGACTCGGAAGCGTCGGCCCTAGGGGAGTCTGCTGCAAGCTCTGGCTCTTGACTAGCTCGCTCTTGACTGGCTTGCTCTTGACTGGCTGATTCTTGGGCGATCGGCTCCTGATCACGGTCGGCAGCGATCGGAACTGCGGTGGCCACCACACCCACAGCCGGTTTGGCCGGTTTAGCTGGCTTCGGCAAATTCAGCGAATTAACAGGCGAATGAGGCGATTCAGCGGGTTCAGCGGATTCAGAACCAGTCGCGGCGGCTGAATCCGGTGGCGAAGTGGGGGACTTGTCGGCTATGACATGATCAGCTTCAGCCAAGGTGGCGGCCGCATCCGCTTCCACCGACTCGGCGCGGGCGGCATCCGCCCACAGACAACACAACGCGACGGTAACCCCTAAACCCGTGGCGATCGCTCGATGGGCAATCTTCATAACCAAAACTTGCTTCGCTCCTCACGCCTAAAACCGGCTGTTTTGACGGCTGCCACTGGTGCAAAGTTCGTAAATGACTCAATTACTCGCCTATTGCTCGCATCGTCACCAGCAGACGCTGCCAACTCCCGAAAGTTCGGGGCCCGAAAGTTCAGGGATGAATTGCTCCCTGTGGGGGTTGCCAGCGTCGGTTGGATGGCCTTGCGCAGTGGATACTCGATCGAACTGAGATCAAACTGAGAATCGAACCAGGATCGAATCGAGGTTGTGCCTCAAAAAGCATACTGGTTAGTCTAGCGGCTGGCCTACAGAATCGGCCGGCTCGCTCCCCCGAGTCCCGAAACTCCTACGCCAGCAAATCACTGGGCGCTTGGGGGGCGATCGCTTGGGGCCAGGCGGCGGCCACCGCTTGCTCAATCACCGCTTCAGCATTGGTGACAATCACGATCGAGACTTGCAGCCGATCGCTCACCTCCTGCACCGTCATATCGTCCAAAAAGCGCTGTTCACCATGGCGCAACATCAACGACGGCAGCAGCAACGCATCCCCCAGGTCTTGGCCCGTCAACTTTTGCACCAAATCCTGGCCCGTCAGCAAGCCGGTAACGGTCATGGTTTGGCCCCAATAGTCCGAGTTCAGGGCCGCCAACTGCACCGTTAGCCCTGAAATTTGATTGAGCTGGCGCACCAAACCACTGAAGGGCCGCTCCACCGTGTTCCCCACCACCCAGGTGAGGCGACGGGGGAACGGGGTTGCACGCACCGGGTTCGCCGCCAGGGCCCGTTCAAACTGATCCACAAACAGCCGGATGGAACCCACGCCATTGTCAATTTGCGGAAAATCTTCGTACTCGACCATTTCCGGCAAATCCTGACCCGCAATCAGGAACCACTCATCGGCCAACCAAACAAACGTGGAACCGAGGGTTTGGCGAAAGGTTTGCTGGAGCGATCGCACCTGGGCAATGACTTCGCAGGCTTTGGCGGGGGTGACGGGCTGTAGCTCATCGTCGGCCGGGCGAAATTGCGTTAGCCCCGCTGGCACGATCGCCACGGAAGTGACCGTTGGGCGATGGGGTTCCACTTCGTCTTGGTCGCCATCTAAATCATCATCTAGCTGATCGAGGTCTTGATCATCCCAAGCGGTCCGATCGAACCCATCAGCCTCATCCCACTGGTCATCCTCATCGGCTGGATCTCCTTCTGGATCCCAATCCGTTAGGCCGATGGGTTGCGATCGCGGATCGAACACATCTGGGTCAAAAACATCTGGATCAAAAACATTCGGGTCAGGCAGATTCGACTCTGCCGGTTCTGAGCCGTCGAGGCGATCGATCACCGCCACCCGATCGAGCGATTCAGCTTCGATCGCCCCCGAATCGGCCCCCGGCGATCGGCCCGCCAGCAACGTCACATTTTCAGAAATGGCCCAGCCGCCCCCGATCGCGGCTTGGTCGGCCAGGGCCGGCTTGGCCCGCCGACCGGGCCCAGATTGACCCGCAGGCGATCCGTAGAAGCTGGCCAAATCATGAATGGTTCGCTCCAAATGCACCCCGTCATTAATGCCAGGACAAAGCACCACTTGGGCATGAATTTGCAAGCGCCGATCGCGAAACCAAGCTAACTGGTTCATGATCTCGCCCGCCCGGGGATTTTTCAGCAAGCGTGATCGCACCTCCGGTTCCGTGGAATGCACCGAGACAAACAAAGGCGACAACCGCAGCCGCTCAATGCGATCCCATTCCCGCTGCGTCAAATTGGTGAGGGTGAGATAGGAGCCATAGAGAAAACTCAACCGATAATCATCATCTTTGTAATAAAGCGATGCCCGTTTACCGGGTGGCTGCTGATCAATAAAACAAAAGGGACAGCGGTTATTACACTGAATCAGACCATCAAACAGGGCCGCTTCAAATTCCAAGCCCAACTCGTCGTCATAGTCCTTTTCAATTTCAACCAGGTGGGTGCGATCGTGCTGATCCAGCACTTCCAACTCCAACACCTCATCGGCACAGAGGAAGTTGTAATCAATCAAGTCTCGGGGTTTTTGGCCATTGATGGCCACTAACCGATCGCCCACTTCAAACCCCACCTCCTGGGCAATTGATCCGGGCAACACTCGCGTAATTTTGGCCGGTCGCACCGCTGCTTCGCTCATCCCCACGCTCCTGAATAGACAACTGGCCAGGCGGTCGCTAATCGCGTTCTCCTTGGGCACAACCGGCCAAAATACAGACACCCAATGGCGATTGTGCTGGGGCGATCGGGCCTATGCTGTTGATTCCCAAGCCTTGAACCCCACTGGGCAAGGCTGGGGCGGCTTTGGTGGCCGTCGATTGCTCGTAACCACTCTACCAACTGTTGATTAACCCTATGCCCGCTGCATCCGCTTCCGGCATTCAGCCCACTCTGGAATTCATTCCGCCCAACTACACCCCTTGGGTGCATCGGTTGGCGCGTTGGATCTTTCCTTGGTTGATTCGCCAACAGGGCATCGCAAAACTCCATACGGAAAATGCTGAAACGTTGGCGGAACTGTTTCGCGACTTCCAGGCGGGCAAACTCCGCTTTATTTTGGCCTTTCGGCATCCCAGCACCAATGACCCGTTCGTGATGTCCCACTTGCTGTGGGAGGCAGTGCCCCAAGCGGCGCGAGATCGGGGCATTCGGCTGCCGGATTGGCCGCACACGCACTTTATTTATGATCGCGGCATTCCCCTTTGGGCGGGGGAAGCAGTGACCTGGATGTTTTCCCACTTGGGCGGCACGTCAATGCAGCGCGGCAAGCTCGATCGCCCCGGGCTAAAAACGGCTCGTGAGCTGTTGCTGAACGGGCGATTTCCGCTGGCGGCGGCCCCCGAAGGCGCAACCAACAGCCACAGCGAAGTGGTTAGCCCCCTGGAACCGGGCGTGGCCCAAATGGCCTTTTGGACAGTGGAGGATTTGCGATCGGCCGGGCGATCGGAGCGGGTGGCCATTGTCCCGATCGGAATTCAATACACCTACCTTTCGCCCCCTTGGGCCGAGATCGATCGGCTGATCGACACGATCGAAACCAGCCTTGGCCTCACGAACCCCCTAAAAACCACCGCCCCCACCAGCCCCGAAGAGGGTCGGTACCTGCGGTTATATCTGTTGGGCGATCGGCTCCTGGACTTGGTGGAGCAGTTTTATCAAACCTTCTATCAACAAACCCTCCCGATCGTAGACTTGCCCGACCCCAACGAGCGCATGGGCCAACGGCTGAAAAACCTCCTAGATACCGCCTTGCGGGTGGGGGAAGCCTATTTTGGTGTAACCAACACCGGCACGGTTGAAGAGCGCTGCCGTCGGTTGGAACAGGCCGGTTGGGATCGAATCTACTGCGATGACGGGCGATCGCGCTGCCCGGTGGAGCGAGGTTTGGCCAACTGGGTGGCCGCCGAAGCCACTCTCCGAATGCAACACATGCGCCTGGTGGAACGGTTCACCGCCGTCACGGGCCGCTATGTGCGAGAAAAGCCCACCGCCGAAAGGTTTGCCGAAACCCTCATGATTCTGTGGCGCGTCACCACCTGGATTCAGGGAGACGACACCAGCAAGCCCCCGCAACTGGGCAAACAGGCGGTTTGGTTACGGGTTGCGAACCCGATTTGGGTGAGCGATCGCGCAGCGGACTACAAAGCCAATCGCCGCGCCACCCTCCAATCGGTCACTCAGGAAATTCACCAATCCCTCAAAAACCTAATCGCCTAGCCGGGTCACCCTCAACCGGACTTTTCCTGGTTCGCCGCTGTCCGACGAGCCAGGAAGCGTTCGGAAATGACGATCACGGCGAAAATGGCCTCAGATTCCAAGAAATTGCACATCTTCGTATAAGTCCAGCACCGCAATTTCCCAATTCCAGCCAACCATTTGGAATCGATCGCCCGGGCCAAATTGCTCCGTTTCCCAGATACCTAATGCATTTTTCTGGCGCACTTCCACTTGCATTTGATCTTGGGAAATTAAAAGATAGATTTTTAGGGTTTCTAGTTGCTGATAGTCTTCAAATTTGGCCCCCTGATCGAACCGCTCCGTTGAAGGGGATAGCACTTCAGCAATCAATGAGGGATGGCACTTAATATATCGATTGTCCCGATCGCGTGGATCGCAAGTAACGAAAACATCAGGGTAGTAGAAAAAATCATGATTTCGCCCCACCTTCACGTTGCCTGAATGGACGAAGCAGCCTTGCCCCTTCAGGCGCGATCGCAGTAGGCTCACCAGCGCGAGGCTGATTAAGTCATGAACATCACTTCCACCGGCCATGGCATATACCAAGCCCGATCGATATTCATGGCGTATGGGACTATTGGCTTCTAGGTTGAGATATTCCTCGGGGCTAAAGAAAATTGGCATTGGATCAGTTCACTTCGTTGAGTTAGACAGCCCTATTGTGGAGGTCGGGAACTTTTTTGATGCTCTAACTCTTGGATAGCCAACCACCAGTAATAATTTTCAGAATATCTTCCCTCTTTTCCAAAACGCTTCTTTGCAACCAATTTTTCTGCGGCTTGTTCATCACCTTCCAACATCGAGATTAGCTTTCGTTTTAAATTATCACTTGCTTCGCCCCTAGTTTGCATTTGCTGAATTAGTTGTGATTTTTTAGACAATAGATTTTTGGCTGGAGATCTTGGTGAAATAACTCGCCTCAGTAGCATCGAAAGAATGACCAGACCGATCATAGTAAGCAGTATTAAGATCATTGGTCAGCTCTATGGTTCTTGTTCCAATATGCTGAAAATTTCCGCAAGAATGCTGTTAGAAAATAGCAGACCATCCGGTTCTGCAAGAGCGAGTCGATCGCCCGATCGCACCACCCAGCCCTCCGCCACAAATCGATCAAGGCATTGCAACACCCGATCGACCCAAACCGGGCCAAATTCCCGGCGCAAGGGTTCCAGGGCCAAGCCCTCCGCCAACCGCAATCCCAACATCAAGGTTTCGGCCAATCGATCGGGCATGGATTGGGGCGGGGCCGGCGGTTCAATTGCGCCATGGTTCAGCCAATCGTAGTAGGCAGCTCGGGTGCGGGGCCGGCCAAAGCGCTGCCCGGCCACATAGCTGGTGGCTCCCATCCCAAAACCGTAGTAGGGGCGATTTTCCCAGTAGGTGCGGTTGTGGCGACACTGAAAACCCGGCTGGGCATAGTTGGAAACTTCGTAGTGCTGGAAGCCCGCTGCCTGAAGGGTTTGGGAAGCCATCCGATACATTTGAGCCGTTTGTTCATCAGAGGGCAGGGGCCGATCGCCCGGTTGGTAGCGCCGATCGAACACGGTTTGCGGCTCAATGATCAGGTCATAAACCGACAGGTGCGCCGGGCCACAGGCCACCGCCCGATCGAGGGACGCTTGCCACTGGTCGATCGACTGATTGGGTAATCCTGAGATCAGATCTAGGCTCCAATTTTTGACCCCCGCTGACTGCAAAAGGGCCACGGCCTGTTCAATCTCTTGGACTCCATGCGATCGGCCACAGGCGGTCAACAATTCCGCTTGAAAGGCTTGCACCCCCAGGCTAATGCGGTTGACCCCAGCCGCCAAAAAGCCCGCCAACCAGGCGCGATCGAACGTACCCGGATCGAGTTCCATGGAAATTTCCACTTGGGAAGCCAACCCAAAGCGGCGATCGAGCAGTTGCAAGAGCCGATCGACCTGTTCGGGGGCCAGCAGGGACGGCGTACCGCCCCCAAAAAAGACGGTTTCCAAGGGCGGTTGGTCGGCGGCGGCGCGATCGGCCCCGAGGGTAATTTCCCGCTCCAAGGCTGCCAAGTATTCAATGATTTGGGTGCTATTGCGGCCCGTGGCGAGTTCCGGTGATTGGTCGGGGCGATCGCGAAAGGTCTTAAACTCCCCCACCACGGAAATGGGGAAATCGCAATAAAAGCAACGCCGCCGACAAAAGGGAATGTGCAAATAGGCAGCCCGAGGCGGGGACAGCGCCAGGGCGACGGGATGACTCATGGGATTGTCGGCGTTTTGGGTTGGCTTGATTGGCTTGTGGGGATTGGCTGGCGCGATCATGTGCATTAGCTCGTTCGATTCGCCGGCTCGATTTGCTGGCCAGATTCGCTGGCCAGATTCGCTGGCTCGATCGGTTAACCGCCCTGGGTTTCAGCCAAAGCCACCAAGCCACGGGGCTATAATACTCATCAAATTCTGTCAAGAATTGGGCGCAATTGTTCCGAATCGCCGCCCACGGGCGAGCGATCGGAAGCAACCACCGCGACCAATCCCAATTCGACTCAGCCCCCACCCACCGAAGAGCCTGCAATTAGCCACCGCGATCGTTCCTGCATCCACCGCCTGCAAGCAATGCTCTGAGCAATGGTCGCGATGACTCGGGCGATCGTCCACTCGATCGATGACCATGATTGACACCGTAATTATCCTTTCATTTCTGATCGCCGGTGCGGGCATTGGCTTTTTCGGCATTGACTTTTTGCCCGCCCAAACCCTGGCCCAAGTCACCAACCGCGAAGGTCTCAGCTTCGCCACGGGTGGTTTTGGAGCCCTAATTGGCTTGGTGCTGGGACTGGCTTGCCAAACCACCTACCGACGCATTGAAAACCAGGTGCGCCAAATGCCACCCGATCGACTGCTGACCCGATCGGGTGGGGTGGTGTTGGGGCTGTTGATGGCCAACTTGATGTTGGCTCCTTTGTATCTGCTGCCGTTTCCTTGGGAGCTGGCCTTCATCAAACCCCTCGTGGCGGTGTTGGGCAGTGTGCTGTTTGCGGTCACGGGCGTATCGTTGGCCGACACCCACGGGCGATCGTTCCTACGGTTAATCAACCCCAACAGTGTTGAATCCATCCTGGTCAGTGAAGGAACCCTGGCTCCGGCCGCCGCCAAGGTGGTGGACACCAGTTGCATCATTGACGGGCGGCTGACGGCCCTGCTGGAAACCAAATTCATTGAAGGGCGCTTGATTGTGCCCCAGTTTGTGTTGCAGGAATTGCAGCGGATTGCCGATTCCGCCAGTGACCAAAAGCGATCGCGCGGGCGGCGAGGGCTAGATATTTTGCAGCAAATGCGCGAGGCCTATCCCGATCGGCTCACGATCCACTCCGCCGACTACGAAGACATCACCACCGTTGATGCCAAGCTGGTGCGGCTGGCCCAAGAAATCAACGGTGCATTGCTGACCACGGACTACAACCTGAATAAGGTGGCCACGGTGCAAAACGTCCCGGTCTTGAATGTCAATGACCTGGCCGATGCCCTGCGCCCCGCCTACCTGCCCGGCGACAGCATTGAGCTAAAAATTGTCCGGGAAGGCAAGGAACCGGCCCAAGGAGTGGGCTATCTCAGCGATGGCACGATGGTGGTGGTCGAAGATGGCAATTCTTATTTGGGCGGTGAATTGCGGGTGGTGGTCACCAGCGCCCTGCAAACTTCCGCCGGTCGGATGATTTTTGCCAAGCCCGAGGCCGCCGTTTCATAGGCCATGAAGCCATTGCATCAGGGTTAGGCAGCGGTTCGGATCCAGAACAAAGCAACAAGGAACATGGCAACGTTAACGGATTGGACGGTGGGGCTAACTCGGCGGCGGTTGCTGTGGGCCTTGGGAGGGCTGTCGATCGCAGCGATCGGGGGTTGTGGGCGATCGGGCAGCACGGGCGGTGGCGGGCGATCGCAACTGGTCACCAGCATCCTCAGCGAACCCAAAACCTTCAACTACGCCATTAACGAAGAATCACCCAACATCTTTGGCATCACCTACGAAGGCCTGGTGGAAGAAGATCCAGAAACCGGCAAAGTGGAACCGGCCCTGGCCGCAGGCTGGGAAATGAGCGAAAACGGCCAGCGGATTGTTGTCACCCTGCGATCGGGGTTGCGTTGGTCGGATGGTGCGCCCCTCACTGCCGATGATGTGTCCTTCACCTTCAATGAAGTCTTCTTTAACGAAGCGATTCCTACGGGCATTCGAGACGTGTTGCGGGTGGGCCAAAGCAACGCGCTGCCCCAAGTGAAAATGCTGGGCCCGCTCCAGGTGGAATTCAGCGTTCCGGAACCCTTTGCCCCTTTTTTGCGGAGTTTGGGCGTGGGCATTTTGCCCGCCCATCGCCTGCGGCCCACGCTCAAAGCCAAGGGAACCGATGGCCGGCCACAATTTTTGACCACCTGGGGCGTGGACACTCCGCCCAGCCAAATTGTGGGTAATGGCCCCTACCGGCTCAAGGAATACGTCACCAGTCAACGGCTGGTTTTCGAGCGCAATCCCTACTATTGGCGCAAGGGGCCGAACAATGCGCCCCAGCCCTACATCGAAGAGTGGGTTTGGCAGATTGTGGAGTCCCAAGACACCTCCCTCTTGCAGTTTCGATCGGGCGGTTTGGACTCGATCAGCGTCACCGCCGACTATTTTTCCCTGCTGAAGCGGGAGGAAAAACGCGGCAACTTCACGATCTACAACGCCGGCCCCACCTTAACCACCTCGTTCATTTGCTTCAACTTGAACAAGGGCAAACGGGACGGTAAGCCTCTCGTTGATCCGGTGAAGTCTGCTTGGTTTAATGATTTGCGATTTCGGCAGGCGGTGGCCCACGGGATCGATCGCCAAACCATGATCGACAGCATCTTTCGAGGACTAGGACAACTGCAACATTCCCCGATCGCCAGCCAAAGTCCCTATTACCTCTCACCGGAACAGGGGCTGCTGACCTATGGTTTCAACCCGGAGCGATCGCGCCAACTGCTGACCGAGGCCGGCTTCCAAAATCGCAACGGGGAATTGTTCGACTCGGCCGGCAACCGAGTCCGCTTTACCCTGATCACCAACGCGGGCAACAAAATTCGCGAAGCCATGGGCGCACAAATTGCCCAAGACCTGGCCAAACTGGGCATGAAGGTTGATCTCCAGCCGATCGCCTTTGGCAGCTTGGTTTCCAAACTCTCCGATAGTCTGGATTGGGAATGCCATTTGCTGGGGTTTACCGGCGGTGTTGAACCCCACGGTGGTTCCAATGTGTGGCGGGTCACGGGCCGGCTCCATGCCTTTAACCAAACGCCAGATCCCGGCAAGCAACTGGTGGGCCAGGAATTTGCCCCTTGGGAATTAGAGATCGATCGCCTCTATGCCCAAGCCTCCCAGGAGCTAGATGAAGCCAAGCGCCGCGCCCTTTATGCCCGCACCCAACAGTTAACCCAGCAATATCTCCCCTTCATCCATTTGATCACGCCCTATTCCCTGGTGGCCGTGCGGAACACGATCCAAGGGCTAAAGGTGAATGCCCTCGGCGGCGCATTCTGGAATATCCATGAATTGCTGCTCGATCGGGAAGCTTGAGCGGATCGCTAAACAGCCGAAACTGCCACTCTGCTTGCCCCAGCGCTCAACGCAGACAAGGGGCTTTAGCCCCTTGCCCTTCAGCCCCTTGCCCCCCACGACTGATGATTGGAGCGATTGGGCCGCAGCCCCCTGGCTTTCCCACATCAGCCGCCCAAGTCCACCGTAATCGGTGAGTCCTGGCGCACGGTGGCCGCTTCCCGATGCATCAGGGCTTCCCCTTCGCCGGGCGGCTCCAGCCCGATCGCCCGCAGATCCGCATCCACCATGATCTTGACCAATTCCTCGAAGGTCACCGACGGCTCCCAACCCAACTTTTCCTTCGCCCGGCCCGCATCCCCAATCAACAGATCCACTTCAGCCGGCCGCAAGTAGCGCGGGTCAAACTCCACAAACTGCTGCCAGTCCAAATTCACATAGCCAAAGGCCACATCCAAAAACTCACGGATCGAGTGGGTTTCGTTGGTGGCCACCACATAGTCATCGGGTTGTTCCTGCTGCAACATCAGCCACATGGCCCGCACGTAGTCCTTGGCATAGCCCCAATCGCGCTTGGAATCGAGATTACCCATAAAGATTTTCTTTTGGGTTCCCGCCAAAATTCGCGACAGGGCCCGCGTAATCTTGCGGGTCACGAAGGTTTCACCCCGGCGTGGCGACTCGTGATTGAACAAAATGCCGTTACAGGCAAACAGCCCGTAGGACTCTCGGTAGTTCACCGTTTGCCAATGGGCATAGACCTTGGCGCAGGCGTAGGGACTGCGGGGATAAAACGGGGTTGTTTCCTTTTGGGGAACCTCCAGCACCTTGCCGAACATTTCGGAAGAGCCAGCTTGGTAGTAGCGAATTTCTTGGCCGGTGCGTTGTTGGGTTTCGCGCAAGGCCTCCAAAATCCGCAAGGTGCCCAGCCCTACGGCATCCACGGTATATTCCGGCTCGTCAAAGCTCACCCGCACATGGGACTGGGCCCCCAGGTTATAGACTTCGTGGGGCTGAATTTTGTCGAGGATCCGGCGGAGGGTGGAACCGTCGCACAGATCGCCGTAGTGCAGAAACAGCCGCACACCTTCGTTGTGGGGATCTTCGTAGAGGTGGTCGATCCGATCGGTGTTGAAGGTGGAGGTGCGGCGGATGATGCCGTGAACTTCATAGCCCTTTTGGAGCAGTAGTTCCGACAAATAGGAGCCGTCTTGGCCAGTGATGCCGGTGATGAGGGCGCGCTTGGGTTGCGTCATTAGGGACAGGGTTTACGACTGAAGGGAGGTTGGGATCGTCTGGGCTGGGCGATCGAACCTGAAGGGAGAACAGCACCGCAACCCAAGCGCGATCGAACCGTCGCCATTATCCATGACGATCGAGCAAGGCCGCCACCAACCACCGGGCATCGTTGCGGGCGATCGTTGCGGGTCATTGCTGATGGATCGAGAACGCTCGGGCCTAGTAAGCGCCGTTCTCCTTGGTGGCGACCACCACCCAGAGGGTCTTTAACACGATCCAAATATCGAGCCAAAGGTTCCGAGCACTGGCATAGTACACATCGATCGAAATGCGGCGATCGTAGGGAATGTCGTTGCGGCCCGACACTTGCCATAGACCGGTAATTCCCGGCTTCACGGTCAGCACCTTATGGATGTGACGACCATACATGGGCAATTCTTCGGGAACCAACGGCCGCGGCCCCACCACACTCATATCCCCCAGCAATACATTTAAAAACTGGGGGAATTCGTCCAAGCTGGTCACCCGCAAAAGGCGACCAATCCAAGTGATGCGAGGGTCGCGCTTGAGCTTGCAGGTGGCGGCATATTCGGCCCGCAGGGCGGGATCCTTGGCGATCATGGCGGCCAACATTTCATCGGCGTTCACCACCATGGTGCGAAATTTGATGCACCGAAAGCGGCGGAAATTTTTGCCGACGCGACTTTGGGTATAAAACACCGGGCCAGGCGAGCTGAAGGCCACCAGGGCAATCAGCAGTAGATACAGCGGCGAAAAAACAATCAGTACAAATAGAGAAAAAACGATGTCAAACAGTCGTTTAACAAAGTCCGCATTCAGGTTGCTGATAACGGCAGGCCCGAGGCTTCGACGGGAGGTCGATCGCCCGGCCCGGCTGGCAACGGAAGGACTCTTAGCCAGCATGACACTCCTTCAAGTTTGTTCACACCACACCTGAGCCTAATGATAAGGCTTGGTTCCGAAAGTCCGGCCCGGACAATGCGCTTCAAGAACTGACTACCGGGGCGATCGAGCCAATTCCGGCGGCTAATGCTCGGCCGCCAAGGCCGCCAACCAGGGCTGAATTTGCAAGTCATATTGGCCCGCCTGTTCCGGGGGATACCAACCCTGTTCAATTTTGGCCAGGATTTGCGGCAGGGCGGCTAAAAATTCGGGCGATCGCAAGTTGGGATGCACTGTCCAAGCATCGGTGGACGGCAACACCGCCCGCCACCAGGGGCCCAGCTCCAGCCGTTTGGAAACCATTAATTCCCAGGAGTCTAGGCGACCGCGCCCGGTGGTTCCATACAAGGCGGTGCGCAGGACGGTGGGGAGTTGGTCAAACCAGGGCCGGGGCGATCGATGCCACAAAATCGGCCAGGGCAGGAGTTGGTCAAACCGGCGGCGATCGATCAAAAAGGCGCGGCTGCTGAAGAATTTGAAGCGATAAAACCCATCGGGGTCTTGGGTGAAGGGTTTGACCTGATGCATGGCATCGGCCGGCGGCCCCGTCAGCGGCCGCACGGACATCACATCGGGCCGGGCCTTGAGCAGTGCCACCCCTTCGGAAATCCAATCGTGGCCGGGCTTTTGATAAAGCATCATGTCGCTGTCGAAGTGCAGCAAATAATCACCCGCGATCGCTTCGAGGGCGTAGAGACTGCCAAAGATGGGATAGCCCTTCCAGTTGTGGGTGTGGGGCAGGGGCCAACCGAAGTGTTTGCGGTAAACCTGGGGCCGTTGGCCATAGTCCATGTCCGCGAGCCGATCGACAATGCCGCGATCGAGCAGTTCTTGGCAGGCGGCCCGCAATTGCTCGATCGTCCCTAGGCCCGGCCGCTGCACCTTATCGCCAGACAGGGGAGCCGTGTCCACAAACAGCACCCGCTCCACAAAGGGAAAGTTACAACTCCGAACCAGGTGCGGAATGGTATGCATCATGAATGGCAGATCCGTACGCGCCACCATGATCGACAGGGAACAAGAGGGAACAGCCACCGCGATCGCAACTCCTCAGCTCAAGGTTATGAATTCAATCTATGAATTCGGCCAATTCCACCCTACTTCGATCGCCCCGGCCGTCAATCAGCCGACTTTCTGCAACTGATCCAGCCGTTCCAACACTTCCGCACTGTGAACCACTGGCCGCACCTTCAAGAATCGATCGCGCAGCATCCCTTCCGGATCAATCAGATAGGTATGACGCATGGACATGGGATTCATCCAAGAACCATAGGCCCGACTGACCGCCCCGTCGGTGTCTGCCAACAGGGGAAAACGCAGCCCCTCCGCATCACAGAATTCCGCGTGGCTGTCCACATCATCGGCGCTAACTCCCAAAATCTGGGTGTTACGGGCTTGATATTGGGGCAAGTCGCGCTGGAACCGCTGGGCCTCGATCGTGCAGCCGGAGGTGAAATCCTTGGGGTAGAAATACAACACCACCCACTGGCCCCGGTAATCTTGCAGCGAAATCATGCCATCACCGCTGTTGCTGGGTAGGGTGAAATCGGGAGCCGGGGCATTCAAGGCCGGCTGCGGGCCACCCAAGGCCCAGGCGGCACTGGGGCCAACGAACCATAGCGCCAGGGCGATCGCCCCAGCCAAACAACCCACCAACGCGCGATCGAGCCATTGGCGCACCCAAGCCAAAGACCCCGAGGGGGCCCAACGGTGTGAAAGCAACATCAAACAAGCCTCCTCAGACCTGAGTTTCGGAATTGGGGTTAATCAACGGTTTTGATGCTTGGGGTCGATCGAAATTTCGGACTAAACCTCAAACTCCGCGCCCCTGATGGCCAAGTCGCTGGTGGTGCGACGCACAGCCACATAGCTGCCCAAGAGACCCACGGAACAGCCAAACCCTACCAAAATCGAAAGCAACAATAGCAAGTCAGAACCCGTGAGGGGCAAGTCTCGGGCCAGCAGTTGCACCAATCCCAAGCGGCTGTTGAGCAAGGAACCGAGGGCCTGTTGCAAGGCCATGACGGCCAAACTGGCGATCGAGGCTCCCTGAACCCCAAAAACCGCCCCTTGAAGAATGAAGGGCAGATAGATCCAAACAGGAGTTGCCCCCACCAGTTGAGCAATTTCAATTTCCTGGCGACGGGCGGCCACCACCAACCGGATGGCGGTGATGATCGTGGCGATCGCGGCGGAAACCAACAGGACGATCGTGCCCGTGGCCAACACCTTCAGCCCCCAATCCAGCTCCCGCAGCCGCACCACCACTTCCGCCGCATACCGGGCCGCATCCACGCCGGGCAATTGGGCAATGGTGGCCGCCAGTTGGGGAGTCAGCTCGGCCCGGGCCGCTTGGGCTTTCAGCTCGTCGGTGAGGGGGTTGCCTTCCAACTGTTGGGTGGCGCGGGCAATATCCGAAATGCCCAAATCCCGAACCAACGCTTGCCAGGCTTGATCTTTCGGAATCACTTGCACGGCCACCACGCCTTCGAGTTGGGCGATCGATCGGGCAACGGCGGCGGTTTGGGCCCCAGGTTGCAAATACACGCAAATTTCGAGTTGGCTCCCCAGTTTGGCCAGGGCCCGATCGAGATACCAAGTGCCCTGCAAGCTAATGCCAAACAGAAATAGGGACACCGCCACCGTGCCCACGGCGGCCCAATTCATCCAGCCGCCCCGTCGCAGGCCTTGCCGGGTTTCTTGCCACAGATACAGCCAAGGGATGGCCGTCCGATCGCCCATGGGGGTTGCCTTCGCCTTCGACTCGCTCCTAAACCATCATAATCAGAGGAATGGCGGTCTCGACCCTTGACCAGACTCCTGGCCCCATTCGTTACCACCCCCTCGAACGCCGCTCGTGACCCACTCCGCGCCCCAATCCACACCCAACTCCACACCCAAGCACGCCCCGGCTACCGCTATGACCAACGCTGCTGATTCTGAACTCCAGTCCCAAAACCAGCCTGCGACCGAGTTGGGTGCAGGGGAAAATGGGCGATCAATCCTGATTTGTCAAAACGTTCACTGCTACCGCCATCGATCGGGAGCCGTGCTGGCCGCTTTCCAGAGCGCCGCCTTGCCAGCGGGGGTCACCGTCACCGCCAGCGATTGCCATGGCCAGTGCCACTTGGGCCCCAGTGTGCGAATTGTGCCGGATGAAACTTGGTATGCCCGGGTAGAGCCAGCGGATGTGTCCAGGATTGTGGAGGAACATCTGCGGCAAAATCACCCGGTCTCAGATTTGCTGAATCCTCGCTTACATACGGATTACAGTGCCTATTACGGTCAAACTGGGGCCGCCTCTTGAGCGTTGGCCCAAAATGCATATTCCAATCAAAAAACCTCACCTCCTGGCTCTCCAAGCAAGCGGAAGAGAGAGGAAGTGAGGGTCTTGATTGAGGTCGAATCACCCAAAATCCCGATTCTGCCGTTAGCAGATCAGGAGAGACAAGGAACTTCAGCCCCTTGTTACGGCGAGCAGGCCAGAAGAGACAAGGGATTTCAGCCCCTTGTTACAGCGAGCAGATCAGGAGAGACAAGGAACTTCAGCCCCTTGTTACAGCGAGCAGATTCAGGAGAGACAAGGGGCTTAAGCCCCTTGTTACGGCCACTGACGCACCAAAACTCAATCGTTTCAGCCTTGCGCCAGCCGATGACGACAGCCCCTAGGCTTCAACCGGAGGCAGATCCACCTGCAGCGACTCCAAAACGCTTTGGACATTGCTGGTGGCATAGCCCACTTCGAGGGGAAACTTGGCTTGCAAAACAGCCAACACCCGATCGAGCTGACCTTCAAGCTGGCGATCGTTGCGAATCAGCTTCCGCAACCGATCCTTAACGGCCGGCAGAATCGGCCCCGTGTCTTTACCCTCAGAGGCTTCGAGGGCATGGGTACGGAACAGATCCAGGCGATCGATCTTTTGGGTCCGCAACAGATCTTGCAATTCATAGCAAGCCCGATCGGTAAATTCTTGGGTCACATATTCCAAGACCACCGGTTGCAAACCAAACATGGCCCCACCGGCCGCGCCACGCTCAATCAGCGATCGCCGGCCCAGGGATTCCAACGCTTCGATTAATTCCGGTTGCGAGAACGGAATCGAAATCTTGTCGCGCAGTTGGCTCAAAGACAGAGGTTGCTGTTCGATCGCCAACCAATAAACAATCGCCCGTTCAATATCCGACAGGCGATCAAACTGGCGTTGCAACAAATCGCGAATATCCCCAAACACCAGGGTCGATTGCTTCAAAAACTCCGACACCCGACCGCCAAACAGTTCTTGAATCGTGGTCGAAGCAATCTTCAAGGTGAGCGGGTTTCCCCGATACAAATCAATCAACTCTTTCCAGAGTTTTTCCTCTTGCAAGCCCTTGTCGCGGAAAATTTCACCCGCTTCATCGGGGCCCAACGCGCCCAACTGCGACACCCGCACCGGCAGCGTATTGCCCTCTAGGCGAGCCACCTCACGGGGCTTTTCAGAACTGGTGAGCAGCAGGCAGCTTTGGTGCGACTCTTCGCCCACCCGGCGCAGCAATTCACCATAGTCCTCAAACCCGTCGCGGTATTGTCCGGAGATATCCCCCTGACGCAGTACCGACTCCACGCCATCCAGCACCAACAAGCAGCGGTGTTGACGCAGATAGTCAATCAGCAGCGTAATTCGGTTGTGGGCACTGTCGGGCAAATAGGTTTGGCGCTTGCGAGACAAGGTTTGCACCAACCGGCCAATCACCTCGCGGGGCGAAACCCCATGGCGGAGCGATCGCCAAATGATGAACTCAAACTCGTCTTGCTCTTCGAGCGATCGAGCCAAACGAACCGCCAGCGCCGTCTTGCCAATCCCCGCGATCCCCAGCAAGGCCACCACACGGCAGTGATCTTGAGAAATCCAGGTTTGCAGGGCGGTCAGCTCCTGCGCACGGCCATAGAAAGCCGAAATATCCGGCGCTTCTCCCCAGTCATACTGAGGCGGCAACTCGCCCACTTCCACTTCGGGGGTGACCGGAATTGCCACGATCGGCCCCTGCGTTTGGCGGGTTTGATACTGAGACACCAAAATCTGCTGAAGCTTGGCCAATTTTCCTGGCCCAGCACCAGCGATATGAAACTTTTTATACACTTCACCCAAGCGCTTACGGGCCGCTTCTGGGCGGATTCCTAGGCGTTGGGCAATGGCATTCATCGGCTCACCATTGATGGCTGCGGCCAGCACATCCAGCTCGGTATTCGAGACACTATGCTCCTTCGCAATTTGTCTCAAAAAGTCTTGAGGAATCAATTCACCAATCTCTCTGTACTAAACAATCTTCGGCCTTCATCTTAGCCTCGAAAATGTATTTCTTATATGAATATTTTCTAGAAATGAGTTCGTAGCTATCAGGGGAGAGTGGGATAAGCTCTCGCATCTCGCACGGTGAAATATTGCGTTTTCAAGATACTTGTGCCTCTTAGGCAGGTTTTGCCCTGCTCTGGCCCAGGAGTCTTGGAATTCAGGATTTTCTGAGCATGAGTTTATGGGCATTAATCTACAGGGGTGGATGGGGTCAAAATCACTCTGCAAATAGCGGATAGGGAGGCAACCCAAACACCACCCCAGACCCAGCTCAGAAATTGACGAAGATCGACAGCGAACCCTGCGCCCGAAAACTCGCCCGAGAACTTGCCCGAGAACTTGCCCCAAAATTTGACCCGACTGGGATCCCTAAGCTCGATAGAATGGGGGGTGCTAGCAACGCCGCTGTGTTTCGCCGAGTTTTCAGGTCTTTGCGTGGATCTAGATCGAGTCTTTAAACATCCTAAGCCAATCATTGGAGTCGTCCACTTGTTGCCGCTGCCGAGTTCTGCACGGTGGGGACTGAGCCTTAAGGCAGTTATTGAGCGCGCTGAGCAGGAAGCAGTGGCGCTGGCTGCCGGTGGGGTGAATGCGATTTTGGTGGAAAATTTTTTTGATGCCCCTTTTCCGAAAGATGCGGTTGATCCGGCGGTGGTGAGTGCCATGACGCTGGTGGTTCACCATTTACAAAATTTGGTGACTTTACCGATCGGGGTGAATGTGTTGCGCAATGATGCCCATTCGGCCATTGCGATCGCATCTTGCACCGGGGCGCACTTTATTCGGGTCAATGTGCTGTCGGGGGTGATGGCCACCGATCAGGGATTGATTGAAGGCCAGGCCCACCAGCTCCTGCGTTACCGGCGGGAACTGGGCAGTGATGTCAAGATTTTGGCGGATGTGTTGGTGAAACATGCTCGCCCGATCGGGTCACCCAACTTAACGGTGGCGGTGCAAGACACGATCGAGCGCGGTTTGGCCGATGGGGCCATTTTGTCGGGATGGGCCACCGGCAGCCCGCCCAATATCGAAGACTTGGAGTTAGCCAAGGCCGCTGCGGGGGATACGCCGATCTTTGTGGGCAGCGGGGCTAATTATGACAATGTGGCGCAACTGCTGGAAGTGGCAGATGGGGTGATTGTGGCCAGCTCCCTGAAGCGGCGAGGCCGGCGGGATTCGCCGATCGACCCGAACCGGGTTAGCCAGTTTGTGGAGGTGGCGCGGCGGGGCCGGCCGGCCCCGGCGATCGTTGTCCCGACACCCACGCCCATGAGCTGATGAGTTAGCGCCCCTGTAGTTAGCATCCCTGTAGTTAGTACCTCTGAGCTAGCACCTATGGGCTAAAGCCTAATTAATCGGTACTCATTAGTCCGGGGTTATGGCTTGGGCGGCACCGCAATAGCGGGGGCCAGTTGAAACCCGGCGATCGCCCCTTGCAAAATGGCTTGGCGCGATCGCTGGCGCAAGCTTTCCACTGCGATGAGATACGTATCCTGGCCGTCGGTGGTGGCGGCCACCTGCACCGGGCTTTGGGGACTGGTGTAAAGCTGCCAAGTGCGCCCGCCCGCTTGTTGGGATCCTTGGGCTGTCAAGGGCACGGTCAGCCCCAACCGTCGCAAGGCTTGGGGGCCGGTTTCGCCCACCACCCACATGAAGCTGATGCGACCTTCATTCGGTTCTGTTTCGGGCGATCGCCACAGGTTGGTCAGGATCGGATCTCGCTGCCAACCCAAGGGAACGAGCGAGCGAACTCGCGTGCCCCACACCGCGATCGCGTGCAGGGCGGGAATCATCGGCACTTGGGGCATAAATTGCACCTGAGCCGCACAGCGCCCATCGGGAGCTTGGTTTGGATTGCGCAAAAAATCGCGAACCAGGCGGTTGGCGCAATCACTGCTGGCAAAGGCCCCATGGCCCAACCCGGGAAAGGTGTAGTGATAGGCGCGGGCCAAGCGGGCTGCCACCTGATTGCCAAAGGGTGGCGGCGTGACCGGATCTAAGTTGCCCGACAGCAACAGGGTGGGAATGTTGGTGCTCACGGGGCGATTGGCTTCGGGGCCCAAGGTGGGGACAGGCCAGAGGCGGCAACTGTCTAGAAATTCTTGCGGATCGGTGCTGAGGGAGCGCAATTCCGGCAGAATGCTGCCCAAGTCGGTGGTTATGGGGGTGGTGAATCCGGCTTCTTCGGCACAAAGCACCGATTGTTGCATTCCGTCGGCCAGGGGGCTGAACCAATCGGACGCTAGCTCCGTGAGGGAAGACCAGTCGCCCGATCGCATTTCGCGCAGCCATTCCGGGAGTTGCGGAATTAAGCTGCTGTCGTAGAGCGCTGAAATGACCAGGTTAACCAGCCCGTCGCCGTCGATCGCCACGGTGCGCCAAAATTGCTCACCATTGGCGGCCAGGACTCGGCCCGATCGCCCCGCTTGCAGTTGCGCATCCACATAGGCGATCGCGTCAAAGCCTTCAGTGGTGATGGGCTGGCGCTCCAGTTGGGCCACCACGGCTTGGAAGGTTTCTTGCAGACGGGGATATTCCCGCTGGCAAACGGGCGATCGCCGACATTGTTCAAACAGTTGCCGCAGGGCCCGATCGTGACTGTGCAAGGATTCGGTGATGTAGTTGGTGTTCAGGGGAACCACCGCATCTAAGATCACGCTCCGCAGTCGATCGGGATGGCGCTTCATCAGGTGTTGGCCCAGCATTGTCCCGTAGGACACCCCATAGAAATTGAAGCGGTCATAGCCCAGGGCGGACATCACCAGTGGGATATCATCAGCATTTTCCCAACTGTTATAGGCTCCCAGATCCACCCCCTGGCCCAAAAGGCGATCGCGACAGGCCCCATAGGCCGCCAGGGTTTTTTGGTTAATGGTTTCCTCACTGAGCTGGGGCAGTTGGGGCGCAATCTGTCGATCGACCTCGTAGATTTCTTGGCAAAACAAATAGGGTTGGGAAAATTGCGTGCCCCGTTGCTCAATCAGCACCAAGTCCCGATCGCCCAGACCCGGCGTGGCGGCGATGGCTTCCCACCAAGGTTCCAACAGCATCAGGGTGGAACCACCGGGCCCCCCTTGGGCCATCACCAGGGGATCCGGTTGGGCCTGGGGGCGATCACTGCGAATTTGGGCCACGGCCAGGCGAATCGTGGGCCCCGTGGGGTTGGCGTGGCGCTCCGGCACGGTCACAAAGCCACAGCGCAACCGATCGCCCAACCGAGCCAAGGCCTCGGTGCGCAGCAGCGATGGGCAAGGGGCCGCTTCAAATTGACCGATGGGCAAAAGGGGTGACGTAAGGGCAAGGGCGACCGATGGGGAAGGGGGGCGGTTTCCGGCAACCACGCCCATGGGAAACCCCGTGGCAAAACCATCCCCCAAAAGGGTTATCGCCATGGCACAGCCTGTCACCGTCATCCACCGTTGCCACCCATGCCCCCGCCGCCCGATGACCATCACAGTTTCTTAAGAAAAATAAAAATTTTGTAGCAAGGTGCGATCGATAGCTTAACCGATGGCGGGCGATCGACATATCCCTTTACAGATCCGGGTTTTGGGCGTTGAAACCGGTGTAAAACAAATTCCGACTTTTTTAATCGGGATTGTTTGCACCCCCCTTGTAACCCGTGATACGCTTTCTGCATTCGATGGGATACTCCCTAATCCCGTTGCCGCAAAACAGGAGCGAAACCGCCCCATGACTGGAGTTCTCGACACCCGCCGCACCGCCACCGAATCGCCCGATCACCAACACGCCCACCCAGCCGATGGCCACCATAGCCACAGCGGCCACTTTACGCACCTGAAGTGCAAAGAATGTGGTGCTGAATACGAAGCCACCGCCATGCATGTATGCGAGTTGTGCTTTGGCCCGCTGGAAGTGAAGTATGACTACGAGGCGATCGCTCGCAACGTATCGCGCGAAAAGATCGCGGCCGGCCCGAACTCCATCTGGCGCTACAAAGATTTTCTGCCCGTCGGCAGCGACCCGATCGACGTGGGCACGGGCATGACTCCCCTCCTGAAGGCTAACCGCCTGGCTCGTCGTTTGGGTCTCAAGAGCCTCTATATCAAGAACGACGCGGTGAACATGCCCACCTTGAGCTTCAAGGATCGGGTGGTGTCCGTGGCCCTGACCCGTGCTCGCGAGCTGGGCTTCACCACGGTTTCCTGCGCCAGCACCGGCAACTTGGCTAACTCCACGGCGGCGATCGCGGCCCACGCCGGTTTGGAATGCTGCGTGTTCATTCCCGCTGACCTGGAATCGGGCAAGGTGTTGGGCACCTTGATCTATAACCCCACCGTGATGGCGGTGCGCGGTAACTATGACCAAGTGAACCGCCTTTGCTCGGAAGTGGCCAACAGCTACGGCTGGGGCTTCGTGAACATCAACCTGCGTCCTTACTACTCCGAAGGTTCCAAGACCTTGGGCTTTGAGGTGGCGGAACAGTTGGGCTGGCAACTGCCGGATCACATTGTGGCTCCCTTGGCTTCTGGCTCCCTGTTCACGAAAATCCATAAGGGCTTCCAGGAGCTGATCGCCACGGGCTTGGTGGAATCGAAGCCCGTGAAGTGTAGCGGGGCCCAGGCGGAGGGTTGCAACCCGATCGCCACGGCCTTCAAGGAAGAGCGGGACTTTATTGCCCCCGTGAAGCCCAACACGATCGCCAAGTCGATCGCGATCGGGAACCCCGCCGATGGGATCTATGCGGTGGAGCAAGCCCGCAAAACCGGCGGCCACATTGAAACCGCCACCGACGAAGAAATCGTGGAAGGCATCAAGCTGCTGGCGGAAACCGAAGGCATCTTCACGGAAACCGCCGGCGGTACGACGATCGCCGTCTTGAAGAAATTGGTGGAAGCGGGCAAGATTAACCCCGACGAAACCACGGTGGTTTACATCACCGGCAACGGTCTGAAAACCCAAGAGGCAGTTCAAAGCCACGCGGGTCAACCGTTGGAAATTGATCCGAAGCTGGATAGCTTTGAGCGCGCTTGGGATCGGGCCCGCACGCTCGATCGCCTGGAGTGGCAACAGGTTTTGGTCTAGGGATTTCCCAACAACCGGGTGATTCACAACCCCAACCGTGAATCACCCCCACTGCGCAGGAGTTGGGCACGCGCCCATGGCCCTTACCCCCGGGGAGCCTTGGCTACTGCTGGGGCTAATCCCGGGCGGTTCATACCTGCTGTTCGTGGGTTTACCTTTGATGGTTCGCAATCCTAATTCGCAATCACCATTTGATTGTTGATGCGATTGCTCCTTTGATCGCTTGTCCTTTTTGCGTTGTTCTGAGTTTCTGAATCTGCACGACCATGGCCATTAAAGTTTTGATTCCTACCCCGCTGCAAAAATTTACCGAGGATCGGGCCGAAATCGAATGCAGCGGCGACACGATCGACGCGATGATCGATTCCCTGGAAGTGAGCTGCCCCGGCATCAAGGCGCGTATTTGCGACGATGAAGGCAAACTTCGCCGCTTCCTGAATGTCTACGTCAACAGCGAAGACATCCGCTTCCTGGATGGCCAAGCCACCAGCCTGGCCGACGGCGATGAGGTGAGCATCGTGCCGGCCGTCGCGGGCGGTTGAAGCAAGGCTGCGGTTGATTCCTCAGAATCCCCGTTGGCAGCTTCCCAGTTTTTCAGTTTTTTCAGTCTTTGGAGAAAGTCGGGCGATCGCCCTAGCGCATCAATCGGGGCGATCGGGATCCGATAGACTTCACTAAATTTGCGGCAACACGAGGGAACCCTAGCGGTATCCTCGTTTTTCTTTTGGTTTGATCGGGGGTCAGGCGCTGAACCCGCCCCCCAATCGATCGCCCCAAGATCGCCCCCATTTAGGAAATTAGGGACTCATGGGGCAAAATTTACCCGATCGAAACCGTTTCCGTTTGGGGGTTGCGCTTCCCTTCCGTTTGCAGGGCTGCGGCCAACCGGTTGAGGGCACTGACATAGGCTTGGGCAGAAGCCACCACGATATCAGTGTTGGCCGAGTGGCCCGAAAACACCGTGTCGGCATGGCGAATCCGGATCGTGACTTCGCCCATCGCGTCGATCCCTTCGGTGACGGATTGGACGGAGAACTCGATCAAGTCGTTGTCGATTTGGGCGATCCGGCTGATGGCGCGGTAGACCGCATCCACGGGGCCCGTGCCGGTGGCCGCATCGGTGCGATCGCTCCCATCGGGCATCCGCACCGTCACCGTGGCTGTGGGGCAGGACTTGTCACCGCAGGACACCTGCACATGCTCCAGGCGGTAGAGTTCCGGCACTTGGCGGATTTCGTCGTTGACGATCGCCTCCAAATCCCGATCGCTCACTTCCTTTTTCTTATCCGCCACGTCCTTGAACCGCACGAAGGCCTTGTTCAATTCCGTTTCGGTCAACTCAAAGCCCAACTCCTTCAGGCGCGTGGCAAAGGCGTTGCGGCCCGACAGCTTGCCCAGGACGATTTGGTTTTCCGTGCGCCCGATCGTTTGGGCATCGATGATTTCGTAGGTCAGCTTGTTCTTCAGCATCCCGTCCTGGTGGATGCCCGACTGGTGCGAGAAGGCGTTGGCCCCAACGATCGCCTTGTTCGGTTGGACGATCATCCCCGTCAGTTGCGAGACCATCCGCGAGGTGCGGTAGATCTCTTTCAGGTTCACGCCGGTCAAGGGTTCTTCCGATTCCGCCGCACGCCCAAAGAACGGGTTATAGAACGATCGCCGCACATGCAGCGCCATCACCAATTCTTCCAAGGACGCATTGCCCGCCCGTTCGCCAATGCCGTTCAGGGTGCATTCCAGTTGGCGCGCGCCGTTTTGCACCGCCGCCAGGAAGTTAGCCACCGCCAAGCCCAAGTCGTTGTGGCCATGGACAGAAATCACCGCCTGATCGATGTTCGGCACGTTTTCCTTAATGCCGCGAATCAGTGCGCCGAATTCATCGGGTGTGGTGTAGCCCACCGTGTCGGGGATATTCACCGTGGTGGCTCCAGCGGCGATCGCCCGTTCCAGCACCTCATAAAGGAATTCCGGATCGCTGCGACCCGCATCCTCCGGCGAAAATTCCACATCGTTGGTGAAGCTCTTGGCGTAGGCCACCATTTCTTCGGTGATCGCCACCACTTCCGGCCGCTCTTTTTTGAGCTTGTACTTCATGTGGATGTCGGACGTGGCAATGAAGGTGTGAATTCGCCACTTCGACGCTTCCTTCAGAGCTGCGGCCGCCGTTTGGATGTCTTCCTTGCGGGCGCGGGCCAAGCCGCAAATAGTCGGGCCGTTGGGGGTTCCCACTTCGGCGGCAATCCGCTGGACGGCATCAAAATCGCCGGGGCTGGAGAAGGGAAAACCGGCTTCAATGATGTCCACTTGCAGTCGAGCTAGCTGGCGGGCGATCGTTAGCTTTTCTTCGACGTTCAGCGATGCGCCGGGCGACTGTTCGCCATCGCGCAGGGTGGTGTCAAAAATCAAAACGCGATCGGGATTAATTACCGGGCCAGCAGACTGAGCGGTCATGAAATTACCTCCGAGGAATCGGCCGCGACCAATGCGGACAACTGTTCATAGGGGACAACCAAAAATGCAAAAGCGCAACGCTAAATTTAGGTTGCGCCCATGGGGTTTATTCTAACGATTTTGGTTGCCGATCGCGCAAGGGGCGATCGGGATAATTAACCATTTAACCCTGATGCCACCTCACAGCCCAAACTCAGGGGGCAAGGGGATCAGGGGGTGTCGTCAAATCGCCCGCAACTCTAGATTTGCCGTTAGCGGATCGTGGGGGACAAGGGGCTTAAGCCCCTTGTCTAGAGCAGTTGGCGCGATTGATCCATGAATTGCGATCGCTGGCTGACCGTCAATCATCTAGTAATCCGACTTTTCGATTTTGCGGCGGATGTCGTTGAGGTCAATGTAGCGATCGGTCGCATTGCGCAGTTCCCGGGCGATCATCCCTTCGGTGGAAACCACGGTGATATGGGTGTTTTTGGAGCGCAACAGCTCGATCGCCCGCTCAAAGTCCCCATCACCACTGAACAACACCACCGCATCATATTGATCCACGGTGTTGAACATATCAATCACGATTTCAATGTCCAGGTTCGCCTTCTGGGAATAGCGCTCGGATTTGTCGTCGTAATATTCCTTCAGCAGCTTGGTGCGAACCGTGTAGCCCAGATTAATCAATGCATCCCGAAATCCCCGTTGATCCTGAGGATCCTTCAGCCCCGTATACCAAAAGGCATTAATCAATTGCACATTAGCTGGTTCGGTGAAATATTCAAGAACCCGCCGAGGATCGAAAAACCAGCCATTTTTTTGCTGGGCATAAAACATATTGTTGCCATCCACAAAAATGGATAGACGGGCGGTATTAATTGTCATAGAGAAGGAAGCCTAGCTGGTTGATTCAGATGTTTTGAGAAGTGTTTAGGGATTTAGACGCTAGCGTATGGCAGCTTGGTCTAACGAAGGGGCTGGCTGAGGGTTAGGGTTGGCTGATGCTTGAGACCCCGACCCGGCGGGAGCGATCGCGCCGTGGGCTGCCTAATTTGAGCCTAGCACTTCATAATATTCCTTAACTTTTACATATTCCTTAACTTTTACACAAACCACCGAGGGGCCGAATCGCCCGATCGCCCCCACAAGCAATCCTTTGAGGCCACTGCTGAGAACACCGCGCCCCAAAACTGCCGCACCACGATCGCCCGATCGCGGCTGGTCATGGCTCCCTGAAAACAAAAAAATTGAAACTGTTCCCAAAACCCTTCACAGAATCAAAAAAACTCTGCTACTATGTAGCTCGCGTTGTCAACACAGCGCCTTCTGGAGAGATGGCTGAGTGGTCGAAAGCGGCAGATTGCTAATCTGTTGAGGGTCGTTTAGACTCTCCGAGGGTTCGAATCCCTCTCTCTCCGTTCCGAACAGACTTTGAAATAGGGTCTGACTTCAAGGCCGAACCATGATCGATCATGTCGATCGATCAAATGGTAAATAGCCACTCATGGTTATGAAACCGTGATCGAGATAGTCATCAGTCACAGATATTTTTAAAAATATTCTCAAAAATCCATCAACTTGAGCGGATCTCTGAGCAGCCAAATCTGAGCAGCCAAATCTGAGCAGCCAAAATTGATCCGTGGTCGATCGACACAGCTAAAGAGCTGAAATGCCTTGCATCCACGACTATGGGTGCTTTGCCAGTCTCCAAAGATACTTTTCAGATATTCCTCGCGAGCGATTATGCAATTCATGAGCGGATTGAAGACTCATGGATTTCAGAGATAAATTCTAGAAATTAGGCCTAGAGACGAATTCTAGAGATCAGTTTCAGAGATTGAATTTGAATATTAGATTGAGAGATTAGATCCACCCGGGCTTCAGACCGGCCCCTGATTTGATCAACCAATCCGATCAACCAGTTTGATCAACCCAGGAGCAAACTCAGGGCCGAGGCTCCTGGGCGATCGATTTGCTCGATCGAGCCAGAACGGGCTAAGACTAGGCCGCATTGGGTTTTCCAATTCTTGAGGAGTGAATGACCATGACTGCGATGCCCGAGCATCACGACCCCATGAAACCACAATTGACCTCGCGAGCCAGACAGCCGCGTCGCGCCTGGCCAACCCTGATGGCCGTGGCGGCCTTGACCAGCTTGCTCGGAGCCTGTGCGGGACAGCCCAACGCATCCCCCGCCGGAGGCAGTCCGGAAGCCGCCGCGCCTGCTGATGGGCTGAAGTTGGGGGCCCTGTTGCCCACCACAGGCGATTTACAGTCGATCGGGCAGCCCATGTCCGAAGTTTTGCCCCTGGCCGTGGAAACCATTAACGCCTGCGGGGGCGTGAACGGCAAACCCGTAAGCCTGGTGCTGGCCGACGACCAAACGGATCCAACCGTGGGCGTGGAAGGGATGACCAAGCTGGTGGAAGTGGACAAGGTGGCCGGGGTGGTTGGCTCCTTTGCCAGCAGTGTTTCCGGCGCTGCGGTGGATGTGGCCGTGCGCAACAAGGTGATGATGATCTCACCCGGCAGCACCAGCCCCGTATTCACGGAACGGGCGAAAAAGGGTGAATTTCAAGGATTTTGGGCCCGGACGGCCCCGCCGGATACCTACCAGGCCGAAGCGCTGGCCAAGCTGGCCTTTGAGCGCGGCCACAAGCGAGTTGCCACGATCGTGATTAATAACGATTACGGCGTGGGATTTGAGCAAAAATTCATCGCGGCGTTCAAAAAACTGGGCGGCACGGTGGTGAACGAAGCCAAGCCCACCCGCTACGACCCCAAGGCGGCCACCTTTGAATCGGAAGTGAACGCGGCCTTTAGCCAAAAACCCGACGCGGTGGCGGCGATTCTCTATGTGGAAAGTGGGGCCCTGTTGCTGAAGGCGGCCTATGAGCAGGGCCTGAGCAAGGGGGTGCAAATCATGCTGACGGACGGCATGAAGACCGATGACCTGGCCAAACAGGTGGGGATGGGATCCGATGGGAAACCGATTGTGGCCGGGGCGATCGGGACAGTGCCCGGAGCCGACGGTGAAAGCCTCACAGCCCTGACAGAGTTGGTGCAACGGAAGCTGAACAAAGCCCCCGCTGCTTTTGTGCCCCAAACCTGGGATGCGGTGATGTTGATGGCCTTGGCAGCCCAGGCGGCCGGCGAAAACACAGGCACAGGGATCCAAAGCAAGATTCGGGAAGTGTCTAGCGGCGATGGGGAAGTGGTTACCGATGTCTGCAAGGGGCTGGAGTTGCTGAAGGCGGGCAAGAAGGTTAACTACCAGGGCACAAGCGGCAACGTGGACATTGACGAGAACGGCGACGTGGTGGGGAACTACGACGTTTGGAATGTGGAGAGTGACGGCAAGATTTCGATTAAGGGCAAGGTGAAGTTGCAGTAGGGGGCGATCGCATCCCGTCGAACCCAATCAAGCTTCATCGAGCTTCATATCGCTGGGCACTCAGTGCCGCCGGGGCGATCGAGCAGGCTGCCATCAGCCACTCGATCGCCCTATTAATTGCGGTTGCGTACTTCTTGTCCCTGCCCCTTTCCAAACAGCACCTGTTGATCCAGATTTCAATAGGAAAATTCAATCAAACAATTAAGTTTTTATGTCAGTCTCTAATTGACCAAGACGATCAATCTTCAAGCGCTCCATAGTATAGTCGTTAAGTCAGTACTAAAAAAGAGTAATCAGATCATCTGGTTACAGAAACACCCTATTTAATTTGGATGGGCTAAGTAGGCCCAAGCCGTTTCTCATCATCCTGGACATCTTCAAATTCTTTGCCCAGGCATTCCGTCAAAATATGATCGGATTGTTTTGTTTCAGCAATCTGTGCAACTTGCTCTAATTAATCTGTTCCAGTCCATTTTTCATTGCATTGGCTTGCCTTCAGAATTGCTGATTCAAATGACCTTCACCATAGAGTAATGAGCCATGTTAGAAGGATTTATTTTTGCCACTATTTTATTAGGATTTTTCGGGATGGTTTTAAAGAAAAACCTGGTCATGAAAATTGTCTCAATGGATGTAATGAGCACAGGGGTCATTGCTTACTATGTGCTCATGGCGGCGCGATCGGGTCTATTTACACCCATTTTGCAATCACCTCCCCGTGATGTGCCCTATGCGGATCCAGTGCCCCAAGCGGTGATTCTGACGGCGATTGTGATTGGCTTTTCCATCCAGGCGCTGATGTTGGTGGGGGTGATGAAATTGGCACGGGATAACCCAACCTTGGAAACGGCTGAAATTGAAAAAAACAATCAACGATAGGCCGTTCACCGGTTTTTAAATTGGTCATCCATGAGGGATATGCCCAGGTCAACTGGCAACTAATTTTCAGTTAATTCTGTTGAAATTAGTCCTAATGGACTCATTTGAATTGATCCCGGTTCCATGGCTCTTTGTTCAATCGCCCATGGGTTCAGGTTTAAGTTCAAATTAACTTTGAGTTAAGTCCGAGTTCACCCCTTGGTCAACTGTCCCACTGACCATCTATCACCCCACAAATACTTGCTGAGTTGAGCGGAGTTACCTGCCCAAACTCCGTCAATTCTCAGCATCCCAAATGACTTAACAATGGTTCAGATTACGCGATCGCATACTGAGCTAATTGCTCCCTTAGATTGAGTCGCTAATCGCCCATTGATGGCTCATTCACTACCCCCAGAAGCCACCATGCTCGCATCTTCTATCTTGGAACCTTTAACCGTTGGCTGGGTTGTTTTTTCCCTGATGCTGGGGTTTGTGATTGCCCTGCTGCCCAAGCTCGATCGAGTCTTGTCCCTGCTGGCTGCCGTCACCTCAGCCATTTATGCCGGGCTACTGTTAACCGCCAGTGATCCCTTACCGCTAACCCTCTTGGATCGCTTTGGGGTGACTTTGGTTGCCGATTCCTTGGCAGCTTTTTTCATTTTGACCAATGCGATCGTCACCCTCGCAGTCTTGTGCTATTCCTGGCAAAGTCCCAAGAAGGCATTTTTCTACAGCCAATTGTTAATGCTCCATGGCAGCTTAAATGCGGCCTTTGTTTGTGCTGATTTACTCAGCATTTATATTGCCCTGGAGGTTAGCGGCATTGCGGCTTTTTTGCTAATTGCCTATCCCCGCAGCGATCGCTCCATTTGGGTCGCCCTGCGCTATCTCTTCATTAGCAATGCTGCCATGTTGTTTTACCTGGTGGGGGCAGTTTCCGTTTATCAACATCAACATTCCTTTGCCCTAACAGGTCTTGCCAAGGCTCCACCAGAGGCGATCGCCCTTATCTTTTTAGGACTGTTGGTGAAAGGTGGGGTTTTTATCTCCGGTTTGTGGCTACCGCTCACCCACTCAGAATCAGAAACTTCCGTTTCAGCCCTGCTTTCGGGAATTGCCATTAAAGCCAGCATTTTGCCTTTGTTGCGCTGTGCCTTGGTGTCTGATGATTTGGATTTAATTGTCCGGATCTTTGGGGTTGCAACAGCCCTTTTAGGGGTTAGTTACGCCATGTTTGAAAAGGACACCAAACGAATGTTGGCTTTTCACACCATTTCACAGTTGGGGTTTGTTTTAGCTGCGCCCCTGGTTGGTGGATTTTATGCCCTCACCCATGGTTTGGTGAAGTCCTGTTTGTTTTTATTGGCGGGTTCTTTGCCCAGCCGCAACTTCAAGATTCTAAAAGGCCAAACAATCAATCGCGCCCTTTGGGTTGGGTTGCTGCTGGCTAGTTTGTCGATTTCTGGGTTGCCCCTTTTAGCTGGTTTTGCGGCCAAGGCCTTAACCCTGAAAGAACTGCAACCTTGGCAAACCATGCTGATGAATGCGGCCGCGATCGGGACAGCTATTTCCTTTGCGAAATTCATCTTCCTCAAGCCCAATGGATTCCCATCCTTTGGCAAGGCGATCAGCAGTAACCAAGAAGCAGGTCAAATCACATCCCATGCTCTGCCGCAACCCGAAATAGCCGCCATGGCTGGCTCAGCATTAGCTCCATCAAGTTTGGCTACCCAAAACCTAGATTTTTCTGGCACGAGTGCTGCCAATTTGGAACCCAAAGCAGCCGCCACCACTCCCAACTCTGGGCTTTGGATTGCAGTGAGTTTGCTGCTCGGCAGCTTGGTACTCGCCAATGGTTTCTATGGGGCCGCTTACACGGTGGATAGTGCTAGCAAAGCTGGTTTCACCATTGCCGCAGGCTGGCTGATCTATTGGGTTGTGATTCGCCAAAGCACTGTGAAATTACCTCAGGTGGCCGAAGAATTTGATCACCTGGTGGGGGCCATGAGTTTAACGTCTGTTGTGCTGTTTTGGATGGCATTGTCATGGTAAAGATCGGCCGGCTCGCAATTATTTTATTTCGCCTTCTGATTTGGTTGCTGCTAACAGCCGATGGCAGCGGGATCAACCTCGCGATCGGGATTGTGGTTGCTGTGCTTTTGCCACGTCAATCCTTTGCGCCCGATCGTCTCAAAGATTGGCTCTCGGTTTTCTGGAAGATCGCAACTGCCATTCCCATCGCCTACATCGAGGCGATCGAAATCATGTTTCGGCCCCATCGTCGAGAAAGCATTGTTTGGGAACAGGTTCCTCAGCGGCGATCAACCCAACTGATTTTTTTGGACATCTTTCTCATTACCTTCACCCCCAAAACCATTGTTTGCCGATACGACAAAGAAACCGGCTATGCCGTTCATAAAATTGATCCCTAGGTCTTGATTGCTTCGCCGTGACTGCTCAACTTCGTAATTCAGGTTGCTCAATTCACCATGACCAATGCCATTTTGATTACTGCCATTTTGGCTTTGTTAATCCCAATTTATAAAGCCTGCACAGAAGAAGACATCTGGCAAAAGATGTTGGCCCTATCGAGTGTGTCCAGCAAAGTTTCAATCGCCATTTTGCTGGTTTCAGTGCAGCGAGATGATTGGTCGATCGGGGTCGTAGCGGTGATTGTGTTGAGCGTGGGCAATGCTGGATTAATGCTGCTGGCTAACGTTTTGAAACGAATGGGAGAAGCCTAATCGTGACCTGGACAGAACTGCCTTTGGTTGATGGTATCAGCAATTTTTGTTTAGTGGGCGGGATGGTGTTCTGGTTTTGGGGCACAACACAATTACTCACCCGCCGATCGGTGCTTTTTAAATTACACGGCTTATCGGTGTCGGACACCTTGGGATCTTTGGCGATCGTGTTTGGATTGTTATTAAAGATTCCCAATGAGTGGCCATTGCTCATTTTGGCCATGATTTGCTTGGCCGTTTGGAACACCATGTTGGGCTATGTTTTGGCCTACTGCTCCACCAGCGGAGACCAACCATGAATGAGTTGAACTGGGCTAATGATCTGCCAATTTATGTGATCACTGCGTTGTTGCCACTCTCGGCAGCGATGGTGATTTTTCAATCGAATCCTTACCATGCGCTGGTGATTCGTGGCATTTTGGGCGCTTTGGCGGCGGCTGTTTATGCGGTTTTGGGTGCTGCTGATGTGTCTTTAACGGAGGCACTCATGGGCACATTGCTGGCAATTACACTGTATGCAATTGCCGTGCGATCGTCCTTGGTTTTGCAGTTGGGATATCTAGAAGATCCAACCATCGTTACTCCGCCTCATCTACTGCATTTAGACCCAGAAACCCGCGCACCTGACTTAACCCAAGAGTCTGCCAACGCGGAATTAGATTCTACAGTGGTGGAATGTTTAGCAAATACATTCAAGCCCTTTTACCTCCGCATTGAATTAGTTCCCTATCCCAGCCTTACAGCACTCCAGCGGGCCTTGGGCGATCGGGAAGTTCATGCTATTTATGCGCCAAAATTCAGTCTTTCAAGTTCTCCTGAGGACTCAACATCGCCTCAGCCCCATTCCGGAAAGCCACAACTCATCACCCGCGTTCAACGGCTCTACGAAATTATGCGGGAAAAGCCCCTGTCAGACTTGGCCGCCATCACTTATCAGTCAGCACATCAGTCAGCCAACTTATTAACCAATTTATCAACTGATTCGTCAGCCAACGTCACCCTCACTCAGGAGCGCAAATCCTCATGATTAAGTGGATTTATGTACTGGCAGGCTTAGCGTTCTATTGCAAAATGGTGCTGTTTCCCAACTATGCACCCGATGTGATTGGGGCTGAAATTGTGCAGGCAGTGGTGACCGATAGCGGGGTTCCGAATGCGGTTTCGGGGATCATTTTTCGCAATCGGTTATACGACACCATTTTTGAAGTCGTGGTCTTCACGATTGCAATCATGGGATCACAATTTTTATTGGCCAATGAAAATCCATCCTGCTCAATTCAACGCTTGGTGGATCAACCCTCGATCGTGCTGGCGCGGTTAGGAGCCACGATCGCCGCCCTGGTCGCGATCGAGCTAGGAATTCGCGGTCACCTCAGCCCTGGCGGTGGTTTTGCGGCAGGCGTGGCGGGGGGCACTGCGATCGGATTAGTGACCATTACCGCTTCGCCGGACTGGATGCAAAATCTTTATCAACGCTGGCGAGCTGCCACCTGGGAAAAAATTTCCGTCCTCGTTTTCATCGCCTTGGCTGTCGTCACTTTAATTGGGTATGAATTGCCCCACGGCGAGTTAGGAACCCTCGCCAGCGGCGGTTTATTGCCCGTTTTAAACTTCCTGGTGGCCGTGAAAGTGGCCTTGGGGTCTTGGGCAGCGTTGTTGGTTTTTATACGCTACCGTGGACTGTTTTAGGTTTGGCTTTTACAGTTGAGTGATCTGACTGATCGTTTTCTGTGATGCTGCTGGCCGCCCCGATCGACCTTGGGAAGGGGTGCTTAGACATGATCTGTAAAACGAATTGCTGACAGCGATTCTTCAAGGGAATTTCAATCACACTCTGTGAAGAAATGTTCAATCACACTTTGTGAAGAAATGGATCCCATAACGCTGAAGAATTGCTGAAGTTCCCCTTCAGGATCCAAAATCAGACTGAGGATGGGAACACAATTCCCCAAGTCTTTGCCCTTGCCTTATTGAAATCCTAATTAGGCAACACCCGCTGCAAAGCAAGCGACCTCAACCGATCCTTCTGGATCGGTTTTGACCGCAATGGGGAAAATTCAGTCTTGATTTTCAAGGGATGGCTCGGGCCATTGCCCAATGCTAAAACCATTGGAGATCAGATCATTTGAAATCGTCGTGGTGATCTAGCCATATGACTGTTGCAACCAATCCGGCTGACCTTCGGATGAATTCAGCCCCAACTGTGCCACGGTTAGACCGTTGTTGCTCGCAGGAACTGCTGCATTATTTTCAGGATGCCTGGGCTTTAGAAGATAAGCTGCTAAGCAGTTTGGCAGAGCCAGCCACCTTTTATTTACGACCAGATCCCCTACGCAACCCGCTGATTTTCTATCTAGGACATTCAGCGGTTTTTTATGTCAATAAGTTAGTGCGAGTTGGCCTGTGGTCGCAACGGCTGAACCCGGACTATGAGCAGTTGTTTGAAATCGGAGTTGATCCTAACACTGCTGCTGAATTGGATGCCGTCATTGGCGAAATTCAATGGCCAGAAGTGGCGGCTGTTTGGGACTATCGCGATCGGGCCAAGGCCACGATCGAGCAAGTGATTCAGACTGCCGATTTTGAATTGCCCATTCACCCCCAACATCCCCTTTGGGCCCTGTTGATGGCGATCGAACATCAGCGGATTCACATTGAAACCTCTTCGATGCTATTGCGCCAATTACCACTCGATCGCCTGCGATGTCCGGCCGACTGGTCGATCGCCCCAACGGATTTGCCCGCGCCGCAAAATTTCATGCGCCTGATTCCTGGCGGCACAGTCATCCTCGGAAAATCCCCAGCCGATCACACCTATGGTTGGGATAGTGAATACGGCCACCGAGAAGCGGAAGTGCCCAGCTTTTGGGCTAGTCAGTTCCTCATCACCAACCAAGAGTATCAAGAGTTCGTGGCAGCCGGTGGCTACCAAAACGCAGCCTACTGGTCGGCCGAGGGTTGGCAATGGCGCGAAACTTACCAGGTTTCCCATCCCAAGTTTTGGATTCCACAAGGAGATTACTACCAGTATCGATCAACCTTTTTTGAATGTGATTTACCCCTCGCCTGGCCCGCAGAAGTGAATTATCACGAGGCGATCGCCTTCTGTCGTTGGAAGGGTGAAGGCGTGCGATTGCTCAGCGAGGCGGAATGGAATCGTGCATTGCAATGGTCAACCACAGAGGCACAAAGCCCTACTCAAAGTCATGATTTTCAGCCTTGGAATCAGCCAACAGATTACCATTTCAATCGCCTTTTAATTCAAGATCTAGACCAAGATTTTGGGCAAGCTTTCGGGCAGGATTTCGGGCAAAACTCAGGCCCCATTGCTGAATTGATTCCCAATTTGCATTGGCAATGGATCTCACCCCGAGCGGTCAATTCAGACGGGGCGATCGCCCAAGGGCTTGCGGATTTACGCGGCAATGTTTGGGAATGGATTGCTGATGCCTTTAATCCATTACCCGGCTTTGAACCTCATCCCCTTTATGAGGATCAGTCAGCGCCTTTTTTTGATGAAGATCACCGGATGATGCTGGGTGGTTCTTGGGCCACCAATGGCTCCATGGCCCTGCCATCCTATCGCAATTGGTTTCGACCTCATTTTTATCAACATGTGGGCTTTCGGATTGCCCAAGGAACAAGTGATTTATGCCACTAGAAAGCCGGTCTTCGTCTGTTCAATCGCGCCCTGTAAACGCCGCTGAAGTGGTTGATGCGGATATTCGATCGGGGGCGATCATTGTTTTGGATCACAGCCACGCACCCGCCACCCCAGAAGGTGCAGAGGTAATCCAAGGCTTGAGCAAAACCCCTAAGCAGTTGTCTCCCAAGTATTTCTATGACGATCGGGGATCGCAACTTTTTGAGGATATTTGCCAGCTTCCAGAATATTATCCAACCCGTACAGAAGCTTGGATTTTGGAAACCTATGCCACCGAAATTGCTGCGATCACTGACAGCCACGAACTGATTGAATTGGGCAGCGGCAGTTCCACCAAAACTCGCTTACTGTTGGATGCCTATCGATCGCTCTGGGCCGATCGCCCCGACACTTGCCACTATCTCCCGGTGGATATTAGTGGTGGCATTTTGCATAGCAGCGTGGTGCAACTGCAATCGCAATATCCCGAGTTTTGGATCCAGGGACTGCTGGGAACCTATGACCAAGCCTTGGACTATTTAGCCCACAGCAATGAGCGATCACGTCTGTTGTTTTTCCTGGGCAGTTCGATGGGAAATTTCTCCCCCGCAGACTTCAACAGCTTTGCCGATCGCGTGGCCCAATCGCTCAAGCCCGGTGACTATTTCCTGTTAGGAGTTGACCTCGAAAAAGACCTGGAAATCCTCAAGGCAGCCTATAACGATGCTCAGGGAGTGACGGCCGCCTTCAACTTGAACATGCTGGCCCATTTGAACCGGCGTTTTGGGGGAAATTTTGATCTAGATGCTTTCAGTCATGAAGCAGTTTATAACACCGCAGACTCGCAAATTGAGATGTATCTCCATTGCCACCGCGATTGCCGAGTGCAGTTCGATCGCCTGGATTTTGCCGTGAACTTCCAAGCAGGCGAGTCGATTTTGACGGAAATTTCTCGCAAATTCCGGCTCGATCGCTTGCCCCAACAACTCGCAGAGCGCGGCCTCACCACCGTCAAAACCTGGAGCGATCCGCAGCAATGGTTTGGACTGCTGTTGTGTCAAGCTACTACTTCGTAGATTCTGTTCCACTTTCTGCAAACGTCAATCAAGCTCATGTGATTGATAGTTTGATTGATTTTGATTGATAGTCTGATTGACAGTAAAAACCATCAATCGTCCATCGAGACTTGATTTGGTCCCTAAGAAAGTCAAGACATTTTCTTAGGCGAACTGCTAAATTGAGAGGGTGAACGTTTTTGCCCTCTCAGTTTGCTTGTTTCCGTGAGGTACAGCGATGACAGTGGCCCGGGACAATTTGGCAACGTTGTATGAGTGCGACTACGCCCTTTGGTTAGATGCAACGATCGAACAACTGCGCCGCTGCGACTACGGCAATGTGGATTGGGATAATTTATTAGATGAATTAGAGTCAATGGCCCGCAGCGATAAACGTGCCATTAAACATAATTTGGTGGTGATTCTTATGCATCTTTTGAAGTGGCAATTTCAGCCTGAGATGCGATCGGGAAGCTGGGCAGGAAGCATCACGGAACATCGAACCCGAATGCAGTCCCTATTGGACGATTCCCCTAGCCTCAAAAATTTCCTACCTGAGGCTCTAGATTGGGCCTATCCCAGAGCACGTCGGCAAGCCAGCGATGAAACAGAATTACCGATCAAGCAGTTTCCAGAAGCTTGTCCCTACCAGCTTTTTGAGGTATTAAACGAAAATTTTTTACCCCAGTGAGACTCTTTATTCAGCGCCGTGGCGGCGTTGATGCCAGTGCCAAGCATGGGACACGATCGCCTCTAAATCTGGGTATTCCGGTTGCCAGCCCAAAACAGCTTGGGCCCGATCGCTGCTGCTGACCAACACGGGCGGATCACCGGCCCGGCGATCGCGCTCCACCACAACGATCGGGCGTTGAGTCACCTGGCGAGCAGCGGCGATCGTTTCCTTCACGGAAAATCCGTTGCCATTGCCCAAATTAAATGCCGTGGATTCGCCGCCGTTCAGCAAATATTCCAACCCCAACACATGGGCGTGGGCCAAGTCGTTCACATGGACATAATCCCGAATGCAAGTGCCGTCGGGGGTGGGGTAATCTGTGCCGAAAATGGCGATGTTGTCCCGCTGGCCCAGGGCCGCCAGCAAAATCAGGGGAATCAGATGGGTTTCCGGCTGGTGATCTTCGCCCAGGTTGCCGGAGGGATCGGCTCCGGCGGCGTTGAAGTAGCGGAAGATTACCGATCGCAATCCATAGGCCAGATCAAAATCCCGCAACATGCGCTCGACGGTTAATTTAGACTCCCCGTAGGGATTAATCGGCAGTTGGGGATGATCTTCGGCAATTTTCGGGGTTTGGGGCACACCATAGGTAGCTGCCGTGGAGGAAAACACGAAATGGGGCACTTGGGCCGCCACCATGGCTTCCAACAGGGTCAAGGTTCCCACCACGTTGTTGCGATAGTATTTGGCGGGATCGGCGACGGACTCGCCCACGGCAATGTAGGCGGCGAAGTGCAGCACGGCTCCGATCTGGCGCTGGGCAAAGAGTCGATCGAGCAAGGCCCGATCGCCAATATCGCCCACAATCAACTCAGCCTTCAGCACCGATTCCACAATCTCGCGGTGGCCGTAGCCCAAATTATCCAGCACAACCACCGGATAGCCAGCCTGTTGAAGCGCTAGAACGGTATGGGAGCCGATGTAGCCAGCGCCGCCGGTCACAAGAATGGTGGGTTTTGAGCAAGCGTCGGTCATGGGGGGCAGCGACGGGAATTACGGGGCGATCGCCATGAGAATTTTAGCTATTTCTTCTACCTTTCCTTATCCGCCCAGCAAAGGCGGCACGGAAATTCGCACTTACAACCTGCTGGCCCGCTTGGCCCAGCGCCATGCGGTCACCATTGCCACCCAGCGCCATCCTAGTGTCACCGATGACCATCTGGCCGCGCTCCGGGCGACCGTTCAGGAAGTGATGGTGTTTCCACTGCCGCCGGATCCAGCCGCCAGCCGCAGTCCGCGCCAGTTGGCCCGCAAGGTGAAGCGGTTTGGGCAATCTTGGCTGAGGGGCACACCGCCCAATGTGTTGCATCGCTTTTCGCGGCCGATGCAGGCTTGGATTGATCAACAAATTGCGGCCGATCGCTTTGATGTGGTCACCTGCGAGCACAGTGTGAATGAAATCTATGTGCGGCCCGATTGGCAGCAACGCTACCCCAACCTGCGATCGATTGTGGATGTTCACAGCTCCGTTTACGGTTGGGCCAAGGGGCATCTGGATTTGGGTGCATCTCCTCACCCCGCACGCGATTGGCTGTATTTGCCCTTGCTCGCCCGCTACGAGCGCCGCTACGCCAACAAATTCAGCGCGATCGTCACCACCACGCCCGACGATCGGGACTACATGGCCCAATTTGCGCCCCAGGTGCCCGGTTTCGTCATTCCCAACGGGGTGGACTTGGCCCTGTTTCCGCTGCGCGATCGAGATCCCGGGGGTTATGAATTGGTGTTTGTGGGCGCAATGGATGCCACCCACAACATCGATGCGGTGAAGTTTTTTGTGAATGCCGTTCTGCCACCGCTGCGATCGACCTATCCCGCCGCCACCTTTCGGATTGTGGGGGCCCGGCCCAGCGCTGAGGTGTTGGCCCTGGGCGATCGACCCGGCGTAGTGGTCACCGGCCCTGTGGATTCCATGGCCGCCGAGCTGCATCGGGCCTCCGTTTGCGTCGTGCCCCTGCGCACCGGGCTGGGCATCAAAAACAAAACCCTTGAGGCCATGGCGGCCGGCGTACCCGTGGTGGGGAGCGATCGGGGACTAGAGGGCCTGACAATCGACCAACCACCCTTAGCCTTACGGGCCAACCAACCCGCTGAATACATTACCGCCATCGGTCGGTTGTGGGAATCTACGGAGTTGCGGGCCCAACTCTCCCAAGCGGCCCGAGCCTACGTGGAGCGCGACTTTAGCTGGGATCAAGCCGCTCAGCATTACGAAGCTGTTTTACAAAGCTCCCCACAACAGCCAGCTTTCACCTCTTTTTCCCTAGAAGGGCGATAAGGTCAACCTCGGCGGCCAGCTTCAACGGCCAGCAACATTGTCAGCAACCAATGATGGAATTAGGTATTAATGATGATCAGTAGTCAATGATTCAATTCATACTCTGGTGATAGTTTATACCCAAATCCTTCTTGATTGAATTGGATCCCTTTCGCCCTTTGGAATACTTTAGGAGAATCGCAGGGAATGCTTAAATAGAATTATCAACCCTACCAGCTCAAGAATTTCCAAGGATTGCTCAATCATCACGGTTAGTTTTTAAAAATGGAGCAGAATTTCCAGAACAATCGCGGTTCACAAAGAAAGGTTTCTAAAAGGCTTCAAGCATTAAGGTCAGGGCTGAGATCAAGATTTGGACAGGAGTTTGGGTTGAACCTAAGCAGATTTAAACCAGACTTAGATTAGATCTAAAGCATAGATCAAAAACATAGATCTAATTTGTCCAAGACGTGAGAAAATTCTGTTGATTGAAAAATTCAGCATCCTCAATCAACAGACCGCCCAGCTAGCCAAATCAGTCAATACTGAAGGATCAGCCAAACGCTCATGGAGCAAATTTTGATCATTTTGTGATGATCAAGCTATGGTTCTCAGTCATTATCCAAACCTGATGTTCAAACCCTTTTAGGTATCTTGCAAATTGGCGTTCTGGATTCTGGATCAACGCTCGGCCGATGGTGATTCAGTGTTTAAGGGAATGGATCCCCGCGTTCTTTACATCCAATGACCAACGTTGCTGCGGCTAATGCATCACCCTTTTTGGGCCAATTATTGGTCTTGGAACCTGATGAAACGGATCAGTTAAAATTTGCTCGCTGTTTTCAGCGCTGGCCCTGGCTGGGAGAAGGGCATGTGGTGGCTTCCATGCAGGCGGCGATCGCCCATTTGCGGCGGCAACCGGTGGAGATGGTGCTGCTCAATGGCTGTGCGATTCCCCCGATCGAGGCGGTCTTGGAACCGGCGGCAGGGGCTGCAAGCCATCCCGTCAACAAGCCTGAAGACTTTGCCGATCGCAGCCACCAGCCCAGCGATCGCCCCACAACCCCGATCGCGCAGGATCAACCCGACCTCCTCGACCCAGCCGCACCCAGCTTTCGGGAACTCTTGCAGCTCATGGAAGCCCAGGCGGTTCTCTGGCTGGTGATGGTTCCAGCGGATGCCGCAGATGTGGCCCTGGCGCTGGTGCAACAGGGCGCAGCCGATTATGTGGTGAAAGATGCCGCCGGAGCCTATCTCAAGCTATTGCCCATCACCTTGCAAAAAAGCTGGCAAACCTATCAGCAACAACGCCAATTACGGTGGTTGAATCATACGGTTCAAAGTTTGCCCGATGGTGTGTATGTGGCCGATGCCCGTGGGCAATTACTGTTTACGAATGATGCGCTAAAAGCAATTTGTGCGATCGAACAGCAAAACCTGCAAGGGCAACCCATCACAACCCTTGGTCAGCCCGCTTTGACCCGTTGGGTGCAACAACAGGCCCCGATCGCCGCTGATCTTCAGCAACCCTCCCACCGCCGGGATGTGGAATTAGCCATCCAACAGCCCGATCGGCCGGCCCTCAGTATGTTGCTCTCGGAAACGTTCATCGATGATGGTTGCCAAGCCATTCGGGTGGGCGTGCTGAAAAATGTGCATTTCCTGAAGGAAGTACAGTCTTCCATTCACAATGTTCAAAGCAGCTTAAATAGCATCATTCAATCTCGAACCAATCAGCTTCAGGAGGCGATCGGGGAGTTACATCGCGAAAACCAAGAACGAATTAAATCTAAAATTTCTCTCCGTCTCAGTCGCGATTTTATTAATCGTCAACAGGTCTTTTTACGATCCGTTATTGACAACAATCCCAATTTAATTTTCGTGAAAGATTGGGAGGGTCGGTATGTGCTCGCCAATCAAGCCATGGCGGACTATTACGGAACCACCGTTGATGAACTGCTGAATAAAACTGACGAAGAACTACTAGGGCCATCGGAAGCCAATGCTCGGTTTTTGAGCGAAAATCGCTTCGTTATTGAAAATCGCCAGGAACTCTTCTTACCTGAAGAAATGGTGATTCATCGCAAAATTGCTCAGCCAGACCCGATCGCCTCAGTGGAGCAGGACAATGCCTTCCTCAATGCTTCCCCAGAAACTGACTTAGCAACCAACGCCTTAGGAACTGCCTTGGAAATCACTTTATCGGGGGCTGTTGGTTCCTCTGGAGTGGCTTCCTGCAACGACCCAGTTGATGATCCATCTGGAAAAAATCCAGACATTCAATGGCTGCAATGGCACAAGTCGCCGATTTTTCTGCCCGCCAAGGGTGAATATGGAGTCTTGGGCGTAGGGGTTGATATTACGGCTCGTAAACAGGTGGAACTGGCCTTAGCAGAACAGGAAAAAAGTCTTTCGACCCTGGTGGCCAACTTGCCCGGCTATGTTTATCGAGTGGCGAATAATCCTGAATACTCCGCGCTTTTTGTTAGCGACGGGGTAACGGCCATTACGGGCTATGAAGTTCGTGAATATTTAGTCGATCGCACCACCAGTTGCGGTCAAGAAATTCACCCCGAAGATGCCGATCGCGTTTGGGAAATTGTCCAAACCGCCATCCAAACACAGGAACCCTATGAGTGCGAATATCGCATTCTCACCAAATTTGCCCAAGAAAAGTGGGTTTGGGAGCGGGGCAGCGGTGTTTATTCCGATGAAGGAAAATTGCTGTTTTTAGAGGGATTCGTCACGGATATTAGCGATCGCAAGGCTGCGGAACAGAACCTGCGCCAACTGAGCGATCGCCTGCAAGAGTCCCAACGGATTGCCAAACTCGGCAATTGGCAAATCGATTTACAGAGCAACACACTCTATTGGTCAGACCAAGTTTTTGAGATTTTTGAGGTGGATGCACAGCAATTTGGTGCATCCTATGAAGCCTTTATGGCCAGTGTTCATCCGGACGATCGGGAAATAGTCGATCGAGCCTATGAGCGCCACTTAGTCAATCATGAACCCTATTCTGTCACCCATCGATTGCTGTTGGCAGATGGGCGGATTAAATATGTCCATGAGCAATGTGAAACAACCTATGGCGAGGATGGCAAGCCCCTTTATTCCCAAGGCACGGTGCAGGATGTTACCGATCAACATTTGGCAGAAATGGCCCGCGAACAGGCCGAAAAAGCGTTGCATCAAGTGATTGAAGGCACGGCCACGGTGACTGGAGCACAGTTTTTCCCCAACTTGGTGCGGCATATTGCGGAAGCCCTGAATGTGGATTACGTGGTGGCCACGGAATTACGGGACGATCACTTACAAACCCTCGGTGTTTGGGTTGATGGTCAACTGGGCAATGATTTCAATTTGGAATTGGAAAACACACCCTGTTCCTACGTTTTGGAGCATGGTGAACTCTATTGTGAAACCGACGGACAGTCCTGTTTTTCCATTTCCCGTTCTCTCTTTCCTGGGGCAGTGAATGGGCTGCTGGGCGTTGCCTTACAGGATGATCAAGGGCGGGCGATCGGCAGTCTTTGCATCCTAGACCAACAACCCTTTTTTGAAGAAAAACGCCACCAAGCCATGGCCCTTTTGCGAGTGTTGGCCTCCCGGGCAGGGGCTGAGCTTCAGCGCAAACAGGCCAACGATGCCTTGGAGCAACTGAACCAAGACTTGGAAGCGAGGGTGTTACAGCGCACCTTGGAACTACAGGATCAAGAAGCGCAACTGAGGGATTTGTTTGACAATGCAACGGATTTAATTCAACGAATTGATCCCCAAGGGAAAATTTTGTTGGTCAACCGGGTTTGGAAAGAAACCTTGGGCTATGGCGATCAAGATTTAAACGATCTATCGATCTTTCAGGTTGTCCATCCTGCGGACTTAGAGGACTACCGCCAATACTTAGATCGCCTTTGCGCCGGAGAAGCTTCTTTAGACATTGAAACTCGCTTCCTCAGTAAAGACGGCCAGGAAATTTTATTGGAAGGAAATGCCAATTGCGATTTCCAAGAGGGGAAACCGATCGCCATTCGCAGCATGTTCCGGAATGTGACTGAGGGCAAACAAACCCGCAAAGCACTTCAGGAATCGCAGCAATTTTTGCAAACGGTTTTGAATACATTTCCGCTCTTTGTGTTTTGGAAAGATTGCAATTCAGTGTATTTGGGTTGCAACCAAAATTTCGCAGTTTCGGCGGGTTTATCTTCACCGGAGGCGATCGTGGGTAAGACTGATTATGACTTACCCTGGGGAGTTAGCGAAGCCGAGCTGTATCGGGCGGACGATCGGGAAGTGATTGAGTCTGGCATGGCCAAACTACATCTCATTGAGTCCCAAAAGCAACTGGACGGCTCCATGATCCAGATTGAAACTAACAAGGTTCCCCTCCGGGATTCGTCGGGAACGGTGATTGGGGTTTTGGGCATTTATCAAGACATTACCGATCGCCAAGCGGCAGAATTACAGTTGCAGCGAACCAATCAGCAACTGTTGCGAGCAACGCGCTTAAAAGATGAGTTCATGGCTAATATGAGCCACGAATTGCGAACGCCCCTCAATGCCATTTTGGGAATGACTGAAAGTTTGCAAGAGGAAATTTTTGGGCCGATTACGCCCCAACAGGACTATGCGCTCAGGACGATCGACCAGAGCGGCACGCACCTGCTGGAACTGATTAACGACATTTTGGACATGGCCAAGATTGAGTCTGGTCAAATGGAGTTGGATTGGTCCATTACCGACTTGGTGCCCATGTGTCGATCGAGCCTGGTGTTCATTCAACAGCAGGCCACGAAAAAACGCATTGAACTGAACCTCAACAGCCCGGAAAATTTGCCAAATCTCTGGGTCGATGAACGACGACTGCGCCAGGTGTTGATTAATTTGCTGAGCAATGCGGTGAAGTTCACGCCGGAAGGGGGCAAAATTACCCTTTCGATCGCCGTGACCAGTGAATCGTTAACCACCGCCTCGGAATTCGTGCGATCGCGCTCTTTGTCCAGAATGAATCTCCAGGGCCTGGTGAAGCAGCCCCCAGCCCCCACCGCGCCCGCCAACCAACCCACAACCTTCGTGCGCATTGCCATAGCCGACACAGGGATTGGCATTGCCGCCGAAAATTTACCCAAGCTCTTTCAGCCCTTCATCCAAGTGGACGGGGCCCTGAATCGCCAATATGACGGCACGGGATTGGGTTTGGCGCTGGTGAAGCAAATTGTGGAACTGCACCAGGGCTGTGTGGATGTGGTCAGCGAAGTGGGGGTGGGCAGTTGCTTCACGATCGAACTTCCCCTGTTGACCCCGCCGCCGAGCCAAACCCCCTAAGCAAGGTGCAAATCAGCAAGGCGCAAAACCACCAGCCGGACGGCATCCGGCCCAGTAACTAGCCCAGCCTTGTAGTAGCGTGGCTGCCTTAATTCGCTGGGTTAAATGACATGGCTGTTACCGTCACCCGATCGTTAGGCAGCAAGATGCTCAAGCCCCTTGTTACCACGACTGGCTCCGCAACTTTGACCCAATGTATTAAGCCTATCGTGCTAGTAGGTTGGGTTGAGGTACGAAACCCAACAACAGCAAGATTCCTGGTGATCTAGCCCAATGATTCAGGCTGATGATTAGCCCTAAATTCCGGCCCCATCAAAGAACTCTTCCAAGGCCCGATCGCTCAACCGGCAGCGCTTTCCCGCCGGGTCATCACCATTCACAAGATTGAGTTGGCTCAGTTGGCGCTGGGCCGCCGTCACCTCCGCGGCCACCTTGGCAATCCGCTCCCAATCGCAGAGGGTCAAGTCTTCGCAGGGGCGCTCCGGCACACCCACGGCCACCGGCACTTGGGCCCGTTCCGCTTCCATTTCCTCAATCCGCCGCTCCAGGGTTTCGATGCGATCGAGCAGGGCCCGAATCGCCTGGGCTTCCGAGTCCGGCAGCTTGCCATGCTCCAGTGGATCCACCCGCACGCCCGATCGATAGACCACACGACCAGGCACGCCCACCACCGTGCAATCGGCAGGCACATCCCGCAAAACCACGGAACCAGCGCCAATGCGCACATTTTCGCCAATATTCAGATTGCCGAGCACCTTGGCCCCAGCTCCCACCACCACGTTGTCACCCAAGGTGGGGTGGCGCTTGCCGCTTTCCTTGCCCGTGCCCCCCAGGGTCACGCCCTGGTAAATCAAGCAATAGTCGCCCACAATCGCCGTTTCACCAATCACAACGCCCATGCCGTGATCGATAAACACGCCTTGCCCGATCGTTGCGCCCGGGTGAATTTCAATCCCGGTCAACAGTCGTCCAATGTGGGAAATCAGCCGAGGCACAAAGGGTAATTGGTGCTGTTGCAGCCAATGGGCCAGCCGATGGAGCATCAGCGCTTGCAACCCCGGATAGCAAAAAAGCACCTCTAGCCAATTGCGGGCGGCGGGGTCCCGATCGAAGATGATGCGAAAGTCAGCAATGAGAGCGTTTAGCACGGTTGGGCGGCCTGAAAGCTTCAAGGTTGTGTTGCATCGATTACAAAATCATTTTTATCCTACTGCCTGCTGACCGAGACGCGGGGGGGTGGGGCCACCGAACCCCAACCGAAGCATTGGGGGAGGCGTTTTGGCTCAGCGGCCACAGACTCCAGCCAACGGCATGAACCCCGGGAAGCGGTCAAGAAACTGGGCGATCGGGCCGAAACATTTCAGTTGCGGTGGCCAGGGTCAACTCAACGTCATCAGAGCTGCGGTTTCTGGGGGCAAGATTTGGTAATTTTTGCGACTTCTAGCGCATTGAAATACGGATGTTTGTATACCGATCTAGTCGTCGATCGAACTCGATTAGGCAATCAACCTACGGATGATCTTGTTGATTCTTGATTGCATTTCTTAATGCCATTTCAAGGAAGCACCTGATAGATTGGGATCGACTTTGACGGCGGCCTTAGCCTTCTAAAATTACACAAAAAAGATAGTGAATTCACGTTTCATCCCTCATGAATCGTTAAATTTATCCATCTTTCAGGGTTTGCATCAATCCATTGAGGTTACAACCAAACATAGTCAGCCCACAGCTTGGGGCTGTTGCGGTTTGAGCTGCCCTAAAATTCGCAATCAATGAATTTTCCACTGCCCTCTCCTCACTCGACGGCAGCGATGTCCCACTCCACGATGAAAGTAAAGATCAAGGGGCGATCGCGCTGGCTCAGCCATTGGCAACAACGCATCAGCAATTGGCACTTCAGCCAAAAGATTACGTTGGGCTATATTTTGGCGATCGCCACGGGGGCCGTTGGCTCCTTGGCGGGCATCGCCCTGGCGGATCATTTCCAAGGACGCGGGGTGGCCCAACTGCACGACGCAACCACGCAAGTTCAGCTCCTGAGTGACTTACGCAGCAACTTGCAGGCGGCTCGCCTCGCCATTGATGAAGCGGGGGATGATGAAATTCCCGCCGCACAACGGCAACTGTTCCAGCAGGACGCGATCGGGGCGATCCAGGAAGCCCGCAACTTAGCCAACGAGCTAACCGCCTATCTCAAGCAAAATCCCCAATGGCTGGCCGATCGCCCCGATCGCCTGTTGCACTTGGCCAATCAAAGCGTGGCGGATCTTCAGGAATATGCCAACCAGCAAATGCTGATGCAGCAGGCGGACGAGGCCAACCCATCGGCCGCCCAGAAGGAAGCCAAAGAGGTCGCGGAGGCCCTGGAGTGGAAAGCGCTGGCCGGGGCCGATCGCAACCTGGCCCGGCTGGTGATCATGGCCCATGGGCAAGCGGAACAGGCGGAAGTGTTGCTCGAAGAGGCCCAAGGCCTGGAAAAGGGCATTGTGATCCTGAGCCTGTTGTTGTCGGCGGCGGTGGCGGGGGTGATTGCGATGCGGGTCACGCGGGCGATCGTCAATCCCCTGGTGCGGGCGGCCACGGTAGCCCAAGGGGTGGCGGAAACCGGCGACTTCAGCCAACGGGTGGGCATCACCAGCCAAGACGAAGTGGGATCCTTGGCCCAAGCCCTTGACACACTGATTGAGCGGGTGGCCGAGCGCAACCAGGAGTTGGCGGACGCGGCGGATTTGGCCAGTTCCCAAGCCCGCACCCTCTACAGAACTCTGATGGATTTGCGCCGCACCCAAGCGCAACTGATCCAAACGGAAAAAATGTCGCTGCTGGGGCAGGTGGTGGCGGGGGTGGCCCATGAAATCAATAACCCCACCAGTTTTATCTACGGCAACCTGATCCATGTCACGGAGGGGGTGAGCCATCTGCTGGAGTTGCTGACGCTGTATGAGGCGGGCCATGGCCCCAACAGCCCAGAGATTCGATCGCTCGTGGAACAGTTGGATTTGGAGTTTGTGCGGGAAGATCTGCCGCAACTGATGGCTTCCATGAGATCGGGCGCGGAACGCATCCGGGCGATCGTCCTGTCGTTGCGGTTGTTTGCCCGTTTGGATGAGGCGGAGGTGAAGGCGATCGACCTGCCCCAAAGCCTGGACAGCGTGCTCACCATTTTGGGGTCGCGCCTTTGTGCCCAAGCTCGCCGCCCTGCCATTGTGGTGCAGTTGGACTATGGGCCTGTGCCCCCGATCGAGTGCTATGCGGGTCAGCTCAATCAGGTGCTCATGCACATTCTGACCAACGCGATCGATGCGATGGATGAGGCTTTTCGCCAACAGCCCGATCGGCCCCTGACCCTGAAGCTCACCACCCGCACCCTTGACCCGGATTCGGTCAGCCTGGCGATCACCGACAGCGGCTTGGGCATTCCCATCAGTGAACAATCGCGGATTTTTGAGTTGTTTTACACCACCAAGCCCGTGGGCAAAGGCTCGGGCATGGGTCTGGCGATCGCCCAGCAAGTGATTGTGGAAAAGCACGGCGGCACGATCGATTGCGAATCGGGCAATTGGGGAACGACGTTTACGCTGAAGTTACCGGTTCGACTTGCGATCGCCGATCCAGCCCAACCGCAAACAGCCCATCTAGCCGCAGCGGAGGAACAGCAAACTGATCAGCAGACCGATCAAAGCGTTGATTCCAAGGTTGATCACAAAACCCGTGCCAACCGAAGTCTGGATCACGCCAAACCGACTGAAGCGGCCGATCGGGACGATCAAGCCCCGATCGAACCACTCGCGAGCGACGGCTTAACCAGGCCCTAGGGAGTCGTCACCGGTTCCGGCGCTTCCGGGGCCGACAGCAGCGGCGAATCTCCGTGATAGGCCCGCAACAACAGCGCTTTTAGCTCGCTGATCATCGGGTAACGGGGATTCGACACCGTGCATTGATCGTCAAAGGCCCGATCGGCCACATCATCCAACTTCGCCAAAAACTCCGCTTCACTGATCGAGGTGGCTTCCCGAATCGATCGGGGAATCCCCACCTGCTGCTTCAGCGCCTCGATCGCCCCAATCAGTCGATCAATCTTCTCGTCCTCCGTCGTGCCCCCCAAATTCAAATAGTCCGCAATCCGGGCATAGCGCCACTTCGCATTCGGATACTTGTATTGCGGGAACGCCGCCTGCTTAAAGGGCGCATCCGTCGCGTTGTAGCGAATCACATGGGAAATCAACAGCGCATTGGCCAGGCCGTGGGGAATGTGGAATGCGCCGCCAATTTGGTGGGCGATCGAGTGGCAAATGCCCAAAAAACCATTGGCAAAGGCCATCCCCGCCATCGTCGCCGCGTAGTGCATCTTTTCCCGCGCCTTCGGATCCGCCGCCCCATGCTCGTAGGCCGAGGGCAGATATTTGAAAATCAGTCGAATCGCTTCCAGGGCCTCGCCGTTCGTGAACTCCGAAGCCAACACGGACACATAGGACTCCAGGGCATGGGTCAGGGCATCAACGCCCCCAAAAGCCGTCAGGGACTTGGGCATATCCAGCACCAATTGCGGATCGCAAATGGCCATGGTCGGCGTGAGGGCATAGTCCGCCAAGGGATACTTGATCCCCGTGCGCTCATCCGTCACCACCGCAAAGGGCGTAACCTCCGACCCCGTGCCCGACGTGGTGGGAATCGCCACTAGGATTGCCTTTTGGCCCAAGGGCGGCAGCTCATACACCCGCTTGCGGATGTCCATGAACCGCATCGACAGCCCCTCGAACTCAATTTCGGGGTGCTCGTACAGCAACCAGGCAATCTTGGCCGCGTCCATCGGTGAGCCACCCCCGATCGCGATGATCGTGTCCGGATTGAACGATCGCATCTGTTCCAAAATCCGGTTCACCGTTCCCAGGCAAGGATCCGGCTCCACGTCGTAAAAGGTGTCGTATTTCAGGCCAATGTCATCCAGGACGCTTTCCAAACCCGCCGTAATTCCCAAGTTGTAAAGGGGTTTGTCGGTGATGATGAACGCCCGATCGCGCCCGGACAGCTCCCGCAGCGCCACCGGCAGCGAGCCGTATTTGAAGTAGATTTTCGGCGGAATTCGGAACCAGAGCATATTTTCCCGCCGTTCCGCCACGGTTTTGATGTTCAGCAGGTGGCGCGGTTCCACGTTCTCGCTAATGGAGTTGCCGCCCCAGGTACCGCAACCCAGGGTGAGGGACGGATCCAGCCGGAAATTATAGATATCCCCAATCGCCCCTTGGGACGACGGCGTGTTGATCAACACCCGCGCCGTTTGCACTTGATCCTCAAACCGTTTGATCCGATCGCGGTTGTCCGGCGACGTGTAGAGCACCGCCGTGTGGCCCCGCCCGGCAAACATCACCAGAGATTCACTCAGCTCCACCGCCTGGGCAAAGTCCGCCGCCCGATACATGGCCAGCACCGGCGACAGCTTCTCGTAGGAGAACGGCTCCTCGGGCCCCACCACGCTGGCCTCCCCGACGATCAGGCGCGTCCCCGGCGGCAGTTGAATATCCGCCATCGCCGCGATCTGCTCCACCGATTGACCGACGATGTTCGGGTTCAAGCGCCCATCAATCAGGATTTGCGCGCCCATCCGGACTTTCTCTTCGGGGTTCAGGAAATAGGCCCCCCGATCGCGAAATTCCTGCTTCACCTGCTCATAAACCGCATCCACCACCACCACCGATTGCTCGCTGGCGCAAATCATGCCGTTGTCAAAGGTTTTGCTGAGAATAATCGACGACACGGCCATTTTCAGGTGCGCCGTTTCGTCAATCAGGGCCGGCGTATTCCCCGCGCCCACGCCCAAGGAGGGATGACCGGACGAGTAGGCCGCCCGCACCATGCCCGGCCCGCCTGTCGCCAAAATCAGGTTCACATCCGGGTGCTGCATCAACTGCTGCGACAGGGGCACGGTGGGCTGATCAATCCAACCGATGATGTCCGGCGGGGCCCCGGCTTCCACGGCCGCTTGCAAAATCACCCGCGCCGCCTCGATCGTGCAGTCCTTGGCCCGGGGGTGGGGCGAAAAGATAATCCCGTTGCGGGTTTTCAGGGCAATCAAGGCCTTAAAAATTGCCGTCGAAGTGGGGTTCGTGGTGGGCACAATTCCCGCCAAAATCCCCACGGGTTCGGCAATTCGCTGAATCCCAAAGGCCTTGTCCTCTTCGATCACCCCGCAGGTTTTATCGGCTTTGTATTTGTTGTAGATGAATTCCGAGGCGAAGTGATTTTTGATCACTTTGTCCTCGATCGTTCCCATTCTCGTTTCGGTTACCGCCAGCTTGGCCAGGGGGATGCGGGCTGCGTTGGCCGCCAAGGCTGCTTTTTTGAAGATCAAATCCACCTGCTCTTGGCTGAAGGTGGCATAGGTGCGCTGTGCAGCTTTGACCCGCGCAATTAGGGCTTCGAGTTCGCGATCGTTGGTAACGGTCATAACGCACCTCGCAGGAATGGCGTTCTGTTTTTACGCTAGGTTGATCCCCTTATTTTGGTTAGATTTGTTGACAAGTTTTTAGGTTTTGCTCACCCGAATTGCAACGAACCTTTACGAAGTCTCACGAAACACCCGGCCGCCGATCGCTCAAAATCACCGTTCAGCTCGGTGACCACGCCCCTAGTCCAACAGGCCCGATCGCTCCAAAATCCATTGGCTCCACAGGCTCGATCGCTCCAAAACGACCTGACGGCGATCGGCGTTTGGCCACAGTGCCGGCCAATCGGCTAACCATTGAACAATCTGCCGCTGAATTGCCACCAGCTCGATCGCCACCGGTAAATCGGTCTCGGGGGCTGCCCATTCAATAAACCAGCCGCTTTCCCGCAACAAACTAGAAATAAGCTGCCCATGATCAGGGTTTTTACCAAAGGATTTGACCCGCGCCAAATTCGCCGCAATGCCGCCTAAACGCACCGCCAAACTATCATGCATATACCGCTCTCGTCGCCTTAGAAAATCATTCATGAATCTCAGTTTATGACTCGGGCTGTTCTAGGCCCAGGCGATCGTAAGCATCCGCCAAACTCAAGCGCGATCGATCCGTCTTGCGCTCTTGCAACAGGGCCATCAGTTCTGGGTTTTGAGTCATTTGCTGAACCTCCGTGGTCAAATCCTCGGCCGAATCTTGCAATCGCTCAACGGAGGTCAACACAAATTCGCGACCATCGGGCAGCTTCAAAAGCAGAACATCCTCTTGAGCTTGGGCAAAGAGATTCAGAAGAAACTGAACACCATGAGTTAGATGAATGACTTTCATCAGTTGTAGAATTTCTTTTAAATAAAGCGTTGATGATGAACTTTTTCACTTAATTAATACCCATTTTGATGGAATCGATCGCCAGTTACCAGTGATTGTTACGGATAACTAGCGATCACTCCATCACGTCACCAGCAAGCAGATTTAAGCGATGTCGGCGAGGGCAGCAATGTTGACCAGGGCGGTGTTCGGGCAGGCGCGTTTTAGCAATCCCGTCAGCACCTTGCCCGGCCCCACCTCGATCGCCTCCGTGCAGGCCACCTGGTTCAACATCACCATCGTTTCCCGCCAGCGCACCGAACCGGTCATCTGCTTCGAGAGCCGTTCTTTCAAAGCCGCACCGCTGGTTTCCGGGGTGGGGTCAGTGTTGGAGAGCACCCCGATCGCGGTGTCCGCAAACTCCGTAGCCGCCAGGATCTCGTTAAATTCCGCCGAGGCTTCCGACATGTAGGGCGAGTGGAACGCACCGGACACGGCCAACGGCACGGCCCGCTTAGCTTTCACATTGGCCAGGATCGTATCAACCGCGTCGGGCGTTCCGGAAATCACCACTTGGGCATCGCTATTATCGTTGGCCAACACCACGCCTTCGGTGGCAGCGATCGCCTCGGTCAGGGCCGCACGGTTGAACCCAATCATGGCCGCCATTTTGCCGCCGGAAGCCGCTTGCATCAGTTCCGCCCGCCGCTTCACCAACTTCAGGCCCGCTTCAAAGCTGAAGGCCCCGGCCGCGTAGAGAGCCACGTATTCCCCCAGGCTATGACCCGCCACCAAATCAGGCGATTGACCGGCGGCTTTCAGCGCGTCAACCAAGATCGCCTCGATCGTGTACAAGCAAGGCTGGGTGAATTGGGTTTGGGACAGTTGCTCCTCGTCACCGTTGCAGACCTCCGCCACCGACCAACCCAAAATTTCATCCGCGATCGCCAGTTTGGCCTGAGCAGCGGCCGAGTCGAGCAGGTCGGCAGTCATGCCAACGGCTTGGGAGCCTTGGCCCGGAAACATCCAAAGGGTTTTCGCCATTGTGTTTATGTTGTCGCGTGGGGATAGGTCAGGACTTGCGCAACCATCATCCAAGTCCTGGGGGCAAGGGGCTTAAGCCCCTTGTCTACTACATGGCTGTTAATGATCGCGGTCTGTCAGTCCCGATGAACAAAGTGCTTATACCAAGCGGCCGGGCCGTTGCGCTAGCGGGGGATTTCCGGCCAGGGCAGGGGGCGGCTGTCGTTGCTGAGGTCGGAAGCCTTGAGGGCCACGGGGTTGCCCTTGAAGGCCACAAAGGTGGCCCGATCGCCCGTGCCCGATCGCCGCAATTGCTCAAATTTCTCAACCAGCGGCGAATGACACTCATAGATCGACGTGAAGCCGCAGTGTTGCATCAGGTTAAACAGCGACGGGCGCGTTAACCAAAAGCTGTAGTCGTTGTCCAAAGAAGCCCAGAGAATTTTCAGGCGATCGTCCGTGGAAGCTTCCGGCGCGTGCTCCACATAGCGAGAGCCGGCCAGGGTCAACCCGGCGTAGTCGTGCTTCTCTTCGGCAGTGCGGCTGACGTGGGTATCGACGATCGCCAGCTTGGTGCAAACGGAGCCGATTTGCTCCATGAACCGGAACACGTCCGGCGCGTCCAGGTGGTAATAAATCCCCAAACAGAGCACCACATCGAAGTGGCCGTAGCGCTCCACGGATAGGTTGCGCACGTCGTCGCAGTAAAAGTCGATGTTGGTTAGGCCCAGGCTTTCTTTCACGAAGCGGGCTTTGGCTAAGTTGGCTTCGCGCCCTTCGATGCCCACCACCTGCGCGCCCTGCATCGCCAACTCCAGGCCGTACATCCCCTCCAAACAGGCCAAGTCCAGAATCCGCAACCCTTCCACGGAGCCGCCACACCAGTCCATGACGATTTGGGTCATGCGGCGCAGCTTGGGTTCGGAGGGAGTGGGGGTCGGGGCGATCGTGTAGCAGCCGTCCGCTAGGCGCATATTGTGGTTAGTCCAGTCACCAAACTCCGCGATGACTTTGGCTTTGGCGGCTTCGAGGGCGGCGATCGCGTCGGGGCTACTCACGGTCATGGACAAGACATAGCAACATCGCCCTCAGAATATCGGCATCGCGGCTAGGGGTTTGGTGCGCATGTGCCAACTTGGGCAGTTGCCGGGTTCACGAAACCACAAAATTACGGCTGACGAACCGACTCAAGGTTAGTGGTCAAGGTTTTGAGGATGGCTAATGCCCGATCGAGATCACCCGATCGCGTCACCCAAAATTCATCGGACTCAGCATAGATCCATTGGTCTTGGCAGCACTGTAGCTTCAAGAATCGATGATGGCCACCATTGGTTAGTAATCCAAATACCGGGCGATCGGGCATGGGATTAGCCAACATATACCCCAAGATTTGAGCGAGGCCATTTTCTAAGCTAAAGCTCATTCGTTTGGACTCAATCACCAAAATCCAAAGGCGATCTTGCACCACTAAAGTATCCATCCGGCCTCGATAGACGATCGCCCCTTCATCAGCATTGGCAAGCTCCAATGCAACGGGTTCCTCAAACCGACTTTGAAACGGTGCATCAAACAAACCGGCCGCTTCGAGCAAGGGCGCAACCAACATCACTTTGATGCCCTCTTCGATCAGCAAATCGTTTTCGAGGTAGTAGCGGTAGCGTTGCCGCAGCCGCTGACAAAGATTGCGATCGGCGGGCTGGAGGGTGTCGATCGCCCCTCGCCACTCGGGAAAAAAGGTGGCTTCTTCGGTGTAGGTCAGGCCGAACTGTTCCCGGAGCGATCGCAGGGTGAGTTTTTCAGCAAGGGTTGGGTTAGGAGTCATGGGGCTGTTGTCCTAGGCGATCGGGTTGGGGGCGGCGTAGTGCCAGGTTTCTGCGTGCTGAATTGCGAGGCCGAACCATTCGAGCCGATCGAGGTTTTCGCGAATAATTTGTCTGCGTTTGTCGGTGACTTTGCCCTTGAATTGGGCGGCGATTTGGTCGATCGACCAGTTGCCGGGGTTGCTGCGGAGGAGGTCGCGGATCGCAGCGAGTTGGGCTTTCGGTTGCGTGGGCCAGGGCTGTGGCTCGGCGGCGGGGACGATCGGCTCGGGGCTGTCGATTAGGTTGGCGATCGCGGTTTGGGTGGCTTGGGTGGCGGGGGCTTGGTAGTCGGGCCGCAGCCAGCGGATGTGGCCGTTGCGCTCTTCGGCGGCGCGTTCGGCGTTGAGTTTCACCAGCCGTTCCAAGATTTGTTCATCGAGGCTGTTGGTGGGTTCCTCGTCGGGGGGCAAGGGGCGATCGTCGATGGGGGGCAAGGGGCTTAAGCCCCTTGTCTGGTGGGTGGTCAGTAGGGGGATGAGGTCGTCCCAACCGTAGGCGCGGAAGACGGCGCGATCGAGGTCGTCGTGAATTTGTTTGAGGGTGGAGACGAGGGCGCGATCGTTGAGTTCGCGGTCTTTGTCGGTGAAGGGTTGACCGGCGCGGAGTTTTTCGAGCAGGTTATACATCCCGGTGATGGTGATGTCGGGGTGGTTGGCCTGCACGGTTGTGCGATGGGCATCGAGCCGATCGCCCAGTTCGCGAATTTCTTGTTTTAGGCGATCGTCTGGATCAGGAAATGGAAACGGATCAAAGCAAACAGTTTTGTTGTAGCGCGGTCGATCTTCAAGCGTTCCACCGGCTGCCAATGCCCAAGCAACATGAATTTTGCTGGAAAGAACACCTAAGAAGTAAGCATCTTCTAAGGCGATCGCAATCAACATATTGTCAGGTAAAATTTCACCTCTCAAGAATACAAAAACCCGATGTTTTGCCGTTTCTACCGTTGCTATATAACGAGCCAGTGATTCAATGGATTTTCGAGTTTTTTGAACATTCTCACCAAACAGCCACCAATTATTTTTTCTAACTTCTCGTCTATTTAAATCTCGTTCTGGTTTAACTTTGTCTAGTATTTGCTGAAAAGGTTCAGAATATTGAGATGCTTCTAGCTCAGACAAGCCAAAAAAATCTATTGCAAATAAATTCCTAGATTTGCCAACCAAGTCTCGACCATTTAGATATTCTTTAATGATTGGGTATTTATAACCCCATTTTTGAAACGCTTTCTTGTCAATCAAAAAACCAGATCCATGTAATTTAACTCCTGGCCCAGATAATTTTTCATTGCTTCTTAAGCTCGCTACTTTACCGGTATCTAATAATCCCTGTAGATTGCTAAAAATCTTAAATGCCTCTTCTTTTGAAAAGCTCAGATCAACTTTAAATTCTTCTTGCTCATCGCTAAATCCTTCAGAAATAATCTTTAGGATATATGGCATTTGTAATCGATCACATCTTGAGTCTACACCTGCTGTCATTGCGATTCGAACATCTGCTCCTTTATCTACCCAAGGATGATCAGGAATTGCAAAGATCAACTCAATCGGATTTGTTTGCTTTAGGTGAAAATCAATAACTTTTCTTTGAAAGACCTGGCTAATACTGTTGGTTGTAATTAATCCAAAGGCTTTTGGTCTTCCATTGCGAACTTCCAGCGCTGACTTGTGCCACCAATACATCACAAAATCAACCGTATCGGGTACGTCTGTATAAACTCTGCGAATCGCTTCTGCATAGCCATCACCCAATTCTTCCCGAATCCACGTATTACCAATAAATGGCGGATTAGAGACGATGTAATCAGCCGCCGGCCATTCCGCAGGACGCGGATTTAAATAGCGATAAATCACCTTTTGATCAGTCGGATCAGGAACCTCCTTTCCCGTCACCGGATGAACCATCGTCTTGCCACCCCAACGAGTCCGCACCTGCCCCGTTTTCGGGTCCACATCCGGCTCCATCCCGTCATAGGCCAACACCGCATCGCGATTTTCAATATTCCCAAACGCCTGCAACACCGGCTCCGGCGGCTCCGCATTGCCAAACCGTTTGAAATGCCACTGCAAATAACCAATCCAAATCACCAACTCCGCGATCGCCGCCGCCCGAGGATTAATTTCAATCCCTAAAAATTGCGACGGGTTCACCTGTTGGGTCTCTAGCTGGATATTCCCCGCCACATCCACCAGCCGCGTCAAAACCTCCTGCTCCAAACCCTTCAGCAAATCCAACGACACATACAAAAAATTCCCCGTCCCACAGGCCGGATCGAGAATCCGAATCGATCGCAACTGCTCCAAAAACCCCTGAATTTCCGCCGCCGCCTTCGCCACCGCCCCCGCACTGCCATCCAACAGCCGCTTCACCTCCAGCTCGATCGCCTCCCACTGCGATCGCAACGGCTCCATCACCACCGGCCGCACCAACCGCTCCACATACGATCGCGGCGTGTAGTGCGCCCCCAACCGGCTGCGCTCCGCCTTGTCCAGCGCCCGTTCCAACAACGTGCCAAAAATCGCTGGCTCCACCTGGCTCCAATCCTTCGCCGCCGCCGCGTACAGGATTTCCAGTTGTTCCTTGGGCAGGGCGATCGCCGTCGCATTCTCAAAAAAACTGCCGTTGAACTGCAAAATCTGCTCAAAGCCAAAGCGGCCGCCCGTATTCATCGTTTGCCAAAGCTGCTCGATGTCTGGCTTAAAGGTCGCCGGGTTGGTAATCCAGCGATCGCGCAGGGCCTTCGTGAACACCTCCCCCTTCAGTAGCGCCACATCCTCCGCAAACATCGTGAAAATGCAGCGCATCAAGAAACTCGCCGTCACCTGGGGATCGTGGCCCTGCTCCTCCAGCCAGCGCGACAGCTTGGCCAACTCCGCCGCCACTTCCCGCGTCACTCGTGCCCGTAGCTTTTCGGGGTTCAGCGCCTGCGGATCGGTGAAAATTTTGACGAAGCGATCGAACACCTCCGGCTGGGCCAAGTCCGCCAGGTTGACCGTTTCCCGCGCCCCGTAGCCACCATATTCGCCGCTGAACCCTTGCCAAATCTCGAAATGGGAGCCGATGTCGCACACCATCAAAAACGGCGGCAACGATCCCAGCATTCGGTTGTAGGCGTAGGACTTCGCTTGGTTAAAGGCCTTTTGCAGGTTGTCGCGATAGATCTTCGTGCCCCGTTTTCCATGGCCTTTGGCCGAAGAATCGCTGCCCTGCTTGGCTTCAATCAGGAAACAACCGGCCTTATAAAAATCCGCAAACCGCGTGGATTCGGCCTTGTCGCTGTAGAACTTAATGTCCTTGTCGAAGCAATAGGGATCGCCGGGAACGGTTCCCTTGGGCGGTGGTTCTTCGACTCCCAAGGCGCGACACCAATCCCCAAAGAATGATTGATAATTTGCCCGTTCGTTGCCTTCCGAGCCTTGCCATTTTTTGAGGAATGCCGCAACGCGATCGCGATCGTCCGGGGTCATTGGGGAGTCGGGGCCTAAAATACCTATCGCTTATCTTACCGATCTGAACCGATCGCCTGGATTGCCAGCCGTCACTCGCAACCAATGCGATCAGGCTGGCCCTTGAAAACCCGGAAGGGGCCCAGAAACCATGCGTGGTCTAGGCCCCTTCATTAAAGTTGGTGGGAAGCTCGGGGAGTTCAGAAAGTTCGAGGAACTTAGCTGGGGTCGGCAGACGAAGGGGCAGCATTCGACTCGCTGGCGGTTTCGCTGGCGGTTTCGCTGGCGGCTTTGGCTTCGGCGGCGGCGGCTTTTTCCAGGGCCCGTTGTTCGCGCTTGCGGCGTTCGGCCTCCAGCATGTCTTCGTAGGTGATCCGAGCCTGGGCGATTTTCTCCAGGTTGCCGCGATAGAGTTCCAGATCCTTTTGCAGCTTCTCGATCGGGAGGTTGAGGGTTGTCCCTAGGCGATCGATCCACGCTTTGATCTGCTCGGCATTGCCAGCCAGGTCAGAGGTGGTGGACTCCAGCAGGGTATATAGCCCAATCCCAAACAGGCGGCTGTATTTGAAAGGTTGACCATTGGCGAGCACGTCGGCGGCTTCGCGCAAGGCCCCGCCACTGCCCTCGGCCCGGTTGAGCGCGGCGGCCAGGTCGTCGGCACTGGCAACTTTTGCCGCTTCCAACAGGCGATCGGCCCGGTGGCGATAGTCGTCTACGTTGCCGCCCACGGACTGACAGAGCGCGTTGAAGATGGAACCCAAGTCCCGATCGGGCTGGTAGCCTGCCATGAAGCGATCGAACGCCGTCACCACCCCGAGGGCATAGATGGACTCGAAGCGGAAATCGACGCTGACGGATAGCAGGTGCATTTCCACCATCAATTCCTCAACCACTCGTCGGTAGATCGCGTTGATCGGCCGTTGGTGGAGCGAATAGAAGGTGCGTTTGGTTTCTGAAACGGTGCGGATTTCGTTCACGGGAGGCGCGTTCTATGGCGATCGGCTTGTCTATTTTCGGGCCGGGCCGGGCCTTTGCCAACGGGCAACCCTTTCGCGATCCCCGATGGCCTGTTGTCGTAACGCGGAATTGCTTTGGGATTGATCCTGAACTGATCTTGAATTCGCCCAGAATCCCTAGAGACGGCCCTTAGAGACGGTAGGTGAGCCAAGCCACCCGATCGGGTGTGGATTGGGTCAGGTCAGGCCGCGCCAGTCGCCAAGTTTGGCCCCGAGCTTGGCGTTGCAGGTAAACCGAAAAGGGCTGCGATCGGTGCTGTTGGGCCTTGGGTTGCGGTTGCCGGGAGGCGGGAGATCGATCGCCCTGGTTTTCCTGAGCATGGCGCGAATCTTGGCTCCCAGCTTGGCTCCAATCGTAAGTACCGCTCAGTTGCCAGCCGGGTTTGTCGTTGATGGTCAAGGCCTGTTGGGTTTGAATGCGCAGTCGATCGATGCGGAATCCTGGTTCTGCCGCCAAGTCATCGAGGGTGATCACCGGGCGATCGGGCAACATCTGTGGATCCAGGTGGCGACCGGCGGCCAACGGAGAATCGCCCAACTCTCGCCATAGGTCGGTCTGGGTTTGCAGCAACTGCAACGCCACCGCCCGTTGCACCACGGCCGTTGGCGGCCCGTCCCAGGGCAGCATCCCGCAACCACCCAACAGCAAACTTAGGAGCAAACTGAAGCTCAAACTCAGAAATCCCGTGAGCAAGCCCCATCCCCAGGGCGATCGCTCAACTGCGGCCCGCAAACCAGGATTATCGATCGCCGCCACTGAGCGATCGGCGGTTTTTGTCCGGAATCCGCCGCCACAGAACGATGGGTAATCCATGGGATCAGCAAACCACACCCCGAGTCAGTTGTGCTACTATCAGTCCCAATTGGCTCCGACGCTTCGCAAGCTTTGTTTGCAATTCTTAATAATTTGCAATTAATTGCGGTTTTGTCCGATGGGCAAAGTACTTGTGCTCAACGCTTCTTATGAGCCGCTCAATATTACCAGTTGGCGGCGGGCAGTCGTTTTATTGCTAAAAGGCAAGGCGGAGCAAGTCGAGCATAATGGCCGAGTGGTTTACCGCAACATTCCGTTGCCCACCGTGATTCGTTTGCGCCACTACATCAAGGTTCCCTACAAAGAGATTCCCTTAACGCGGAAAAACATATTGCACCGAGATAGCCACTCCTGTCAATACTGTGGCTACACGGGCGATGATTTGACGCTGGATCACGTTGTTCCCCGATCGCGCGGGGGCGGTGAGCATTGGGAAAATATGGTCACGGCCTGTGTGCGCTGCAACATCCGCAAGGGCAATCGCACCCCCAAGGAAGCCAACATGCCTTTGCGCCAGCCGCCCCGCCGTCCCCACAGCAGTCTCTACTTTGAAGTGACGAAGCATGTGAAGAGCGGCGTACACCAGGAATGGCGCAAATACGTGATTGGCCTCTAAAGCAGTCTGAGTTGACCTGATCGGTCAATGGTTGGAGACTGAACAGCTCGATCGGGGCCATTGGCGCTGGGTGAGGTCGGTTCGCCGTTTTCAGTATCGGTGGCCAGCTCGGCGGTGGATGTCGCTGCTGGGTTTTGGCCTGGGCTGGACTCTGGATCTGGGCAATCTGGATTGGCAGTCTGGGTTGTGGTTGGCTCCGGCAGATTCACCACAATGGCCGGACTGGCATAGCCCAAAAGGTCTCGGGCGGCCTCGATCATGTCGTCGGCCAGGTTTTTTAAGTCCGATCGCTCTCCCAAATAGGCCTCTAGGGCCAACAGCGGATCCAGGGTGGTGGCATCCAAGTTGGGCAGGCGAGGGCGGGCCAGTTGGCTCATCAACTCCGCTTGCAGACTGTAGGTGTGGGCGGCGGCTAGTCGATCGCGCACGGCCGCCAGCTCAATTTGGTGAAGCTGTTCTGCCCGCACACGATAGACCAACCGCACAACGGCCCCTTCAATGGCCGCCGGGTCGATCGCCCCGAGCAGTTCCGCCAACGGATCGTCACAGTCCGCCAAATCCACCCGCAATGTCCGAAACGGTCGGGCTGGCAGGGGGCAAAATTCCCATTGGGTTTGGCGCTGGCCCCGTTCTCCTGGCTCGATCGTCAGCAATACATAGCCCTTCTCTTCGTTTTCCTCGCTGAAGTCCACCCGCTCAATGCTGCCGGGATAGACCACCGGGGGCTGATTATTGGGGTTCAGGTTTTGGTGTTTGTGGACATGGCCCAAGGCCACATAGTCAAACTCGGGGCGCGTGATGGTGCTGAGGGGAATCGAGAAGCCTTTGCCCACACCCAACATCCGCTCGGCTCCCAATTGCGCCCGATCGCTCATCAGGTGGGCCAACAAAATGGTGGGTTGGTCGGGATCGAGCTTCCGAATTTCCCCTTCCAGGGCCGCCTGGAGTCGATCGAGCAGCAGCGCCCCCACTTCCGCCAACGACAGGCCCTCCGTTTGCCGCTTGGTAAGCAGGGTCGATCGGGTTAACCAAGGCAAAGTCAGCACCTGCACTGGCCCCTGGCTGGTTTCCAGTCGATGCAGCGCCAACGTGTCTCCCACCACAAAGCCCGGAACCCCCAGTGTGCGGTAAATGCAAAGGCTGGCCCCTCCGCGGCCTTGGGCATGTTGGTCATGGTTTCCCACCAACAACACCGTCGGAATTTGCGCATCGGCCAGCCGCCGAAACTGTTGTGCAAAGGCTTCTTGCACCATGGGCAGCGGCGTAGCATCGGGAAAGGCATCGCCCCCAAACAACACCAGATCCACCGGTTCCGCAATTGCCCGATCGATGCAACGTTCCAGGGCCGCCGTAAAGTCCAGCAGCCGCGTGTTTAAACCTGTTTGCGGATCAATGCGCCCATGGCTGAACCCGCTGCCCATGTGAATGTCCGACAGGTGCAGAATTTTGACCATGGTTCGTTGCTCCGTTGTTGAACAATCGCGGGAAGGAATTCTGCGGGCAAACTTCAGAAAAGTCAGAAAATCCCAAGGCAATGCCTAGAGCCGGGCCCGGATGGGGAAGGAATAATCGCCGCCCGCTTCTAGTTGGTAGTCATGGGTTTCCAGAAATCGAGCCAGCGGCTCCCGAATCAGGGCCCGCCCCATGGACGGCTGAACCCGCAACCCTCCTTGGCGAAAGTGCCAAACAAATTCCCAGGTGAATTCCCCGGCGCTGACTTCGCCTTCTAGTTTGCCCTCATTCCAGGACTGGCGGGTAATGCGCACAAGGGCGATCGTTTGGGGCAACGGATTTTCTCGACGACTCACGGCGCAGGCCGACAGTGCGGAATTGGTAGATGAACCGTGGACAGGCGGGCAGGGTCAACCGGATCAACCGGATTAACCGGATCAGGCTAGACCCCTGGAAACTCGGCTAGGAAACCGGTTGCGGATCCTGCGGGGCCCGATCGGGCGTTTCCGGTGTTGCGGGCGCGGGGGCCGGTTTAGGTTTGGGGGGAGCCACATCGCGATTGTTATACAAGCTGGCGGCTTTGGCCACGCCATCTCGGAGCGATCGCTCGATCGTCTCCACACTCAACCGCAACAGGGCTTGCACCGTGGGTTGTTCCTCGGGCGCAAACTTGCCCAACACATGGGACACCGTTTCGCCGCTGACCACCCGGGGCCGCCCAATGCCCAACCGCAAACGCGGAAAATCCTGAGTTCCCAGATGGGCGATCGTGGATTTCATGCCATTGTGACCGCCGGCCGAGCCGGTTTCCCGCAGCCGCAACCGCCCCAAAGGCAGATCCATATCGTCGTAGATCGTGAGGACTGATTCCGGTGGCAGCTTATACCAATCGATCGCGGCACGGATGGCCTGGCCCGATCGATTCATATAGGTCAGGGGTTTCAGCAAATAAATCTTGCCAAAGGGCGATCGCCCCTCTCCGGCGAGGGCATTGAACCGGCGATTTTCGCTCAGGGAAATGCCCCACACCTTCGCCAGCTCATCAATGACTTCAAAGCCAATGTTGTGGCGGGTGCGATCGTACTTGGGTTCTGGGTTGCCCAGCCCCACAATCAGCTTCGGAATTAGGGGTTCTGATGACGATGCAGATTGACCTTTGGGCATGGCTTTGGAATCGACTTAAGCGCAGACGACTTCAAGGGTGAATCAACAGAACTCCAACCGAAAACACTCCAACCGGAAGCACCTAAACCGGATCGACCGAATCCACCGCATTGGTTTTGGCGGCTGGGGCCGGTTCCGCTTCGGCGGGGGTGACAGGGGTGGCCGGCTCCGAACTGGCCAGGGCAGGTTGTGCAGGCGGCTCGATCGTAGCAGTCATGCTGGTGGAAGCAGGGGCTTCGGCCCGATCCATTTCGCGCTTCAGTTCCGATTCAAATTCCCGCGAGGCTTCCTGGAAAGATTTCAAAGTCTTGCCCAGGCTGCGGCCAATTTCCGGCAACTTTTTCGGGCCAAAGACCAACAAAGCGACAACGCCAATCAAAAACAACTCTGCTGGGCCAATGCCAAAAATGTTCATGGGGCGATCCTTGCAATGGAAATGACCGGGGCGATCGCAAGAAAACGATCAAACAGCAACGCTGAAACAGAAATGCTCGAACGGAAATGATCAAACAACCGACAATCCGTAACTGGCTAGCAACGAGTCAACACCAATAATCGAAAATAATCGAACAGTAATTTGCACGTTCAGATTATTCCATCCCAAGGCCCCGTCGCGCAGGCTCAGGGTCAGTCTGACTCAGGGGATGTCTGAAAAGCCAAAACGACTACCCTGTCAGTCGTCTCGTCGAGCAACAAAGACAAGGGGCTTAAGCCCCTTGCCCCCACGACTACCCGCGCTTTGCCAGCATCCCAAGTGACTTCTCAGACATCCTTCCAAGAGCAAGCCCAGATCAGGGCCGATGGGATGGCGAATGTTGCCCATAAAAAAGCCCGGATACACCGGGACTGTGGGACTGGGCGATCGACCAGTTGATGACTTAACTCTCAAAGATTTGTAGAATCCAACGCTCAGAACTCAGCAATTCTCTAGCCGTTAGTTCCTCAAACCAGTCGATCGGGCGGGCCATTCCTGGGGTGGAAATCTGAAATCTGTTGATGCAGACTCATCACCCCAAGCCATTCACCGAAATCTATTGACCCAGCGACTTCCAATCGACATTAACGCCTTCAATCAAGATCGAGGTGTTGTACACCTGCAAGATGATCAGCAGGAACACAAAAAACAACCCCATGAAAACAGCCATCAGCGGGGTCGTCCCCCAGCCGGGAGCCACCTTACCGTATTCCGCATTTAACGGGCGCAAAATGTCGCCCAGGCGAGTCCGTTGAGCCATCTTATCCCTACCGTAGTGTTTCGCAACAATGGAGTCTTGCAGCCGTTGAAGCAACTGGGCGTTGCCGTTGATGTTGCTTTTTATTAAATAGTGCAGCAATTGCCGCACGAATGCAGCACGCCGCCAATGCTATTTGATTGGGTATTCTATCAAACGGCTGTGCCTGCTGTTTGGGGAGTTCCGTGGGGACGGGCTAGCGGCGGCCCGGGAACTAGGGCTAGCGGGCAGTGGGCGATCGGGCGGACTCCCTGAGAAGTTTGCGATTTTACTTAACTAATTGTTACAATTTGCGAGAAATGGGCCAGCGGCCCGGCCATCGAGACCCTTAAACCATGCTGGAAGACAACTCTGCTTTAACATTGGGAATTGCCCTCGGCACAATTCTGGTTGCCATCACGGGGTACTCGATTTATGTGGCTTTTGGCCCGCCGTCTGAGAATTTGTCGGATCCCTTTGAAGATCACGAAGATTAGGCCCAGAGGATTGAACTAGAGGATTGAGCGCTCGCTCGTCCCAATTCCCTGACGATCGCCCCAATTCACTCGCCATGGCCCCATTTCTTCAGCGGGCCTGGATGGGTTGATCGGGCCGGTGGCGATTGGCAATCCATCGGGAATTTTTGGTTGGCTTGTGGGCCACGGGGCGCGGCAACTGCTCGATCGAGAGTTGACTCAGCAAGTACAGCGGCAACTCTGGCTGAGAAACGGAATTGGCCCATTGGGGGGTGAGATGGTTAGCCATGGTGTGATCGTTCCCCAAATATCGCTTCAAAAAAGCTGTGATGAAGGCTTTCGTGTAGTCGCGAGCCAAGTCCGGCCGGGGCCCCACCAAGCTAGCCGGAAGCTGCACGGTTTCATCGCCCGTGGCCCCCAGCGTTGAAAAATGCGTGCCACCTCGCAGCACCAACAGATATTTATCCGCGATCGACATTTGAGCAAAGGGGCGCAACTGTTCCGACAAGGGCAGGGCGATCGGGTCATTACTGGCCGACAAAATCGCCGTGGGCACTTGCAGTTGGGCAATCCCTTCGCGCCCAAACAGGCTGGAAGTAATTGGGCTAATGGCCACCACGGCCTTCACCCTGGCATCTTGCAGGGATAGATAGTCCGTGTCAGGCGTGGGGCGCACCACCAAAGCCCGACATTGCAACAGCAGCGACGTATTCCAAAACAAGTCGTCGGAGGCACAGTCGGTTTTCAACCGCTTGAAATTCAGCGGGGCCCCGGCACTGGCCAGGGCGGTGTATCCACCAAAGGACTGCCCCACTACGGCCGTGCGATCGAGGTCAATGACCCCGGTGAATCCTCCAGGGGCTTGGGGATTGGTTGCCAGTTCGTTGAGAATGTCGCGCACATCGGCCGGCCGCGAAATGAACTCCCTGGGGTCGGCGGCTTCGCTGGCCTCGCCGTTAATCAGGGCTTGGATGTAGCGGCTGTCGCTGCCGGGATGCTCCAGCAGGACGGCAATGAAACCGTGGGAGGCCAAGTGTTCGCCCAGGTAACCGTAGGTGCGTCGATCGGATCCGAGACCGTGGGAAATGACCACCACGGGGCGATCGCCCGTCGCAGCCAAGGGCCAGTAAAGATCGGCCGCAAAGGGACGACGATCGCGCGGCTGAATTACACGGTTGGTTTTGGCGGTCGCATAGGGGCCCGGTTGTCGCAACTCAAAGGGGGGCGGCGTAATGGGAGAGCCAGCTTGGGCCGCAAAGGCCGTTTCCACGGCGGCGGTGGCCTGGTCTTGGTGAATGGTGGTTTCCTCAATTTGCCGCCACAGGCTCAGGGCTTGGGCCAAGTCCACCCGCATACTGGGAGTGGGATAGTAGCGCAACAAATTCAGGGGGGTTAGTCCTTCCGGGTCGGCGGCGGAACGGACGATCGCAGCACGCAGGGCCGGCACGCTTTGTAAATTGCGCCCGGTGCGGATCACTTGGGCCAAGCGTCGCAGGATGGTTTCCCCTTGGGGCGCATTGAAAAATTGCGACACGGCCAACAGGTTGATATCCAGGCGATCGGTCAGGGCCGATCGCACCTGAGCCAATTGATCGGGAGTCAGAAACCGGGTATAGAACTCCAGCTCATCGGAAATTTCACCGGTCGCCACAAAGTCTTCTAGGGACTTCATTTCGATCGACAGGCCCAAGGCCCCAAAGGTCAGTTCAATCCGCTCGGCGGCCTGGGCCAAAGCGGGCGTGAAACCACCGGCCAGCAGACTGGCCCCCAAGGCCACCAGCGATCGCCCCAACCGCCGTCGCAGTCCGCCACCGGAAAGATTGACCCAATCTTGCTGGGTTGCTGCCGTTGTCATCGATCGCTCCATCACCCTCTTACCTCCAAATCTTGCCCAGAATTACTCGCCCAGAATTACTCTCGTCGCCGTATCTATCCAAAGTTCCTGGCCCAACGTTACCGCCCCAAAACATCAATGAAACCCCTTGATGCCTCAGAAAATGTCTGAAAAGTGTCTTTGGGCATGGGTCAAGGATCCATAAATCGCGGAGCACAGGGATTAAGGGCCTGTCGTCTTTTTTCGAGGTGAGGCTGAAACGGTCGATCTTCCGTACCCTAGTCGTCATAACAAGATGCTCAAGCCCCTTGCTCCCCACGATCCGCTAACGGTGGAATTAGGGTTGCAGACGATTTGGCGACAAGTCCTAAACCCCTTGTTTGCCCCGATCGATGAGACCTACAAGGTAGCAATTTTGGCTTTTGAAACAGCTTCCTAAGGTCGTCGGGGGCGATCGCGCCGGGAACCCCGATGGGCCGGCTTTGAGCGACCCGCAGCGCCCTTCCCGATCGCGCGGTTATAAAGGGCTTCATTCTCCGCCGCCGACTCAAACAAATCCACGATCGCCCCTGGATAATCACGGCCAATTTTTACACCGAATCGTTCCTGTTCCACGGGCAACAAAGTCCAGGGATGATGCACTTTTCCAGCGGGCAATTGCCGCAATTCCGGGAGCCAATGTTTCACGTATTCCCCTTGCGGATCGTAATCCTTGGCTTGCTTCAAAATATTGAAAAAGCGAAACCCTCTTGCATCATTTCCCACCCCAGCCGTGTAGTTCCAATTCCCCCAATTGCTGCACACATCATAATCAATCAACCAAGATTCAAACCACTCGGCTCCCATTCGCCAATCAATTCCCAAATTCTTGGTTAAAAAGCTGGCCACATTTTGACGACCCCGATTCGACATAAACCCTGTGGCGCGGAGTTCTCGCATGTTGGCATCCACCAAGGGATAGCCCGTTTGCCCATCACACCAAGCGGCAAAGGCCGCCGCATCCCGTCGCCAAGGAATTGCAATTCCTTGCAAACCCGTTATCCGAAAAACTCGATGGCGATGTTTCGCCACAATCCAGCGAAAATAGTCGCGCCACAACAGTTCAAAAATGAGCCAATAGGTGGATTCGTTGCGAATCACTTTCTGTTCATAGGCTTGCACTTCAGCCCAAATTTTCCGAGGCGAAAGACAGCCCAGCGCCAACCAAGGCGAGAATTTTGATGCATCATTGGGCTGCAACATACCGTTGCGCGTTTGCTTATAAACCCGCAAATGATCGCCATCCCAAATGTATTCCTGAAGCCGCTGGAAACCGGCCTGTTCGCCACCCGTAAACGAGATCAGCGCCAAGGGGCTGGGTTCCGGTTCCACCAACCCCCAATCGGCCAAACGGGGCAATTCACCGGGGTTCAGATCCGGCGGCACAGGTGGCAGGCGATCGGGCGGGGGCAAGGGGGGATCAATGGTCGATCGCGCTTCAACGGTTTTCCGAAATTCCGTAAATAGCTCTGGAATTTGACCAATCTCAAAGGGCAAATTATCCGGATGATAGAGCGTGTGGCCCCAATAAACCTTGCTTTGAATGTTTCCCTGGATTGGTCTAGATGCTTGTGGAGTCCTCAGAGCCGCTTCGAGGGCCAATTCAACCGCTTGTTCTTCGGTTCCCACCTCTTCGTGATAATAAATAGCCTGTGCTCCATATTCCGCTGCCAGGGCCGGTAACACCACTTCTGGCAGCCCCGATCGCACGATTAAATCACTGCCCTTTGCTCTCAAGGCAGCTCGCAAATCAGCAACGGATTCCAGCAAAAATTGAGCGCGGAAGGGGCCCGTTTTGGGAAAACCAAAGGCAGTTTCCGCAAACTGTCGCGGATCAAAACAATAGACCGGAATCAATGTTTGATGATTTTCGGCAGCCGCCAAGAGCGGTTCATGATCATGGAGACGCAAATCAGTACGAAACCAAACGATCGCGCAGCTAGCAGATGGAGAAGCAGCAGCCATGGAATCACCTGGAGATCACTTAAAATTGAGGGATGGGAGAAGGCGCTGAATGATTGATCCCAAACTGAAAGTTCCAAACACTTTAATTCTAGAGAATTTCAGAGAACTCTAGAGAATTTTCGAGCATTTTAGAGATAACAAAATGGCAAAATTTTACGAGCAAATCACACCGGAACTGGCCGCTTTTATTGGACAACAGAAGCTGTTTTTCACAGCATCCGCTCCCCAAGAGGGCCGGGTGAATGTGTCGCCCAAGGGGATGGACACTTTTCGCTGTTTTGAACCCAATTTGGTGGGTTATTTGGACGTGACTGGCAGCGGCAACGAAACCGCAGCCCATGTGACGGAAAACGGCCGGTTAACCCTCATGTTTTGCAGCTTTGTGGGTGCGCCGTTAATTTTGCGGCTGTATGGCCAGGGGCGCGTGATTCGGCCACGGGATCCCGACTGGCAATCCTGGCTCGATCGATTCGAGGCCCTGCCCGGTACGCGCCAAATCATGTTGCTGTCGGTGGAGTCGGTGCAAACCTCCTGTGGGTTTGGGGTTCCGTTGTTTGACTATCAGGGCGATCGCACCCAGTTGGTGGAATGGGCGGAGCGCAAAGGCCCCGACGGTTTGCAAGCCTATTGGCAAGCAAAGAACCAAACCAGCATCGATCGGCTCCCTACCTACCTGCTCAGTCCTGAAGCAAACGGTGATGAAGCCAACCGTTAAGCCGGAACGCGCCCCATCGATCGCCCCATCCCTTTAGCAAACCGCCGCTGGAACCCGAGCGGGCAATCCCCAATCGGCCGGCTCAAAGGCCTGCAAAGAGGGCAAAATGGCATCGGCCTGGGCCACACTCGATCGCTCCAAGGCCGGATCCGGAATCGCAATCACCGACATCCCCGCCGCCCGGGCCGCCTCAATGCCCGCTGGCGCATCCTCAAACACCAGACAGTGGCGCGGGTCGGCCCCCAATCGTCGAGCCGCTTCCCGAAACAGATCCGGCGCGGGCTTGGCCTGGCGCACCCCCGGATCATCACTCAGCACCGTACAGTGAAACAGGCGAAACCAATCGCGGTGGGGTGCAGCCTTCCAACCAAAGGGGCCACGGCTGGAACTGGTGGCGATCGCCTGGGGAACGCCCGATCGGTGCAGGTGATGGGTCAACTCCACCGCGCCCGGCATCGGCTTAGCCACCGGTTGCCACTGGGCCACCAGCGATCGCCGCTGTTGCAACATTTCCTCGGGACTGATGGGCAACCCCAACCATTCCACCAAAATCGCCGATGACGTGTGGGCATCGCGCCCGGCGATGCGTCCCCGCACCGCTGGATCGTAAGCGCAACCGTAGCGATCGGCGATCGCCCGGTTCACCGCTTCATTAATTGATTCCGTATCCAGCAACAAACCGTCGAGATCGTAGATAACGTGGGTGATGCGAGGGCGAGCTACCATGGCGAAATTTCGAGGGGCGCGATTTCGAGGGACTGTCTGAACGGTAGCAAAAATTGCACAATCCCCGGTGATTGCAACCCACTTTCATGAAGAATCCATGGTGAGCTAATGGCGAGCTAATGGCGAGTTGGTATAGCAATTCGATCGGCCGATTACTGCACCCGAAAACTGGCGATCACCTGTTGTTGCTGTTCCAAGCGATCGCTCAGTCGTCGCCAAATTAATTCACAAAGATCAAAAATCAGCGGATCCACAATTCGGTAATAGGCGCTGGTGCCTTGGGATTGTCGAGCCACCATGCCCGCCTGAGACAAAACTTTTAGATGCTTGGAGGTATTAGCCTGGGTCAGGCCCGTTGCTTCCACAATTTCCGCCACATTTCGGGGCCCCTCCCGCAAACAGCACAGCACTCGCAATCGATTGCGTTCCGACAAAACCTTGAGATAGTCCGCGACGAATGCCAGTGCGTCTAACTCATGGTCAAGGGTATTAGCCATAGAACTCGATGTCCAAGCGAAGGGAAAAGGAGAGTTGCGGAGGGGTGCCATGGATGCAGAATCAGGGCTTGACCGAGGGCAGCAGTGGACAGGGAAGGAGAGATCTCCACAGGATGTTAAGGATTCTGATCCCCTTGCGAAGGCAACTCTACCCCATTGGATGGCTCAATTGTCCCTGAAGGAAAGTATTGGGCAAAATCAAGGCGATCGAGCATTCTGGTGGTAACCCGATTCCAGTGAAGCTGGGTGACGACTGGCCCCCCAGGCTAACGGAGCCGGTGCAAAAATGGGGGCGATCGGGTGGTAAATTTAAAATATGAGTATATAGTTATATTAATCCAGCAAGCATGAAAACCCCAGAACCGCTCTTGGGTCATCTTGGGTTATCTTCCGCCGCTTGCTCCTTCAATTTGCCTCCTAATTTGCCCAACACCCTTCACTCTTAGGAACTGCCCTATGTTGTTTCGGCAATTGTTCGATCGGGAAACGAGCACCTACAGTTACCTGATCGCTGATCGGGACAGTCGCCAAGCGGTCTTGGTGGACTCGGTTTTGGAACAGGTCGATCGAGACTACAAACTGATTCAGGAACTGGGCTTGACCCTGGTGGCTTGCCTAGAAACCCATGTCCACGCGGATCATGTGACCGGTGCCGGTCGGCTACGCGATTTGACCAATTGCCAAGGAATTGTCCCCATGGGGGCCAAGGTCGCCTGCGCCGATCGCGAGTTGGACGATGGCGAAGTGTTTTGGGTTGGCTCAGTGTCCATTCAAGCGATCGCCACTCTGGGCCACACGGACAGCCACTTAGCCTATCTGGTGAATCAAACCCATTTGCTGACGGGAGATTCCCTGCTCATTCGCGGTTGTGGTCGCACGGACTTCCAAAGCGGCAATGCCGAACAGCTCTATCAGGTGGTGACAGAAGTGCTGTTTGCGCTGCCCGATGAAACCTTGGTTTACCCGGGCCATGACTATCGCGGCTTTTCGGTTTCCACGATCGGGGAAGAAAAACGCTGCAATCCTCGGTTTGTGGGGCACGATCGCGCAACCTTCGTGACCCTGATGCAAAATTTGGGGCTGCCGAATCCCCAAAAGATGGCGGAAGCCGTGCCCGCCAACCAACAATGTGGGCAACTGGTAACGGCCTGAACGCGCTGTTCGCCCTGGAGTCCCTGAGTTTCCCTCCTTTTTCTCCCTGTTTCCAAAATCTTCCCAGGATTTAGATCAATGGCCCCTGTTCAACCTGAAGTCAATTCCCCGTCCACTGAACCGCCCGCAACCCAACCTCAACCGATGACGGTCGATGATTTTGTCCAGACAACTGAGCCGATGCCTGTGGGGCCAGTGCGCCAACGGGTTTCCGTCACTGAGCTTCAGGCTTGGTTGGCCACCAATCGGGCGATTGTGGTGGATGTGCGCGAGCCGGGGGAATTCGCCGGGGAACGCATTCCCGGGGCGCTGTCGATGCCGATGAGCAAGTTGGATTTGCAAACAGTGCCGGTTTCTCAGCCCGATCGCTGGGTGGTGCTCTGTTGCCAAACGGGAAATCGATCGGCGGAGGTGGCCCATCAATTAGTGCAAGCGGGCCGCACGCCAGCGATCGACCTGATCGGCGGTCTTCAGGCTTGGAAGGCAGCGGGTTTGGACGTTTTGGTCGATCGCCGGGCCCCGATCAGTTTGATGCGACAGGTGCAAATCGTGGCCGGCTCTTTGGTGTTCACGGGCACGGTTCTGGGTGCGTTGGTTTCCCCTTGGTTCTTGCTGTTGAGCGGGTTTGTGGGGGCTGGGCTGATGTTTGCGGGCATCACCAACACCTGCGCTTTGGCCATGCTGCTGGCGAAGTTGCCCTATAACCAGCGTGCGTCCTAGGGAACAAGCAGCGAAACTGCACAACAACAGACTTCAGAAACAGGCTTCAGAAAGCTCTGACCATTGCAGGTGAACAGGAAAAATTCCGGCCGCCAAAGCAATTGGACGGGTTTTTAGTGACCTGAAACGATTCCCATGGTCGATCAATCCCGATTGATTGAGATCGCAATCAGCCAATTAAGGATCACTTCTTAGAGGATGTCTGAAAAGTGTCTTTTGGCACGGGCAATGCGCCAATAGTCGTGAGGGCAAGGGGCTTGAGCATCTTGTCTTCGTCGATCGATGAGGCGTGCAGAGTATCGATTTTGGCTTTTCAGACATCCTCTTAAGGGTCAGTTCTATAAATGGTTCTGTGGATGGGTTTATGGATAGTTTGATCTGGGCGATCGGCCATGGATTGGCCGTGGTGATTGGCATTGCCCTCGGGCTGTTGGGCGGGGGCGGATCGGTGTTGGCCCTGCCAATTTTGACCTCGGTGATGGGCGTGCCGGTGAAACCCGCGATCGCCATGACGTTGGCCATTGTGGGAACCGTGAGCCTGTTGGGAGTCATTCCCCACTGGCGGGCGGGGCGGGTGCGCTGGCGGGTGGCGGCAATTTTTGGGCTGTCCACGGCGATCGGGGCCTTTGGGGGCGCTAAGTTGGCCACCCAACCTTGGGTTACGCCCCCCATTCAAATGATGTTGTTTGTGGGAATGATGCTGTTGGCGGCGATCGCCACAATTCGTCGCAGCAACCAACCGGCCCCAGCAGATCGATCGCCAGATTCGGCCCTGGCAGCCTATCCCCAGCCCGTTTGTCGCTATTGCTGGCTGTGGCTGCTGACGGAGGGTATCGGCGTGGGAATGCTGACCGGGCTGGTGGGTGTGGGGGGCGGTTTCGCGATCGTGCCAGCGTTGGTGCTGTTGGGCAATGTCCCGATGAAACAGGCGATCGGCACGTCCCTAGTGATTATTGCGGCTAACTCGATCGCGGGTCTGGCGGGCTATGCGGGCCATGTGGCGATCGATTGGCCCCTGACCGTTTCGTTCACGGGGGCGGCGGCCCTGGGCACGTTGCCCGGAGCCTATTTATCCAAGTTGGTGCCCGCCGATCGATTACAACGCTGGTTTGGTTATTTTCTGCTGGCGATCGCCTCACTGGTGTTCTTGCAAAATTACCGAACCTTGCTAGGGCCAAATTCCCAAACCCACCAACCACCAACCCGCCCCCTGTCGCAACTGAATTATCCCCAACCGGCCAGCCGACAGACTTTCGCCCGATCGGCCCACCTCCGGTAATGCAAGCACCCATTCAACCGCCCACTCATCGGAATTGGGGTGCGATCGACCCATTTAGTACTGTTGACCTGCCCTACAACAAGCCATCCATCAAAACCAAAATACGGCGGCCCTCATCCGTCAGGGTTTGGCCGTCGGGGGTGGCGTTGGGATGTTCTACCAACCCTTTGAGCGCAATCAGTTTCAAGCTATTTTCCGCCTCCGTTTGGGCGATCGCCGCCGCCCCCGCCAAATAGCCGATCGCCCCCACATCCCCCATCAGGGCCCGCCGCAACTGTAAGTCGGGCCCCCGCAGGGCGGCCACCAGTCGCTCGCCCCATTGGTCATCCCCCGTGAGCTGATACAGGGCCCGCACGGCCGCGTATTGCACCTTGGGCACGGAATGTTCCGTGAAGGGGCGAATCAGGTCGATCGCCCCCTGAGCCTGCAAATTCCCCAAGGCTTCCAAAACCGCATCGTAGGGCTGCACCAAGTGGGGCTGGCCCGGCGCAACCACCGCCACCGCCACGCCTCCCTCCAACAGAGCAACCAAACCGGGAACAGCGCGATCGTCCGCTAACTGCCCGAGGGATTGGGCTGCCGCCTCCCGCACGTAATAATCGGGCGAAGTGAGCGATCGAATCAGGGCCGGAACCGCCGAGCGATCGGCTAATTTCCCCAAAGCCCGCGCCGCGTTGCGTTGAAGCGGCAAGCCTCCCGCTTCGGTGCGATCGCCCTCGTAATCCAAGGCTTCAATCAGCGCCTCAATCACGTCCGGCTGCGAAACCCGAAACCGCCCCACCCACCAAGCCGCGTAGTAGCGCAAGCTGGCATCTTCACTGCGCAAATTGGCGATCGCCTCTTCCAAGGTCAACGACTTTGCCGAAATTTCCCCATCCACAGCCACAATCCCCACCCAACTCAACAGCAGCAAAACCCAGCCCCCAAGGGGCTACTTTTCGGGCAAATCTTTGGAAATGAATTCCCGCGAACCATTGTCCCACAAAGGATTGAGCAAACATTGAGGCTCCATGAGTCCAGAGCGATTTGGGGGGAAATTACGGCAGGCCAGCGGGGCAGCAGGGGAAGCAGTAAGAGTTTTTACTCATGGATTCGTAACGAAACGTTGCAGTAAACAAAGAATTGCGTTAAATTTTCTATAGAGCAACTTGACACCAGGACGCTCGCCCAACTCGACTTCTATCTATTCGCTCGAAACCCCTTTTTGGAGGTCTTCAACCATGACTGAGCAAAAGGCTAAATACGGCTTCACTGCCTTCGCCGAAACCTGGAACGGTCGTCTGGCAATGCTGGGCTTCGTGATCGGTATCGCTACGGAATTCATCACCGGCCAAGGCATCCTGTCGCAACTGGGCCTGCTGTAATTGGCTCGATCGAGTCTCAGCCTGGTTCCCTCGGCAAGATTATTGGTTCAAAACCGCCGACGCGCTATCGATGTCATGGTCTAGCCACTTGGGCGATCATCATCGATAGGCAACGGCAAACATCCGCAAGCCTTTGATTGGGTTGGATTCAGCCATCAAAAACCGCACGGTTTTCACAAGCCGCTGCGGTTTTTGCCATTTCAGCCCTAAATTGCCGATCTTGAATTTCTTTACAAGGTCTTGGGCATTTCTGGAGCCTTGATATTCTCAGTATGAGTTTTTGGTATTACCTGCTGCGGGTATTTAGAAAAGATCTGAAAAGTATCTTTTGGCCAGGGCCAAGGATCAAGAGTCATGGGGCAAGGAGCTTAGGGGGTGTCGTCAAATCGCCTGAAACCTTGATTCCGCCGTGGACAGATCGTGGGCTTAAGCCCCTTGTTACGACGATTGGGGTAAGGATAATCAACTGTTTTCGCCTGACCCTAAGAAATGACGACAGGCCCTAAAGCCCCTTGTTTGTGTCGATCGATGATGCCCGCAGGGTAGCAATTTTGACTGCCCGGATATCCTCTTAGCTTTCAATATCAGTTTCGATCGCCTGGCCACAGTCCCTCGCAAAAGCAAGATGCTAAGATTGCGCCAAACTTCCAGGCTGCTGCTTGAAACTTGACGCTTTTGGCTGATTTTGGGCAGCTTGCTCGATCGCTCCGCCACCAACCCCAATTTTGTTTCCACATCAGCGATCGCTAGAGATCCCGTGATTATGCTGTCGAATCCGCGCAAGGTACTGCGTTACTGTTTGCTGGTGTTAGCGGCGGCACTCTTGATTGCGGTGGGTGCATCTACTTCCGATGGAGTTTTGCCGCCCGATGGCCGGGCCGAAGCGGCCCTGAAATACGCCAAGACCGCTGATCCAACTCAGCAAATTGGGTTGCCCGGGTTTGCAATTTCTAATTATTTAGCCACGGGATCCCTGTCGCGGCGGGATTATGAAGATCGCCCGACCGATCGCCCGGTGGATACGATCGTGATTCATCACACAGCCCTGAGTGGGCGACGGCTCTCGATCGCCCAAGTGGCGCGATCGTGGCAAAACGACCCGGCCGAAGTCAGCGCCCATTTTATTGTGGGGATGCGCGGCGACATTTTAATGACTGTGCCACCCAGCAAAACAGCCTTTCACATCCTGAAACAAGCAGCCTATCCCGATCCCCAAACCAACCGCCCGGTGAATTGGATCAATATGCGATCGATCGGGATTGAGTTTCACTACGACCCAGACAGCGAACGCCCCAGCCGTGAGCAAATTGTGGCCGGTGGGCGCTTAATTGGGGCCCTGCTGAATGTTTATCCCGATTTGGATGTGGCGCGAATCGTTGGCCATGGGATCCAAAACTTTTCGGAAGGCGGGCGCAGCCGGGCCCTGAGCGAGCCAACCTATCTGTTTTTGATGCCGAATGCCCAGGTTGCGCCCAATTTCTTGATTTTGCTGAACAGTGCGGCTGAAATTTCGCCCCGACTGGCCAGCGCGATCGAACAAGCAGGCGGCGTGAGGCAACTGGCAACCCAACTGCAACAGCGGACGATCGCGGGGCAGCGCTTAACCTTTGACATGGAAACCACCTGGAAACAGGATTCCAACATGCCCATTTCCCCGATCGGGCCCCAAACGGCGATTGCGGAAGCAACCCGACTGGCAAGCGAGCTGACCGGAACCGCCAGCGAACCGCCCAAACCCACGCCGGAACCGCTGCCCCTGCTGGATCTCACGCCGCGCTTGTTCCTAGATTCTGACTTCAAGCCCAATAACCCAACCCAGTAGCCAACCTCAATCTTGGGGAGACCAGCTTGGGGAAACAAGCCCAGCCGATTCAAAGGCGATCAAAAAGGGGTACAAAATGGAATGTACCCCTTTGTTTTCAATGTTTCCAGACTCTCAGAATTCGGCTTCCCGGGAATTTGAAAATTGGGGACATTGGATATTGAGTTTTGAAGAGGGCGAACGATGGGACTTGAACCCACGAATGGCGGAACCACAATCCGCTGCCTTAACCCCTTGGCTACGCTCGCCACTGTAGTGGGTCATTATAACAACTTTGCGCTGAAAAGCATACCCGCTATAGACAAATTTCTTGGGAGCCTGATTTTGGTGGGGGCGATCGCACCGGCAACGGCCGCTCGATAGGATGGAAGCCACGGGCCCAGATCATCCAGATTGACGGATCGAGTTCAAAACCGGAATTCAGGATCGGTGGCCGTTGAATTGTTCTTTAAGGTGGCGGATGTGAAAGCGATTGTGGTGGTTAGCGGTGTGATTGTGGCGATCGGGGCGGGTCTGGCCGTCACCAATCCCAACCCCGATCGCTATGCGGATTTTGCTGCGGACTACATCAGTCGAGAGGTGCAGGAGAGCACTTGCCAGGACGCTCCCAGCTTTTTGCAGGTGGCTTGCCAGGGAACTGTGGGTCAACTGCGGCCCGCCATTCGCCAGGTGGTTTTGCAAAATACCGATCGCCAGAATTTTTGGCTCTTCAGTCTGTACCGCACCGAGCTGAGCCTTCAGGAGTTGGTTCCTGCTCCCTTGGGCGACAAGCTCCCCAGCTACGAGGCTGAAAGTTTGGCGATCGGGACGCAGATCTTGCCCTATCGCACCGAAACCCGCAAACCTTAACCCGATCAGCCATTGGGGGGCTGTTGCAGTGTGGCCATCAAGCACAGCAACAGCGCTTCAGTCCATTCCACGATCGCCCCGTAGGTGTCGCCCGTTTGGCCGCCCAATTGCCGATTAAACCAAGCACCCGTCAACAGGGCGATCGCCCCGCCTCCCAAGGCCAGTCCCACCGCTGGCAGCCAACTGCCCGGAAACAACACCCCATAAAGCGCACTGAAGCTGAGGGCCAGCGCCCAACCAGGCAACAAATTCCAGGGCGATCGAATCGCATCCTTGTGCATTCGCCCCTTTCCCCTGGGTCGTAGGTAGGGATAAGACAAAATGGCCACCACCTGCCCCCAGCGGGCCCAGGCCGCCACCGCCGCAATCACCAGCCAGCGAGCCTGCGCCAAATCCGCCAGGGCCACCGTTTTTAACAACAGAATTGCGGCCGCAGCCATGGCCCCAAAGGCTCCGGTGGTGCTGTCGGCCATCACGGTCAAGCGACGTTGGGGATCTTGCACCGCCAGCCCGTCGGCCGTATCGATCGCCCCATCGAGGTGCAACCCCCCCGTCAAAGCCAGCCAACCCAACACCGCGATCGCACTGCGCGTCAGAATTGGCACCCCAACCCAGCCCAACACCCCATCCCCCAAACCCACCAACAGCCCCAAGAACGCCCCAATCAACGGCGCAAGGCGAGCAATGCCCCGAAAGTCCAAGGATCCTTGCCAGGGAACAGGCAGCACCGTATAAAACGCCAACCCCGCCAGCAAGTGCAGCCCTGCCGATCGCCAGGGCTGCCACCAGGGGTCACGGGGCGATCGAGCCGATCGGGGCGGTGAGGGTTTCGAGGAAGACTTGGGCGCGGGGTTCGGCGAAGAATTAGCTGTTGATTTAGCCGATCGTCGGGGTTCCGTCATAGGGAGCAATCTCCATTCAATTCAACTCCGCTGCGGCTCTGGGAGCCAGCTTTGAGCCATCGACAGTCAGGCTGGGGGATGGGCCATTTCCCCGGCTCGTCCATCAGGTTACGCGCTCGGTGAGTGGTAAGGGCCCGTTGATAGTTGTTACCCTGGAAATTACTGAGCGTTTTTGCCCCTTTCTCTCTCCGTAGAACTACGGTTCCATTTTGATTGAAACTGTCGAAATGGATGAATCATCATTCCGATTTGGTTTGAGATTGGGTTCGATCGGTTCCAATCGCTTTCGATGGGCTTTCGATCAACACAGGTCACATATTTTGTGGGAGGGCATCATTCTTGGGCATCAATTTTGCTGCTGCTTCTCGCGGGAGAGCAACGCTGAGATCGGCCCATCGATCGGTTCAATCATCCTGATTTTTTGCCAGTTGGCGATCGCTCTCGATCTGAGTTAATCTCAAGCCAACAACTTCAGTAATTTTCTCAGCGCACAAGTGAAGACCTTCCGATAAGATCGAGCAAGATATCTTTAGGCGTGCGCCTCAGCTTGGGTTGTCATGAACAAACGTCCATCTACAACGCAATTACCGGCTCCCTGCATTGTCGATCGTGGCATCATTGCCAACAAGCAGGATATGCAAAAACTGCTCGCTGGGCTGAATCGGGTGCGCTACACGCATATCCAGGACGGCACAACCACGAGCACCGGAGAAGGTCTCGTCCTTGATGTCTTTGCCGATGAGCATCAGGCAACGTTGGTTGCGAACCGAACGCTCTACCTGAATGTTTGTAGCTTTGATTATTTAGAAATTGGCCAAACAACGGATTTGGAACCCTATTTCTATTTAGTTCAAGACCGTAGACAACTACAGCTCTACCCCCTATCCAATCCGTTGCAAGAGCAGCGATCAACGGACTTTGACGATGCGGCCCTTGATGCTGTCTTCGATCGAGTCTTGCTGCGAAACTTTGAAGCTGTCGATGACGATGAAGAGCGTTTTTATCTGTGAGGTTGATCCATCAAGAAGATCAGCCTTTCAGTAAACGCTTCTGCACCGATTTTCGATTTTTTTGAACTACGTCTTCATCACGTCTTCATAATTGATGAGCTTCCAACCCACTGACCGATTGAGTTAGTGCGCGAGCCATGGCCTCGGAGCGTCAATCGCTTCACGACCAACGTTTCCGAGTTGAGCCGCTCAATTGTTCAATCAGAGCACCAATCCCCGGGACGAGGGGGGCCTTTGTCCCGGGCTTGGCGGCTTGGTCGCAAAATGGGCTGGTTAGGGTTTAGGGGTCGCCGGTCGTGAGACCGAACCGATAGCCCTTGCCATAGACACTGTGAATCACTGGGGGTTCGCCCACGGCTTCGATCTTGCGTCGCAGCAGGCGAATTTGAGCGGCCAAGGCATTGCTGCTGGGGCGATCGCCCGTGGGCCACAAGTGGTTATAGATCTGGTCATGGGTCAGCACTTGCCCCGGATGGCGCATTAGGTATTCCAATAGACAGGTTTCCTTGTCAGAGAGTTCAATCAGCCGATCGCCCCGATAGGCCAACTGGTTATCGCAATCGAGGCCGAGATCCTGCCACTGCAATCGACCGGGGCGATCGGTTCCCGTGGGGGTTTCTGGGGCCTCGTCCGGGGTGGTTCGGGGCCGTCGCAACAGGGCCCGCACCCGCGCCAGCAACTCCCGCAACTCAAAGGGTTTCACCAGATAATCATCGGCTCCGGCATCCAACCCTGCTACCCGATCGTCGATCGTGTCCTTCGCCGTCAAAAACAACACCGGCACACCCTGACCCATTTGGCGCAGGCGCTGGCAAATTTCCACCCCGCTGATTTCTGGCAACATCCAATCCAAAATCAGCAAATCGTAGGTGTTTTGGCTGGCCAGTTGATAGCCCGCTTGCCCATCACTGGCCACATCAACGCTGTAGCCCTCGCGGGTCAAAAGCCGACTGAGCGGATCGGCCAACGCTTGCTCATCGTCCACCAGCAAAATTGTGGCAATTTCCGCCTTCGGATCGCTGGTTGGGGGCATGGGGGTGATGCGTTCCATGGTTGTTGCCGATTAATGCTTGCCAGTTAATGCTTGCCGATTAACGCTTGCCGATTAATGCTTGCGGGTGAAAATCACTGCCAGACTTACGCAAAACCTCAATTGCCCTCAT
>MKGP02000046.1 GCA_001913845.2 Limnothrix sp. CACIAM 69d | reverse complement strand
TCGATACTTTGCTGGGAACACTAAGTGGTAAAGCAAAATTGTGACGTTATGACTTTTGTGGATATATTCGCTCATCTCTGATTTTTACGCCGCAGAGCGGCGGGGAATTGACCCTTAGAGATTAAATATTCAAAATTTTCTGGCCGAATTCTAAGAATATTGATCGGCTTTTTAAGAAGAGAGAGAAGCATTTTTTGAAGAGCTTCGTGAATCTTGGGATCATTTCCCGACAGTAAACACACTCGTTCAATAATATCAATATCTCCTAGAATTCCCAATAACTCAATCGCACGACAGCGGATAGAGATCGAGATTTCTGGATGGCGAGAGATTTCTTCAAGCCTGCTTTGTATTTCTTTGAAGTTGGCATGTCGGTAATGAATTTCGAGAACACCCATCACCAATCCCATGTATTCTTCTTCATAACGTTCAAATATTTCGAGCAATAAAGAGAGATCAGCATTTTCTAGATCAGCTTTACGGAGATGATGTAAGGCTTCTCTTCTTATGGACTGAGATTCTGTTTGATCTCGTGCGATATTAATTAATTGAGGAGCTATCTGTTTTGGACGATATTCCGACAAGATATTGAGTGAAACCTTGCGTGCTTGTTCTTGATCACGGGCAATCGTATATTTAGAGAATTTACTCAGAACACGATCCATTGTCTCATTATTTGATTGTGCATATTCAAAAACAGATTTGAGTAGAGCTGTGATAAATGGTATTTCATGAGGCACTTCAATGATTGCCTCGATAACCTTGTCTACGATCATTATGATTCCGTCTACTCCGTCATCTTTTACTTTGCCTTTAATGATGCTCTGTAAATCAAACACATCTCCTATTCCTTGGAGATGTTTGACTTTTTCAAAAAACGTTGCATCATCATCTTGGGTTGTCACCATAAGTAATCTCTCGATACAGGATGAACTATGGATCAGACCGCATGGTCAGGATAAATCTCCTTCGCAGAGTGTTTGGGAGAAGTTGCGGTCTAACTTCGGTACTTTGGATATTGGATCAGCGGCATAACACCCCTTGTAGAGGAATTTTACCCCATACAAACCGTATAAAATATGCTAATAAGCCGACCAGGGTACGCTATTTAATGGGCTGTTGACGGCCCACCCACTGTGAAATCGTGAAAATCAAGTCTTGCCCTAGGTCTCAGTCGTCATACCAATGACGCACTTACGCCATTCTTGGTGATTCCCACTCTTGACGTATTCCGTGACTTCAAAATAAAGACTGCTGTGGGGACGGTGTGGCGATCGAAGTAAAGGCATACCCGCCTCTCGGGGAACACGGTCACCCTAACGGGGTACGGTGGCCACTTGGGCCAACCAGCGATCGATCCGTTGATCCCACTCCACGGACTGGCCCGGCTGGGAGCGATACCAGGCGATCGCCGCCGGGCGACCTTGCCGCGCCGCCAGGCTGGTGGCTTTCCAGAACATCACAGAGGCTTGGTTTGGGGCAAATTGCAGCACCAAATTAACCTGCCGCTCCAGTTTTTCTCCTTCGGCGGAACGCAACCACCGCACTACCGTTGCCTGATCCCCCAGGGAAGCTTGTGCAAAGCGATCGAGCGCCCGTTGCCAACGACTGTCGCCTAGGTCGGCCAAAATCTGGCTAGGGATATCTTTTTGGGGTGAGTCGGCCCGCACCCGCGCCAGATCCGCGTGGTAGCGCAGGGCATCGTATTGGGCCTGGACTCGATCGTCCCAAACCAGCGATCGATTCACCAGCCGATCGCGCAGGGGCTGCAATTTGGTCAAGGCCGGCGACCAGAGTTCCAGCTTGGCCAGCTTCAGGGCCTCTTGGTATTGGGCCAAGTCGGCTAAATCGGTCGATCGCAGCAACGGTTCCGTCAGCGCGATCGGCTCCAAGGAAACGGGATCCGGCGCAAACCCGGAGGGGATCGCTCGGTAAATTGCCAAGTCCGGTGCATCGATGGCCGATTGATCCACGATCAATTCCGGCTCCCGATTGCCGGTGATCGATTCCCAAACGGGCGATCGATCCTTGGGGCTGCTCCACTGGCCTTGGACGCTCAGGTGGCCCGGTCGCCCCAAACGGCTAATGTTCAAATGCACAATCACGCCGTAGCGAAGTTGCTGGTTCGATCGGGGCAATTGCCCGCTCACCGTTAGCCACCCGCCACCCGCTGGGCCGCCTTTCAAACCCTGCACCGCCATTAGCGGCAAGGGATCCGTGGAGCCGCTGGTGGCCACACCGGCCTTGACCAAGGGAGCCAAGACCAAGGATTCCGGTGGCCCCTCCAAATCCAGCGTGGTGGTGAGCCGATAGGCCAGGGGGCGATCGCCCTGGGGTTCCGGGTTTGGGGCCTGGTAGGCCCGCAACTGGACGATCGGCCAACATTGGGGCCCCGCCGTGCAGTTGGGTTGCTGTTGCCGCACGGTGGCCACCAACCATTGACGACCCAACGGCACAATTTCCCCCATCCGTTGGTTGCCCTTGGTCAATTCCGCCCGCAGTTGGGCCACGGTTTTCAGATCACGGGGCGTGATGCCTCCGGTGGCGGGCAACCATTGATCCAACCAAGCAGCAGCCTCGGGATCAACAATTGAGCGAACTCCCACCGCAAAACCCGTAGTTACCAGAGCGATCGCCCCGCCCAAGGTCAACAGCGCCGCCACAGACAGGGACAGGGAAGCCGCCCGTTTCCAGGGTGCAGAGGGCGAAACTGTGTGGCGAACTTTGGCCATAACCAAGACCGGGGATGCAGCAGGTTGAATCAATCTAACCGATCGATTCACTCCATCGATCGCTCAAAAGGTATCTCAACCCGGATCGGCGGGGCGATCGATTGGGCAAATCAGCGGGAGGCAGTGGTACGGCCCTGGGGGGTTGGCGGCCTCGGGCCGCGGATATGCGAAGTTGGAAATAACCGTTGCGTATAGGAGCCAACCATGGCCACAGCCTCGCCCAACCCGATCGACCCGTCCGTTATGAACCCGCCCGTGGCCCTGGTGGGAGCCGGGCCCGGCCATGGGGCCTATCTCACCTTGCAAGCGGCTCAGGTGCTGCACCAAGCGGAGGTGTTGGTGCATGATGCCCTAGTCGATCGGGCGCTGTTGGACTGGGTTCCCGTCACCTGCGAACAAATCGATGTGGGCAAACGGGGCGGCCAGCCCTCCCCCAGCCAACCGGAGATCGATCGCTTGCTGGTGGAGCAGTGGCGATCGGGAAAGCGGGTGGTGCGGCTCAAGGCGGGCGATCCCTTTGTGTTTGGGCGTGCCAGTAGCGAAATCCAAGCCCTGCAAGCGGCAGGGGCAACCTTTGAAATTATTCCCGGTCTGTCCAGCGCCTTGGCGGGGCCACTGCTGGCGGGCATTCCCCTCACCGATGCGGTGCTGAGTCGTTGCTTTGCGGTGGCCAGTGCCCATGAACCCGATGAGTTGCACTGGGAAGCCCTGGCCCAACTGGAAACCCTCGTGTTTTTGATGGCGGGCCGATCGCTCCCGGAAATTACCCGCCAACTGATTCGCCATGGCCGATCATCCGTCACTCCCGTGGCCGTCATTCGCGCCGCCGCCACTCCCCAACAACAGGTTTGGACGGGCACGCTGGAATCAATCGCCCTGCAAACGGAGCGCGTTTCCCTTTCGCCGACCGTGGTGGTGGTGGGGGAAGTGGTGCAACTGCGGGATTTTCTGGCTCCTTGGGGCCAAGGGTTTGTGCTGCCCCAACTGCCTGCATTGTTTGAGTTGGGGCCAGCCGGAGCGATCGCCCCGGTGGATCATTCTCCCCTGGTTCAACCCTCGATGCTCCAACCCTCGATCGCCCAACCCTTAGCGGGCAAAACCGTGCTCGTGACCCGATCGCTCAACCAGGCGGGCGGTTTCACCGGCCGGCTCCAGGCCGCCGGGGCCCAAGTGCTGGAAGTGCCGGCCCTGGAAATTGGCCCGCCCAGCACCTGGGAACCGCTCGATCGGGCCATTGCCGACCTCCAACGTTGTCATTGGCTAATTTTGACCTCCACCAATGGTGTTGAGGCATTTTTTAGCCGCCTCCAGGCCGCTGGCAAAGATAGTCGCGCCTTAGCCCATTGCAAAGTGGCCGTGGTGGGTCAAAAAACCGCCCAATGTCTTCAGCAGTTCGGCATCGTGCCGGATTTCATTCCCCCGGATTTCATCGCCGATGCGCTGGTGAGCCATTTTCCCGAATCCCTGCGCGATCGCACCGTGCTGTTTCCGCGCGTGGAAACCGGTGGGCGCGATGTGCTGGTCAAAGAACTCAGCGACCAGGGAGCCACCCTCTGGGAAGTGCCGGCCTATGAGTCACGCTGTCCGGCGGCCCTCACCCCCGAGGCGATCGCCCTGTTGCGGGCCAGGCGGGTGGATGCCATCACCTTCGCCAGCTCCAAAACCGTTAAAAACTTCTTAACTCTGCTTCAGCGGGCTGGCTTTGAAGTTGACCAGGTGGCGGGGGCCTGTTTAGCCTCGATCGGGCCGCAAACCTCCCAAACCTGCCGTGATTGGTTCGATCGCGTCGATGCGGAGGCGCGAGAATATACCCTCGATGGATTGGCAGAGGCGTTGGAAACCTGGGCGATCGCGCAACAATCGAACCCCTAGCGCCAGCGCAAACCGCCCAATCCCCAAGCCCAAGATTGACAGGCTCAAAGTGAATTCCCCCCGCCCAAGCGACCCAGGAAGGATCGTTAGGCAGGGGGAATTCGTTGCGCTGATTCTGAATCGAAGCTGATTCTGACTCGAAATCAGACTGCGATGTTACTGCGGTGCTGCCTGAGCATTGGCCCGGGCGATCGCCGCGTTTTGGGCATATTGCGGGGCCCGATTTTGAGCAATGGAAGCATTCGGACTGTCGGCCGGCACTTTCTGCATCAGAGCCGAAGCCGCCTGCCACTCGGCCGCCACTGTTGTCCATTCCGCCTTGGTCTTAGCCGTTTGGGCTAACTTTGCCGCGCTGGTGGCCTTGCGTACCGCTTCCGCAAAATCCGGATTCGGTTGATTGGCTGCGGGTGAAGCTGCCGGGGCGGGGCTGGCCGCTGGAGCCTCAGCGGCGGGGCTGGCCGGCGCGGGGCTGGCGGGAACCGCTGCTGGAGCTTCAGTGGCGGGGGACTCGGCCGCCGGGGCCGGACTAGCTGGCGCAGGGCTAGCAGCAGGCGCTTCCGCCGGGGCCGGGCTGGCGGCTGGAGCTTCGGCCGCCGGAACCGGACTGGCCGCCGGAGCCTCAGTGCCATCGGCCGTAATCGCCGGCTCCGCTGACTCTGGGGTGACGGGTGGCAAATAAACTTGCACTTCCGGCGGCAAACTGGCCACCACCTCGTTGAGATGCCCTTTGGTGTAGAGGTAATACAACCCGCCCCCAATGGCAATCAACCCCAGCAGCAACCCAATCAGGCCGCCGCCACCGCCCTTTTTGGCAGGCTTGGTCGATTCCGAACTGTCTTCCGACTCCAAGGACTCATCATCATCCATGGGCAGTGAGTCATCTTCCATGCCGTACTGTGCGCCATAGCCGCCGCCGTAGCTGTCGTCATCCGATAGCGCATCCATATCCACGGGGGGCGTATTGGGTGCTTCGATCTGCGACATGCTCAGCGCATCGAGGCCGTAGGGTTCGTCGTCGTCGAGGGAAATTGAATCAGTCCAATCGGTTAGCAAGCTGCCCGGTTGCCGCCATTCCACGGCGATCGAGCGGAGACCCTTCACCCCCAACTGGAGCATCCCCTTACGGATGAAGGCCAGCAGTGCTTCGCGGTTGACAGGCTGGGAGCCTTCCAACACCACACGCAGCACATCGCCACCACTTTCGGCTTGGACGTTGATGCCTTTGGGTTCCAGCGATCGCCGCATCAAGGCAGCAATCGCCTCCGGGTCGCCTTGTTTGGCGCGTTCCAGTTGCGGGTTCGTCGTTGCCATCGAAAAAATCTAACGAGGTTAACTCTGCGTTCGCGCGACTTCAGCACCCCACGGACGATCGTGCCAACGGCCAGGGTGGCCCGACGGAAATCGGCGGCCGGTTGGACTGCATCGCGCCGTTGCACCCTGTACGGTGGCTGGGGGCTGGGGCGAGGAACCCATTGGCTTCCAAGTCTAGGGGATTGTGGCGGCGGTCATGGTGTTACCGCAACGCTTAGTTATCTCCTAACCGGGTTGCCGGGCCCTTTCCTGAACGGTTTAGCCCAAAGGCCAAGTTCAAGAAAGGAGGCTAGGGGCCTTCTTCGGTCATAAGCTTCAGCCAACATCCACGGGGCGATCGGGGCTGGGGCGGTCTCGCAGACTATCCTACTCAAAATTTTTCGAGATGAAGACAGTTTTGATGGTTTGATGGATGTGTCGCAAGCATTTGGGTCTTTTCACCAGTCTTTGGGCGCGGTTATGGGTACGGCGTGTCACATTCTTGTTGAGGGTAACTCCGCAGTTGTCTATTCCAGTCGGAATGGTCAGCCTAAAAAGGTTTTGCCGGTTTTGGAGCCATTTCTAGACAAGTTTTGGCAGGAACGGGAAATTTCAGGCGAGTCGATCGACACTCCCGGTTGCCTGTTGGCACAAATCGTCGTGCGGTTTGGATTTGAAAGCGCCGAGGATGACTTTTCCAACTTGCGAGTGGGGCCGTTGTTTGATGCCACGGTGCAATATCTCTACCAAGTGATGGGCGATCGCTCGGTGACCGTGTGGGTGCCGACGGATGCTTACCGAGCGGATCCCGGCTTGGGGCTATCGGCTTGTCAGCGGTTGGAACCCAGCACCCTCAGCAACTAAGTTTTCGCCACTCAATGCAGTGACTCAATATTGGTGCATTTGCTAGTCAATTGCAGCAATTGTTAGTGAATTAGTGACGGAGAAAAAACTTGGCTCAGAGTTTGGATCGAATCTATATTTCGCAAGTGCGATGCTACGGTTACACGGGACTTTTGCCAGAAGAAAAAGTTCTGGGTCAATGGTTTGAGGTGGATGCGACGCTGGATATTGACTTGGCTCCATCGGGCCAGAGCGATCGCATTGAAGATACGTTGGACTACCGCGCGGCGATCGAACATATTCGCCAAACCGTTTCCCAATCCAAGGTGGACTTGATTGAACGGGTGGCCCAAAACATTGCTGATGGGCTGTTGACCCTGAAGGGAGTGGAACGGGTGGTGGTGCGGGTAACGAAGCCGGCCGCACCGATTCCAGAATTCGCGGGCACAATTGCGGTGGAAATTACCCGATCGCGCGGTTGATCCCTTGTTGATCCCTTGCGGTTGGTTCGGTTGCAGTTGATATCTAACCTTGGCTCGATCGCTTGGACGATCACCCTTGCAAACTATGGAGCTGGTGGAGCAGGCGCTTGGCAGGTTTGAGTTTCGGCATTGCAACCACCATACACAAAGCTCTTCTGCCAACTGAGGGGCAACTCCAACAAATCCCTTGCGCCGGTAAATCCTAGGCCTAAGAACAACAACAGAGCAACCACATTGGCCACAATATGGGCTTTGCGCCAGGTCTTGTTGCGGTAAATTTCCGGCAAAATTGCCAGGGCAAAAATCATCAATAGGCCGGCCAGGGTTCCATAGTAAAAATGGGAAACCCACCATTCATGATCGCGGCGATAGATTCCTTCCTGGGCGGCAATGATGGTCAGACCCATGCCGGACAAAGTGGCAAATGTGGCTCGCCATTGCTTGCTGCTGGAGCGGTATAAACAAATTAATGAGCCGATCGTTACGCCAAAAAATGCTAATTGGGTTGCCAATAGCCCACCCTTTTGGCTCCAATTAGCCGCATCTAACAGGTTGGTTTTGTCTGCAAATAAAATGTAGGCAAATGCAACCAAAATAATGCCGACGATGGATCCCGTCAGCCAACGCCCAATCTCCACATGTTCAAGTCCAACGCTGGGTGGGATCTTTGATTTTTGACCGGCGGCACTGGCCAGCCGCCGCTGGCGAACTTGCCAAGCGGCCCGCGACACAATGCCAATCATGGGGAAGACAAGGACAACGGCTAGCCCTGGATGCAAAATTCCCAAAATGTCTACGGCTGTCATTGGTTTCTCTAGGTATTCGGGCGGATTGAAGGCTGCTCAAGCACGATCGAGGAAGTCCGATTTTGGGCGGCTGATCCAAGCGCTCGTTCCAGCGCCGATCTAGGGTCTGCCGTCATTTTTTTGGATCCAGTGAAAACGGCTGATTTTCCATGCCCCAACTGCCCTATACAAGGGGCTTAAGCCCCTTGTCTCCCACGATCCGCTAACGGCAGATCTAGGGCTTCGGGCTAAACGACGACAGTCCCTAAGCCCCTTGCTCCCCATAATTTCGTTACGGTGCAATCAGGGTTTCAGGCAAGCTGATGACAAGCTCTAAGCCCCGCAATCGCTGATCAAAATTCTGATCAGACTATAGCTTGATCGCCCCGATGCCGCTGGTGAGTTGTGGTGGATTGGGGCGATCGCCGTCTCAACGCTGCTGAAGCTTACGATCGCCCATCCTGATAGTGCCTATTAGTGCCCATTATTTTGTAAAGATATTTTTACAAAGAATTGTTACTCTGACAGAGGGAGTGATGAACGACGCATCTTGCTCGATCGGGGGTCACCGCCGAATCAATCCGAAGTCCCTAGGCTGGAATGGCTGAGTGAGCGTGGACTGGGGGATGAGCACGGCAGAGGCGACCGGGTGACCAGCGATCGAGTTAGATCCGATCAAGTCCTGACGGTGACATGAAATAGCGAAACGGAATGGCGTTTTGACGGTTGTAACGATTCTGAACCTATGACTCTTTCTTGGTTACGTCGTACCTCGCCGGCCCGGGCGCATGGTCAAAAACCACGGCGATTGACGGGGCGTTGGCTGGGCATTTTGGCTGGGGCGATCGGACTAATGCTGCTGTTGGCGGAATCCCTGGCTCGTTGTACTGGTCTGACGGAATTTGCCCAGTCGTCTTTAATGTTGCCCCTGTGGGGGTTGGAACTGTTGGGGCAAACACCCGACCAACCTGAATATCGCAGTTGGTTGGTGGCGATGGTGGTGGGGCTGGTGGCAACGGTGGCCCTCGTACCTCGCTGGCGACGAATGCCCAGCCAACGATCGCGCGCCTTGGTGGTGGCGATCGTGAGTGCTTTGACCCTGCGTTACATCGTTTGGCGGGTCACCATGACCCTGAATTTCAGCACGGTGGGCGACGGGCTGGCCAGTGGCTTGCTGTTGGTTTGTGAAATTGTCCTTTGGGTGAATAGTGGCTTGGATTTGGCGCTGATGTTGCGATCGGGCGATCGCCGAGCCGAAGCGGCCCGGGCTGCCGCCTTGGTCGCCACGGGCTATCAACCCACCGTGGATATTTGGATTCCTACCTATGGCGAGCCGGTGGACGTGTTGCGCCGCACGGTAATTGGCTGCCAGGCGCTGAACTATGGCCCCAAGCAAATCTATTTATTAGATGATGGCCGACGGCCCGAGGTGCGTGACTTGGCCCAAACCCTGGGCTGTCATTACCTAACACGGGCAAATAACACCCATGCAAAAGCCGGTAATTTGAACCATGCATTGGGTTGCACCCAGGGAGAATTAATCGTTTGTTTTGATGCGGACTTTGTGCCGACTCGCAACTTTTTGCAGCGAACGGTGGGATTTTTTCATGATCCCTCGGTGGGTTTGGTGCAAACTCGCCAGCATTTCTTCAACCCAGATCCGATCGTTTATAACCTGGGGCTGGGCGATCGCTTCACCACAAACCGTGACGTGTTCAGCCGCTATATCCAATCGGTGCGGGACGGTGTGGGCGCAAGCATTTGCTATGGCTCGTCCTTTGTGGTGCGCCGCAGTGCCCTGGAGCAGGTGGGCGGTTTTGTCACCAGCAGTCTTTGCGAAGACTACTTCACGGGGATTGCCTTGATGTCCAGTGGCTACCAAATTCGCTACTTGAATGAGGCCTTGAGTGCGGGGCTGTCGCCTGAGAGCATGTCGGCTTACATTGCCCAACAACAACGCTGGGCAGCGGGAACCATGCAGGGATTTTTCATTCCGGAAAACCCGTTGACCATTCGGGGGCTGACGTTGGTGCAGCGGTTGCACTACGCCCAAGGCTGGTTTTATTGGGGCCTGTCGCTGATTCGGCTGTTGTTTTTGGTGGCTCCGTTGCCGATCGCCCTGTTGGGCATTTCGCCCATGCAGGCGGATGTGATGGAGTGGTTGCTGTGGTTTTTGCCGCTTTATGTGGCCCATTTGGCCACCTGCAATTGGTTGAACCGGCGATCGTGTTCGGCCACCTTGGGCGATGTCTATGCCATTGTGAATTGCTTCCCGATCGCCCTCACGGTCTTGCACACGCTTTGGCGGCCCTTTGGCCGCGCCTTTCGGGTCACTCCCAAGGGCATTGCCCGCGATCGGGCAGTGTTTAACCCCATGCCGGGGCTGCCGCTGCTTGGCATTTGGGGACTGACGGCCATGGCTTGGGGCTGGTCTTTGGTACAGGTGTTGGGGTGGTTGCCCTTGCCAGCGGGCCAAAGCGGCAGCGAGCTGAACTTGGCTTGGTTGACCTATAACTTGCTGTTGGTGGGAGCGGCGGTTTTGGCTTCCGTGGATGCTCCGAAGCCGAATCGGCATGAGTGGTTCCGGCGCGATCGCCCGGGGTTGCTGCAACTGGCTGATCGCCCCTGGCCCATGGGAGTGACGCTGCGTCTGGCTTCTGAATCGGGAGCAATTGTGGCCCTGACCCGATCGCCCCAGCCCACTCCGAAATCGGGGATTGGGGCCCGTTGGGCAACGGTGCGCCGGATCCTGTTGGGAGAAGTGCAGCCATCGCCAGCGACCAAGGCCGCTTCGATGCTCGCGGATTTCTCGCCGCTGAGCGTCACCCCCGAGAACCCGGAGCAGGGGCAATTACACCTCGTCGATCGCGCCTTTGGGCAGTCCTTGGTTTTGCCGGTGCGAGTGCTCCATCAGCCCGATCGCGATCCCCAAACCGGGGAAGCGCTGTTGGAAGTGGCCTGGGAACCCCTGACCTCGACCCAGCAGCGGCAACTGGTGGAATGGCTCTATTGCCAGCCGGGCCAGTGGCAGTCTCGGGAGTCGCCCGGAGAGTTGGCCTCCTTGGGGTTACTGTTGCGATCGAGCCTGTGGGCCTACCGACGACAACGCGATCGCCGGGCCCGTGAGGCGATCGTGCTGCCCTAGGGTCATGATTTTCAAAGCCCTGACCGCCCTAGACAAGGGGCTTAAGCCCCTTGCCCCAAGCGATTTGCCAACGGTGAAATCAGGGGTTCAGGTGACTTGACGACAAGCCCTACCGTCCGAGAATTCCTTCCTCAAAAATCATCACCGAAAAAATCACCACCGACGGATCGGCTCGAAAAGGCTCATGGCAAAATGCCTATAGCCTCAAGCCGTTTCTCAAGCTGTCTTTCGGGGATCGCCGTCATGATCGTTTCTTCCCATCATTCTTCCCAACTCTCACGATCAGCTCGATCGATCCTGTCCTGCGGTTTTCTGTCTTTTGGTTTTTTGCCTCGCGGTTTCGGGTTTTCCCGGTTGCGGGCCGCCGTGGGGGCGATCGCGCTCACGGCCCTGTTCATGGTGAGTGGGCTGGGGATCGCTACTCCCGCTTGGGCTGCCAGCTCCGCCGCCATCCGGGCCATTGACGATGCGGAAGTGAGCAACCGCAACTTCGCCGGCCAAAATCTGGAGCGGGCTGAATTTGCCAGCGAAAACCTGGAGCAAGCCGACTTCCATGGGGCCAATTTGCGAGGAGCCGTTTTCAATGGCAGCAATCTCAGCGGCGCAAATCTGCAAGGCGTGGATTTCAGCAACGGCATTGGCTACCTGAGCAATTTCAACGGTGCGGACTTAACTGATGCGGTGCTGTCCGATGCGATGTTGCTGCGATCGACCTTCAAAGGGGCCAAGGTACAGGGAGCCGATTTTACCTACGCAGCGCTCGATCGCCTGCAAGCGGCCCGGCTCTGTGAATATGCGGCTGGCACCAATCCCCAAACCGGCGCAGATACTCGAGAATCGCTAGAATGCCCCTAGGGCAAATATCATTGGCTTTCCCCGCCGATTTCCCCCAGCGCTGGCCCCGAAGCGTCACCGCTGACCGATCGACCTCATGGGTACTGGTGTCAAAAATCACGCCTAGACCCTATCCCATGCGCTATAAATGCGATCAAGAAATGCCGCTTGATGCCATGGGGCCGGATGCCATGAACTAGATGCCATGGACTGGTGTTTAGCTCATCGGACAGAGCCAGACCGCTGGGCGGGGAGCCAAACAGCTCAAAAGTGATGATTCCGACCGCCTCGCTCAGAATGTCGGTTAAGATTCGGAAGATTCAACCTCAACCAACCTAGACATTGAGATTCCCAACCGCCAACGGTGGGGAGGCTGTCTAATCACCATCAGGCAAACCTATCGGGGGCAACGCGATGAGCCGAGAACGCGATCGAGAAGAATGCCTTGAGAAGCTTGTGTGGGCGACTCAGGCATCGGGGCTGTCGATTGATCGGGCCCCGCTCGATAAGATTGCCGCCACGATCGTGCAAACCATGACCGGCCCGTGGCGCTATTTCCACACGCCGGAGCACATCTTTGAAGTGGGGGGCCATGAAGACCCGATCGAGGTGCTCTCGGCCCTGTTCCATGACTTGGTTTATGTCCAGGTCGATCGCAGCGTTAACTTCAACCTCAGCTACTTCATCACCCCCTTTGTGCGCGAAGAGGGAGAAGCTTTAATTATTCGCGATCAGTCGGAACTGCTGGAAAGAGACCAAACCTTTGCGTTGGTCACCGATATTTTTGGCTTTGAACCGGGGCAAACCCTCTCTCCCTATGCCGGGATGAATGAGTATCTTAGTGCCCTGGCCGCCGGCAAAATTTTAGAAGACTATGCCCCCGCTGCCCTGATTGCCCAAATCACCGCCTGCATTGAGGGAACAATTCCATTTCGGCCCAAGAGTGCCGAGGGGTTCAGTAACTGTGATGTTCTGTATCAGCGCCTGAACTTGGTCAATGGAAAATATGATTTGGGGCTAGATGAGGCGTTAATTGAAAAAACCGTCAAGCGATCGGTGCGCTTGGCCAACCGGGACGTGGGCAGCTTTGCCAACCCCAGCGCCGCTCGGTTCTTGGACAACACCTGGAGCCTGTTGCCGGAAACCAACCACAACCTGAAGTTTTCCACCTCCTACACGGTCTATCAATACCGAGTTGCCCTCCAAAAAATGGAAGGCTTCATGAATTCCCTGCAACCGGAGCGGATTTTTCATCAGTTTCGCGATGAGCCAGACGATGCCACCTTTAATGCCCTGGTGGAACAGGCCCGCAGCAACTTGGAAATTGGTCGCCTTTATCTGGGCACAAAACTATTTACGATCGCCTTTCTAGAGGCCCTGTCCATGCGCTTTGGCAAGGATATTCCCCTGTCCATGTTGATGGGTGAAATGCCGAGCGAAGGATTCAATGTTTCCTCCTTGGCGGACTTTTTGCCCGCGCTGGATCATGTCTATTACCCCCGCAACACCATTGAAGAGGAGGTGTTGACCCTGGTGGAAGTGGGCCGGTTGCAGGATTTTGACTACGACATCAAAAACTCGCCCCTCACGACCTACATGGTGAAGGCCATGGGCTATGACGAAATGTCACGACTGCGCGATCGGGGCAAGGCCTTCTTTGCCGGTGAACTATCTGCCGAGGCCTTCATTGCGGAATGTCCCCAAAAAATTGTGGCGGACGTGACGGAAGGGCTGGGCAAGCTCTTTGACAGCCGCAAGTCTGCCCTCAGTGGCCACAAGTTGGTGGCGGAAGTGCCCGCCTAGGAATGACCCTTGAGCCGGTTGGGGGATGGGGGCGTGGTGGCACGGGTTTTCCAATTCGCTCTACTATTGAAGACGGTTCTAGCCTGTGCATCACCCATCCAACAGGTTAAGGCCGATCGCCCCTTCACCCCGTTTGAGTAACTGCCGCGCGTGACTGTTTCCCCCATTTCGCCCCAGGCCGGCTCAGTTTCGATCGCTCAAGGGCCGCCTCCTGCCGATGTTTTTGCCTTTGATCTCGATCGCTTTCAATTGGAAGCGATCGAGGCGTTGAATGCCAATAAGTCCGTAGTGGTTTGTGCCCCCACCGGTTCCGGCAAAACCCTGGTGGGTGAATATGCGATCTATCGCGCCCTCAGCCAAGGCAAACGGGTGTTTTACACCACGCCCCTCAAGGCCCTTTCCAATCAGAAATTCCGCGACTTTAAAGAGCAGTTTGGCGAAGATCAAGCGGGTTTATTGACCGGGGATGTGTCCATTAACCGCGATGCCCCCGTGGTGGTGATGACCACGGAGATTTTCCGGAACATGCTCTATGGCACCCCGATCGGGCAAATCGGCACTTCCATGACCGATGTGCAAACGGTGGTGCTCGATGAATGTCACTACATGAACGACTCCCAGCGGGGAACCGTTTGGGAAGAGTCGATCATCTACTGCCCCTTTGAAATTCAACTGGTGGCCCTGTCGGCCACCGTGGCCAACAGCCAGCAGCTCACGGATTGGCTGAACTATGTCCATGGGCCCACGGAGTTAATTTATTCCGACTTTCGCCCAGTGCCCCTGCGGTTCAGCTTTGGCAATTACAAAGGGTTGTTTCCGCTACTGGATGACGAAGGCAAACGGCTGCATCCTCAGTTCAAGTCGGAACGCCGCAACCGTCGCAAACCCCGCGACCAGGTGAAGCGGGATCTGCGGGCCGAAACGCCGGATATTGCCTTTGTGCTGGCCCAACTCCAGCAGCGGGACATGCTCCCGGCCATTTATTTCATCTTCAGCCGCCGAGGGTGCGATCGGGCCGTGGCCAACGCCGCCGGTCTCTCCCTGGTGTCCGATCGCGAAGCCGCACTGCTCAAAACCCGCATCGATAGTTTTTTGGTCAAAAATCCCGGCGCAGCCCGCGATGGCCAACTGGCCGCCCTCTATCGGGGGATTGCTGCTCACCATGCGGGAATTTTGCCCGCCTGGAAAAGCCTTGTTGAAGAACTGTTCCAAGACGGCTTGATCAAGGTGGTGTTCGCCACGGAAACCCTGGCCGCCGGCATCAACATGCCCGCCCGCACCACGGTGATTTCCAGCCTGTCCAAACGAACCGATCGGGGACATCGCCTGCTGAACGCCTCCGAGTTTTTGCAAATGGCTGGCCGAGCCGGTCGCCGGGGCAAAGACATTCAGGGCTATGTGGTGACCCTGCAAACGCCCTTTGAAGGAGCCAAGGAAGCGGCCCACCTGGCCACCTCCCAACCGGATCCCCTCGTTAGCCAGTTCACCCCCACCTATGGCATGGTGCTGAACCTGCTGCAAACCCACTCCCTAGAGGAAGCCCGCAGCCTGGTGGAACGCAGTTTTGGCCAATATCTCTCCACCATTCACCTCATTCCCTACCAAGAGGAAGTGGAGGAACTGGCAGCCGAGCTGGAGCAACTGCAAGCCCAAACGGCCGAGGTGGACTTGGCCCAAGTGGCCCAATACGAAAAGCTCAACCAGCGACTCAAGGCCGAAGAACGGTTGCTGCGAACCTTGCAAGAACAAGCGGAGGTGGTGCGCGGCAAGGACTTGGCTCCCGCTTTGCAATTTGCCGTGGCGGGAACCGTGCTGGCCCTCAAGGGGCCGTCAATTCCGGTGAAGGAACCTTTGCCAGCGGTGTTGGTGCTGAAGGTGGCTGGCTCCGGTCGATTCCCCTATCTGGTTTGTTTGGGGATTGACAATGCTTGGCATGTGGTGAAAACCGAGGATGTGGCGGGCCTTTACGGGGAATTTCCGCGCATTTCAGCGGTCGATCGCCTGGAACCCCCGGTGGCTCTGCCCCTGCGACCCGGCCAGCACCTGGCCGGCGACGAAGAAACCCTGGCCATCATCCATCGAATTCCTGTGCTGCCCGATCCGGAGGATGCGCCGGAAGTGATTGAGCAGCGAGAACGGGTGGAAGCGGTGGCGGCTCAATTGGAGGAGCATCCCGTTTCCCAATGGACTAATCGCAAGTACCTGTTCAAGGCGTTGCACAGCTTGGATACGTTGGCGGCCACCTTGGCGGAAAAACGCGGTCAGTTGGGGCGCATGTCTGAGCGCTATTGGCAGGAGTTCGTGAACCTGATTGAAATCTTGCAATATTTTGAGTGTTTGGACGAAAACCACAAGCCCACGGAATTGGGCCAGGCGATCGCCACGTTGCGCGGAGAAAATGAGCTGTGGCTGGGGTTGGCCCTGATGTCTGGCGAGTTCGATCGCCTGGAGCCGCCCCAACTGGCCGCCGCCTGTGCCGCCCTGCTGATTGAAGAACCCCGCCCGGACACTTGGACGGACGCACTTCCCACGGATGGTGTGTTGGCCACCCTGGAAGATTTGAGCGATCAGCGGCGAGAACTGTTCAAGATTCAGCGGCGCTATCGGGTGATGTTGCCGATTTTGCTGGAAGACGAGCTGATCGGTTTGGTGGAGCAGTGGGCCTTGGGGGCGGAATGGTCGGACTTGTCGGCCCGCACCAGCTTGGATGATGGGGATGTGGTGCGGATGGTGCGCCGAACGTTGGATTTGCTCTCCCAGGTGATTCATGTGCCCTATTTGGCGGGAGACTTGAAGGATCGGGCCAGCGAAGCGCGGGCCCTGCTCGATCGCTTCCCGGTTTCGGAAACGGTCGATTAAATCCTTGCGGGGTAGGGTTTGTTCATGGGCGCGTTGCGTCAAATTCAACAACGATTGAAACAGGGGCTGTTTCCCAAAGGCCGATCGCTCCAATCCACAGTCCAATCCACAGTCCAATCCACAGTCCAATCCACAATTCAATCCACTGACCAGCCATGGTTACCCCCCTTGCCCGGTGTGGTCTGGATTTTGACCCTGGGGCGCGTTTTGTTGCACCTGGGCACTGGCTTGGTCATGTTCTACGGAGCAATCTACTTTGTGGAACAGGTGGGCCTGTCGGCCACCGCCGTGGGCACTGCCCTGGGGTTGGGGCAGTTGTCGGGGGTGCTGGGCCGGGTGGCCAGCGGTTCATGGTCGGATTCGCCCCGGGTGGGCCGGCGCAATGTGTTGCTGTTGTCGGCGATCGCCTCGGCCCTGGGGGATGGGGTGTTGGGGTTTGCGGCGGGGTTTCCGTTGCTGGTGGTGGGCAATCTGCTGATGGGCTTGGGCGTGGGGCTATATTGGCCGGCCATGGAAGCCCTGGTGGCGGACTTTACCCCGGAAGAACATCGGCGGGAAGCCTTTGCGGTCACACGGCTGGCGGATGTGGTGGGGCTGGGGTTAGGCACGGCGATCGGGGGATTGCTGGTGGGCCAAACCGGTCTCTATCGGTTGCTGTTTTTGGGCGATGCCCTGTCCTTTGTGCTGTTTGCGGTGGCGGTGGTGGCCCTGGTGCCCGATCGCCGGCCCGCAATCCAAACGGCGGTTGGTCATTGGGCCGGCTGGCGCAAAACCCTGAGCGATCGACTCCTCGGCCTGTTTGTGATTGCGAATATTCTGTTCACCACCTATTTGGCCCAAGTGGAAGCCACCTTGCCCCTTTATCTCAAACGGATTGTGGGCTTGGCTCCCGCGCAAATTGGAGTGCTGTTCTCGGGGCATATTATTTTGGCGGCGGTGGCCCAACTGCCCATGTCCCGGTTGCTGCGTCCCTATGGCCATGCCCGATCGTTGGCGATCGCCGCTGGGCTGTTTGGGGCGGGGTTTGTCGCCGTTTGGTGGATTCAGCCCGGAGCCTTGGCCTTGGCCGGGGCGATCGGAGCCTTGGCCCTGTTGTCCCTGGCCATGGTGGCCTATACGCCCTCTGGTTCGGCCCTGGTGGTGGATTTGGCTCCGGAATCCCTACGTGGCACTTACCTTTCGATCAATTCCCTCTGTTGGGCCGTGGGCTATGCGGTGGGGCCGCCGTTGGGTGGGTTGGCCCTGGATGCCACCCCAGCGATCGCCCGGGGGTTTTGGATTTGGCCCGTGCTGAGTGTGGGGCTGGTGTTGGGGTTGCTGCACTGGCTCGATCGCCTGCTCGATCGACATCTGAACCGGGCATCCTCAACTTAGGATCAGTGGGGAAAGGGTTCGGCAGCAAATCGCCGCCCATCAACTTCCGTTGCAGACTTGAGCAAAAATGTCACAATAGGGCCAGATTGTTGAGCAATGTTCGTTAATTTCTGTTAGTGCTTCTATTTGTGCTGCCGTTGGTGCTATCCCACTCGATCGGGAATGCGTGCAAATTCATTCACCGTCCCCTCAACTGCCCTTTGCACCCTTCCAGTCCCGTTCTGGGTAATTCTTGAATCACCAACCGTTGCAATGTGCGGCAGATCGTTGTTGCATAAGGTTGCAGGTGAACTCAACAACATCGTTAACGCCAACCAGAACGCTAACCAGCATTTCTATAGGATTCTCCCAGAGTCCGATCGTCCTTCCGACTGAATCGACGCTATGGTTTTTAACCCCGAAACGGCTGACTGGTTTGATGACGCATCGAATGACGATCGCGTCAATCCGCTGCTGCAATACCTCCAGCGTCAATCGCCGGAAGTGTTGGCCCGAGTGGCCCGGGCGGTGACCCCTGATGTGAAGCAAATTGTTTCCCAAAATGTTCAAGGTTTGGTCGGTTCCTTGCCCGGTGAACATTTCAGCATCCAAATCGTGACTGATCGAGAAAATCTGGCCGGTTTGTTGGCCTCGGCCATGATGACGGGCTATTTTTTACGGCAAATGGAGCAACGAATGCAGATGGAAGATGCCCTGCATGATGTGGCTTCCTTGGGGGATGATTAGGCCCCGAAGCTAGGTTGATGGTTCCGGCCAGACCCTAATCCCGGCGAGGGGGGTTGTCTCCCTTGGCCCCATTTTGCCACCGCAACGGATACTGCCTGATTGCCCATGGATGCGCCTAGTTTTCATGAATGTCGTCACCCGATCGTTCAATCTCTCAATCAATACAGTGATTCAGAATTATTGGACCTATTTAAACGCTATCCCGACTCCGGCCGCTATTTTGTAGCCTTGTTTTGTCGCTATAGCCCGATCGTCTATTCCCTGGTACAACATTCCGCGCCGTCCGATGCCCAGGCGGATTATTTATTTGCCCAAATTTGGTTCCGAATTTTTCGTGAATTACCCACTTTAGATTTGGAGCGGGCCCGGGCAACTCGCATCGATCGCGCCGATGAATTTACCTTGCAAAACTGGCTGATTAACATGACCGCTTTGATGGTGAATCAGGCGGAATTGCCCCCCGTGGAATCCATTCACTATTCCTTGACGGCTGCCCCGCCGCCCCTTTGGTGCTACCTGCAATCGGCGCTCGATCGCCAGGATCCCACGGCGCGTCTGATGGTGTTGATGGCCCAAACCCTGCACTGGAGCGAGCCACGGATCGCCGCCTATTTGCAAGCGGAGGGGGAATCCTTGTCGCCGGCCGCTGTGCGGGCCAAGTTGCGCCAAAGTTACCGCGCCTTGGAATCAGCCTTGCCGCCAGATATTCGGGCGATTTATTTGGGTGAATCCTTTGATGGGCCCGGCGCTGGAGAAGCGGAAACAGCCTTAAATTAAGACTCTGAACCAACGGCGCTCAACTCAAGACTAAAGCGCAGGATTCTGAAAACCTAAGAGGGTGTCTAAAAAGTATCTTTTGGCACGGGTCAAGCACCGATAGTGGTGGGGGCGAGGGTCTTAAGCCCCTTGTCTGCGTCGATCGCTAGGGTTTACTGAGTAGTAATTTTGGCTTTTCAAACGGTCTCGAAGGCTCAAGGCTCAAAATTCAAGGCTCAAGATTCAAGAATCAAGGCCCCAAAAGAACCAAAACCCCGAGGTGAGAACCTGGGGGACGATTTGCGGGCGAAGCTGATCTGTCCAACAAACTCTTCCAAAGAATTCCTATATCAGGATGGTCTAATTTATGGCTGGCTCCAATCGATCGAACCTGAAAATCTTAGGAAATTATTTACGACCCTATTGGAAAAAGACCTCGATCGGGATTGGCACATTACTGTTAGTGAATGTGTTAGGGGTTTATATTCCCCTGCTGATTCGGAACGGAATTGATGAGTTGCAAGCGAGCTTCTCGTTCGATCGCATTCTCTTATTTGCCGTCACCGTGATGATTTTGGCCTCGGTGATGTGGGTGATTCGGATGGTGTCGCGGGTGCTGGTGTTTGGGGTGGGTCGCCAGGTGGAATTTGACCTCAAACAACGCATTTTTCAACATTTATTGACCCTGGAGCCAGCCTATTTTGCGGTGAACACGGCCGGAGATTTGATCAACCGAACCACCAGCGACGTGGACAACATTCGCCGGTTAATGGGGTTCGCCGTTCTAAGCTTGGCGAATACCCTATTTGCCTATGCGTTAACCCTACCCATTATGCTCAGTATTAATGTGCGGTTAACGCTGTTGGCTTTGTTGGTTTATCCCTTGATGTTGGTGTTGGTGCAGTTGTTTGCCAACCAATTGCGAACCCAGCAGTTGGAAGTGCAAGAACGGCTCTCGGAAATGAGCGACCTCATTCAAGAGGACATGAGCGGCATTTCTCCAATCAAAATCTATGCCCAAGAGGAGAATGAGCGGCAAGCTTTTCGGCGGGTGAATGATCAGTTGCTGCGGGTGAATTTGAGTTTTGCCAAAACCCGTAGTGTGCTGTTTCCCTTGCTGGGGGGGCTGGCGAGTGTCAGCTTGCTGGTGCTGTTGTGGTTTGGTTCCGATGCGATCGCCCAAGGGGAACTGTCGATCGGGAATTTTGTGGCGCTGCTGATCTATGTGGAGCGATTGGTTTTCCCCACGGCGCTTTTGGGTTTCACGATCAGCACCTATCAACGGGGCGAAGTCAGCATCAATCGTGTGGAAGCGATTTTGCAAACGGAACCGAAGATTATCGACAACAGCGAATCGATCGCCCTGCCGCTGGAGCAAGTGGTGGGCCATCTCAAGGCCACCCACCTCAGCTATGGCTATCCGGGAAGCGATCGCCTGGCCTTGAACGATCTGAACTTCGAGATTCAACCGGGGGAAATGGTGGCGATCGTGGGCCCCGTGGGTTGTGGCAAATCCACGTTAGCCAACGCCCTGCCGCGCTTGCTGGATCTGAAACCGGGACAACTGTGGCTCGATGGAATTGACATTACCCAACTGCGGATCCAAGACCTGCGCGGGGCGATCGCCTACGTGCCCCAAGATAGTTTTCTGTTCAGCACCTCGATCGCCAACAACATTCGCTACGGCAATCCCGCGATCGACTTGGGGGCCGTGGAAGCCGCCGCCGACACCAGCCAAATTCGCAACGAAATCCTCACCTTCCCCCAGCAATACGAAACAGTCGTGGGCGAACGGGGCATCACCCTTTCCGGCGGCCAACGCCAGCGCACCGCCCTGGCTCGCGCCCTGTTGATCAGTTCCCCAATTTTGATTTTGGATGATGCCCTATCGAGCGTGGATAACAAAACCGCCACGGAGATTTTGCGCAATCTGACGGACGGAACCGCCAAGAAAACCGTGATTTTCATTTCCCATCAAATGTCCGCCGCCGCCACTGCCGATCGGATTTTGGTGATGGATCAAGGCTCCATTGTGGATATGGGAACCCACGATGAATTGCTCTCGCGCCCGGGGCTATATCGCGACCTTTGGAATCAACATACCTTGGAAACAATGTTGGCTGCCTAGGGGCTGTTATCAACTAGACCTCTTGCGCGAATCAGCTCACAGCCCTCATCCCCCAACCCCTTCTACCAAGGAGGGCGAAGGGGAGCCAGAAGTCGGGAATATACGGCGATTTCGTTGTTGATTTTCAAGTCCCTCTCCCGACTTGGGAGAGGGATTTAGGGTGAGGGTCTTGATTGAGGCAAGAGGTCTACTGTTTGCTTATGGACAAACCGCCCCTAAACACTTGGGAATTCATGCCGGATTTTGCAGCATTTTGTGAAGCCCTGAACCAGCGATCGCGCTTGGCCTTTTTGCTCAATCACCCCAGCAATCAGGCCATGATTGAGCAAGCTTGGTGGCCTTTGGCCTGGGAATTAGGGCAATTACGCGCCCAAAGCGATCGCCCGATCGTCTTGGGAATTTTGGGTGTTCAGGGCGCAGGAAAGACCACCCTTTGTGAAGCGATGGCGGTGGCTTTGGAGCTGTTGGGGTGGCGAACTCTCAGTTGGTCGATCGATGACCTTTACAAAACCTATGCCGATCGGCAACGGCTGCAAACACAGGATCCGCGACTCATTTGGCGAGGGCCACCGGGAACCCATGATGTTGACCTGGGGCTGGCAACGTTCCAGACCTTGCGATCGCCCCAAGCTTCCACCATAGCCATTCCGCGATTTGATAAATCCTGCCATGGGGGACAGGGCGATCGCGTGGCGGCGGAGATGATTCAACCAGTCGATATTGTGTTGTTTGAGGGATGGTTTGTGGGAGTGAAGCCGATTGATTTCACGACTCTTGTGGATTGGCCAGCACCCATTTTTTCGGAGGACGATCGCGCCTTTGCCCAGGATTGTAATCAACGGCTGCGGGATTATTTACCCCTTTGGGAATGGTGCGATCGGCTCTTGATTTTGAAACCCACTGATTACCACTTTTCAAAACAATGGCGACAGCAAGCCGAGCGCGATCGAATTGCCGCCGGAGGGCAGGGGCTGGGTGAGGCGGAAATTTCCGATTTTGTGGATTACTTTTGGAAAGCCTTGCACCCAAAGCTATTTGTTGATCCGTTGCTGGCGGCCGGGGCTGCCGATTGGGTATTTGAATTTGGGATTGATCGACAGTTAACCCGAGTGACCCGATCACCCGGAAGCTACCTGAATTTTGGTCACCCAATCATCTAATCCCCCAAGAGCCTAATCAACTGATACCATCAAGGCTCCCATCCTGCATTTGAGCCACCATGCGACCCCTTGAGGATTTGTGCGCGATCGCCCGTCAAGCCGCCTGGGCCGCCAGCGACGTGCTGCGGGCCTATTACCGAGGCGATCAGTTGGCGATTGAAGACCAAGGCGACGGGCCCGTCACGGCCGCCGACCTGGCCGCCAATCAAACCATCCTCAGTCATTTGCAGCAGGAGTTGGGGAGCACCGAATTTGGCTACCTGAGCGAAGAAACCTATAAATCAGAAGGCATTCCAGCCGATCGGGATTGGATTTGGATCATCGATCCCCTGGATGGAACCAAGGACTTTATTCAAAAAACCGGCGAATATGCCATTCACCTGGCGCTGGTTTATCAAGGACGGCCGGAACTGGCGATCGTGGCTTGCCCGGAGGCGGAACAGTTGTATGCAGCCGTGAAAGGGTCGGGAACGGTGGCGTTCGATCGCGCTGGCCAAACCCGATCGCCCCGGGTGTCAGCCTGTGCCCAACTCTCGGAGCTGACCGTGGTGGTCAGTCGATCGCATCGAGATCAACGGTTTAACCAATTGCTGGCCGCCCTGCCCTGCCAAAATCAGCACGCCGTGGGCAGCGTTGGTGGCAAAATTGCCGCGATCGTGGAGCAAAAGGCGGATTTGTATCTTTCCCTTTCGGGCAAATCGGCCCCCAAGGATTGGGATATGGCGGCCCCGGAATTGATCTTGACGGAAGCGGGCGGCCAGTTCACCCACTTTGATGGCCAGCCCTTGCGCTATGCCACGGGCGATCTGAACCAGTGGGGCGGCCGCATTGCCAGCAATGGCCCCAACCATCGGGAACTCTGCCACATCCTGCAAACGGAACTGGCCCGTCTGCCTTGAGAGGGTGTCTGAAAAGCCAAAATTGCCACCCTGTAAGCTCCAGCGATCGGCGCAGACAAGGGGCTTAAGCCCCTTGCCCCGACGACAATTGGTGCTTGAGTCAAACCAAAAGCGCTAAACAAGTTCAATGTTAAGGCTTAAGCCCCTTGCCCCCACGGCAATTGGTGCTTGGCCCATACTAGCTGCCTAAAGATACTGCTTAGACATCCTCGGAGAGGGGGGATCATCCCTAAGCGCTGCGGCACAATCTTCATGGATCGTTAACATTCCCTTGGCAAGGGGTTAAACGGTCGCCGTTAGCCTGAGTTGGTGTGGGGCACTACAGTTTTGACCCAGTTATTGCAGAGGCTCTTGACAAGTGGAGACCCACAGCCTCGCAATCACTGAGGTTTTGTCTGCAACCGGTTATTGCTTATTGCAAATTAGTGTCAACTGATCAAGAATGGGGACTACCCCAGTTGGCAGCGATCGAGCACAGACCGTTCCAGTCCCAACTCTCAGGACTCAGCATCCGTGATTTGCGTCCCGGGATCGCACCCCATCGCCCTCTGCTTCCCCTCCCATGCCAAAAATGATCCGATCGACCCTGGCCAGTAGCACCGACCTGGAACTGCGCCGGTTGCTCGAAGCCCAATACCGCAGCCAAAACCTTGAATCGTTTCGCACCAACCAAACCATTCCCCTCCAACCCGATCGCCTCTGGGTTGTTTATCGCGGGGCCGTGGCCCTCGAAACCCTGCTGCCGGACGGTTCCGAAGCGATTTTGGGCTTTGCGAGCACGGGAACATTTTTTGGACAGGTTCTGAGCGCGGTGAATCCTTACCGGGCCTCGGCCTTGGCTCCTACGGATCTGTTGCCTCTCTCGATCGACCAAGTACAGCGATCCCCGATCCTGGCCCGCAACCTACTGATCCATGCCCTGCGCCGTTTGGATCAGGCCAGCGATTTGAAGTCTTTGCTCACCCTGAAGCGAGCCGATGAGCGCCTTTGGCAACTGCTACAACTGCTCGATCGGGAATTTGGGCAACCCCTTGGTTCAGCGCGTCGTTTGAATTTGCGCCTCACCCATCGGCAATTGGCCAGCGCCGCCCAAACCACCCGGGTCACCGTGACTCGGCTGTTGCAACTGTTCCAAGCCCAAGGCCGAATCGAGATTGATGCCGATCGACACCTTTGGTTTCCCGCAGGCGGCAAGAATTCACCTGATGCCCGAGGTCTTTGATGCCAGGGGTCTTGGATACCAAAGGCCTTTGGGAACTTGCCAAGAGTTCGGGGTGGAAATTCGTTAGAATGCTTGCCTGCGCCAATTGAATGGCGCGCCCCATCCGCTTGAACATTCCATGCCCAAACAACGCAAGAAAGCCGACTTTCCCACCAAAGTTTGTGTCGTTTGTGGTTTGTCGTTTACCTGGCGCAAAAAATGGGCAGACTGCTGGGACGACGTGAAATACTGCTCCGATCGCTGTCGTCGCCGCAAAAATCAAGCCGATCGCCCCGAGTCTGCCTCCTAAACCATGGCCGAATCAATAGATCTCTTTCACGAATCAGTTAAAAGCCTTCATCCTTGAACCCTTTCCCTCAAGATGGGCTAATCAACAATCATGTAGGTTGGGTTGAGGTACGAAACCCAACAACAGTAAGGTTCGTAGTGACCGAGTTGGGTTTCGCAAGGCTCAACCCAACCTAATAAAGAACCAAGTGACTGAGCATTTTGTCAGTCAATCGACAATCTCAGAGAGAGATTTAGAAGGATCGTGGTTGATGCAAGAGGTCTAATAATCTTGACAATCAACAACCCTTCAACAACCTTTCAACAGGATTTGAAGTGATTACTTGAAGTGATTGATTAGACCTCTTGCACGAATAAAGCAGTAGTGTAGAAAGTCGTCGTCACCATGATCGGGAGATGCTCTACGAAAGCCTCGCCTCGCTGCCCCCATCACAGTTTCGCCGTGCCTGTGGCTTCAGTCGC